>JBCCFL010000064.1:0-29387 GCA_039029735.1 Actinomycetota bacterium | reverse complement strand
GGGTGGCCCCGCCCCGGCCCCCCCACGCCCGACCACGGAAGAAGCGGAAGCGCTGAATCGGTCTCGCCGGGGAACGAGTGACCGCCCGAAACGCTTCGACGACTAACGTAGTGAGGTAATGGTCACCGTCGAGCGAGTGCTGCCATGGCGTCGGGAGCGGCGCCAGACCGAAGATCACATTGCGCCGCTCGTCGAGCGCTACACCGGCCCCGACGCGGAGCGTCAGATCGACGTGGTGGCCCGGGCCTATCGCATGGCGGCCAAGGCCCACTCCGGGCAGCGCCGTCGCTCCGGTGAGCCCTACATCTCGCATCCTCTGGCCGTGGCCAGGATCGTGGCCGACCTCGGGCTCGACGAGGTGAGCGTTGCCTCTGCGCTGTTGCACGACGCCGTGGAAGACACCCGTATCGAGCTGGAGGACATCCAGCGTGCGTTCGGGTCCGACATCGCCGCCATCGTCGACGGGCTGACGAAGCTCGACCGGGTTCGCTTCGACTCCAAGGAGGCGCAGCAGGCGGCGTCGTTCCGCAAGATGATCGTGGCGATGGCCAAGGACATCCGTGTTCTGATCATCAAGCTCTGCGACCGGCTCCACAACCTGCGTACGATCGCCGCACTACCGGCCTGGAAGCAGGCCCGCATCGCCCAGGAAACGCTCGACATCTACGCTCCGCTCGCTCATCGCCTGGGCATGCAGGAAGTGAAGATGCAGCTCGAGGATCTGAGCTTCGCCGCACTGCATCCGAAGTTCTACGCCGAGATCGAGCACATGGTGGCCATCCGGGCCCCTGAGCGTGAGACCTACCTCACCCAGGTGCTCGAAGACGTGCGATCCCGGGTGGACGAGATGGGGATCAGCGCCGAGGTACTCGGTCGAGACAAGCACCTCTATTCGATCCACGAGAAGATGGTGCAGAAGGGCAAGGAGTTCAACGAGATCCACGATCTCGTCGGCATCCGCGTGCTCGTGCAGACCGTGCGCGACTGCTACGCCGCCCTCGGCTCGATCCACGCCACGTGGAAACCGGTTCCGGGCCGGTTCAAGGACTACGTGGCGATGCCCAAGTTCAACCTCTACCAGTCGCTCCACACCACGGTGATCGGCCCCCAGGGCAAGGCGATCGAGGTGCAGATCCGCACCCACGAGATGCACGAACGGGCCGAGACCGGTGTGGCCTCGCACTACACCTACAAAGACACCGACAACGGCGACTCCGACGTCGACATGCCGTGGCTGTCTCGCATCGTCGACTGGGAGAAGGACACCTCCGACCCGGGCGAGTTCCTCGACAACCTGAGGATCGATCTCGAACAGGAAGAAGTGTTCGTCTTCACGCCGCAGGGCGCGGTGATGACGCTGCCGGCCGGGTCCACCCCGATCGATTTCGCCTACGCCATCCACACCGACGTTGGCCATCGCTGCGTCGGGGCCAAGGTGGACGGTCGGCTGGTGCCGCTGTCGGAGCCGCTGCACTCGGGTGAGACCGTCGAGATCTTCACCTCGAAGGTCGAGGGTGCCGGGCCGTCACGCGACTGGCTCAAGTTCGTGTCGTCGCATCGGGCGTCGTCGAAGATCCGGCAGTGGTTCTCCCGGGAGCGCCGGGAGGATGCCATCAAGCAGGGCAAGCTTGAACTGGATCGGGCCCTGCGCCGCGAAGGTGTGTCGAAGGCCGACCTTGCCCGCACGGCTCGTGCCGCCGGTGGGAGTGGTGCCAACGGCAACGGTTCGGTCCGCACTCTCGATCGCATCGCCGAGGGCATGAACTTCGCCGACATCGACTCGCTCTACGCCGCCATCGGCGAGGGGCAGGTGTCGCCGGAGTCGGCGGCGGGTCGAATCGCCAAGGAACTGTCGACCCTGGCCGCAGGAGCCGATACGGCGGTGCCGGTGGCTCCCGAGCCGCCGATGCCTCCCCGCAACCGCGGCCGGCGAGACGCGGCGGCTGCTGGCGTGCAGGTCGAGGGCTTCGACGACGTGTTCGTGCGCCTGTCCCGCTGCTGCACCCCGGTGCCGGGCGACGACATCATGGGTTTCGTCACCCGTGGTCGTGGCGTGTCGGTGCACCGGCTCGACTGTTCGAACGCCGAGTCGTTGGCGTCGGCCCAGGCCGACCGTCTCATCGAGGTGGAGTGGGCCGACGACAGTCAGCCCGACAACTACGTGGTGTCGCTCGAGGTGCGGGCCTACGACCGGTCGCACCTGTTGGCGGATGTGTACACCGCAGTGTCGGATCAGCACATCAACGTGTTGAGTTCCTCGTCGTCCACGTCGGAGGACCGCATCGCCAAGCTGCTGTTCGACTTCGAGATCGTCGACCTCGCCCACCTCGACTGGCTCATCCGCTCCATCCGCCAAGTCGACGGCGTGTACGACGTGTTCCGTTCGGTGTCGGGCCAGAAGCGGTAGCGGGGCGACGTTTCGCTGGAGGCGAAACTCGGGGTGAGCCGCTCCGCGGCGAGCACGTCTACGACGTGTTCCGTTCGGTGTCCGGGCAGAAGCGGTAGCGGGGCGACGTTTCGCTGGAGGCGAAACTCGGGGTGAGCCGCTCCGCGGCGAGCACGTCTACGACGTGTTCCGTTCAGTGTCCGGGCAGAAGCGGTAGCGGGCGGAAGATTCGCTGGCTCGGCGCTGTTAGCTTCCGGGCATGGCCTCCCCCCGCAACGCCCGAGAAGAAGCCCAGCGCATCGCCGGTGACCGAGGGCGCGCCCTCGTGCTCGAACCGTCCCCACCAGCAGTCGCCGCCGAACCGTTCGCCGACGACCCACCGGCGCTCAGCGACGCCGCAGGCGCCGTGGTGTCGCCCATCGCCCGCACCGGGGCGGCGGATCTGATGACCTGGGACGAGCTGGCGGCCAGCGACCCAGCCGTTGCCGGGTTCGCAGCGGCCCGGTGGCTCGGCGCCTGGTCACGGCTCCGCCCGCTGCCGGCCGGGTTCGGTACCACCCGGCTCGGGCTCCACCGGGTTGCGGCCTATGTGATGTCGCCGGCCCGCCGTCAGGTAAACGGCAAGATCGGACTGCGGCACACGATGGGCGGGTTCGGGACGCCCTTCTTCTCGCTCAACGGTACCGACACCCAGATCCGGGTTGAAGGCACCGAGCTGGTGCGTCAGTCCGGCGATGGGGCCGACGCGTTCCCCCTCACCACGTTGAACGCCGCTGGTGCGGCGATCGGTATCGAGCCCGATGTGGCCTGGGCTTCGGAGTTCGACATCCCCGAGCCCGGTGGCCTCGACGACGACCTCGGCGTCGACGCCGAGTCGGCCTCGGTGCTGGCCGACTGGTACGGGTTCGCCTATTCGGTTCTGGAGGAGCTGCGGGCCGACGAGGCATCGGTCGACGCGTCGAATCCACAGCTGTGGCCCGAGCACTTCGACCCGGCGATCGAGGTGGGCTCCGACGAGGCGAAGCATCGGGGGAGCTACGGCTTCTCACCTGGCGACGCCGAGGGTGGGAACGCCGAGCCCTACATCTACGTGTCGGCCTGGTACCCCGACGATGCACTGGACGACGACCCGTTCTGGAACTCCACCACCTACCCCGGGGCGATCCTCACCTACGCCGAACTCCTGGCCGCTGACGACCAGCGGGCCACGGCGCTGGCCTTCATGCGTCGCGGTCGGGATCTGATCGCCAGCTGAGCGTTCGCTGACCGTCACAGCCGCAACGGCCCCAACTCATGGTGGCGCGTCGGGGCCGCCCGAAAACGGGCCTGATCCCGGTCGACGGCGGTTAGGGTCGCATCCATGATGCGCACGCACCTCTGTGGCGAGCTCCGCCAGGATCACATCGGCGAAACCGTGGCCCTCACCGGCTGGGTCAATCGTCGGCGTGAGCACGGTGAGCACCTGGCCTTCGTCGATCTTCGCGATCATTCCGGCATCGTCCAGTGCGTGGTCGACAACTCGGTCGACGTGCGGTCGGAGTACGTGCTCCGCATCACCGGCACTGTTGCCCAGCGGCCCGACGGCACCGTGAACGACTCCCTGCCAACCGGGCAGGTCGAGATCGTTGACGCCGAGGTCGAGATCCTCTCCGCCGCCGAGCCGCCACCGTTCCCCGTGGACGAGCGGGCCGACGATGTGGACGAGATGATCCGGTTGCGGCACCGCTACCTCGATCTGCGGCGTGGTCGAATGCAGCGCAACCTCCGAATCCGGTCGCAGGTCAACGCTGCTGTCCGCTCGGCGATGGTGCGCCAAGGGTTCGTCGAGGTCGAGACCCCGATGCTGATGCCCACCACGCCCGAGGGGGCGCGCGAGTTCGTGGTGCCGTCGCGTCAACGCCCTGGCACCTTCTACGCTCTGCCGCAGTCACCCCAGCTCTACAAGCAGCTCCTGATGGTGGGTGGCGTCGACCGCTACTTCCAGATCGCCCGCTGCCTCCGCGACGAGGATCTGCGCGCCGATCGCCAGTACGAGTTCATGCAGCTCGACATGGAGATGAGCTTCGTCGATGTCGACGATGTGCTGTCTGCGGTCGAGAAGTCGGCCCTCGACGCCGCCGAGGCGGTCACGGGGGAGCGCCCGGCCGAACCGATCCGTCGGATCACGTGGCACGACGCCATGAACACCTACGGCTCCGACAAGCCCGACCTCCGGTTCGGCATGGAACTGGTGGAACTGACCGAGCTGTTTGCCGGCACCGGCTTCAAGGCCTTCTCGACCGCCGAGGCCATCAAGGGCATCAAGGTGTCGGGCGGCGCCCCGGAGTGGGGCCGCAACAAGCTGGACGCCCTCACCGATCACGCCAAGTCGGTCGGGGCCAAGGGCATGGTGTGGATGAAGGTGGGCGAGGATCTGAGCCTCGACTCGCCGGTGGCCAAGTTCTTGTCAGACGACGAGCAGGCCGGCCTGGTGAAGACGTTCGAGGCCGCAGCCGACGATCTGCTGCTGCTCATCGCCGACGACTGGCACACCACGTGTGAGGTGCTGGGCGAGCTGCGCAACCACATCGCTCGCCCGCCGGTGAGCGAAGGCCCATACGAGTACCTGTGGGTGGTCGACTTCCCGCTGTTCGTCGGGGTCGATGAGGCCACCGGTTCACCGCGGCCAGGGCACCACCCGTTCTGTAGCCCGCACCCGGAGGATCTCGACAAACTCGAGAGCGATCCGATGTCGGTGCGGGCTCTCGCCTACGACCTGGTGCTCAACGGCTGGGAGCTCGGTTCGGGCAGCATCCGTATCCACAACGCCGATCTGCAGCGGCGGGTGTTCTCACTGCTCGGCATTTCCGACGAGGAGGCCGACGCCCGGTTCGGCTTCTTCCTCAACCCGTTCCGCTACGGGGCTCCGCCCCACGGCGGGTTCGCCTACGGCCTCGACCGCCTCACCGCGATCCTCGCCGGGGAAGACAACATCCGCGAGGTCATCGCCTTCCCCAAGCCGCAGTCGGGTGTGGATCCGCTCACCGGTGCGCCCACCGAGGTCGACGACGCGCATCTGAACGAACTCGGGTTGCGCCTGCTACCTCCGGCCACCTGAGGCCCGCAGCAGGCGGTGGCCTTGGTCCCGGTCTGAGCAGCTGACCTAGGCTCGCCGGCCATGGACTTCGGGTACCTCTCCGGCAACCATTCAGCGGGCCTCGGCCCGGCCGATCTCGCCATCGAACTGGAGCAGCGAGGGTTCGCCTCGATCTGGGCGCCCGAGCACACGCACATCCCCACGTCGAGAGAATCGCCGTATCCCAACGGCGGGCCGCTGCCGGCGTCGTACCTCAACATGATGGATCCGTTCGTGTCGCTGGCCGCGGCGGGGGCCGTCACCGAACGTCTTCGGCTGTGCACGGGTGTGTGCCTCCTGCTGCAGCACGATCTGCTCGACCTCGCCTGCACCGCCGCGACCACCGACGTGGTCTCGTCGGGCCGGCTCACCCTCGGGGTCGGCGTCGGCTGGAACGCCGAGGAGCTCGCCACCCACCAGCCGGATCTTCCGTTCGGCCAGCGCTACTCCGCCATGCGGGAGCGGGTGGCGGCGCTCCGGGCGGCCTGGGCACCCGACCCCGTGCACTTCAGCGGTGAACGCGAGTCGTTCCCCGAGGCGTGGGTGCAACCCAAGCCGATGCAGTCGACGATCCCAGTGGCACTCGGCAACGCCGGGCCACTCGGCATCCAGCACGCGGCGGAGTACGCCGACGAATGGTGCCCGATCGACGTGGGGGTCATGAACACCTCGGGCAAGCCCGACGTGACCGGCGGTATCGAGCGCTTCCGTCGCCTTGCCACTGAAGCTGGCCGCGACGGCGACGCCATTCCGATCTCGCTGTTCGTCTGGGGCCGACCGAGGCTCGACCGGCTCGAGCGATACGCCGAGGCCGGTGTGAGCCAGTTCGTGTTCACCCCGGTGAACTTCGATCTGCCGTCGGCCGACGAGACCCTGCGCTACCTCGACGAGCTGGCACCAACCCTCGAGGCCTTCACGCCCTAGCCTGAACCGATGAGCGACGGCGCTGACCTGTTCGCGGCGGCCGCCGCGGTGCGGCTGGAGAACCGATCGCCGCTGGCGGCACGGCTGCGGCCGAAGTCGCTCGACGGCGTTGTCGGCCAACAGCACCTGATCGGCCCCGACGGTCCGCTCCGCAAGCTGGTGCAGGCCGACCGGCTCTCGTCGTTGATCCTGTGGGGCCCTGCGGGCACCGGCAAAACCACGCTCGCTCGGCTCGTCGCCATCGCGTCGTCGAAGGAGTTCGTGCAGCTCTCCGCGGTGAACGCCTCAGTGAAGGACGTGCGCACCGTGATCGCCGAGGCCGAGGAGCGTCTCGGCGCCCACGGCAGGGGCACGATCCTGTTCCTCGACGAGGTGCATCGATTCAACAAGGCCCAGCAGGATGCGCTGCTGCCTGCGGTGGAGTCGGGCGTGCTCACCCTGATCGGCGCCACCACCGAGAACCCGTTCTTCGAGGTGAACGCCCCGCTGCGGAGCCGCAGCACGCTGTTCCGCCTGGAGTCGCTCACCGAGGACGACCTGGCCGAGCTGATCCGCAAGGGCCTGCGGGCCGAGGAGGCCGAAGCCACCGACGACGCCGTGGTCTACCTGGCCTCGCGGGCAGCGGGCGATGGCCGTCAGGCGTTGACCACCCTCGAGGTGGCGGTGGCCCTCGCCGAGGCCGAGGCCGAATCGCGGGCCGACGCAGGTGGGGGAGCGACGGCCGGTCCCGCACTGGTCGAGCTGGGCCACGCCGAGGCGGCCACCGACCTGAAGGCGCTGCGGTATGGCCGCGACGAGCACTACGACGTGATCAGCGCCTTCATCAAGTCGATCCGAGGCACCGACCCCGACGCCGCCCTCTACTGGTTGGCCCGGATGCTCTCAGCCGGTGAGGATCCTCGCTTCATCGCTCGCCGTCTGGTGATCGCCGCCTCCGAGGACATCGGCATGGCCGACCCCCTCGCCCTGGTGGTGGCCGACGCCGCTGCCCGGGCCGTCGAGTTCGTCGGCCTGCCCGAGGCCCGGATCAACCTGGCGCATGCCACCGTGCACCTCGCCACCGCCCCCAAGTCGAACAGTGCCTATGCCGGGCTGAACCAGGCCATGGCCGACGTGCAGAACCGACCTGCCGGCGAGGTGCCGATGCACCTGAGAGACGCCAGCTACCAGGGGGCGGCCTCGCTCGGCCACGGCGACGGGTACCTGTACCCCCACTCGCACGCCGACGGCTGGGTTGAGCAGGCCTATCGGCCGCCCGATGTTGCCGACGCCCGCTACTATCGCCCCAGCGGCCGGGGCTTCGAGGCCCAGATCGCTCGTCGTCTCGACACACTGGGTGGGGATCGGGGTCCCGAACCGGCGTCGGGCCAACCGGGCACAGAAAGGCCAGCATCCGATGGAGATCACTGATTTCGCAGCGCTGATCGTTGCCATCTGCGTGGTCGTCGCCACCGTGTTCCTGATCACAGCGGTGAACAACTTGAACAACTCGCTGGCCCGACTCGAAGATACGGCGCAGCAGCTCCGTACCGAGGGTCTCGCTGCCTTCACCGAACTGCGCCAGCTCATCGCCGACGCCGACGCCGAGCTCGACAAGGTGGATCTGGTGCTCGACCGGGCGGATCAGGCCACCACGGCGATCAGCGAAACGTCGAGGCGCACGCACGAGGCCGTGCAGGATCCAATCATCCGCAACATCGCGGTGGCCTCGGGTTCGAGCAAGGTCGCCCGCCTCTGGCTGTTCGGGCGCCGCCGCCGCAACCGGCTGGCCGCAGGGTCGTCGTGATCGGGCGCCTCATCCGGTTCGTGTTCCGTTCGGGGCTGCGCTGGTTCATCCTCACCCTGCTCGGCCGAGTGGTTGCCCGCTGGGTCGGGGCCCGCACCGTGGCCCGGGCCACCACCGAACTCGAGGCTCGAGCCGAGCGGCATCTGCCCGAATCGGTGGCCCGCACCGTGGTTGCATTGCCCGACGAGGCCAAGCAGGCCGCCGGCACCGCGTTGGTTGCGGGCCGGGCAGCCCGAACCGCAGCCCGCACCTCCAGCCGGGTGGTGAAGGGCACGGCCGGCGCCTCCCGCCAGGTGGCTCGTGCGGTGTCGTCCACCGGGGGTGGCCTCAGCCAGGCTCGCCACCTCGTGGACGACGTGCGTGACCAGGTCCGGGCCGAGACCGAAGCCAGCTCCCGGCGCCTCAAGGCCCAGTACCTGGGAACGATGGTTGGCCCCGAAGCCGAGTTCGACGCCATGCTCGACCGCCGATTCGACCCCGACGTCGATGGCGATGCTGGGCTCAGCGTCGACGATCTACACGAGGCGGTGCCAGAGCCGGTGAGCCGCGGTCGACGGCGGGCTCGCAAGCCGTTGCTCGGCCGGCCTCAGCGCCGCTCACGTCGGTACCAGCCGCCGACCAAACCCTGGGACTGAGCCCAGCCCAACCCGGCGAACGTCGTCGGCTGGGGCGTGGTGCCCCGTGGAAGTCATCCCGGGGACCAGCAGCCGGCAGATACCCTTGATGCTGCTATGAACGCGAACGAGCTGCGACGCATCTTCACCGACTACTTCGTTGAGCAGGCGCACGCTGAGATCCCCTCGGCGAGCCTCATCCCGCACGACGACTCACTGCTGTTCGTGAACTCCGGGATGGTGCCGTTCAAGCCCTACTTCCTCGGCGAGGAACGGCCCCCCGGCCCCCGTGCCGTCACGGTTCAGAAGTGCGTGCGCGCAGGGGGCAAGCACAACGACCTCGACGAGGTCGGTCGCACCTCCCGTCACCTCACCTTCTTCGAGATGATGGGCAACTTCAGCTTCGGTGACTACTTCAAGGAGAGGGCCATCCCTCTGGCCTGGGAGTTCGTCACCGAAGTGCTCAAGCTCGATCCCGAGCGCCTGTGGGTCACCGTCCACCTCAGCGACGACGAGGCCGAAGCCATCTGGCGTGACGAGGTCGGTGTGCCAGCGGAGCGGATCCAGCGCCTCGACGAGGACAACTGGTGGCGCATGGCCGACACGGGCCCGAACGGTCCGTGCTCGGAGATCTTCTGGGACAAGGGTCCGGAGTACGGCGAAGATGGCGGCCCCGCCCATGGTGGCGAGGAGCGTTTCGTCGAGATCTGGAACCTCGTGTTCATGCAGTTCGAAACCGACGAAGCCGGCACCTCCACTCCGCTGCCGAAGCCGTCGATCGACACCGGGGCCGGCCTGGAGCGCATCCTGTCGGTGCTCCAGGGCAAGGATTCGGTGTTCGAGATCGACGAGATGACCCGCCTCATCGACGTCGCATCCGAGGCCACCGGCTACAAGCTCGGCCAGGACGACAACGCCGATCTCGCCCTGCGGGTGCTCGCCGAACATGCCCGCACGATGACGTTCCTGATCAGCGACGGGGTGTTCCCCTCCAACGAGGACCGGGGCTACGTGCTGCGCCGCATCATGCGTCGCGCCGTTCGCTTCGCCTACCTGCTCGGCGTCGAGGATCTGGTCACCCCCCGCCTCGTGGATGCCGTGGTCGACATCATGGGCGCCGACTACCCGCAGCTGGGCGAGACCCACGAACTCGTGCGCTCGGTGGTCGAGCGAGAGGAGGCCCAGTTCCGGCGCACCCTCGCCACCGGCTCCTCGATCCTCGACGAGCATCTCGGCGGGATGGCCAAGGGGGGCGTGCTGCCGGGCAAGGTGGCCTTCCTGTTGCACGACACCTACGGCTTCCCGGTCGAGGTCACCGCCGAGGTTGTGGCCGAGCGCGGCTTCACCGTCGACACCGACGAGTTCGATGCCGAGATGGCCGCGCAGCGGGCTCGGGCCAAGGAGGCCCGCAAGGGATCGGCCCAGACTGCCGACTTCGATGAGCTCCAGGATCTTCTCGACACGGCCGGCCAGACCGACTTCGTGGGCCGGGACGAGGTCACCGACGTGCCTGCCAACATCGTGTTGGTCACGGGCGACAGCGGTGCTGAGATGTCGATCTACCTCGACCGCTCGCCGTTCTACGCCGAGGCCGGCGGCCAGATCGGCGACACCGGCACCATCCGCACCGCCTCCGGCGTGGCCGAGGTGCTCGACACCACCTACGCCGTGCCTGGTGTACATCGCCACTCGGTCCGCCTCGCCGAAGGCTCGATCGAAACTGGCCAGGAGGCGACGGCCACGATCGACGTCGCCCGTCGCGATGCCATCCGCCGCAACCACACCGCCACCCACCTGCTCCACTGGGCCCTCCGTCAGGTGCTGGGCGACCACGTGAAGCAGCAGGGCTCGATGGTGGGCCCCGACCGGCTCCGCTTCGACTTCAGCCACTTCGATCCGGTGACCCCCGACGAGATCGCCAGGATCGAGGATCTCGTCAACGCCGAGGTGCTGGCCAACCCAGTGGCCGATCATCCCGAGGTCACCCGGGCCCAAGCCGAGGAGATGGGCGCCATTGCCTTCTTCGGCGACAAGTACGGTGATCTGGTCCGGGTGCTCCGGGCCGGTCCCTCCCTCGAGTTCTGTGGCGGCACGCATGTGTCGGCCCTGGGCGACATCGGCCTCGTCAAGATCGTGACCGAGACCTCGATCGGTTCGAACCTGCGCCGCATCGAGGCCGTGAGCGGTGCCGCCGCCATCGACCTCCTGCGAGCCGAGCAGCGCACGGTCAACGAAGCGGCCGAGCTGGTCGGCGTGCCCCGCGGTGACCTGCTCGATGGCGTGACGAAGCGCCTCGCCGAACTCAAGGCAATGAAGGACGAGATCCGCTCGCTCAAGGGCTCCCTCGCCGCCGGCCAGGCCACCACCCTCGCTGCCGAGGCGGTGAACGGTGTAGTGGTCACCCGCGTGGACGGCCTCGGGCGCGACGACATGAAGGACCTCGCCGTTGCCGTCCGCAACGCGGAGGGCGTGAAGGCTGTGGTGATCGGCGGAGCCCCCGACGGCGGTGGCGCCGCCCTCGTGGCCGCCGTCACGGCTGACTCCGGGCTCGAAGCCGGTGCCCTCATCGCCGACGGCGCCAAGGCCATCAAGGGCGGTGGCGGCAAGGGCGCCGAGATGGCGATGGCCGGCGGGAAGGATCCCGAGGGGCTCGACGAGGCCCTCGCGCTGTCGTCCAAGGCCGCCGGTCTCAGCTGAGGCCCTGCGTGCTGGCGACCGACATCGCGGTGGTCACCCACGATGGGTTCTGATCAGCCGGGGCGGGCGCTGGGGCTCGACCTCGGTGATCGCCGCATCGGCGTGGCTGTGTGCGACGCCGCTCGGACCGTTGCCACCCCCCTCGAGACGATCAACCGCGTCGGCGACCGCGTGGCCGAGCACGCCCGGGTGGCCGAACTCGTCGCCGAGTACGAGGCCACGACGGTGGTCGTTGGCCTGCCCCTTTCGCTGAGCGGCGCCGCCAACGATCGGGTGAAGGCGACCCGATCCGAGGTCAAGGGCCTCCGCAAGAGGGTCGGTGTCGACGTGGTCACCCACGACGAACGGCTCTCGACGGTCGAGGCCACCGGATCGTTGCGCCGGCAGGGTGTGTCCTCCCGGCGCGATCGGGAGATGGTCGACCAGGTTGCTGCGGCGGTCATCCTTCAGTCGTGGATCGACGGGGAACGTGCCCAGAGCGGCACCCCGTCGGGCGACGGGGGACCTAACATGGCCGGGTGAGCATGCTCGGGCAAGACGATCATCGCGGCGGGTACGGCCCGGTCGACGCCAGTCACGACGACCGCGACCAGTACGGCGACAACCGCTACTACGACGATGATCCCGACGGCTACGGGCCGACCGCCTACCTCGACTGGGACGACGAGGACGACTTCGTCTCGGCCCGCAACGGTGGGCTCCGCATCGTGATCGCTCTCGTGGCCGTGGTGTTCCTCGGCTTCATCGGCTGGGTGTTCTACAACGGTGTTCGCGACTGGTTCGACCGCCAGCTCGACCCCGTTGGCGAGCCCGGCCAGGCGGTGCCCGTGGTGATCCCGTCCGGCGCGACCACCGGCGACATCGCAGAGATCCTCGAGACGAACGAGATCGTCCCCAACAGCACGTTCTTCCGCCTCTACGCCGAGTGGCAGGGCGAGGGCAACTTCCAGGCCGGCGAGTACACGCTCCAGGCGAACTCCTCGGCCGAGGAGGCGATCGCTGCGCTCAAGCTGGGGCCCATTCCGCCGGTGTACAACACCGTCGGCTTCCCCGAGGGCCTGTGGGTGTCGGAGATCATCCCCCGCCTCGCCGACCAGCTCCCGAACATCTCCGAGGCCGAGCTCCAGACTGTGCTCGACACCAACCAGATCGAACCGCGCTATCGCCCTGCGGGCTCCACGAGCTGGGAAGGGTTGTTGTTCCCTGCGTTCTACGAGGTCGAGGACGACGCCAGTGCGGTGGAGGTGCTCGCCAAGATGAGCAACGAGTTCGCCAGGGTGACCGGCGAATTGGGCTACGGCGCCGCCGAGTCCCAGCTCAACGTGTCGGCCTACGAGGCGATCATCGTGGCCTCGATGGTGGAGGCCGAGGCCAAGACCGACGGCGACCGACCGAAGATCGCCCGGGTGATCTACAACCGGCTCCGAGAGAACCGCTCGCTCGACATCGACGCAACCTGCATCTACGGCACCGGCGTTCGAGGATTCGAACTCACCCGCGACATCCTCGACAACTACGGCGAGTACTACGAACAGGGCTTCGCCTGCCGCCAGTGGGCGTCACTCCCGCCGAACCCGATCTCTGTGCCTGGGCGGCTCTCGCTCGAAGCGGCCATCAACCCCGCTGAGGGCGACTGGCTCTTCTACGTGCTGAAGGATGCCGAGGGCAATCACTTCTTCACCGCCGACTTCGACGAGTTCAACGAGCAGAAGGCGCTCTCCCAGGAGCAGGGGCTGTTCTGAGCCACCCCACTGGCCACACCCGGCTGGCCGCGGTCATCGGAGACCCTGTCCGGCATTCGCTCTCGCCCACGATCCACAACGCCGCCTTCGCTGCGCTCAACCTGGACTGGGTGTATGTCGCCCTTCCCGTTGCGGCCGAGCGGGGTGGCGAGGCCGTGACGGCGATGGACGTGTTCGGCATCGACGGGCTGTCGGTCACGATGCCTCACAAGCCAGCCGTGGCGGCCGCCGCACCTATGCGCACTGCAACCGTCGAGGCGCTCGGTGTTGCCAACTGTGTGTTCCGCGACGACGCCGGCACCCTCGTGGCCGACTCCACCGACGGTGACGGCTTCGTCCGCTCGCTCCACCTCGACGACGGGGTGGACCTAGCTGGGGCCGACGTGGCGGTGATCGGAACCGGGGGAGCGGCCCGCTCGATCATCGAGGCGCTTGGCCGCACCGGCGCGGCATCGATCCGCGTCATCAGCCGCGATCCCGCCCGGGCTGAACGCGTTTGCCCGCTGGCGCCACAGGCTGTGGTGGGCACCGAGGCTGATACGGCCCTGGTCGATGTGATCGTGAACGCCTCCCCGGTTGGCATGGCCGGCCACCCCGATGCGGCAGCATCGCCCGTCACCAACGGGACGGTTCGGGCGAACCATCTCGTGGTCGACATCGTGTATGAGCCGCGGCGCACCCCGCTGCTGGTGCAAGCCGAGGCCGCAGGCGCCCGTGCCATCAACGGCGTCGGCATGCTCGTGCACCAGGCCGCCATTGCCTTCGAGCACTGGACGGGCCGGGAGGCCCCGCTCGACGCGATGCGGGCGGCGGCGTTCCCCTCCGGTTCCTGAGCAACCCGGACCCGGCCTGTCCAGATACGGCCTGTCCAGACGGGGCCCATCCGGGCGTTGCCATCAGGCAGTGGCAATCCGGGTCGGGAGCCCTAGGGCAGATGGGCCCAACCGCTCACATCACCCGTCCTGGTTCCGATGGAGGCTCGTCAACGCAACCGACGACACGAACAGGATGGACGGATGCTCCAGGGTTCACTCGACAATTTTGCTTTGGATGAGGTGTTGGGGCTGCTCGAGTCCACCTCGAAGACCGGTCGTCTGGAGGTGACAGGCAACCGCGGCAAGGGAACGCTGCGCCTGCACCAGGGCGAACTGGTGGACGCGGTCGCCAGCATCACAACCAACGGTGTGGAACCGGAGGCCGTCGTGTTCGAACTGCTCCGCTTCGAGGAAGGCACCTTCTCTTTCGACACCACCGACCACGAGGACGGCAGCTTCGCCCAGCACGTGAGCAGCGTGCTCAGTGGCGCCGAGGCCCGGCTGGCCGACTGGCGCACCATCGAGGCCGTCGTGCCGTCGCTGCGTCACATGGTCACGCCGATCCCGTCACTGCCCGAGGAAGAGGTGGCCATCAGCCGCCAGGAGTGGGCGACCCTGATCGCCATCGCCGCCGGCTGCCCTGCCTCGCACGTGTGCGAGGAGCTCGGCCTCGGCGAGGTCGAAGGCAGCCGCCAGATCATGGGCCTCGCTCAGCGTGGTCTCGTGGCCATCGGCGAGCCGAAGCTCTCTCCCACCTCCGGTCCCGGCATGCGTCGCGCCACGACGCCCGACTCGCTCGGTACCCGTAGCGACGGTCGCCCGCCGAAGCCCTCGGCCCCGACCGCCCGCGATCTCGACAAGGCCGACATGGCCGTGGCCTCGGCCGGATCGTCGAGCGCCATGTCGATCGACGCCCTTGCCAGCGTCGGCGCCGGCAACAGCAACGGTGGCGCCGACAACGACCTGCTCGTGCGCTATCTCAAGTCCGAAGGTGAGCGCTGATCCGATCCCTGCAGATCTGATCCCCGCGGATCTGGTCCTGTCATGATCCTGATCGTCAGCCTTGCGCTGGTGGGGCTCGCATTCGGCCCCCTCCTCGCGGTGGTGGTCGATCGGGCCGTGGAACGACGGCGACTCGAGCCCGAGCATCGGTGTGTGCATTGCCACACCGCGCTCGGGCCGTCGTCGTTGATCCCCGTGGTCGGGTGGTTCGGACGGTGCGGGGGGTGCGGCCGCCACAAGGGATGGCGGTACCCGCTGGTCGATGTGCTCAGCGCGGCGACGTTCGCCAGCCTCGGTCTCGCATTCGGATGGACCTGGGCCCTCGGCCCCTACCTGGTGTTGGCTGCCGTGCTGGTGGTGCTGTCGGTGATCGACATCGAGACCCACCTGCTGCCCAACATCATCGTGTGGCCGGCGATCGGGGTCGGCCTGTTCACCGTGCTCACCATCAGCGGTGAGCGGAGCGACGCCGAGGCGGTGTACTCCGCCCTCACCGGCGCGGCCGTGTTCGGCGGGTTCATCGGGGCAGCCCACGTGGCCCACGAGGCCGGGATGGGCCGTGGTGACGTCAAGCTCGCCGCCCTGCTCGGGCTCTTCGTCGGCTGGCTCCAACCGGGACCACTCGCAGCAACCCGGGCAACGCTCTACGCCCTGCTCATCGCCCTCATTGCCGGGGGCCTCGTCGGCCTCGCCGTCAACATCGCCCGCCGGCGTCGGGGGGCCGAGATCCCCTTCGGCCCGGCCCTCGCCGCGGCCGCGCTGCTCGTGGTCGTGGTCGGCCCAACGCCCAGCTGAGCAGGAATCGAACGGGGCCCGTCGGAGCCCTCGGGTACCCTCGATCGGGTGGAACCTCGTTCGTCCGACCCTCACACGCCCCGCCCCACGGTGCTGATCGGGCTACCCGGTTCGGGGAAGTCCACCGTCGGTCGAGCCGTTGCCCATCAGCAGGGCCGACCGTTCGTGGATCTCGACGCCGAGATCGAGGCCTCGGCGGGGCGTTCCATCCCGGCGATCTTCGCCGACTCCGGGGAGGACGCCTTCCGAGCGATCGAGTCCCACGCGCTCACCCGGGTGCTCGCCGCATCGCCCCATGCAGTGGTGGCCGCCGGGGGCGGGGTCATTGTGCGTGCGGAGAATCGCCGGCATCTGCGGCGCCAGGCCGACGTGGTGTGGCTCGACGCCGCCAACGAGGTGCTGGCCCGTCGCCTGGAGGGTGACAGTGGCCGCCCCCTCCTCCAGGGAGGGTCTCCGATCGCTCGGCTCGACGCGCTGCGCCGCGATCGGACGGCCCACTACACCACCTGCGCCGACAGCATCGTGGTGGCCACCGCCGGCCACGACGAGGCCAGCACGGTGGCCCAGGTGATCAGCGCTGTCGATGCGCTTCCGGGCCGCCCAGCCCTGCGCACCGAGCCGGTGCGTATCGAGGGTGGGCGTCACTACGACGTGCTCATCGGCAGCGATGCTCGCGACCACCTCGCCGAGCTCGTGCCGAGTCGAGCGAAGCGGGTGGCCGTGGTCACCCAGGCCGAGATCGGGGTCGAGGTCGATCCTGGCGTGGAGCACCGGGTGTTCACCGTTCCCGACGGGGAAGCGGCCAAGCAGCTCGATGTGGTGGGTGACCTCTGCTCCCAGTTCGCCCGGTGGGGGATGACCAGGGCCGATGCCGTGGTGTCGGTCGGCGGAGGAGTGGTGAGCGACCTCGCCGGCTTCGTTGCTGCCTCGTACCACCGGGGCATCCCGGTGGTACACGTGTCCACGTCGCTGCTCGGCCAGATCGATGCTGCCATCGGCGGCAAGTGCGGCGTGAACATCCCCGAGGGCAAGAACCTGGTGGGGGCGTTCAAGCAGCCGGCCGGCGTGATCTGCGACATCGCCGCGCTCGACACGCTGCCGATCGGGGAGTTTCGGGCGGGCATGGGTGAGCTGGCGAAGTACCACTTCCTCGGCGGAGGCGACCTCGACCGCCTCCCACTCACCGACCGGGTAGCGGCATGTGTACGGATCAAGGCTGACGTCGTGGCCGACGACGAGACCGAGGCCGGCCGCCGAGCGATCCTCAACTACGGCCACACGCTGGCCCACGCCCTCGAGGCCGCGTCCGGCTATCGCATCCGCCACGGTGAGGCCGTGGCGATCGGCCTCATCTACGCCGCTGAGGTGGCCCACCGCCTCGGCCGGATCGACGCCGACGCGGTGGCAGAGCACCGCCGGGTGGTTGCCGCCTACGGCCTCGACACACAGGCCGCTGCCACCTACGACCCTGACGAGCTCGTTGAGTCGTTCGGGCGCGACAAGAAGGCCATCGACGGCATCACCTTCGTGCTCGACGGGCCACGCGGCATCGAACCGGTACGGGTCGATGACCGCGATCTCCTGCGCGACGCGCTCGAACCGGTGCTCGGCTCATGAGCACCCCCTCCAGCCTCCCCCCGCTGGTGGCCATGGACGTCGCCGGCCGCGCCACGCGGGTGCGCGAGGCGTTGGCCGAGCACGGTGCCGCCGGGCTGCTGGTGACCAAGCCTGCGAATGTGCGCTGGCTCACCGGGTTCACCGGGTCGAACTCGCATGCGCTCGTGACCGCTGATCGGCTGATGGTCGCCACCGATGGGCGCTACCGCACCCAGATCGCCGACGAGCTCGACGCCGCCGGGGTGGAGGCAGAGGTCGAGATCGTGGTGGCAGCGCTCGCCGGCACCCTCCAACGAGCGATTGCTCCGGGGGAGCGGGTGGGGCTCGAGGCCGATCACGTGACGTGGTCGAAGCAGCGGGTATTCGCCGAGGCGTGGCCCGACCGCGAACTCGTACCGACGATCGGCCTGGTCGAGGAGCTGCGCAAACACAAAGATGCTGGCGAGCGGTCCCGCCTCGAACGGGCGGCGGCGATGGCCGATGTGGCCCTGGCCGAGGTGGCCCCCACGCTCGGATCGGGCCGCACCGAACGCGAGGTGGCCCGCCACCTCGACTCGCTCATGATCGAGCAGGGCGCGGACGGGCCCAGCTACGACACGATCGTGGCGTCGGGCCCCAACGGAGCGCTGCCCCATGCCCGGCCAACCGATCGCGTGATCGAGGCTCACGATCTGGTGGTGATCGACGTCGGCGCCCGCCTGGACGGCTATGGCAGTGACATGACCCGAACGTTCGTTGCCGGCGCCGAGCCAACCGAACGTCAGCGTCGCCTGTGGGATGCCGTTCGCGACGCGCAGGCCGCCGGGGTGGCCGCCGTGGCCGATGGCGTCGAGATCCGTCATGTCGACGCTGTGTGTCGTGACGTGCTGGCCCGCCATGACCTGGCCGAGTTCTTCATCCACGGCACCGGGCACGGAATCGGGCTCGAGATCCACGAGGACCCGATCCTGTCGGCCCGCACCGACGGTATCCTCCGTGCGGGCTACGTGGTCACGGTCGAGCCGGGCGTGTACATCGCCGGCGAGGGCGGCGTTCGCATCGAGGATGCGGTCGTGGTGCATCCGTCGGGGTGCGAGCCGATCACCCACAGCCCGAAGACACCATCCCTCCACTAGGAGAACCAACCCTCCACGAGGAGCCCAGTCATGGCCACGATCAGCACGAGCGACTTCAAGAACGGCATGAGTATCGAGCTGTCGGACGGCCTGTTCCAGATCCAGGAGTTCCAGCACGTGAAGCCGGGCAAGGGCGGTGCCTTCGTTCGGTCGACCCTGAAGAACCTGCGTACGGGTGCGGTGGTCGATCGCACGTTCCGCGCCGGGGAGAAGGTGGAGAACGCCTTCATCGAGAAGCGGGAGCAGCAGTTCCTCTACCGCGATAGCACCGACTATGTGGTGATGGACAACGAGACCTTCGAGCAGCAGAACGTGCCCGAGGCCGTGATGGGTGAAGCCGGCAACTTCCTCACCGACGGCATGAACATCGTGCTGATGATGTACGGCACCGAGATCGTCGGCACCGATCTGCCTGCCGCCGTCGAGCTCGAGGTCGTGGAGACCGAGCCGGGGCTCCAGGGCGACCGCGTGTCGGGCGCCCGCAAGCCGGCAACACTCGAAACCGGGCTCGTGATCCAGGTGCCGCTCTTCGTCGAGGTCGGGGGCCGGGTCAAAGTCGACACGCGCTCCGGCGAGTACCTCACCCGCGTGTGAGCGGTTCCGCCCCCGCCTCATCCCGGAGCCGGCGCGAGGCCCGGGAACGGGCCATCGAACTGGCGTACGAAGCCGAGACGCGATCCATTGGCGTCGCTGAACTGCTCGCCGACCTCGCCATCACCCCCGACCCGTTCACCGTTGCGTTGTTGCGCGCCGCCGAGGAGCACCGGGTCGAGGCTGAAGCTCTGATCTCGGAGCTCTCGTCGGGGTGGCCGCTGGCCCGCATGCCCACCATCGACCGCCTGGTCATGCGCATGGCGGTGGCCGAGATGATGACGATGGAAACCCCGCGAGGGGTGGTGTTGTCCGAGGCAGTCGAACTCGCCTCGCGGTACTCGACCGACGAGTCGGGCCGGTTCGTCAACGGCGTGCTCGCAGCGGCCTCGCGGTCGCTGCCCGCCCCGGGCTGACGCCGCGCTGAGCAAGGGTTCCCGTCGAGCCCGGCCTGACCGGGCGCAGCGTCAACTCCCGATCCGGGGCGCCGATGGAAAGCGGTGTTTCCCTGGTTCAAGCGGCTCATCGATCTGACCCTGCTGGTGCTGACCCTCGGGCTCGGCGCCGTGGCCGTCGGTGCGGTTGGTCGCGAGGCGCCGGTCGACACCGTTGGGGCTCCGAGCAGTACCGCCACCGTTGACCGGCTTGCCTTCCGGACCGGTGATTGGCTTGACACGAGCGATCGCGACGTGGTGCTCGCTGCCTACGTCGACGCCTTCTCGGCTGACGTGGCCGACCTGGACTGGACCGGCGACCACGATGCGTGCGACGGCGGCGACAGTTCCGCCGCCGTCCGCCGGGTGACGATCGACCGGGTGAACTACTACCGGGCGATGGCTGGGGTTCCGGCCGTGATCACCGAGCGCGACGAGTTCAACGACAAGGCTCGGGCGGCGGCGATCATGATGAGCGTCGAGGGGTCGCTGACCCACAGCCCTGGCGCCGACTTCAGCTGTCACACCGATGCCGGTGCCGAGGGCGCCGCCAACGCCAACCTGTATCTCGGCCGGACCGGCCCGGATGCGATCGATGGCTACATCGAGGATCCCGGTGAGAAGAACACCGACGTGGGCCACCGCAACACGATCCTCCATCCTCCCACCCGGTGGATGGGATCGGGCGACGTCGGTGCCGGTGAGGGCGCGCATGCGTCCAACGCGTTGTGGGTGTTCGACGAGCACGTGTTCGACGAGACGAGCCCGGCCCGACCAGCGGTACGGGAACCGGAACGATTCGTGGCCTGGCCGCCTCGGGGCTACGTACCGGCCGATCTCGTGCATCCCCGCTGGTCGTTGATGGTGGCCGAGGCCGACTTCTCCGTTGCCGAGGTGACCATGCATCACCTCACAGCCGACGGCCCGGCGTCGGTCGGTCTCACGATCGTGGACCGAGTCGGCGCCCCCGGGCACGTGCCCCTCCCCGCCGTGGTGTGGGAGCCCGAACTCGACCTGAGCGGTGGCCACTCGGTGGATCAGGTGTTCCTCGTGGTGGTGGACGGCGTACGACCCATGGTCCACATCGGACCCGAGACGGCGTCGCCCTTCGACGCTGGCCTGGCTGCCCCGAGCGAGCTGGGCCCGCCGACCCGCTTCGCCTACGTGGTGCGGGTGCTCGGTGACGCCCCGGCCCGGGCCGGCCTCGGCGTTGCCCCTGAGCTCGCCGGCGACCAGCAGCCGGTCGAGGACATCCTCGCCACCCTGGGGTACTAGCCGAAGCGAGCATCCACCCCGGCCGCGTTCCCGGACCCATTTCATCGGGCCACGGGTGACGTGCCAGGATGACGGCCATGAGCGAGCGCCCCCTCGACACTGGAACCGACGACCTCCTCGGCCGCATCGACGGCCACGTTGCCGTGCTCACGTTCAACCGGCCCGAGGCCCGCAACGCGCTGTCTCCGGGCGTGTACGACGGGTTCGACCGGGCGCTGCCCGTTGTCGCCGCCGACCCCGAGGTACGGGTGCTCATGATCACCGGGGCTGGGGGCGCATTCTGCGCCGGCGGTGACGTGAAGGGCATGGCCAATCGCAATGCCGCAGCCACCGACGGCTCGGCGCCACCGGCGCCGTCGGTGGAGGAGAAGGTGGCCGATCTGCGCCGCCGCCAGCGGGGCGTGTCGCTGGCGCTGCACAGCCTCCCCAAGCCGGTGGTGGCTGCGCTGCCAGGAGCGGCTGCCGGCGCCGGTATGTCGATCGCCATGGCGGCCGATCTGCGCGTGGCGGCCGAACGGGCGCTCATCGTCACCGCGTTCACCACCATCGGCGCCTCCGGTGACTTCGGCGGGAGCTGGTTCCTCACCCGGCTGCTCGGCGAGGCCAAGGCGAAGGAGCTGTACTTCCGCTCACCCCGGCTGAGCGCCAGCGAGGCCCAGGAGCTGGGCCTCGTCAACCAGGTGTTCGCCGACGACGACTTCGAGGCCCTTGCGCTCGGGTACTGCCACGAGCTCGCCGCACGGCCACCGATCGCGCTCCGCTACGTGAAGGAGAACATCAACCGGGCCTCCGAGGTGGATCTGGCCACCGCCCTCGACGCCGAGGCTGCGGCCATGGTGCGCACGATGAGCACCGAGGACCATGCTGAGGCTGCCGCGGCGTTCGTGGCCAAGCGGTCGCCGACCTTCCGGGGCCACTGACGCCACCCCACCCGGCCACGAATGGGGCGGACCCACCCAGGGTTCGCCCGATCCTCGGTTGGAGTCGCTAGCCTTCCCCGAAGTCCGTGAAACGGTCCCGTGAGGCCGTACGGAAGGAGAACCATTTGGCTGAACGCGAGCGCAGACGCACGCCCCCGTACGGGGGCGTTTTTGTTGCCCGGAACGTGGTGTTCGATCAGACCGGGGTGGAGCGGGCCGTTCGCCGCATGGCCCACGAGGTGATCGAGCGGAACTCCGGAGCCGAGGAACTCGTGATCATCGGGCTGCAGACCGGCGGTGTTCCCTTCGCCGACGCACTGGGCCGAGCCCTTCAACAGATCGACGGCACCGAGGTTCCCATCGGTCGCCTCGACGTTGCCTTCTACCGCGACGACATCAACCTGCGGCCGGTGCTGCCCGAGGCCGTCACTGATCTGCCGTTCGATCTGAACCGCAAGGTGGTGGTGCTCGTCGACGACGTGCTGTTCACCGGGCGCACGATCCGGGCCGCGCTCGACGCCATCATGGACCGGGGCCGCCCGAAGTCGATCCAGCTCGCCGTGATGGTCGATCGTGGCCACCGTGAGCTGCCGATCCGCCCCGACTACGTGGGGAAGAACCTGCCAACCCGACGGGACGAGGCCGTGAGCGCCACGGTCGAAGGCGTGGAACTGGGGGAGATGACACGATGAGGCACCTGCTCTCCATCGCCGATCTGACGGGCGACGATCTCGAACACCTGATGAGGCTGACCGATCAGTTCGCCGAGGTGCAGAAGGCCGACGTGCCGAAGGTCCCCGCTCTACGAGGCAAGACCATCGTGATGGCCTTCTTCGAGGACTCGACGCGCACCCGCACGAGCTTCGACCTCGCCGCCCGCCGGCTCTCCGCCGACGTGATCACCTTCAGCGCCGGATCCTCCGCGGTGAAGAAGGGTGAATCACTGCGCGACACCGTCGAGACGATCTCTGCCATGGGGGTCGACGCGATCGTGGTACGCCACGCCGGCTCCGGGGTACCCCGCCAGATCACCGCATGGACAGACGCTGCGGTGGTCAACGCCGGGGACGGGTGGCATCAGCATCCCACTCAGGCCCTGCTCGACGCCTACACGATCCGCCAGAGGCTCGGGTCTCTCGCCGGGACACGAATCGCCATCTGCGGCGACATCAACCACTCGCGGGTGGCCCGATCCAACATCGAGGCGTTCACCAAGCTCGGCGCCGAAGTGATCATCGTGGGGCCACAGACGCTCTTCCCCGCCAGCCTCTCGGGCTGGCCGGTGAAGGTCGAGCCCGATCTCGACGCCGTGCTCGGCGACCTCGACGTGCTCTATCTGCTGCGGATCCAGCAGGAGCGCCTCGGCGCCCCCGTGCTGCCGTCGCTTCGCGAGTACCGCGCCCGCTACGGCCTCACCGCCGCCCGGCTCGACCGGCTGCGCGACGACGCACTGATCATGCACCCCGGCCCGATGAACCGCGGTGTGGAGATCGATCCGCACGCCGCAGACGACCCCCGGGCCGTGATCATCGATCAGGTGGCGGCCGGGGTTCCGGTACGCATGGCAGTGCTCTATCAACTCGCCGGTCACGGGCAGTTCGAGGCCGACGTGGTAGATGCCCCGGCCACCGACGGGGAGGGCGCACGATGACCGTCACCGTCATCACCGGCGGCACCATCCTCGACCAGTCGGGTCGTCGAGACGCCGACGTTGCCGTCGACAACGCCTCGGGCCTCATCGTCGGGGTCGGCTCAGGCCTCGACGGCGACGAGACGCTCGACGCCTCCGGTTGCGTGGTGAGCCCCGCCTTCGTCGACCTCGACGTCCATGTGCGGGAGCCCGGTTTCGAAGGTGCGGCCACTGCGCTGGAGACGAGCAGGGGTGCTGCCCTCGGTGGCTTCGGCGCCATCGTCGCGATGCCCGACACCGACCCGTGTGCCGACGAAGCC
The DNA here is from genome assembly GCA_039029735.1 of Actinomycetota bacterium. GTDB lineage: Bacteria > Actinomycetota > Acidimicrobiia > Acidimicrobiales > SZUA-35 > CADEDH01. Next base: position 5,609 of record JBCCFL010000064.1, on the reverse strand, counting down.
GCGGTGCTCACCGACGTCGCACGACGCAGCGGCGGCGGGCTGGCGGCGATCGTGCCGGCTGCGGCGCTCACCGCCAGGCGGGCCGGCACCGGCCTGGCCCCTCTCGGCGAGTTGGCCGAGGCCGGCGCCCGGATCTTCACCGACGGCGATCGCCGCATCACCGATGGCGGGATCGCCCGCCGGGTGCTCGAATACCTCCGGAGCGTCGAGGACGCCGCCGGGGTCGAGCTGGTGGCCGCTCAGCCGCCGCTACGCCCCGATCTCGACGGAGCCGGCGTGATGCACGAAGGCATGTGGTCGGCCGGGATGGGCCTACCCGGCGCTCCGAGCCTGGCCGAGGAACTGGCCGTCGCCGAGCTGATCGGCCTGAGCCGCATCACCGGCGCAGCCATCCACATCCAGCAGGTGTCGACCGCAGCGGCGGTTGCCGCGATCGATGCGGCCAAGGCCGACGGGGTGCGGGTGACCGCCGAGGTCAGCCCGCACCACCTCACGCTCGTTGACGAGGCCGCCTCGGGCTATGACCCCAACGTCAAACTGCGGCCGCCCCTGCGGCCGGCTCCGGATCGAGAGGCCCTCGTTGACGGGCTCCGGCGGGGCGTGATCGACGCAGTCGCCACCCGCCATGCTCCGTGGCCGGCGGATGCCAAGGAGCAGCCGTTCGCCGACGCACCCTTTGGTGCTCTGGGGCTGGAGACGGCGGTGGCCTCCATCCTCACGCTCACCGACCTGACGATCGACGAGATCGTGCCCGCCCTCTCCTGGGGCCCCGCAGCCATCGCCGGGCTCGGGGCCGATCACGGCACCCCAATCGTCGTGGATCGCCCCGCGAACCTGGCCGTGATCGACCCGGCCGAGTCGTGGACGGTCGAGCGCGCATCGTTCGGCGGCCACGCCGCCAACTCACCGTTCCTCGGACGCGAGCTCACAGGCCGCGTTCGCCACACCATTCATCGCGGCGACGCTGTCGTCGTCAACGCAAAGGCGGTCCGATGAGCGAGATCCTGCCCGCAGCCCTCGTGCTCGCCGACGGCTCCGTGTTCGAAGGCGAGCACCTCGGCGCCGTCCCCCAACGCGGCATCGCCTCAGGCGAGGTGGTGTTCAACACTGCGATGGCCGGATACCAGGAGATCATCACCGACCCCTCCTACGCCGGCCAGATCGTCACCTTCACCTACCCCCACATCGGCAACTACGGCACGGCCTCCGACGACAACGAGTCGCGGGGTACCTTCACCCGGGGAATCGTGATCCGCGACCTCGCCCGGCGCCATTCGAACTGGCGGTCCGAGCAGTCGCTCGAGGCATTCCTCATCGGCCACGGTGTGGCCGGTATCGCTGGCGTCGACACCCGGCGGCTCACCCGCCTCCTGCGCGACGCCGGTGCTCTCCCCGGTGCGTTCGGCCCACTCGTTGGCGACGCGGCCACGACGATCGAGGCACTGACGGCGGCGGCCGCCGCCGAGCCCGGCACCGACGGCGTGGACCTCGTCGCCCAGGTCACCACCGAATCGCCGTACCAGGTTGGCTCCGGGGCCCGACGGGTGGTCGCGCTCGACTTCGGAATCAAGACCGCAATCGTCGAGCAGCTCGCCTCGTTCGCCACGGTGGACGTGGTTCCGGCGTCCACGCCGGCGGCCGAGATCCTGGCTCGCAATCCCGACGGCGTGTTCCTGTCGAACGGCCCCGGCGACCCCACCCAGGTGCCCTACGCCATCGCCACTGTGCGAGAGCTGCTCGGCCAGATACCGATCTTCGGGATCTGCCTCGGCCACCAAGTGCTCGCCCTGGCCATCGACGGCTCGATCACCAAGCTGCCCTTCGGACACCACGGCGCCAACCACCCGGTGCGCAACGAACGCACCGGCGAGGTGGAGATCACGAGCCAGAACCACAACTTCGCCGTGGAACCCGAGTCGGTCTCGGCTCGGGCCGACATCACTCACATCAACCTCAACGATGGGGTGTGCCAGGGCATGGCCCTGCGAGACGTGCCGGCGTTCAGCGTGCAGCACCACCCGGAGGCGAGTCCGGGGCCGCACGACAGCGCCTACCTGTTCCAAGAGTTCGACCGCCTGATGGCAACGGGAGGCTGACATGGGTCGCCGTACTGACATCGAGACGATTCTTCTGATCGGCTCCGGGCCGATCGTCATCGGCCAGGCCTGCGAGTTCGACTACTCCGGCACCCAGGCCTGCCGCGCCCTGCGCGAAGAGGGCTACCGCGTGGTGCTGGCCAACTCGAACCCGGCCACGATCATGACCGACCCCGACTTCGCCGACGCAACCTACGTCGAGCCCCTCACCGTCGAGGTGCTCACGGCGATCATCGAGGCGGAGCGGCCCGACGCCCTTCTGCCCACCCTCGGCGGGCAGACCGCGCTCAACCTGGCGATGGACCTGGTGGAAGCCGGGGTGCTCGACCGCTACAGCGTCGAACTGATCGGCGCCGACGCCGAGGCGATCTCGACCGCCGAGGATCGCCAGAAGTTCAAAGAGGCCATGATCGAGATCGGCCTCGAAGTACCCCGCAGCGGCGTGGCCCACACGATGGACGAGGCAATGGCCATCATCGGCGACATCGGGCTGCCGGTGGTCATCCGTCCTGCGTACATCCTCGGGGGCCGAGGCACCGGCATCGCGTCGACGCCGGAGGAGTTCGAGCACGTGGCCGCCAACGGCCTCGCCGCCAGCCCCATCAGCGAGATCCTCATCGAGGAGTCGATCGCGGGCTGGAAGGAGTTCGAGCTGGAGGTGATGCGCGACCGGGCCGACAACCAGGTGATCATCTGCTCGATCGAGAACCTCGACCCGATGGGCGTGCACACCGGCGACTCGATCACCGTGGCGCCGATCCAGACCCTCTCCGACGTGGAGTACCAGGTGCTGCGCGACGCCGCCTTCGCCTGCCTGCGCCGCGTAGGGGTAGAGACCGGCGGCTCCAACGTGCAGTTCGCCGTGAACCCCGACGACGGTCGCGTGGTGATCATCGAGATGAACCCTCGCGTCAGCCGCTCCTCGGCGCTCGCCTCGAAGGCCACGGGCTTCCCGATCGCCAAGATCGCAGCCAAGCTCGCCGTTGGCTACACCCTCGACGAGATCCCGAACGACATCACGAAGAAAACGCCGTCGTCGTTCGAGCCGGTGATCGACTACGTGGTCACCAAGATTCCCCGCTGGGCGTTCGAGAAGTTCCCCGGCACCGACGGTGTGCTCGGCACTTCCATGCAGTCGGTCGGCGAGGTCATGGCCATCGGCCGGACGTTCCCCGAGTCAGTACAGAAGGCGTGTCGCTCCCTCGAAGCGGGTCACACGGGCCTGAACGCATCAGCGGCCGAGGCTCGCTTCCTCGCCATGGACGACGCCGAACTCGCGGCCGCTGTTGCGGTGGGCACCCCCGATCGGCTGTTCCAGCTGGCCGAGTCGTTGCGCCGGGGCGTGACCATCGAGGATCTCCACCACCAGAGCAAGGTCGACCCGTGGTTCCTCGATCAGCTCTCGATCGTGGTGGAGCACCGGCAGTGGCTGGAAGCTCAGCCGACCGTCGCCTCCCTGAGCCGAGCCGACTGGCGACGCACGAAGCAGCTTGGTTTCAGCGACGCCCAGGTGGCCTATCTGCTCAGCGAATCGGGCGACGACGTACGGGCGGCCCGTCTGGGCCATGGCGTGCAGGCCACCTTCAAGACGGTCGACACCTGCGCGGCGGAGTTCGAAGCCAACACGCCCTATCACTACTCGACCTACGAGGACGAGAGCGAGGTTCGGCCCGGCACCAAGCCGCGGATCATGATCCTCGGCTCCGGGCCGAACCGCATCGGGCAAGGCATCGAGTTCGACTACTGCTGTGTGCACGCCAGCTTCGCCCTCCGCGACGCCGGATTTGAGACCGTCATGGTCAACTGCAACCCCGAGACCGTCTCCACCGACTACGACACCTCCGATCGGCTCTACTTCGAGCCGATCACCGAGGAGGACGTGCTCAACATCATCGAGGTGGAGAAACCGATCGGGGTCATCGTGTCGCTCGGCGGCCAGACACCGCTGAAGCTCGCCGACCGTCTCCCCGCCGAGCTCGTACTCGGCACCGCACCGTCGTCGATCGATGCCGCCGAGGACCGTGACCAGTGGGCCGCGGTGTGCGACCGGGTGGGCGTTCCTCAGCCTCCTGGCGCCACGGCCATCGGTGCCTCGGAGGCTCTCGCCGTTGCCGAGCAGATCGGCTACCCGGCGCTGGTCCGGCCGAGCTATGTGCTCGGTGGCCGGGCGATGGAGATCGTCTACGACGACGTTGAGCTCAAGCGGGCGATGACGGCGCTCGGCCAGGACGGCTCGCTGGGCCGCGAGGGCGGCCTCTCGGCTGAACGCCCGGTGCTGATCGACCGCTTCTTGGAGGGCGCCATCGAGGTCGACGTCGACGCTGTGCGCGACCACACCGGTGCGATCGCCATCGGCGGGGTGATGGAGCACGTGGAGGAGGCCGGCATCCACTCCGGCGACTCGGCCTGCGTGCTCCCACCGCCGACGCTCGCGCCCGCGGTGGTCGACGAGCTGATGGCCATCACCGGTCGCCTTGCCGCCGAACTCGACGTGGTCGGGCCGATCAACGTGCAGTTCGCCGTCCAGCGGGGCGAGGTGTTCGTCATCGAGGCCAACCCCCGGGCGTCACGTACCGTGCCGTTCGTCTCCAAGGCCACCGGTCGACCGATGGCCAAGGTGGCCGCCCGTCTGATGGCGGGCGCCTCGCTCGACGATTTGCGGGCCGAGGGCCTGCTCGGCCCCGACCCCCACCCTCCCCACTGGTCGGTGAAGGAAGCCGTGCTGCCCTTCAACCGGTTCCCCGCCGCCGACGCCCTGCTCGGCCCGGAGATGCGCTCAACCGGTGAAGTGATGGGCGTTGATCTCACCCCGGGCCTGGCGTTCCTGAAGAGCCAGCAGGCTGCCGGCGGCGCGCTCCCCGGGCCCGACGAGGGCGCCGTGTTCTGGTCGCTCGCCGATCGCGACAAGGAGGAGGGCATCGAGGCAGCCCGGGTGTTCGCCGAGCTCGGCTACCGCTTCGTGGCCACCGCCGGCACCGCTGAGGCCCTCACTGCGGCAGGCCTCACGGTCGACATCGCCGTGCCGAAGCTCGGTGAGGGCGGACGGGACGCCGTTGCCCTGCTGAGCGACGGTGAGGTCACGATCGTGGTCAACACGCCGCGAGGCCGCGGGGCACGGGCCGACGGCGACTACATCCGTACCGCAGCCGCACAGCAGGGCACACCACTACTCACCACGGTGGCGGCGGCGAAGGCCGCAGCGATGGGGCTCACCGAGTCGGCCACCAGCCCGCTGCAGGTGCGATCGCTCCAGCAGCTCCACCAGGAGATGGCATGAGCAGGGCCGTGAGCAGCCACGCCGATGGCCCGGATCTCTCGACCACGGTCGGCTCGGTGGAGTTTCCGTCGCCGATCATGACGGCGTCGGGCACTGCCGGTCACGGCGCCGAACTGGGCGCCTACGTCGACCTGTCGTCGCTCGGCGCCGTGGTGGTGAAGTCGCTCGCTCACTTCGCCTGGGACGGCAATCCGGCGCTGCGGGTACACGCCACCACCGGCGGCATGATCAACAGT
>JBCCFL010000063.1:0-29953 GCA_039029735.1 Actinomycetota bacterium | reverse complement strand
GGTGATCTCGTTGCGGCTCACGATGATGTGGCTGCTGCCGGTGTCGAACGGTGCGTTGCCATGGCCGAGGTAGATGCCCTCGGCGTAGGCGTCACTCTGGTCGTACCCGATCGAGCTGATCGTGTTGCACCGCACCCGGACGTGGTTCGAGGAGCCGGTGCGGTCCCAGAAGCTCTGCACCGCAATGCCGGCATCGCCGCTACCGACCACGTCGTTGTGCTCGATCACAACGTGGTCGGAGTCGGCCACGGTCATCCCAACGGCACCGCCGACCACCCGCAACCCCCGCACCACGATGTGTTGGCTCTTGGCTACGTAGACAGTGCGAGCCTTCATGTCGCGCACGTCCGTGGTGTCGTTCTCGATCACAGGCGTCGCGCCCCGGGCGGCCTGGATGACGATCGGGGCGCCGCTGGTGCCTGCCTCGTGTCCGGCGTCGCCACTGAGGTGGAGGCGGGTGTAGGTGCCCGTGTCGAGGTTGATCACGTCGCCAGGCTTGGCCCGGCCGAGGGCGGCGTTCAGCTCGCTCTGCGTGCTGGCCGTGTGGACGACACCCGATCCCACCGGGGCCATCGGGCGGTACGTCGAACATGATCCAGGACCGACGGCGTGGCTGCCCGCCGAGGCCGGAGCCTCGCCGCCGGCGTCGCCAGAATCGCCGGCATCGGGATCGGCGGATGCAGGTTCCCCGACCTGGTCGGGATCCTCCGTGCCGGGTTCCTCGGCTGCGGGTTCATCAGCGTCACCGGGAACTGCCGTGCCAGGCTCTTCGGTGTCGTCGGGTTGTTCCTCGCTGACGGGCTGGTCGGTGTCGGGGCCTCCGTTGTCGGCCGGGTCGTCACCCGCATCTGGTTCACGCCGATCCACAGGATCGGAGTCGGGGTCCTCGGCGTCAATCGGATCGGGATCAGCATTTTCAGGGGCTGCTTCTGGCTCAGCGGCATCGTCGGGATTGGCCGCGGGTGCAGGGTCAATCGGGTCGTCCGGGTCCTCTGCATCGTCCGGGGAACTCGATTCAGCGAACAGCACGGGAACCACGAGGAAGCCGACGCAGCCGTTCAGCTCCAGTTCGCCGTCCACCACTCGGCACGGCTCGATGTTCAGCGCCGGCGGCGTCGTGATCTCGGTCGGAGCCACCGTGGTCGTGGTTGTCGTCGGCGCGACCGTGGTCGAGGTCGTCGAAGGCGATGGCGTGGTTGTCGACGGTTCTGGTGCAGTGGTGGAACTCGTCGATGTCGTGGTGGTCGTGATTGATGGTGCCGTCGATGTCGTGGTGGTCGTGATTGATGGTGCCGTCGATGTCGAGCGCACCGTCGTCGATGTCGTGGTTGGCGCAACCGTCGTCGACGTAGCGGGCGCGATGGTTGACGACGACGTCGGGGACGTGGTGGTGGTCGTGGTCGGCGCAACCGTGGTCGACGTGGTCGACGTCGACGTGGTCGAGGTGGTCGAGGTGGTGGACGGCGCAACCGTGCTCGACGTGGTGGTCGTCGAGGTTGTCGTCGACGGCGTCGTCTCCTGGCACTGGCTGTCGGTGTCGGCGGTGTAGACCCGGATCCAGTCGACCTCCATGGTCACCGGCTCGCCCATCGTGTCGGCCCAGGCATCGAGCTGCACCGTCATGTGGTGGGGCACATCGGGAATGACCTCTGGCCGCGTCACCTGGCCGGCGTAGGCACCGTCGCGGAACATCGTGATCCGATCGGCGGTCCACTCCATGGCCATGACGTGCCATTCCGTGCCGTCGGCTGGGTGGGTGATGATCTCCTGTCGATTGTCGGCGCCGTAGTGGATGTAGGTGTGGAACGGCATCCGGTCCGGATCGCGGCCGGTTTCGTACATGTCGTTCTCGCCGTCGATCGGCCAGTTCTCCGACTGCGGCCAGGTGAGCACCACGCCGCTCGTGGCACCGCTCGGATCGGGGTCGGTACGCACCCGGAACTCCCAGCGGCCATAGGTCTGATCCACGGTGTGCGCCATGCCCCCCGACACCAGGCGCCCATCGATCATCTGTGCAGTGATTGTGAGCAGGCCGTCCTCCACGGTGATCACCTCGGGCCGCCGGAGGCCGAACCCAGCGTTGCCAGGGCTGTCGTAGAGGATCCATGTGGAGCGATCCACCTCGGCCCCGTCGAAGGTGTCCTCGTCGACGAGCAGCCACGGCGTGCCCCCTCTCGAGTTGTTCACGCAGATCGGCGCGCCATGGCCATCGTTTGCTGCACTGCTGCGGGAGAACGCAGTGCTTCCGAGCATGTCGGCAATGTCGGAACCGAACCCACCCCGACCGGGCTGGGCCTCAGCGAGAGAGCCACCGAGCAGCACCAGAGCCGCAAGGGTGACCGCCGTGAGGAGGAGGACGAGTCGCTGCCGCCGACGAGGGGCAGCGAGGGATGGACTCGGGGTGTGCACAGTTCCGCCTTGGTTCGAAGATCGCCAAAACGAATGCCTCTGCCCGTGCGTTTGCCCCGCACTCGACGCCGGAACATAGTGCCGGCAGAACCCCAGCGCAACGACCTCAAACAAATTTGTACGAGGCGGCTAATTCTCGCTGAAACCAGAGAAAGCCCTGATCAGAGGGGTCAGCTTGCCCCGAACTTGGCGCCATCGGGGCCGAGCGGCCCTGTTGGTCCCACGATGCTCGGTCACGTGCCGGTGGGCCCGACGAAGAGGTCGTTCGTGCGCTGCGGCTCGAAGCCACTGCTCAGATACAGGTGCTTCGCCCCCTCGTTGTGCGGGTCGAAGCAGATCTTGATCCGGCGTGCGCCGGCCAGGGCGAGGCGATCGATGCCGCTGGTGAGAATGTGGCGAGCGAGGCCCCGTTGTTGGTGCCCGTCCTCGGTGCGCATGGGCTCAACCACTCCCACTCTGGTCGTGGGGTTGTACCAGAACAGGCCATAGGCGGCGGTACTTCCGTCGCGGTCGTGGACGACGAGGTCGAGGTCGGCGCGATAGAGCGACGTCTGACGCAGCCGGGGCTCCGGGTCGGTGTGACCTCGGCGCGCGTGGATCATGTGGTGGGGGCGATCAGCCGTGCTCTCGCGGTCCGCGAGTTCGTAGCCAGGGGCCAACGGGCTCACCACCGGCCGGCTGTCAGCCGCGAGCCAGCTCTCGACGAGGCCGGGTTCCTCAACCTCGAAACCGAACTGGGTGAGCACGGCCCGCAGCACCTCGTCGTTCGGGTCGACCTCGAGGTCAACGGCGGCGAACCCTGCGGTTCGTGCGTGGTCGAGCCCCTGCCGCACCACGTGGTGCACCCAGTCCGCAGCGGGGTTTGGCATGAAGATCGGATCGAAGCCCGTTGAAGCGTTCCACGCGGTGATGATCACCGCTGCCTCGGGCTGGCCTGCGTCGTCGAACCAGAAGATCTGGTCGAGATCGTCGGTCGGCCGCTCTTGGCTCGCCCACCACCATTGCAGCTCCCCCGCATCGAACAGGCCTGCGTTGGGATGGGCGAGTCGAGCCCGATCCAACAGCGCCGTCAATGTGCTGAGGTATTGCAGCCCAGAGCGGCGCTGCTGCCGTGGCCACGTCATCTCGCGACGCTACAGCAGCGTCATCCCCCCAGGGCTCGAATTTCGTGGAGGCACTCGAGGCGACGGTCGAGCCTATGATCGTCTGGATCAACGGCACGTTCGGGGCAGGCAAGACCACCACTGCCACCGGTACGCCCGGCCCGAGGTGCTCGACACCAAGACGCTGAGCCCGACCGAAGCGGCCGAGGCGATCGCAGAGGTGCTACTCGGCTGATGGCGGGGCTGAGGCGTCGAGGATCCCGTTGTTGACGATGTCGGCCAGACCGTCGGCGATGCGGTTGCGCTCGTCTTCGTTCGTGAGGTCGATGCCGTAGATGCTGCGGACCGCTTCGGGCACGCCACCGATCGTCGAGATGCCGATCGTAAGCAGCACCATGAAGGCCTCGGCGTCGACCGGGCGCGCCGCGCCACTCGGCCGGAGCTCGGCCAACGTCTCGGCCGGCTCGGCGAACAACGCCCGGAACTGCTCGGCGAAGTGGGCGAGCCGCTCTTCGTGACCGGGGGCTCGATCGCTCAGGAACGCGGCGAACAGGCCGGGTCGGGCGCTGGAGGAATCCAGCGCGTTGCGGATGCGCTGCCGAAGATCCCGCGCCGGTTCCATCGAACGCTGCCGATCGGCATCAGCCAGTGCGTACTCGACCACGGCCCGGTACAGCTCGGCCTTGGTGCGGAAGTGATGCTGAACCGCACCGAGCGACACGCCGAGAGTGCGGGCAACCCCGCGCATCGAGAGCGCCTCGTACCCGCCGTGCACGATGGCATCGATCGCCGCCTCGATGATGGCCGACGGGGCCACGCTGCCGGTACCGCGCGGGCGGCCCCGGCCTCGACTCGCAGAGGGTGGCGCTGACACACAATCACCCTAGGGCACGGCGTGGATATTTAACAAGTCACTTGACACGGAAAATACGGATTCCTACAGTCCGAGTCGGTCGCACATCGACCACCGCCGCAGTTCTGACCCCGTCGCCCACCCCGGAGGAACGAGACCATGGCGCGCCCACTGCACGCACTTCGAAATGGACGAGTGGCTGCAGCCGCCGCTGCGGGATGGAGCGTGTTCGACGCGCTGGTGCATGTTGCAGTCGACCAGGTGGAGCCACCCCGGATCGCCGGCAACGTGGCGGCGATCGTCGCTGCGGCGCTGGTCGTCGGCCTCGGGTATCTGGGGCGGGGCGGCCGGATCTCCGCCGTGATCTGCGGGCTCGGAGCCGGCCTCGTGCTCGGGTTCAACGGGGCGTGGGTGGCGGCGGAGCAGGCGTTGCCCGTTCCGGCGGCGATCTTCATCATCGTGGCGTTCGGCCTGCTGGTGTGGGCGGCATATCGCTTCCTGGTCAACGCCGGCCAGGGCGCCGGTGCCGCAGCTGTCGCCAGTGTGGAGGCTGCGGGCGACGAGACAGGGGACGCCGGCTTCCCGGTCGCCTGGGCCGCCATCACCGGCGCGCTGTTGGTGGCCGTGGCGCTGGTCACCTTCCTCGGCGGGTTCTTCACCTCGGTGCTTCGCCAGCTCCACACCGATGAGTTGGAGGCCGCCGACTACTGGTCGGACGAACTCGTGATCCTGTCGGCGGGGTTCGGCTTCGACGGCATCGTTGGTGTGCCCGACGATGACCTCGACACCACTCGCGAGGTGGGCGCGGCCTGGTTCGAGAACCCGGCCTGCGTGAACGACGACGGCCCGCTCTCCAGCGCCGTGGTCGAGACTGGTATCAACAGGCTCGTGCGTGGCGAGGCCAGCTTCGACGACGGCCTGCCGATCGTGACGAGTTGGCCTGTGCTGCCCTCCACGCTGCATCCGGAGGACTTCCTCTTCACGCTCAACGATGGCTCGCAGGTGGTACCGAATGCAGTGACGATGGTGCCCAACTGGGAGCTGAACGAGCGGACGACGATCGTGGTGTTCGGTGACTTCGGCAATCGCCTGCCAGCCGAGGATCCAGGTCAGCTGTTCCCGGTGAAGCTCGAGGTCGTGGACGACGGCTCCCCGCCGATCTTCGTCGGCCCCGACGGGGTCACCCAGAGCGGCGTGGGCCTGACGTTCGAGACCGACTCATCCCCCTACAACGAGGGCCCGTCCGGGCCCCGGCTCGTGGGCGCCAAACTCAACCGCATCGGCGACGAGCCCGAGGGTGAGGGTGGTGTGGGCCTGCTCGAAACGCTTGCGCTCCCGAACGACGAGTTCGCCCTGTACGGCGGAGGCGACTTCAAGGTTCGGATCCTGACCACCGGTGGCTTCTCCCCCGACGGGCTCACCGGTGTCACCCCCGACCAGTACGAGGACTTCTTCCGCCTCCACGCCACCGGCCCCGGTGGCGAGACCGTGCTGATGACCGAGGTGGGTGTCGACTACGACCTCGACGGCGGCACGCTGCGGGTGGTCGGTCTGTCCGACCTCGGCCAGGCGGCCGACGACGGCGACATCAACTACGACGACTGCTACTTCGAGGACTCCGACAACTACATCGACGTCATCCTCGAAGGCGACGAGGCAGCGGCCCGGGGGCTGACGTTCCTCGAGATCCCGGCTGGCGAAGACGATGCCTACCTGTCGTTCTACAACCCGGGTGGGCCGGGGCCAGAGCCGTTCCCCGAGGTGACCTACAACGCCCCTGGGCCCCGGGACCTGGAGCCGATCATCAACGCCCTCGACAACCCGATGCGAGTCTCGTACCCCTGAGGGAGCGAGGTCTATGATCTCGTCGTCGCAGCCGATGCATGGACGGGGTGACGAGCTGATGTCAGATGACTTCTCTGCCGACGAGAAGGCCCAGATGATCGAGCACATGAACGACGATCACAGCGACGCCTGCCTGCTGTACGCCCGGCACTACCTGGGGATGCGCGCCGCCAGGTCGGCGTCGATGACCGGCATCACGCGGTCGGCGGTGACGCTCGACGTCGAACTGGACGACGGCACCACCACGGCAGCGAGTTTTGCCTTCGATCGGCCGCTGACCTCGGTCGAAGACGCTGCCATGCACTTGGCCCAACTCGTGTACCGCGTTGGTGAGGACTGAGCGTGAACGGTGGCCCGGGTCAGCGCGAGGCTGATGACCGTCAGCTGCCGTAGTCCCAGGAGATTCGTCGTTCGATCGCCACCTCGATGTAGGCGGACCCTGGGCGTGGCTCCGTTGGCAGTTCGGCGTCCGGCACGCCCCGAAGGGATGCGCCTTTGCGCATGAGGGCGAGCACCGAGTCGCCGTCGCGACGAACGGTGGCCGTCCCCTGGACCATCGCACCCTTGATGTCCGACATGGTCGAACCGGACTCCAGAACCAGTGACACCTTCGGGTTCTGTTCGATGTTGCGGATCTTGGTGGTGCCGTCCACGCAGCCGCAGTACACCATGTCGCCGTCACGGAAGTAGCCGAGGGGAACGCTGTGCGGGTATCCGTCGGGGCCGATCGTGGTGAGCGTGATCCATCCAGGCTTGGCGTCGAGGAACGCGTTGAACGCCTCGGGGTCGAGTGATCCGGCCATGCGGTGAGGTACTCCGTTCTCGGGGCGAGAGGGTCACGGCGAGCCGAGCGTGCGGCCGCGCTGTGCTGTTGTGGCAACGATTCTCATCGGCCGGCTGAGCGACGGCAACCAGGTGCAGCACAAGATCCACAAGCTGGTAGCCCACGTCAGCCGGGCAGGCTGACGTGGTTGCTGCGCTGCGTTCCGCCTGAGCGACGCTGCCGACGCGGTGGGGGCGAACACGCATCGCTCCAGGGCCAGCCGTCTGTCAAACCACGCCGTAGATGCCAGCCAGGTTCGCCCGTCGGGCGGGCTTGGACAGCAGATCGACGTTGTCGCACCACTGCTCGATCGAGCCGATCGGTGGGAGGTCGCGAACCGCTGGGTCGGTGATCTGGGCTCGAAGGGTGGGGGTGACGTCGTCGTGGATGGCAACGAATGGTCGGTCGTAGAAGGGCGCCATCACCTCGGCCGGGAGTGTGATGCCGGCTCGCCGCTGTCGATCAGCGAGGGCTTCGATTGCGATCGCAAGGCGCCGCTGCCGATCGTTCAAGGTTGTTGCGGCCTGGACGGCCGCGAGCTGCTCTGAACATGGTTCGCCGTCGGGCAGTGACCGCAGCGCCGCTCCCATCCATTTGGGGTAGGGCGGCCATGCACGCTGAGCGAGGAACGTGAGATGCGCGATGTCGCGACACAGCCGAGACGCAATGATGCGAGAACCGGCGTCGTCACCGACCTGACCGGTTCGGCCCACAAACGGCAACTCCTGAGCGAGCCGAGCCCACCCGGCCGCCACCACGTAGAGCCAGACGGCGTCCGGGTACCAGGCCAGCGTGTGGCGTATCTCTGCGAACGTCCGCGTGCTGTCGTGGAACACCGGGCCCGCGGTCGCCTCGAGCACCGACTGGCCCGTGAGGCACAGCCACTGGGCCACATCGAGCGATCGGGGATCGAAACCGAGCCGAGCCACCATGAAGTCAGTGACGGTGTGGATGTCGACGCGATGAACCACTTGCTCGTCGCCGCTGAACGCAAAGCGGACCGGCCAGCCGTCGACATCATCTGGCAGTCGGTCAGTCAATGCCGTATCGACCATCGAGATCCATGATGCGTACTCGTCGTCGACGAGCACGGTCAGCCGACACCCGAAGTCGTGATCAGTGGATGTGTGGTCGTCGAACCCCAACACGTCGGAGCCTGTTCCGAGGCGACCTGCGACGTACCCAACGCCAGGGGCGGCGGCCTCGACGATCCCTCGAACCGCCTGGTGGAAGAACCTGCGTGCGATGTCAGCGCCAGCGGCCATGGTCTCGTTCCGCGCTCAGGGGATGTTGATGCGGGTTTCGCAGTTGGTGGCGGCCGTGTCGCCGGTGGTTTCTGCGGTGGTGCCGCCGTCGCAGATGTCGATGGCTTGGTTGCCGCCGACGAAGTCGTCGCCGGGGCCACCGAACACGGTGTCGTCGTTCTGGCCACCACGCACGGTGTCGTTGCCAGCGTCGCCATAGACCACGTCTTTGCCGCCGTTGCCGCTCACCGAGTCGTTGCCGTCGCCACCATGAACGTCACTGTCGTTCCCACCACCGCCGTTGACCGCATCATCACCAGGACCCCCGAGGATCAGCCCGTCATTGTTCGAACCACCCGAGATGGTGTCAGCACCTTCACCACCGTCGATGTCGTCAGAACCCGAGCCTCCACCGCGGCTGTTACCACCCAGGCCACCTGAGATGAGATCATCGGCTGAACCACCAAACACAGTATCGACCCCGTTGCCGCCAGAGATGTTGTCGTCACCGCCATTCCCAGACAGCGTGTCATCACCAGCGTCGCCCGAGATCAAGTCATCACCTACCTGGCCGAGCACCGTGTCCGCCCCGTCACCGGCCACAACCCCATCATCACCATCACCACCAAAGATCGTGTCGGCACCGTCGGCACCAAGGAGGTCGTCGTTCCCGTCACCTCCGAAGATGGTGTCATCCCCATCACCACCGAGGCTGGCATCGTTCCCGCCTGGACGCAGTCAGGCCTTGGCCGCTGTTCCGACTGGGGCTCCCCGGTCTGGGTGGCGCCCCCGACAGTGTGGTGGTTCAGGACATAGGAAACCGGTGAGTCGAGACATCGGAAACGGTTGGCCGGTCTCGCGTTTGATCACTTGCTGTACATGATCGCTGAGCCGTCATTACCGATCATCGACAGCTCGCCCAAGCGCGGCGCCTGATCGAAGGGCCGTAGCGGCGGCCACCATCGGAGTGCGCGAGATCACCGGCCAGGACCACTGGTCCACCACCGGCGGTGACCTCTAGGCTTCGTCGATGGCCGACGGTGCCGTGCTCTACTTCCATGGCTCCTCGTCCGAACGCGACACCGGGCCGAGCACCGACATCGACTTAGCCGGAATCAATCTGATTCGCCACGTGCGGCCGGGCTACGACAACTCCCCACCACGGCCCCAGGCGAACCTCCAAGACGTCGCAGCGGCCGCCATCGAAGAAGCCACACCCGTGGCCAAGATCGTGCTCATGGGATGGTCTGGCGGAGGCCCCTACGCCTTGGCCGGCGGATCACTTGGCCACCCGGCCGTGCGCGGTGTCGCGTTGCTCGGATCGTGGGCTCCAATGGACCCACCACACCGGGGTCTGCCAGTGGGCGTCCAGCTCTTCATTAGACTCGCTCGCCTTGCCCCGAGACCCGTCCTTCGGTCCTCGCTTGCCGCAGTCGGGCTACGCAACCCGGGGCATGTCGATGACATCCAAAGGGTGGCCAAACCCTGGGGCTTCACGGTTGAGGATGTGGGCGCCAGAGTGCCAGTCGCTGCGTGGCATTCCGAACAAGACCCGGAGGTCCCGATCGGGCCGTGGGAGCACACGACCGGCATCGATCTACACCACCGCCCAGGCGCTGATCACAACCCAACAGGCGACACCTGGCAAGCGGCGCTCAGCTGGGCGCGGGCGCTCATCCAGTAGTACCGCCCGGCAGCCCGACAACGGCCAGGCATCCCAACCAAGTAGCTGAGCTATTCTCGAGCTATGAAGCGTCTTCTGCGCTGGTTCGATGGGTGGGTGTCGACGTTCGCCCGATCAGAGCCCGGCCAGCGGCTCGACCGCCTTGACCCCGAACAACAGCAACGGGCGATGCGGAGCTTTCCACCGCGCCAATGACGCCGTCCGAGTCCGGCACTACTCGGGCGCTCGAGAACGCCTCTTCAACCAAGACGTACGCGACAGTTCTTGGATGACCAAGAACCGAGCCGCCCCGAGCGCCGCCTAGGCCACGGTTCCCCTGTTCAGAGCGCTCCCGACAGGATTCGAACCTGCGACCGCATCATTAGAAGTGACGTGCTCTATCCAGCTGAGCTACGGGAGCGCCATGAGTCTACCCGCAGCCCCCGGCACGCTTGGCGCCATTGTCGGCGACCACACAGGCGCCTGAAGCTGCGCTGCCCACCTGGGGTGTGCGACAGTGAACGCTCCCACCGCCGCCTGTTCGAGGAGACCGTGATGATCGACCTGCAGCGCCACGATGACGTGTTCGTGCTCACCATGACCGACGGCGAGAATCGGTGGAACACCACCTTCACCCGGGCCTTCGACGCCGCCCTCGACGAGGTGGAAGCCTCCACCGGGGCCGCCGCCCTCGTGACCGCCTCGGCCGACGCCAAGTTCTTCTCCAACGGCCTCGACCTCGACTGGGTGCAGGCCAACGACCCTGACCACCCCGGCGGCGACCGTGCCGTGTTCGGCGCTGAGTACATGGCACTGCTGGGACGCCTGATCGTGTTCCCCATGCCCACCCTCTGTGCCATCGGGGGCCACACCTTCGGCGCTGGCTTCATGGTGTCGCTCGCCCACGACGTGCGCATCATGCGGGCCGACAGGGGCTACCTCTGCGCCAATGAGATCCAGATCGGGCTTACCGTTCCCGAGCCGGAGGTCGCGCTGTTCCGCCACAAGATCCCCGCTCCGGCGTTCCACGAGACCGTGATGCTCGCCAAGCGCTGGACTGGCCCGACTGCCCAGGCCGCCGGGTTCGTGGAGGCGACCGTGCCCCAAGAGGAGGTGTTGTCCGCCACGATGGCTCGGGCAGCCGAACTTGCGCCCCTCGCCGCCAACCGGGCCAACTTCGGCTGGCAGAAGCGGGCCCTGTACGGCGAGAACTCGATCCTCAACAAGCCCGTCGGCCCCGCCCACGCCCTCGCCAACTCGGCCGACTACATCGGCACCACGACCTGAGCGCCCCGACCCGACTCCTCGGGATCCAAGGCCTCAGTCGTTGCAGAGAGTCAGTCATTGCAGGGCGTCAGCCCGCAGCGAGACCGAGCGCAGTTGCCAGCACGTCGGGCAGCGGGCGCTCGTGCACCACGGTGACGGCGACGGTGGCCCGGGTCATGGCCACGTAGAGCAGGCTCAGGCCATTGGGTTCGTCGAGGAACCGAGCGGGTTCCACCACCACCACGGCATCGAACTCGAGCCCCTTGGCCCGCCGGGGCTTCAGAAGCCGCGCGTCATCGAGCGAGGGAACCGCGTCGAGATCGAAGCCGATCACGGCTGGCCGCACGCCGTGCTCGGCGGCGACGTCAGCGACGACATCGCCAAGGTCGACAGCCATCTCCGACACCTCGACCACCCGTGGCGTATGGCCCGAGTGACGCACCGCTCGTGACGCCGGCAGGCCGGGTACCAGCTCGGCAAGCAGCGTGGCTGCCACCTCGTTGATCTCGGCCGGCGAGCGGTAGTTGGTGGTGAGGTTCTGCTGATCGAACGTGGCCAGTTCCGGCGGGAGGTGGTCGGCCCACTCTCCCGGCTCGCCGACCGAGCGCTGGGCCAGATCGCCGAGCATCGTGACCGATCCCCCCTGCGAGCGCCGCACCACCATGCGCCACTGCATCGGGGTGAGATCCTGCGCCTCGTCGACGATCACGTGCCCGAACCGCCACACGCGCTCGTCGACCGCGAGCTGGCGCACCGTGGCGCCTCGTTGAGCGATGTCATCGGGCCGCTCCAGGTCGAGCTCGGCTACCGGGTTGCCATCGGCGTCGAGCAGCACGGACCCGCCGTCCAACGAGACATACCGGGCCTCCCCTCGTATCTGGCTCGCCTCGGCGAAGGGGTCAGGTCCATAGTCGTCGAGCGGTTCGACAACGCGATCGGAGAAGTCACTCATCGTCCGCCCCCTGATCCGGCGGCCCCAGGCCAGCCTTCGCCGAGCTCCTCGACCAGTTCGATGAAATACTCAACCTGCGGTTCGGGGGCATCGGGCGGGTCGAAGCGGTCGTCGAGCACAGATGTGTCGAACGGGCCGCCCGCCTCGTCGCCTTCGGCCACGGCCAGGTCCCGTTCGAGTTCCTCGTCGTCGAGATCAGCGTCGGCAGCGGCGCCCTCGGCCACCTTGAGATCGGCCTCGTCTGCCAGTTCGAACTCGTCGGCTTCGTCTCGCTCCTGGACCCGCTCGTCGTCGTCCCGCCCGGCCAGCGAGATTCCGACCACGGCCAACAGCTCGTCGAGCAGCGGAATGTCGGCGTCAGACCAACGGACCTCGTCCACCTCCGCGAACGACACCCGAGCCTGCCGCAGCAGCGCAAGCTCGTCGTCGGTCAACTCAGTACCCCGGGCGGCCGAACGCAGCAGCGCCTCGGAGCCGAACAGATCGTTCAGGGCCTGCTCGGGGGTGAGCGGCGGCCAGTGGCGCAGAAGGAACTCAGCGACCGGTTCGGATCGACGGAAGTGATCACGGGCCTCGTCCCGGTTGTGGAACGACGGATCGAACACGTCGGCGGTGAGGGCCTCGATGATCTCGAAGCGGAAGGTGTCGGCGCCCTCGTTGTGGGTGGGGTACCGACTGGCGATGTCGAACACCCGTTGCACTGCGTCGACCGGGAGCACCACCCGTCGAGCCCCATACCAGGTGGCGAGCGGCTCAGTAGGCCGACGTTGGCGGTCGGCGACGGCGTTGGCCAACACGTCCACCATGTCGAGCCGGCCCTTGATGGCGGCGATCTGGGGATCCTCGGGCCGGCCCCGCCGAACGCCGGGGTAGAGCTCGGGGGCGGTGACCGACAGCACGCCGGTCTCGCCGAGCGACGGCAACACGCCAGCGATGTAGGTGAGGAACTCCGACGTGGGCCCGATGATCAGCACGCCCGAGTCCGTCAGTGCCTCGCGTTGGGCGTAGAGGAGGTAGGCGGCCCGGTGGAGGGCCACCACGGTCTTGCCCGTTCCGGGCCCGCCCTGCACCACCAGCGGGCGGTTTCCGGAGGCGCGGATGATGGCGTCCTGCTCGGCCTGGATCGTGGCCACCACCGAACGCATCTGCTCACGGGTGGGGGCGGTGATCGACGCCAGCAGGGCCGCCTCGCCTCGCAAGCCGATCTCGTCGGCGGCGGCATCGACGTCGAACAACTCGTCGGAGTAGCTCATCAGCTCGCCGGCGGTGTCGGTGCCGGCGTCGCCGTAGGTGTAGTTCCGGCGTCGGTCGACGCCCATCGGCTCCAGCGGGGTGGCCTGATAGAAGGGCACGGCAGCGGGAGCCCGCCAGTCGACGAGGAGCGCGTCCTCGCCGTCGGCGTCCATGACGGTGAGGCGGCCGATGTGGACGCGCTCGCCGTCGTCACCCGTGGTGTGGCCGAAGGCGAGGGCACGACCGGCGGCGCGGAGCTCGTTTACCCGGCGAATGGCGTGCATGGCCCGGTCGGCGGACTGGCGCACGAAGGCAGCGGCGACGGCGGCGTCGGCCTCGGCGTCCTCGTCGTAGATGTCGCGGATGCCGTCTTCGGTGACCTCGGCCGCCTCCTCGGCGAGCCGCTCCGCCAGGTGAACGGCCTTGGCGATGTGGGCCGCCTGTGCGGCCCGGATCCGCTCGAGGGTCTGGCGCTCGGCCAGAAGCTCGGCGTCGCCGCTGTCGGTCATGGAACGATGCTACGGGGTTGCGGCCCGCCACGCGAGGCGCGGCGAGAGGGTCAACCGACCACCCAGAACTCGTCGCCGAATCCCCATGCGACCCGATACCATTGCTGGGCGCTGCAGGCCCGGGCCGACACGGACGGACCGGCCACGGCGGCACCGCCCCGGCGGCCGCTCGCAGCACACATGCGCCTCTAGCTCAATTGGCAGAGCAACGGACTCTTAATCCGCAGGTTCTGGGTTCAAGTCCCAGGGGGCGTACCAGAAGCTTCCTATCAGAACCCCGGGCCACTGAAAGTCTGGGGTTCTTTGCTATCGCAGCTCGGCTTGCGGTGATCTGGTTGTTCCTGGCTTCTCGCCTGACTGGGTGAGAGCGTTCCTAGGCAATCGATCGTTCTCGCTGCTCCGCTTCAACGGCTTCCGCCAGCGTTGAACCGGCTGCCAAGTCCTTGAGCCGCAGGTACGCCTCGGACAGGACCGGTTCGAGACCGTCCTCATCAACGATGACCTTCTTCAAGAACGCTTGGCTGAACAGGCGACGCACGCGGTCGGGGGCTGAGTAGTAGGTCGCGCTCCAGTTCTCCGCCAAAGCGAGTGCCTGCTCGATGTCTCGGCCAGTTCACCGAAGACGAGCGCATGATGCGTGGACCAGTGGTCCACATCGACGAGGAACACCACTACCACCTCAGCGGCCGATGCGAGGGCCGGCCTGCATGAACAGCCACTGGCGGCCTTCGCAATCCTCCGCCGTGTACGAACGGAAGCCGTGCTCGGTGATCGGGCTGACGACCCGAGCGCCGGCCGCCTCCACATGGGTGAGGTGCGCATCGAGGTCGTCGACATAGACGATTGGAGTGTCGGTGCCGACCGATCCGCTCCCTCCCCAGAGCACGATCATCGCCGCTCCGACCCGGAACTCGATCCACGTTTGCTCCGGATCACCCTCGGCCTCGGCGATGTCCGCCGTTGGCTCCAGTTGGAACACCGACGCCAACCAGCGCCCGGTGGCCGCTGGGGTGGCCGAGTGCACTAACAGACCGAACGGGCCCGGTGGCGGCAAGACACTCCCGGACTCTCGGCGTTCGACGTGGCGAGGGAACCACTGCGGCGCCATTCGCACCATCGACAACCCAGCAGCGCCCGCAGCGCCGTCGGGCACACTGCCCGTGACGGTGACCCTCGTGCCGGCCGCCAGTGCGCTGAACGCCACGTCGATCATCACGTCGTTCGGAGCCGTCCAGGCAAGCCTCCGCCCGGGCTCCCAGATCGTGATCGTGCCCAGCACCCGCTCATCGTCGCCCAGATCCTCGATCACCCGACCGCCGACACCCGGCTCGATCCGTCGCTCGACCAGGCGCCACGTGTCCTCGGCGTCGATGGGGCCGTTGCCCCACCACTGGTCGTACTCCTCGGTGAACACCGTGAACGCGGTGTTCGGGTCGACCCCAACCTCGATCTCGACCTGCATGTCGGTCATCGCTGTGCTCCTTCCACGTGACGCTTGAACGACTGCAGCTCGTCTCGCCACTCCGCCTGCAGCTGATCCAGGTATGCCTGCACCCCGCCAAGCGCATCGGGGCGGAGCCTGAACATGCGCACCCGCGCATCTTCCGGCACGCGCTCGTCGGTCACGATCGACGCGTCGAGCAGCAGCTTCAGGTGGCGACTCAACGCCGAAGGAGACGCGCCGATCTCGGCGGCCAGTTCGCCCGCACGGCGAGGGCCAGGCCCGAGCAGCCGGATCACCTCACGCCGCGTGGGATCAGCGAGCGCTTCGAATACATCCACAGTGTGAGAATATTTCACAAATCCTTGAACTAGTCAACTGATCGGCTCGATGAGTCGAAATTTCAACGATCTCGTCGACCTGGGGCGCAATGTAGATCCGCCAGTTGGGCTTCTCGAACGGCCACCGCCGAAGCAGCAGCCGCCAACGTGGTGATCTACACCGTCGGCCTCGGCACGGGCACCGACACCACCCTCCTCGGCGAGATCGCATCCGGCACCGGCGGCGAGTTCGTGCCAGCAGCCAACGCCAACGCCCTCGTCGCCATCTATGAGGAGATCTCGGGCGGGATCATCGACGATGGCACCGACACCGACGGCGACGGGCTCAGCGACTGCGAAGAGGTGCGGGGGATGTACTCCACCCGCGGCTTCGGCAGCCAGCAACCCTCGCCGAACGGCCCGATCTACCAGCCGGCACCCCGCCTGGTCACCTCCGACCCGGCCGTGGCCGACACCGACGGTGACGGGCTCACCGACGGCCAGGAGATGGGCCCTGCGCTCGACTTGCGCGACGACCCCGACGTGGCCGCGACCTACGCCTTCCTCGTCGACGCCGGCGTCACGAAGGTGTACAACCCGTCGTCGGACCCCAACGATGCGAACAGCGACCGCGATGCCCTGACCGACGCCGAGGAGCGGACGGCCGGCACCGACGCCTTCGACGAGGACACCGACGGCGACGGCATCTGGGACGACGAAGAGGTTGCCCTCGCCGAGGCCGGCCTCGACCTGAGCCCCACCCGCTACGACAGTGGGCCCTCTGGCATCGAGAGCATCCGGCCCGACCGCCTCGTGGTGCCAGCCGGTTTCGCCGACGGGTTCGAGTGGCCGGGCGGAATCCTGGTGATCGACGAGAACTTCCGCTGCAGCACCGGCTCTGGGCAAGACACCGACGACCCCGACTGCCAGGCCATCGTCAACTACAGCCAGGACGCCTACGTGACCAGCGGTCGCTACGACAGCGCCTTCGGCATCATCAACGTGTGGTGCCTCTCGTTCGGCAGCTGTGGCCCGACCGAGATCGAGAGTCAGGTGCTGCGCAGCTGGGTTGCGTCGCAGGGGTACTTCACCGACGAAGGCGGCCTGCGTGACTCGGTCATCCGCACCGAGGCGTTGATCTTCTGCCACGAGTTCTCCGCCGACGCCGAGACCTGCACGCTCGAGCGCTACGAGCGGGTGCAGATCAACGACGAGATCACAAGCCAGGACGAACTGATCGAGATCGCAACGTTGCTCGCCGGTGGCGTTCGTCAGCCCGACCCCGAAGTCGACAGCACGAAGTCCCGCCTGCAGCAGCTCTGCCGCGACGCCAAGGCCGCCGTACCCCGCGCCGGCAAGTCGGCCCAACAATGGGGCCGGGAAGTGCACGAGGAGTTCGCCGATCGGATCATCAGCGAAGGCAACCCCCGACTCTTCCCCGAAACCGGGTACATCAACCGTGGTCTCGCCCAGCGTCAGGGTGCCGCGTGGGAGGCCGGGGCCACCGCACCCGATGCCGTGCTCGGCGACAGCCAGGCGCAACCCAAGGCGATCTTCGATCTCAAGACGGGTACCCGAGGCATCAGAACCAGTTGGCGTACCCGAGTACGCTCGAACCTCCCGGTGGGCTTCACGGACATCCCGCTGATCGAGATTCGATGCTGACTCAGGAACCGTCGTGAACCAACGCGAATGGCACTCGTTGCTCCGCGAACACGCGCTCGATGAGCTCCGCCAACACTGGCCCGAGGTTGCGGTGAAGGGCCCGTGGATCATCGCCCGCAACCACGGCCCGTTCTGCTGGACCATCGGTTGGGAAGCGATGGGCCCGCGCCGCAAACGCCTCGTGAGCAACTACGCCAAGATCCACATCGACTTCTCATCGCGCCCGACCAGCGCAGTCACCGACCTCAACCGGATCCTCGGCGAGAAAGACCAGCGTCAGGACTGGGTGCGCATCCAGCCCGACGACCCCTCGGGCCAGGCTGAGGCGGCGGGCATTCTCGTGAGACGGATGATCGACGAGGCTGTGCCGTTCTTCGATCACATCGACAGTGCGGAGGCGATGCGGGAGTTCGTCGTGCAGCAGGGCATGGATGTCGACAAGGTGCGCTCACTCGATCGGCTCGAAGTGGTGGCCGGGTTGACGGTGCTCGAAGAGTGCCCCGAAGCAGCGGCACCGTGGTACGAACAGGCGATGGATCTGGCCAACGAGCTACTCGCCGAACTCGGCGATGACTGGCTCCGAGACCAGACGGCCTGGCTCGATCGGTGCCACGCAGCGGCCACCGGCCAAACCGACGACGTGCTCACCGACCTGTTCGCCGAACGGGGGGCCGCCTACCGCTCCCGCGGCACCCTGCCCGCCCGAAACTGATCGCGCCTCACCAAGGCCCGACGCCTCGGCTCTACGCTCAGCGTCGACTATGCGCAGACTCCTGACCTCCACCCTCGCCGCGTTCGTCCTCACCCTCGTGAGCGCCGGCTGCGGCCCAGCCGACGACGACGAGCCGGCCGCAGCCTTCGATATCGACGGCACCGAGGCGATCATGACCGGCGTGATCGGTCCGACGACCCCTGACGTCGTCCGGGCGCTGATCGACGACCACCCGGACGTCACGACCATCGTGTTGGTGGACGTGCCCGGCTCCATCGACGACGTGTCGAACCTGGAGGCCGCCCGCGAGATCCGCGACGCCGGGCTCGCCACCCACGTGCCCGCCGACGGCGAGATCGCGTCGGGCGGCGTCGACTTCTTCCTCGCTGGCGACCCTCGGAGCTACGACCCCGGCGCCGCGTTCGGCGTGCACTCCTGGGCCACGGGCGACGGGACCGAGGGCGCCGATGTGCCCCGCGACGACCCCGAGCATGACCTGTTCCTCGACTACTACGCCGAGATCGGTGTGGACGATGACTTCTACTGGTTCACCCTCGACGCCGCCCCGGCCGAAGCGATCCACATCATGACGCCGGCCGAACTCGACCGCTTCGCGTTCGCCACGGAGTAGCGGCCGGCCTGGGCAGCTCGGCGTGTGCGGCTAGTTCAGGGTGAAGATGGCGACGCTCTCGGCGTCGAGCAGGTCGCAGTTCGCCAGGAAGGCCGTGAGTGTGGCCTCGGCCGGAATCTCGAACACCACGTTGCCTCGTACCCGCTCACCGGGCTGGAGCTGGCCGGACTCAAACTGGTCACCGATCCCGACCGAGAACCCAGGGTCGTACACCGCGCCGGAGGCGTCCTTGGCCTGAAAGCAGAAGAAGGGGCTCACGTCGAACACCTCTCCGGTGTTGTTCGCCACCTCGGCCTCCACTGTTGCGAACTGGAAGCCCTGGGGCGGCACGTCGAACTCGTTGGCCGACTCCACGTTGTGCGCCACGGCGTGCACCGTGTAATCCCACCCGCGCCCGAACTGCACCACGTCGCCGACGAAGGCCGGTTCGGCTTGCCCAATGCGGCCACGGTCCTCCGCGACCCTCTGACCCTCGGCCTGGGGATCGATGCCCTCGTCACCGGCGAGGGCATCGACCGGCTCCACGTCGACGAGCAGCACGGCTTGTTCGGTGCCGTCGGGTTCTGAGCCGAACGAGGCGGCCACCAGGGCGATCGCGCCGACCACGGCCAAGCCGGCCGCGGTCGCAGCGAGCAACAGCACGGGGTTCTCACCCACCCGTTCGATCGAGGCGATGATGCCTCGGCGCCCGTCGGGGCCGGCACCCCTCTTCGGGCCACCAGAGCGGGGGGACGAATCCGGGAACGGGTTGGCGTCGACCATCCCCTCGAACGGGTCGGTGTAGTGGGCTGGATCGTAGGGGTCATGCTCGGAGTAGCCGTCGAACGAGACGCCAGCGTGGTCGTGGTAGTCGGCCGCTGGTTCGGGGTCGTACTCGTCACCGTCGTGGTGGTACCCATCGCCGAGTTGGTCGTACTCATCGTGACCGAATCCGTCGTGGCCGTGCGCGTCGTGACCGAATCCGTCGTGGCCGTGCGCGTCGTGGTAGGACTCCGCCTGGTGTGCACCGATTGCGTAGGTGACGTCGGCATCGTGGTGGTACCCATGATGCGCGTGCGCATGCACGGGCTCGTGATACGGCTCAGCCGAGAGCACCGACCGTGTCACGACCGGTTCCAGCTCCTTGTATCTCGAGTCGCCCGACCACTGGAACCCGTCCCAGTAGAACTCGTATGTGTCGCCCCCGCTCGGATCGTCGTACCATCCCGGTGCAGGACTCACGGGCCGTCACACTAGTGCATCCACAACCGTGTGTATGCATGGTCGCGATACCAACTGTCGATGGGCTTGACCAGCGCAAAGATGGCTCGATGGCCAGGCCACTGGTCTTACGCCCTCGTTTACGATCCTGGGAGAATTCTGTGTCAACCCAGCGGTACCGACGGCACGGCGGTGAACCGGTGTCCGAACCGTTCCGGGTATGCCTCGCCGAGCACGTCGGACAGCCACGACGCCGAGCGAGCACACCACGGGTGGTAGAGCTCGGCGGCGACCTCCTGCGCATCGACGCCCGCCCAATCCGGCGGTAACAGCGCTGCGGGCAGCGGCGGATGGCGCAACACGATGCGGCGCAGGTCGTGGACGAGCGTCGTGCGGAGCGCAAAGGCGTCGACGGGTGCGAGGTCGGCGGCGTCGATCGCCGCCAGTGGGCGGTACGCAGCCACGAACTCCTCGTAGGCCGCAGCAGTTGCCGGATGGCGGAAGGCGTCGGCGAAGGCACCCGACTGAACCAGCCCATCGAGGTCGTCGATCTCACCCCGGGCCACCGCAGCCACGGCCCGGCTCTCGCCGCCCGCCGGCTCGGCCATCGCAAGCAGCTCGCGGGCCCGCGCCGCCGGCACCGTGGGCGAGACCAGCACCGAACGGTCGAGAGCGATGAACCCCTGCCAGCCAAGGTGTTCGATGAGACGGTCGACCTCCTTGGCCGCAAGCTGGGCCCGGTCGAGCATCACGAACGTCCAGTGGCCGTCCCAGTCGGGCTCAACGCCGCCGTAGATGCGATCGTCCACGTCGGCCGACTCGCGAAGGGCGTGCGCCGTCATCGAGTACCGGCTCTGCCTCCCCACCCGCTCGTTCTCCACCCACCCATCGGCGGCCAACCGGAACAACGAGGTGCGGACGAGCCGCTCGCTGAACCCGAACGGTTCGCTCAACGCGAACAGCTGAGCCGACCACAACGACTGACACACCGGCCGCACGGCGTCACCGAGGATCGTGACCAGCACCGACCGGGCGGAGATGTCGGGCCGCCCGAGCCAGCCCTGGAGGTGACTCGCGACGGGTCCGGGGGTCGACCTGCTCATCACAGCCTCATCCGACGTGCTGCACCCGCTGGGCCTTGCCCTGCGACCGGGGCAATGACCCCGCCTCGCAGATCTCCACAGTGGTGGTCACGCCCACGTTGTCCTTGATCTTCCTCTGCAGCTCAGCGGCGAGCTGGTCGTGGGGCGCCTGCGCGCCGGGTTCGACCTCGGCCTTGACGCCGATGTTGGTCATCGTGGTGCCCGAGTCGACCAGGATCTGGAAGTGCGGGCTCAACCCCGACACCTTCAACACCTCGGCCTCGACCTGAGAAGGGAAGACGTTCACGCCACGCACGATCAACATGTCATCGGAGCGGCCGGAGATCCGCTCGATGCGCCGCATCGGTCGGGCGGTTCCCGGCAACAGACGGGTGAGATCCCGGGTGCGGTAGCGAATGACCGGCAGCGCCTCCTTGGTGAGCGAGGTGAGCACCAGCTCACCGAACTCCCCGTCCGGAAGTGACTCCCCGGTCTCGGGATCGATGATCTCGGGGAAGAAGTGGTCCTCCCAGAGGGTGGGGCCGTCCTTGGTCTCCACGCACTCCTGGGCCACGCCCGGGCCGATCACCTCGGACAGGCCGTAGATGTCGACGGCGTCGAGGCCGAGGGCCTCTTCGAGTTCAGCTCGCATGCCGTCGGTCCAAGGCTCGGCGCCGAAGATTCCCACTTCGAGCGAGCAGGACGCCGGGTCGATCCCCTGGCGCGTCATCTCCTCGACCAGGTTCAGGCAGTACGACGGGGTGACCAGGATGATCCGCGGCTCGAAGTCGACGATGAGCTGCACCTGCTTCTCGGTTTGGCCACCCGACATGGGCACCACCGTGCACCCGAGCGCCTCAGCGCCGTAGTGGGCGCCGAGGCCGCCGGTGAACAGGCCGTAGCCGTAGGCCACGTGGGCGATGTCGCCGGGGCGACCACCAGCGGCGTGGATTGACCGCGCCATGAGCTGGGACCACGTTGCGATGTCGGCCCGGGTGTAGCCAACCACGGTTGGCTTTCCCGTGGTGCCAGACGACGCGTGGATGCGAACCAGATCGGTGCGGGGCACCGCGAACATCCCGAACGGATACGCCTGACGGAGGTGGTCTTTCATCAGGAACGGGAAGCGCCCGAGATCGTCGAGACCGTTCACGTCGTCGGGATGGGCACCCGCCTCGTCGAACATCGTGCGGTAGTGGTCGATGTTGTCGTACGCATGGCGGATCGACCACTGGAGCCGTTCGAGCTGCAGGGATCGGAGTTCGTCGAGCGAGGCCGACTCGATCGGTTCGAGGTGCATCCGGTTGCTTTCTTGGTCAGGGGTGGCTGGTCTTCGGCGGCGGCACAGAGTGGTGAGGAGTGGTGGGGAGGGGTGAGGAGGCAGCGGCGCGCGCTACCAGACCGCTTCCGGGTCGTAATCGAACACCTCGCGCATGCGGGCCATCAAGGCGACGAAGGGCTCCGACCGCTCCTCGCGGCCGGGCGAAGGAGCCGCGACGGAAACATCGACCGAGAACCGCTGCTCGATCGCGGCGGCGAGGGCCGGGACCAGCTCGTCGGTTCGCTGGGCGATCACGCCGTTGGTCACCAGCTCGTCCTCGCCGGCGACCGAGGTAAGGATCGATGGCACCATCGGCGCAAGGCGGCTGAGCGCGTCGGTCACGCGCTGCCGGGGCTCGGCGGTCGCCAGCAGCGTGTCGAGCAGGGTGTCGGCGTGGAGGCGGTGGAACCGCTCCTCCCGTTCCACCCGATCGACGATGGACGCCAACGGGGTGTGCGAGGACGCAGCCACGTTCGTCCACCGGAGGTGCTCGGCTGCATCGTGGATCCAGTGACGCACGAGTGCCTCGGCCCAGTCGGTGGTGACGTACTCCGCCAGGGCGGCGCTGCGGTAGCCATCGGCCCGGTAGGCCAGTGCGTCGACCGCAGCGTCGGTGGCCTCGGCACCATCGAGTTCGAGCGCCAGCTCGTACAGCAGCACGGCATGGCCGAGTTCATCCTGGCCGATGCTGGAGAAGGCCAGATCCTCCTCGAGGAACGGGGCAACGCCGATCCACTCGGTGTGCTGCTGGCCCATCAGATGCTCGTCGTCGGCGAAGGCGAGCAGAAACTCGCGGAGGGCGCTCATGCGTCGTCTCCTTCCCGGGCCGCCTTGCGGCGGGCGGCGATGGCGGCACCGTCGTGATGACGGTGGGGTTTGTCGGCATTGGGGGCGACGAACTCGCGATCGGCCGAGATCACGTTGCTGCGGCGCACCAGCCAAAGCAGATCGCCCTCGGCTCGACGCAGGTAGGCCTCTCGCGCCATGACAAGTGCCATCTCGTCGCTGGCGGCGTCGAGGGCGCCGGCATGGCGGAACTCGTCGCGCCCGTCCTTCTTGAGGAACACCTCGTAGGTCTCCACGGTCATCCCCGCAACACCTCCACGGTCTCCGAGCAGGATGGGCAGACGCTCACCGAGCGACAGCGGCTGGGCCCGAACAGCGATCGTGGCTCAGTGGCGGCCCCGCAGCGAGGGCACGCAGCAGGTTCGGAGCCGATGGAAACGGCCACGGTGAACCGGTGGGCCAACGCGGCCCGCCCGCGGTCGGTCACCCGCTCAGGCGACCACGCCGGTGCTCGCAACCACGTGACATTGACGTCGTCGATCCCATGCACGACGAGTACGGCAGCTTCGACGTCGGCGGCGATCATCGCCAGCGCTGGACATCCGCTGAAGGTGGGAACGAGCCCGATCTCCGCTGCTGCCCCGCTCACCACGATCGACTCGACCAGCCCGAGGTCGGCGATCGACACCTCGGGATACTCGGGGTCGTCCACCGACGCGACCGCAACACTGACGGCGTCGACCAAGGCGTCGGCCCCGACGGAGGGCGTGACAGCGGCGGCGGGGGCGCTCATGCCGGCACCGGCTCAGCCTCGAGCCCGGCCCGAACCCAGGCGGTTCGCTCCCAGTTCGTGCGAGCATCGTTGATCCGGCGAGCCGAGTCGGGCCCACCCTGGGCGAGCGTGCGCTTGAGTGGTTCCCAGTCGATCGGGCCGACGTCCCACTTCTTCGTCGCCTCGTCGTAGCTGAGATCGGAGGCGGGGACCGTGAACCCGTAGCTCTGCAGCATCGGAACGAACTTCTGCACCCAGCGGTCGCGGAGCACCTCGTTGCGTTCCGACTTGATGTGCCACCGCAAGAGCACGTCGTTGGGCTTCGAGTCGGGGCCGAAGAGCTGGAGCGACGGCCAGAACCAGCGGTTCAATGCCTCCTGGAACAGCTCCCTCTGCCGGTCGGTGCCCTCGGCGATGCGCATCATCCGGTCCTCACCGAGGCGCATGTGGAAGCCCTCCTCGGAGATGATCCGCTTGAGGATGCGCCGGTACGGGCCGTACGAACAGTTCTTGAACACGGCCTGTTGGCTGGCGAGGGCAGCGGCATCGACCAGGAAGGCAATGGCCACCTGATCGCCCCAGGTGACGGCTTGGTAGTGGAACACGTTGTGGAAGCGGCTCCGCCCAGCGAAGAGGTCTTCCAGCATCTGGGTGCGGGTCTTCACCCTGAGGTCGGCGGCCACCATGTAGAGGAGGTGGCCGTGGCCGATCTCGTCTTGGGTCTTGGCCAGCACCGCCATCTTGTGTCGCAGACCGGGCGTCTTCGGGATCCAGTCGCGCTCGGTGAGGCCACCCATGAGCTCGGAGTTGGCGTGCATCTCGATGAAGGCGAACACCGCCTCGCGGTACGCGTCGGGCATCTCGTCGTCGACCTCGACGATGCCTCCGTCGTCGAGGAAGGCCTCGAACTCGGTCATGTCGTTCCAGGTCCGCATGCGCCCACTCCTTGCGGTCGGCGATTCCCCCTGTCCAAACATGATACACGAGCACAACCTCATGTCTAGTGTTGTGTATCATGACCCTGGGCCTTCAGGGAGGTGCCGGACACGCCGACACCGAACGATGTGCAGGCACTGCGCCGCGACCCCCGAACCACGCCGCCCCGACGGCCGACTGCCCCGACCCCTGCGCTGCGGTCGTGGACGACGCAGATCGGCGCGCTGTCGGCGGTACTCGGGGTGCTGATGGCCTGGGTGGGGCCGGGCCTGTTCAGCATCGACGAGGCCGCCTACCGCTACCAAGGGGCGCTCCGCCAGGCCGGACTCTGGGGGCTGCCCTACCCCACCGACCCCCTCACGACACAGCGACTCGGAGCTCCGCTCGCCAACTCGTTGCTCACCGACTCGCAGTGGTTCCCCTATGCGAGCCACCCGCTCGTACCGGAGCTGGTGCGGGCAACCATGGCGTTGCATCCGACGTATGGCCCACTGGCCTTGTCGGCCATCGGCACGGTCATGGCCGCCGTGGGGATCGAGCGCCTCACTCGCTGGGCCCGTGGCTCTGACCACGATGGATCAACTCCGTTCGTCGCGTTCTGGGTGACCGGCCTGGCGAGCCCGCTCCTGATCCAAGGGCTGATTGCGTGGGCCCATGCACCAGCGGTCGGGGCCGCTGCCCTCGGCGCGTCGCTGGTGGTGGCCCCGCCAGGTGGGCCGGGCGCACCGTGCGGCGCTGGTGCGGAGGTTGCCCGTCACCTGCGATCGACGGGGATCGGCCTCGGTCTGCTCGCCCTCACCCCGCTGTTCCGCACCGAGGCCGTGTTGTTCGCCGCCGCCCTCGGCGTTGGGCTGGCCTGGCTGGAGTGGCGGGAGGGGCGGCGGTGGTGGCCTCGGGCCTCGGCGGTGGCTGCTGCCACCGGTGCGGGCCTGATGCTCGACACCTGGTGGCGAGCCCGGGTGGTGGGCCAGACGTCGGCCGCAGCCGAGACAGGTCTGACGATGGATGCGGTCGAGCGGCTGTCGATCGTGAGCGACCTGATCCTGGCCCCAGGCTCGGGGCCGCTGGCATCGCTGCGCGCCGTTGCCGCGATCGTGCTCGTTGCTGCCGCGATCTGGCTGCGGCGTCGGCCCGAGGAGGCAACGATCGCCCATGTGCTTGTCGGCTCCGCCTGTGCCTGCGCGCTGATCGGCTCGTGGACGGCCACCGCCTACCCCGGCCTGTTGGTCGCCGTGCCCGCCATCGTCGTGGCCGCCGCGTTGCGGTCACCGCTGCCGGCCGCCCGGCGAGAGTTCCTGCTGATCGTGACCGTACTGGCGGTAGCTGCGCCCGCCGTGACCGCGCCCTACCCACCGGGGCTCGACTGGGGTGGGCGCTACGTGCTGATGGCGCTCACCACGGCGCTGCCGTTCGTGATCGCTGGCCTGGAGCGGGCGGCCCGATCCGGCGCCGCGGCGATCGTGGTGGGGGTCGCGATCGTGACCGCGCTCGGCCAGGTCGCTGGCATTCGCACGTTGACGGCATCGCACGACGCATCGGTCGAGATCAGCGCGCACCTCGCCACAACACTGCCGGCGATCACCGGCGATCCGACCGACGTCGACGGGGTGCGAGGCGCCGCAGTGGACGTGATCGTGACCACCGATGTTCGCCTCGGCCGGCTCGTTCCGGCCGTCGCGGCGTCGGTGCCAATGATCTCAGCGGAGCCCGACACCCCAGGCGAGGTGATCGCCACGGCCTTGGGCCCGAACCCGGAACTTGACCGCGTGGCCGTGGCTCGCCTGTTCGCCGCCCCCACTCAGGATCTGGGGCCGGCCTGGAGGATCGATCGGCGGTGGGCCACCGAATGGCTCCACGTGGTGGAGTACGTGCGCAACCCGTGATCGATCGGCCCGGTGAACGAGGCCGCTCAGAGCCGACGCTGCGCCGCCGATGGAACCAGATGTCACGTCGATTGGTGGTGCTCGAGCTGAACGAGGTACCCGCCCGCGTGCTGTACCGGGCAGCCGACCACGGCTGCGGCCACATCGCTCGCCTCCTCGACGAAGCCGCCGTCCACACCACCCGCATGACCGAGACACTTCCCCGCGAGCCCTATCCGAGCCAGTCGTGGGCAAGCCTCGGCACCGGGGCTCCATGGTCTGAACACGGAATCTGGTGGTACAACGACCCCAAGCCAGCCGAGCATCCCTTCTACTGGGAACGAGCCGCACGGGCCGGCCACTCAGTCGGCCTGCTCAACGTGCTGCACTCCAGCCCAATCGAGGGTCGGCTCGACAACGCACGATTCCGCTTCGTGGTGCCTGACGTGTTCGCGTCCGACAACGCGACCATCCCCGCCGAGCTGAGCCCGTTCCACGACCTGTGCGCCACGATGGCCCGCGCCAACGCCCGCACCTCCCACACCGGGGTTGGCCGCGGCCTCCATGGTGCCCTGGGGCCGCTCACCCACATCGGTCTCCGCCCGACCACAGCCGCCCGAATCGCTGCGCTCGTCGCCGGTGTCAGCGCCGGGCGGCTCCCGCGGGAGCGACTGCGCCTCGGCCTGTTCCTCCTCCACGGGGACCTGTTCTCTCACCTGATGCGGCGCCACGATCCCGACCTGGCCGTGTTGTTCACCAACCACGTGGCGTCGGCCATGCACCGATACTGGTATGCCGCCTTCCCCGGCGACTTCGACGAACGCCACTACGACGACGCATGGGTGGCCCGCTATGGCGGCGAGATCGACGCGGCGATGAGCCTCGTCGACCGGTTCCTCGGCCGACTCATCCGCTGGGCCGACGGCACGGGTCGCACCATTGCCATCGCGTCGTCGATGGGCCAGGGGGCGTCGGCGACGCTCGACACCGGCCGAACCCACGAAGCGGTGGTGGTCGACGCGGCTCGGCTGCTCGATGCGCTCGACGTGCCCGGCCAGCCGCGAATCCAGGCCGCCATGCACCCCCAGCTCACGTTGGAGTTCGAGACCACCGACGACGCCGAGCGGGCCGCTGAGATCTTGGCGCCAGCTCGATTCGACACCATTGCGCATGCAGTTGATCGACGTGACCGCTGCGTGACCCTCACCGAGGCTCCAGTGGTGCACCACGAATCGCAGGTACGCCTCGACGGGGCCAACGTCGCGGCCCGCCACGTTGGCCTCGACATCAGGGGCGTCGACGACCACTCGAGCGGGCGCCACACGCGCGACGGCGTGCTCGTGATCCGGGGGCCGGGCACCACGCCCGGCCAGGGAGATGACATCGATCTACGCGACGTCGCTGACCACCTCCTCGCCCTTCTCGGGATCGACCACGGCCAGCCCGCAGCGGCGACCGCGGCGAGTCCGGGAGGCAACCGATGATGGCCCCCAGGGCGGCGACGCCAGTGACCGCAGCACCACCGGGCGACCATCGCCGAGGGTTGGTGACCATGGCTGATGCGGCGCTGTCGTCTGGCTCGAACTTCGTAGTGGCGACGGCTGTCGCCAGCCGCCTCGACGCAGCCGAGCTGGGACAGTACGCACTGGCGTTCACCGTGTATGCACTCGGCTACGGCGTGTGGCGCGCCTATGCCTGCGAACCAGCGCTGGCCGCTGGCGCCCACCGGGTGAGCGTCGGGGCAGTGGTGGGATCGTCGACCATCGTCGGGCTCGGCCTCGCGGCCGTCGGTCTGGCCGCCAGTGCGATCACGCCCGAACCGGGGATCGCGGGCCCGCTGGTCTGGCTCTCGATCGGTCTGCCGATCCACGCCGCCCACGATGGGCTGCGATTCGCCGCCATCGGCCGAGGTCGGCCAGGGGTGGCCGCCGCAATCGACGGCAGCTGGTTGCTCGCCATGGTTCCCGTTGCCCTCCTGGCGCCGTCGGTGACCGCCGTGCTCATCGGATGGGTGGCCGTTGGTGCTGGGTCGCTCGGGGCCGGGCTCGTGGCGATGCGATCCGACGTCGGCATCGGATCCGGTGTGGGCTGGCTCCGGCGGGCGGCACCCCTGGGCCACACCTACGCCGCTGAGTTCGTGGTGTCGGCCGTGGGGTTGCAGGCAGTGCTGATCGCCGTGGGGGCAGTTGCGGGCTACGCCGAGATGGGTCGCTACCGGGTGGCCACGATCGTGGCGAGCCCGGTGATGGTGGTGGTCGCGGGCCTGGCCACGCTCGTGGTGGTGTCGGGTCGGCGGCTGGCCGACGACGACCACCTCGATCGGCTCCGCCGGCTGGTCATCGCGCTCACCGTGCTCGGCGCCAGCGCCGGTGTGGCGGCCGCAGCGGTCGCCGCCGCCGTGCCATCGACCCTCGCCTCGCCGGTGCTCGGGCCTGCGTGGGTGGACGCACGTGCCGGTTCAGCATGGCTCTCGATCGCGGTCGGCGGGATCGCAATGATCACCGTGGCCGCCAACGCCCACCGCGTGATCGGAGCATCGAGGAGCGGCGGCCACCTACGGATCGCCGCCATGGTCTCCACAACCGCAGCGGGCATTGTCGGAGCCGCCGCAGCGGGAGCGTTGGGCGCAACCATTGCCATGGCCGCCGCTGCGAACGTCACCGGAGTGGCCATTCTGCTGGCGTTCCTCCGAGCGACTGCGCAACGGAGCGCCATGCTGACCGAGGGCGACGCTGCCGCGACCACCAGCGTCCATCGCCGGGAGCTGGCGGCATGAGCAACGTGCGCCACCTGGACTACGACGAGCCCGTGCTCGGGTACCACCGCATCGTTGCCGCCCAGGTTGCAGCAGTTGCGCCGGTGGGTGGCCGGGTGGCCGACCTCGGGTGTGGGCCAGGGCAGGTGCTGGCCGAACTGCGGCGGCTCCGTCCCGACCTGAAGCTCGTTGCGGTCGACGACGACCCGCAGTGCCTGCGACTGGCTGAGGCCCGGACCGCAACGGCGGAACCAGTACGCGCCGACATCACCCAGGTGACCGACGACCTGATCGGCCGGCCCGACGTGATCGTCTCGTGCCACTCTCTGGAGCACCTCCCCGATCCCGTGGGCGCCCTCGGCCAGTGGTCGAGGCTGCTCTCGGCCGAGGGCCGCCTCGTCGTCGCCGTACCCAATGCCCACCAGCCCCTGATGCTGGCCCGATCGCTGTTCCGCCGCCCGAAGGCCAACGAAGGCCACTACTACATCTGGGATCGCGCCACCTTCGACACGTTCTGCCGTCTGACCGGCATGGCCGTGGAGGCCCGCTCCGTCGACTACGTGCCTCTCG
>JBCCFL010000062.1:0-30557 GCA_039029735.1 Actinomycetota bacterium | reverse complement strand
GCTGTTGCGGAGTTGCGCTCCTCGACCACGAGGCGGACCTGGGCCGTCATCTCCTGATCGAACTCGGTGGCCAACAGCGGAGCGAGATCCTCTGCGGTGGGCGCGCCCTCACTCGGCCCGATGATCACCGCCGTCACCTCGTTGGCTTCGATCGACACCTGCACCACGTCATGGTCCGGGTGGTCGACGAGCCACTCTTCCACTGCGGTGTCGGCCCCGCTCTGGTTGGCCACGTTGCGAGCCGCCTGGTCGCCGTTGAGCAGCAGCGCGCCCACGATGATCGTGGCGAGACCGATCAAGGCAGCGGCGGCCGTTCGGGTGCGGTGCTGGTTCTCGGCCAGGCGCTTCAACGGCGTCACCCCGGTGACCACGAACGTGATGCCGCCCATGACGAGGATGGCCAACATGTTGGTGGCGAACAGCAGCAACGCCCCGGCGCCGGCCAACCAGTCGCCCTGGGAGTAGCTGATCCCCACCACGGTCAGCGGAGGAACGAGGGAGATCGAGATGGCGACGCCGGGCAGCGAGTCCGACACGTCGGGCCGCGACAGGCCATAGGCCCCGGCCGCGCCAGCAGCGACGGCGATCATGAGGTCGAGCATGGTCGGTGACGTGCGGGCGAGAATCTGGGTGTTGGTGGCGGTGTCGATCGTGGCGGGGGCGATGCGGCCAACGAGGAACCCGATGGCGATGGCGAACAGGATCCCGCCCCCTGCGATCTGGGTGCTGCGGGCGAGCCGGTTGGGCCAGCCCATCACGAGGCTGATCGCCATGCCCATGAGCGGCGTCATCAGCGGGGCGATGAGCATGGCGCCGATCACCACGGCGGTGGAGTCGCCCACCACACCGGTGGACGCAATCACGGCGGCGAAGCCCATGAGGGAGAAGAAGCGGATGATGCGCCGTGAGGCCGTCGGGCCGTCGTAGAGGATCTTGGCGTAGAGGGCGCGGCGATCGTCTGCTTCCTTGTGCCGGCTCTCGAGCCACTCGGCCACCATCCGGCCGGCGTCGCTGTAGCTGGCCACGCCCGGTGTCGACGGGTCGATCGACACCAGCACTGCGATCACGCCGAGCACCACCCACATGATCCCGAAGAACGCGGCGGCGGCGGTGAGCATCGTGGTCGGGAAGAGGATGAGGAGCGCGCCCACGCCCGCCACCACCCCAGCCTGGGCGAGAGGCCATGCCTTTGGTCCACCGTCGCGCCGGAGCGCCCGCACCACCATCCGTACGGCCGTCGCCATAGCCACGACGCCGAGCCCTTGCCCGAGCAGGCTGGCCG
The DNA here is from genome assembly GCA_039029735.1 of Actinomycetota bacterium. Taxonomy (GTDB): domain Bacteria; phylum Actinomycetota; class Acidimicrobiia; order Acidimicrobiales; family SZUA-35; genus CADEDH01. The sequence goes on along the minus strand of JBCCFL010000062.1, from coordinate 29,275 downwards.
ACCGGTTGGGCGAGATCACGAGGAACGCACCGATGGCGGTGGCGATCGTGCCGCCAGCGAGATCGGCCCACGACGTGGGCCGACGGCGGAGGGCGCCGTAGACGGCGACCAGGCCGAGGCCAACAGAACCCACCCCGATGAGCCGGGCGAGGATCGCATCGGATCGGTTGGGCCACATGAGGATCGCGAGGGCGATGGCCACGCCGATCAGAGAACGGATCACAACGGGTTGGCGGAGCACGCTCCAGTCGAGCTGGTTCCACTGATACTGGAGGTCGGCGGCTGGCGCCTCGTCGGAGTCGTCGAACTCGCGCTCGTCAAGTGCGTCGTTGTCAGTCAGCGACTCGGTCATTCCGCCCCTCGGCTGTTGGCATCCGCTCCTGCATTGTCGCCCACCGCCCAGGACCCGTCGACCCGAACGCCTGCGCCGGGTGCAGTGGTTCGGGTCGCCGGATCTGGGTGGTGTTGTGGGAGGAGAAGGCGCCGTCAGGGGCAGCGGTCGGTGCTGCCTGACCAGTCGATGGGCCAGTTGTTGTCGATGGTGGTTTGGTTGGGGATCTTGATGGTGTCGGTTTGCCCGCTGGCGGCCATGCAGTCCCAGAAGTCGTCGGCGGTGCCGATGTGGTTCGCCTGGCCGTTCTGGACGACCAGGGCTGGCTCGCCCCGTTCGTTGCCGGTGATGTGGATCACCTGCCCTTCGAGATCAGCCAAGCTCGGAGTCTGCGGCGGTGGGGTGGGGGCTGGCTCGGGTTCGGGTTCACCGGTGCGGGGTGGGCAGCGGTCGGTGCTGCCTGACCAGTCGATGGGCCAGTTGTCGTCGATGGTGGTTTGGTTGGGGATCTTGATGGTGTCGGTTTGCCCGCTGGCGGCCATGCAGTCCCAGAAGTCGTCGGCGGTGCCGATGTGGTTCGCCTGGCCGTTCTGGACGACCAGCGCTGGCTCGCCCCGTTCGTTGCCGGTGATGTGGATCACCTGCCCTTCGAGGTCTGCGAGCGTCGGCTGCTCAGGTGGAGGCGGTGTCGGCTCGGGTTCGGGCGTGCCGTCGCGTGGCGGGCAGCGGTCGGTTGTGCCCGACCAGTTGATTGGCCAACCCGCTTCGACCACGGCGGCCGAGTCGAGCGATGTCTCCGGCCCGACCGCCGCGGCGTCGCAGTCCCAGTAGTCGTCGGCGGAGCCGATGTGGAGCAGCTGTCCGTTCTCCACCCACATTGCGGGCTCGCCCCGCTCGTTGTCGGTCAGCTTCACGATCGTTCGTTCGAGGTCGGCGAGGTCGGGGAGCTCACCAGGCTCTGGCTCGGGCGGCGTCGGCACAGGCTCCGGCTCAGGATCTCCGCACGGCAACGCCTCGAGTGCCAGATCATCGAAGCGGGCGAACCCGGTCTCGTGGTTGTGGGCCCACACCTCCACGAACGCGGTGTCGGCGGTGCCTTGGGCCTGGAGCGAGAACTCCGTCCAGTCGGCGCTCGTCGGGAAGGCGAAGGCGCCGGTGATGTAGCTCCCGTTGGCGTCGTAGAAGTTGAGGTTGATCGAGTAGTCGACACCCTCAGGGTCGGTCTTGACCATGCCGCTCAACTGGTAGGTGGCCCCCGGCTCCGCGGGTACCCGCTGCTCCAGCCACGAGCCGAAGTCCAGGTTCGCCGAACTGTTCCCGGTCACCGCATCGCTCGACAGCGCCGTGTTCCCGTCGATTGTCCAGCCATCGAGCCCAGCCTCGAACCCACCGTTGGCCAGCACCGAGCACTCGCTCGACGGCGGTGCGGCCGTCGAGCTGACATCGACGGTGAGTTCACCGGTGTTGTCGAACAGACCGCGGTCGTGGTCGTTGATACGCAGGTAGAGAAACCCGCTGCCGGGAGCGGTGAGCTCGGTGCCTTCACCCACCATGAACACCTCGTCGCCGATGCGGCCGATGAGTGACCCGCCCGGTTGGCCTGGGAGTGGGTCGTCACAGCTGGTGGTGGCCGAGGGCACGCAGGTCGGGCCAGGGCCGAGGCCCTGGTTGTCGGGGTAGATCGACGGAATGTGGTTCCAGGCGCCGCCGGTCACCTCGATCGTCACGGTGGCGCCACCGTCGACTGCGATGCCCGAGGTCTGCCAGCGCCCCTGGGCGGTGACGTTGGCTGTTCCGGTGCGTGGCGAGTTGCTGTCGGGCACCGAACAGATCGGGTTGATGGCCATCTCGGGGTGCACGAAGTACGCCCACCAGTCGTTCAGCCGGCCGTCGTCGTTGCAGCCGGCCACCTTCGGGATGTGGGTGAACCAGTAGTGGTAGAAGCTGATCGCATTGCAGGCGCCACCACCGAACGCTGGGTCGAGCGAGCCAGCCCACTCGGTGCAGTTGACGACCTCGGTCGGGGGGTTGGGCGTCAGGTTGGGGTAGTTCAAGAAGTCGTCGCAGTAGGTGCGCACGAAGCTGCCCGCATTGTCGTAGTCGTACTCGTCCGCCTCGGCGCTGGAGTTCGCGTTCGCAGGGAAGTGCGATTCGCCACACCCCGACGGGACGCTCGTTGGCGACAACAAGGTGGGGCCCGCCGCCACGTCGAACGATGTGAAGCTGAAGCGGTCCCAGTTGGTTGGCGTCGAGGCCGCACCGCGGGGCCCGTAGGCGTAGTCGAGGGCCGACTCCATGCGGTGGGTGAAGTTGTGGATCTCCTGGTCGGGGGCCTCCTTCATCGAGGGACCCATGATCACCACCAGTTCGTTGCAGTCGTGCCCGTCGGGCACCGGTTGGCTGTTGAGCCAGTAGGCGTTCGGTCCTGCCATGGTCGACTCCCAGAGGCCCATGTGGGGCCCGGCGTAGAGCCACACCTCGTCAATCGTTCCGTCGTTCACCTTGTCGCAAATGCGGAGCCGGTCGTCGTTGAGGAGCGCCTCGTAGTTGTACATGCCGTAGTTGGTGGCGTAGTCGCCCTCAGAGGGCAGCGCCACGTTGAGGTACTCGTTCTCGGTGTATCGGTGACCGCTGTTGAAGAGCGGGAACTCCTCCAGCGTGCGCACGATCGAGATGTTGTAGCTGAGCTTGCCGTCGGTGACGCGCTCGAAGAAGTCAACGGTGTGCTCGGTGTGGCGCGACCAGCCCAAGTGGGTGGTGAGCGAGTCGCCGCTTGCCAGGATCGGGTCGTAGACCACCACCATCACGTTGCGCTCGTAGGTGGCCGACGACTCGGCGATCGGCGTCTGTGCCTCGGCTGGCGCGTTGCCGTCCAGCGTCAGCGTGGTGGCAGCCACCCCTGCGATCGCGCCAGCGATGGCCACGATCAGAAACGCCCAGGTGTGGCGAGCGAGTGTCGAGCGGCGTGTCATGGGACCTCCGGAATCGGGTGTTCCCCGGTCATACGACGGAGCCGCAAGGGAGCACAATGGCCGCCCGGGCATCGTCCGGTTGACGATCACCAAACGCTCACCAGCCGTCCTTGTGGAGCCGCGGTTGCGTTTCGGCGTGCTGGCGCGCGAGATCTGTCAGGATTGGACGATGAGCGGTTCTCTCGTCATGTCACCGGCCGAGCGGGAGGCGTTCCTCGCCGACCTGCACGTCGGCATCATCGCCATCAACGAGGAGGGTCGGGCGCCCCTCGCCGTGCCGGTCTGGTACGCCTACGAGCCAGGCGGCGACGTGAAGGTGCTGATGCAATCCGACAGCCGCAAGATGGTCGGCATCGACGCCGCTGGCCGGTTCAGCCTTTGCGCCCAGACCGAAACGCCGCCGTACCAGTACGTGACCGTGGAGGGCCCAGTCACCAGCGTGGAGGCCTACGACCAGGCCGACCTGCAGGCCATGGCCACCCGCTACCTCGGCGAGGAAATGGGCCGCCAATATGCAGCCGGCGGGGTGGGCGCCAACAGCGTGATGGTATCGATGACGCCGCAGCGCTGGCTCAGCACCGACTACTCGAAGCGCTGATCTGATGCCGATTCCAATGATGATGCGCACCCGACGGCTCCTTGTTTCGGGACGGCACCGGTGACAGCAGCCTCGACTCCGTCCTCGTCGCCCCCGGCCGGCGAGATCGCCCTCGATTCGGGCGCCGGACGCACCGTCATCGCCGCCACCGTGGCCGGCTCGGCGGTGGCCATGCTCACGGCCACGGTGGTCAACGTCGCCCTGCCGGTGCTGGCCGACGACCTCGGCGCCAATTCCGGCCAGCAGCAATGGGTGGTCAACGCCTACCTGTTGGCCCTCGCCTCGCTGATCCTCATCGGCGGCAACCTCGGCGACCGCTACGGCCGCGTGCGCATGTACCAGATCGGCGTGGCCTGGTTCGCCGGGGCGTCGCTGCTTTGTGCGCTGGCGCCGTCGATCGAGTGGCTGATCGCAGGCCGGCTCCTGCAGGGGATCGGGGGAGCGCTGCTCACGCCGGGATCGTTGGCGATCATCGAGTCGACCCTGCGGCCTGATGATCGTGGCCGTGGCGTTGGCCAATGGTCGGGCCTCGGTGGCATCGCTGGCGCCATCGGGCCCCTCATCGGTGGGCTGCTGGTCGACCTGTCGTGGCGATGGGTGTTCCTGGTGAACCTGCCCGTCGCCGCCGTCGTGCTCCTGCTCAGCGTGCGGGTGCCCGAGTCGTCTGATCCCGAGGCGCACGACGCAGCACTCGATCTCGGCGGCGCCATCCTCACCGCCACCACCCTCGGTGGTGCCTCCTACGTGCTCATCGAAGGGGGCAGCGGTGGGTTCGGAGCCCTCGACTGGGTGGCGCTCGTCGTGGCCGTGGTCTCGCTGGTGGGGCTGATCTGGTACGAGCGGCGCCAGGAGCACCCGATCGTGCCGTTCGAGTTGTTCGCCAACCGCCCGTTCGCCGCCGCCAACCTCGTCACCGTGCTCGTATACGGCGGGATGGGCGTGGTGTTCTTCCTGCTGTCGATCCAGCTGCAGGTGTCGCTCGGCTGGAGCCCGCTGGCGTCGGGCGCTGCGCTGCTGCCAGTCACGGTGATGATGCTCGTGCTGTCGTCCCGATTCGGGGCGGCGGCGCAGAAGGTCGGGCCGCGTTGGCCCCTCACTGTCGGGCCCCTGCTGATCGCGGGCGGCATGCTCTGGTTCTCCGGCGTCGGTCCGGGCGACGGCTACCTCACGGCCGTGCTGCCGGGCGTGTTGATCTTCGGCTTCGGCCTTGCCGTGAGCGTGGCGCCGGTGACGTCGACCGCGCTCGGCACCGTGCCGGCCGAGCGAGCGGGAGCGGCGTCGGGCGTGAACAACGCCGTGGCCCGCACCGGGCAGCTGCTGGCGGTTGCTGCCATCCCACCCCTGGTCGGCCTCGGTGGCGACGCCCTGGGCGACCCCGTGCAGCTCACCGACGGGTTCGGAACCGCCATGTACGTTGGCGCCGCGCTCGTGGCGTTCGGTGGGTTGGCGTCGGCGGTGTTGTTCGAAAGCGGCCCGCTCCGGGGGCCGACGGGCGCGGAGGGCGAAGCCGCCGATGGCGCCGGGCTCGGTGTGGTGGACGACGTCGACTCCCGGTTCCACTGCGCAGTGGAGTCACCCGGGGCGGTGGGGTCGGCGTCGCGATAGGTGCCGCTGCGCCCGTGGCTACGACCGCTTCAGCGGTCGGTGTTCACCCAGGCCCGCATGTGCTCTTTCAGCTCGCGGCCTTCCAGCCGTTCGATCGTGGCCACGAGTTCGTCGTCGGCGATCTCGTAGACGGTCTTCGACGTTGCCACCACGAACACCGAGACGAGTCTGGTCTGGCATGAGGCGCAGGCGCCCAGGGTGAAGTCGAACCCGTCGGCGTGGCTCGCATCTCTCAGATAGGTCCACTCGAGACGGGTACAGCACGGGCCCTGCATCATCGTTCCGCCTTGATCGTCGCGTCGGCACCAGCCTGCGTCTCAGGTTGGTCGGCGTCAACGATCGAGGGGTCCTCCTGCGCCGCCCCACCTGACGGCGGGTCTCGTGGCTCAGGTCCTGGGCCGCTCCCGCCGATACCTCGTCCATGGTGCAACAGGGCGGGGCTCGCGATGTCGGCGCGGCGCGCGCTCGGCGCGGCACGCCGGCCGTCGCGATGATGCTGCTGTTGATCGTGGTGCCGACGGTGTCGGCGCTGGCGTTGTCGGTCACCCGTATCGCCGCCTTGGGCGACCAACGAGAGCAGCTCGACACCGTTCGGTCAGCCGGTGACCAGCTGGCCGACATCGGCACGGCCCGGGCGCTGCTCTCCGACGAGCGCAACGCCATCGGCCTTCTGCGGGTGGTGCAGGAGCAAGGCATCGATCTACGGCTGGCCAGCCTCCTGGTCGGCTTCGACCTCGAAGTCGAGCTGGGCGTGGTGCGCTCCGCGGTGGACGACCACCTGAGCGCAGCCGCACCTGATCTTCTCGACGATGAGCTCTTCGCCAACCGGGCGTCGGTCACCTACGGCGACCCGGAAACCCTGAACGAGCGGTACCGCCTGGCCGACGAGCGCCTGGCTGATCTCGAAGCCGAGCAGTTGGCCCGTCTCCAGCGCTCGGCCAGTGCCGTGGCCCTGGAGGAGATCGACCCGGCCCTCACCCGGCTGCAGGCGGCCACGGATGCGCACCGCCACATCGCCCGCATGGGTTCGGCCTATGCCACCGTGCTTGCACCGTCGCTGGCCATCGAGGAACCGGCGGTGGGGTTGCGGTTCCTCTACCAGCACCGCCTCGGCTACGACGACGCGATCACCGTGCTCGGGGCCGATGGCCGCACCGTGCCGAGCGACGACGATGCCGTGGCGGCGTTGCTGGCCGCCGTCGACGCCACGCTGGCTGGGGCCGCCACCGAGGGCATCGGGGGTGCAGCGGTGCTGGGCGACGGCTTGTCGCTCGACACGCTCGATCCGGCCGACATGCAACCCGTCACGGGCATCTACCGGGCATCCACCACGCACCGCGACAGCACGGCCCAAGCCGCAGCAGAGCTGGCGGCCAGCCTGGAGGCGGCCGATGCCGAGGCGGCCGCGGCCATCGGCCGGTCGCTCGCCGTGTCGGTCGGGCTCGTGATCGTGACCCTGGCCGCCGCAGCTGCTGCCACCTTCGCCTTCGTGCGTCCCCTCCATCGTCTGGCCGAGGGGGCACGTCAGCTCCGAGATGGCGAGGTTGGCGTGCAGACCACGGTCGGTGGCGTGCGCGAGCTGCAGTCGGCCATTCGTGCGCTGAACGAGGCGTCGTCGAGCATTGCGGTGGCGCATGAACGCACACGGGCGCTGGCCGCCGAGGGGTGGGAGGCCGAGGCCGACGTGGTGGGCGAGAGCGGCGGGCTCGAAGCGGGCGTGTCGGCATCGTTCGACGTGTTGGAGTCGCTGATGGCCGACCGGGAGCGGCTCCGGGCCCACCTGGAGCACGAGGCCTTCCACGATTCGCTCACTGGCCTGTTGAATCGCCGGGGTCTGCGGCATCGGATCGACGACCTGTTGGCCCAGCCTGGTGGTGAGGACGAGCCGTTGCTGGTGCTCTACCTCGACCTCGACGGGTTCAAGGCGGTGAACGATCGCCACGGGCACGAGGCCGGCGACCGGGTGCTCGTCGCCGTGGCGGAACGCCTCGACGAGGTCGTTCCCGTTGGGAGCCTGGTGGCCCGAATGGGGGGCGACGAGTTCATGGTCGTGGTGTCGGGCGCCGCCGAGGATGCCGGGGCGCGCCTGGGGGCGGAGGTCAAGGCCCGCATCGCTGAACCGGTGGTCGACGGCGCCCGGCAGCTGACCGTCGGGGCCTCGGTGGGGCTCGCCTCGGGTGCTCCCGGGGCCACCGGGTTCGAGCAGTTGATTCGGGGGGCCGACTCGGCGGCCTACTACGCCAAGGCCAACCGGTCGCCGGTTCCGGTGTCGTTGTCGCCCGAGATCGAGTCGTGGATGGGCGAGCGCTCAGTGGCTGATCGCACCCCGGCGGGCTGAGGGTTTCGGTTCCGTTCGCTGGCCCCGCGTTGCCGGCGTTGCGGGTGAGCCCACAATTCTGAGCGGGTCACTGGGTGAGGCGGTGCGCCATCTCGTCGGCCACGGCGAGCACCATGAGATGGGTGTTGGCCCGGGGCACCTCAGGGAACACCGAGGCGTCGATCACTCGAAGCCCATCGAAGCCGAGCACGCGGCAGTCGGGGTCCACCACCGTTCCCATGGCGGCGGTGCTGCAGATGTGCTGCGCGTCCGACGACGTCTTGCGCAGCCAGTCGTCGATGGCGGCATCGGAGTCGAGCTCGGTGATCGGCCGGCCCCGGCCGTCGATCGAGACGGTCTCGACGATGTCGGTGAAGGCGGGCTGACGGGTCAGCTCGATCATGCGGCGGAAGGCGCCGCGTAGGCGGTCGAGATCCCGGGGGTCGGCCAGCATGTTCTCGTCGATCACGGGGTGGTCGTCGGGATCGTCGGAGGCGAGGCGGAGCGAGCCGCGGGAGAAGGCCTGATTCACCCAGCTGATGAGCAGCCCGCCGGAACCGGCCCGGGGTGAGTGGTTCATGGCCACCATCATCATGTCGTTCTCGCCGGTGTCGTGAAGGCCGGAGGAGTAGCGGAGGCAGCAGTTGGTGTGGCGGTCGTCGATGGTGTCGGGCCCGATGCCGGGGCGGTAGTCGACGAGGAGGGCGGTGTTGGCATGATCTTGCAGGCCCTCGCCAACGGGCAGGCCGATGGCGGGCCCGATGCCGGATCGCAGCAGGATGGCCGGGGAGTGCACGGCCCCGGCGGAGAGGATCGTGGTGCCGGCGGTGACGTCGTGCCACTCGTCGTCGATCCGGGTGCGCACGCCGCGGGCGGTGGTGCCGTCGTGGAGCACGTGGTCCACGACGGCGTTGCCGATCACGGTGAGGTTGGGCCGGTCGCGCACGGGTTCGAGCCAGGCGTCGTTGGCGGTGACGCGTTGCAGGGTGACGGGATCGCAGTTGATGGCGTAGGGCGACACGCCGGTGCCGGTGGGGGCGTTGTGGTCGGCGCATTCGGGGTGGCCGAGCGCAGTGGCGGCGCCGTGGAGGGCGTGGTCGGCGGCGCCCCATTGCGTCTGGGGCTGGCGGACAATGGGCAGCGGCCCGGTCGTACCGTGGTGGGGTTCCTGGCCAAAGTCGGCGTCGGTCTCGATGCGGGTGAGTGCGGGGAGCACGTCGGCGTGGGTCCAACCGGGCTGATTCCAGCGGTCCCAGTCGTCGGGCATGGGTCGGATGGCGATCACACCGTTGATGGTGGAGCTGCCGCCGAGGCCTCGGCCCCGCCAGAACAGGCGGTGACGTTGGCCGTCCACCCGAGCGGCGGTGAGCGTTGGCCACTGGAGCTGATCGAACTTCTCCTGCTCGATGATCCGGCTCGGGTTGAGCGACCGCAGCTCGGCGGCCGCATCCTCAGCGCGCCAGTCGGGGCCCGCTTCGAGTAGCAGCACCTCGGTGGTGGGCCGCTCGCTCAGCTTGGCTGCCAGCACACACCCGGCAGAGCCGCCACCGACGATGACGTAGTCGAACGATCGGCTCAGATCCGGGCCAGGCGCCATGCGCTGAGTCTAGAAACTCCGCCCCGGTCAGGCCGGCGCTGGGCGTCTCGCTGGAACGCAGTCAGTCGCTGTTGTTGCCGCTCTTCAGCTGGTCGGCGAGGTGACGGTTGATCTCGGCCTGGATCAGGGGGCGGAGCGCCACCTCCCGAGCGGTCATCCGAGCCCGGAACGCCGGATCGACCTCCAGGCCGAGCCTCTCGTGCCGGGTCCAGTCGGCGAACGACTTCGGACCCTTCGATGTGTTGGCCGTTGGTGACATGGCGACGAAGTTGTCATCCATGTTGGCCACAGCGAGCTGCCGGTCAACGCTCAGTTCGGCGAACCCGGGCATACGACGAATCGCGTCGAGCCCAACGATGTGATCGGCGTGCGCAGTGCCCGTCACAGTTCGGCCAGGGAATGCGGGATCGGGGGAACCGATCGGGAGGTCCGACTGGGCTTTCGCCTGATGATGGTCGAGTGGTGTCTTATTGCGAACGGTTCGTTTCCAGTCGAAGTTGATGCCGTGCACCTGCTCTTCGGCGGTGACGTCGCGTCCTTGAGGTCGGCGTGTCTTCGGGTAGGCCGTCGGTTCGGCCCACCCTTCGCGGAACCCTTTGCCGGCCTTCACCCGCCTCCCCGGGGAGTGGCGGCCCGTGCTGAAGCCGTGAGGCTTGCGGACCTTCCCGACGTCGACGTCCGGGTAGTGGTGGGATTCGACCCAGCCTTCGCGGTACCCCTGGCCGGCCTCGACATCGGGAACGTCGGTCGCGCCATTGTGTTCGATGACGAACGGTCCGTCGGCGTCTGTGAGCGCCGGCAGCTCGATTGGTTGGCCGGGTTCGGGCGACGGGACACTACCGACTGTCGCCGACTCGGAATCGGGCCCGGGGACGCTCGCCGCGGCAGTCGAGCTTGGTTCGGAGAGGGCGTCGGCCTTCGCCACGGCCTCGGTGGTGGCGATCGTGTCGGCGTCCCCGGTGATCTGCGCCTCGGGGTCGCCAGCGGCCTTGGCCTGGGCGAGTTCGAGATCTCGCTTCTGTGCAGCCTGTCCTGCGAGGCCGACGCCGATCTGCACCAGTTCGCGAACGCTTGCACCGGCCCGCTCCTCGCGCTGGGCGGCCGTGAGTTTCGGATCGTGTGCGATGGCGAGGATCTGACCCACCTGGCCGGCAGCGTCGACTCCTTGGAGCACGAGCCCGGCTTTCCCAAGGCCGTCGGCCAGAACCTTGGCTGCGCCCTCCTTCGATGTGACTCCACCAGCGACGGCCCCCACTACTGACCCCGCCAGCTTCGCGCTCAATGACCAGAATCGGGGATCTGACGCGAGCTCGTCCCAGGTCAGCTTCCCTTCGGCCCCCTTCTTGATGAGATAGGCGGCCATGTCGCCGACTGCTGCGTCGACGCTCTTCACCTTCCCGGCGAGGTCAAGAGCCATCAGAGCCCGGCTGCCTTGGGCCTCAGCCGAGAGCCCGAGGGTGGTGAGCGACCAGACGACTTCGCCCCCGAACCCGGAGATGTCCCTGGCGTTCATTCCGAGGAACAGGTCTTCGCCCTCCGACCATTCGTCCTTGCCGAAGAGCAGTTCGTCGCCGATCTGGTCCATGCCCTCGTCGACCATGTCTCGAAGTTTCAGTGGTTCGATCTGGAGGTGCTCGGGCAGAGTGGCGTTCAGTCCCTTCGCGGTAAGCCACGAGCCCGCATCGATCATGCCCGCGAGGCCCGTCGAGAGCCCCTTGGCGATCCCAAACCCGCCCTGAGCGGTCTTGCGGCCCATGTACGAACCGAATCCCTCCATCCGCTCAGTTTCCGGCCCGGAAGACTTCTGCCGCTTCGACTGACTGACGAGCGCTTGCCACCGACTGCGCCGGCTGCCCTCGAGGGTGCGCCAGATCTCATCGTGCGCGTTCACCCACTCGTCGAACAAGCCGACCGTGTACGTCTTTCCCTTGAGCTTGAACAGGAATTCGTCGAGAAACCGTGAACCCGAGAAGCCGTGCTCGGTGGCCCAGTCGAGATCACGTTGATGCCACTTCTCCACCCGATTGAGGATCTTCTGCTCGTCATCGTCGGAGATGAAGGTTTCGTCGAGCTTGGAGACGATGTAGCGGATGTCGCGCCGCATCGCTGCCTGGGTTTCCGGCTCTCGCGGGTTTGGACGTGGCGGCTCTGGGTTGGCCGGGGCAGGTGAGGTCGGCACCGAACTGATCTGCGCGTCGTCCTGCCGGGCGATCAGGTCGGCTACGGCGCGGTTGCCGACGGATCGCTGGAGCGCCATGAGTTGTGCCGCCCTGGGGTTCGTTCCATCCCGATGTCTCGCTGGCCCACTGGTTGCCTTGGGGGCGCGGCGGATAGGACTTGGCTTGTGACTCGTCGAGTTCGTTGAGGTCCGCACCGACACTTCCCCCGATCGCCGCCGTACACCGACAGCCCTGGGCTTTGCCGGTTTCGCCTGGCTGTAGGTGGCACCACCGAGTACAGCATCATTGACAATCGGCGACAAGCGAGGCCGCCCGGTCTGACAGATTGGCCGCAGCGCCATGCGCCCCACACCTGCGGCCCCTGTCTCAACTCAGCGCGCTTGTAGGGACTCGAACCCCAAACCTTCTGATCCGTAGTCAGATGCTCTATCCAATTGAGCTACAAGCGCTGGTCCAGCTCCTGTGGTGGTGGGCCGGCGCCCACCGGAAGCCGGATCGTCAGCCTACTGTGCTCCGGCCGCCAGGGACACCCCAATTGCCCGGCAGGCACCCGACGCCCCCGGCGGCCCGGCATCATGGCCCCATGAGTGCGTGGGCGGATCGTGCAACCAAGGTCGACTACGAACCGGCCTCCACCCGTCGGATCAACGCCGCCGCCGCCCTCCTCACCGGGCACCCCGACGAGGCGCTGCGAGTGCTCGACAAGCTCGAACAGGACGAACTTGCAAACGTGGCCGAAGCCATCCGCCAGATCCAGCGCCAACGGGCCCTCGCCCGGGGCGATCTCGACGAGATCATCGGCAACGCCTTCGAGGTGGGCTTCGGCCGCGACGGCCTCGGTCTCCTCCCCTGGACCGAGGGCGATGTGATCGTGTGCCCCGGCGGCCTCGTCTCCAAGTCGCGCACCAACCACCGGTGCCGCTTCGTCTCGGTGAACGACACATGGATCTGGGAGTCGCCCGATCTCATCCGCGAAGACAAGCGTTCGTCGCCCGGCGTGGAGGACGGCTTCCGGGCCGTTGCCCTCCTCCCCCTCATGGACGGCCTCGAGCTCGACGTGGTCTCAGGTAAGGCCCGGGCCGGCCAGCACTCCGTTGATCGGGTGGTGTCGTACGAGGTGCGGGCCGGTGAGCTGATCGAGGTGTCGCAGCGCACCGTGAGCGCCAGCGGCATGCAGTAGCCGCCGAGCGAGGTACCGTCGACCCCGGGAGGGCCGACACCCGCAGGCCCATGGCGTGGACCCGAGCATTCGGAGCGCTGCCATGGCCACTACCACCGTCATCATCCCCACCTACGAGCGGGCCGACCTGCTCGAGGTGGCCCTCGACTCGGCCCTCGCCCAGACCTACCGCGACTTCGTGGTGCTCATCGGCGACAACAGCAAAACCGACGCCTGCGCAGCGCTCGTCGCCCGCTACGACGACCCTCGTATCACCTACCACCGCAACCGCCCCGGCCTCGGCCCCCAGGGCAACTGGCTCGACCTTGCCCGCCGGGCCTCCACCCCGCTCCTCGTCAGCCTCCACGACGACGACGAGTGGCACCCTGACTTCCTCGCCGCCTGTGTGCCCCCGATGCTCGACGACCCCGACCTCGGCGTCACCTTCTGCGACTACTGGGCCATCGACGCCAACGGCACCCGCCTCCTCACCTTCACCGAGGACGAATCGGCCCGCACCCGCCGCAACGTGCTCCCCGAAGGCCGGCTCCGTCTCGACCTCGCCCAACGCCTCCGCCTCGTGGCCGTGTGGAACGCCGTCCAGCCGGCCTACGCCGCGGTGCTCCGCCGTGAACACGTGGTGACCACCGACTACCCCGACGACATCGCCCCCCTCTACGACATCTGGCTCTCCTACGCCCTCGCCGCCCGCGGCGTCGGCTTCCGCTACGAACGCCGCCGCCTCACCAACTACCGGATCCACGGCACCTCCATCACCACCGGCGGCTTCGCCCGCTCCGAAGACGCCGTGTTCGAACGGATCCTCTCCGCCCACCGGCCCGCCGCCGACCACGACCCCGCCCTCGCTGCCGTGCTCGACGAGATCGTCGAGTACTGGTCGCAGCTCCGCTGGGCCCGAGCCACGCGCCTGATGGCCGACGGTGCCGACGGCCGAGCCGAGTCCCAGGCCGAGCTCCGCGATGCCGCTCAGGGGCTCAAGGGCCGCCGTCGGGCCGCGGCCATGATGGCCGGCCGGGTCACCCCCGTGTGGAAGGGCCTCCAGGTCACCCGCGGTCTGCTCCACCGGGCCCGCAACGAGCCCGACGTCCGCTACGACAAGTCCTGACCCGCCAAGCCCCAGGTGGCGAAGCCCCTCCCCAGCCACTGTCATCTCGTTCGCATGGCTCGGACCAGGCAGCGCTTGTATCGTCAGCGACATGCTCGTCCCGCTGATCGTGGCCGCCCTCGCCGCCGTTGCCTTCCTGGTGCTGTGGATCATGGGGCGCCAGTCGGCGGCCGCCGCCCAGGCTGAGGCCGACGAGCGGGAGAAGGCCCTGTCGTCCCAGGTCAGAGACCTGACGGGCCGCGCCGACGGGCTTGATCGTGACCTCTCGACCCTCACGTCGACCCATGAGAACCTCCAGGCCGACCACGCCCAGATCACAGCTGCCCGAGCCGAGGTCACCGCCGACCGCGACCGCCTTACCAGCGAACTCGCCGCCACCGAGGCCACTGTCGAGGAGCAGGCCGGCCGCCTCGAATCCCAATCGGAGCAGATCGAGATCCTCCGCGCCCGGGTGGAGGAAGCCGAGAAGAAGGCCGCCGCCGTGCTCGCCCGCGACACCGGCGTGGTGATCGGCGACCAGCACGCTGTCGACACCGAAGGCTCCCCCTCCACCCTCTGGGACCTGGAGCTGGCCCGCAGCGAGCGCACGTGGCGCACCAGCGTGGCCATCAACCCTGCCCGCGACGAGAGCCCCTTCACCGACGCCGCCGACCCCGTGCGCCTCGCCGTCGAGATCGAGGCCTCCGCCCTTCGGGAGAACGTTGGCGCCGCCGTCGTGGTCGACTGGGCGGCCAGCCCCGTGGAAGATCCGGCCCGCGCCCATCTGGTGGTACGCGTCGCCCAAGAGCTGCTCGAAGCGGCCGCCCGCAACCACGAGCCCACCCGGCTCGTGGCCCGCGACACCGACGACAGCGAAGTGAACCTTCGCCTCGAAGCAATGGGGGACGGCGACGAGGTGATCAACTTCATCCCACCTCAGATCACTTCCGACCTGGTCGACATTCGCGACGGCGCGGGCGTGAGCATCACCGTCAAGACCAGCAGCTGAGGCCAGCCGGCAGCTGACACGCAGTCTCTGGCCCCGGAAGCGCCGCACACGGGCACATGCCACAACCCTGAGCAGGCTCAGATCCGCCGAGGTCGGGTAGGTTCGGCTTCATGGCAGGATCGATTCTCGGAAACCGCGTTCGCCGAACCGAAGACCCCGAACTCCTCACCCGGGGTGGCACCTACGTCTATGACCTCGAACTCGACGGAGTGCTCCACTGCGTGTTCGTCCGCTCGATCGTCGCCCACGCCACGATCACCAACATCGACACCGAAGAGGCCGCAGCCGCCCCCGGCGTGGTCGCCGTGCTCACCGCTGATGAGCTCGGCGTCGCCGCCCACCACGGCTTCGTGAAGGTGGCGAACGAGTTCGCCCACACCCCCCTCGCTGCCGATCGGGTGCGCTTCGTCGGTGAGCCGGTGGCCATGGTGCTGGCCGAAACCTTCGCCGAGGCGATCGACGCCGCCGAGCTCGTGATCGCGGACTACGAGCCGCTGCCCGTGATCGTGGATCCCGAGCGTGCATTCGATTCCGAGGCGCCGATCGTGTTCCCCGACAAGGGCGACAACATCGCCCTGTCCGTGGTCGACCCCGACACCGACGTGCTGGCCGGCGCCGATCACATCGTGCGTGGCCGCTACGTCAACCAGCGGGTGGCCGGCGCCCCCATGGAGCCCAACTCCTGCGCCGCGGTTCCCGGCGACGGCACCGACGGCCCCGACGGGCGCCTCACCTTCTATGCCGCCAACCAGATGCCCCACATGCTCCAGGGTCAGATGGCCCGCGCCCTCAAGATGGAGGCCGAGCAGATCCGGGTGATCACCCCCCACGTCGGCGGCGGCTTCGGCGCCAAGGCCGGCATCTGCCCCGAGAACTCGGCCGTGGCGGCCGCCGCCATGAAGGTGGGCCGCCCCGTCACCTGGACCGAGACCCGCTCGGAGAACATGGTGGCCATGGTCCACTCCCGGGCCCAGGTGCAGTACTGCGAGCTTGGCGTGACGACCGACGGCACCTTCACCGGCCTCCGCGTCCGCCTAATCGGCGACGCCGGCGCCTACCCCAACGTGGGCGCGATGCTCCCCGGTGGCACCAAGCGCATGTCGAACGGCACCTACACCTTCCCCCAGATCCGCTTTGACGTGGCCGTCGGTATCACCAACACCACTCCCACCGGCGCCTACCGCGGTGCCGGTCGCCCCGAAGCGGCCGCCCTGCTGGAGCGCCTCGTCGACCAGGCCGCCATCGAGCTCGGCATGGATCCACTCGAGATCCGGCGCAAGAACTTCATCACTCCCGACGCCTTCCCGTTCAAAACGCTCACCGGCATCACCTACGACACCGGCGACTACGCCGCCGCTCTCGACCACGCCGCCGAGCTTGCGAACTACACCGAGATGCGGGCCGAGCAGCAGCGCCGCCGCGCCGCCGGCGAGCGCAAACAGCTCGGTATCGGTGTGGCCTCCTTCGTTGAGGTGACCTCCGGTGGTGGCGGCTCCGAGTACGCGGCGGTGACCGTCAACCCCGACGGCACCGCCACCGTGCGGGCCGGCACCTCCGCCCACGGCCAAGGCCACCAGACCACCTACGCAATGCTCGTCTCGGAGCAGACCGGCATCCCGGTGGAAGACGTTCGCCTCGTGCAGTCGGACACCGACCTCGTCCGCTCGGGCGGCGGTACGGGCGGCTCCCGCTCGATCCAGCTCGGCGGCTCGGCCGTCAAGGAGGCCACCGAGGCCGTGGTGGCCAAGGCCCGCAACCTCGCCGCTCACCTCTTGGAGGCCGACCCGAACGACATCGTGGTCGACACCGACGCCGCCACGGTTGGCGTGGCCGGTGTGCCCGCCCGAGCCCTCAGTTGGGCCGACCTTGCCTCCCGGGCCGCAGAAGCCCCCGACGGCGTGATCGACAACAGCGACGCCGACGGCCTCGACGACATCGGTCTGGTGGCCCAGCTCGACTTCAAACAGGACGACGGCACGTTCCCGTTCGGCACCCACATCTCGGTGGTGGAGGTCGACCTCGACACCGGCCAGGTGGAGATGCTCCGCCACGTGGCCGTCGACGATGCCGGCACCGTGGTGAACGAGCTCCTCTTCGAGGGCCAGCAACAGGGCGGCGTTGGCCAGGGCCTCAGCCAGGCCCTCTACGAGGAGGTGGCCTACGACGACGACGGCAACCCCATCACCGCCAACCTCATGGACTACGCGTTCCCCTCGGCGGCCGAGATGTGCAGCTTCGACGTGGCCCACACCGTCACTCCCACCACGCTCAACCCGCTCGGGGTGAAGGGCATCGGGGAGGCCAGCACGATCGGATCGACTCCGGCCGTGCAGAACGCCGTGATCGACGCCGTGTCACACCTCGGGGTGCGCCACATCGACATGCCGTGCACGTCGCGTCGAGTATGGGAGGCGATCGACGCGGCGCAGCGTGGCGAGCCCGCCGACCCCTGGCGTGAACCCCCTGCGATCTTCGACCAGCTCGTGGCGGCGGCTTCGGCCAAGGGCGACGACGGTGCCGCAGCCGCAGAGGCGGCCGCCGACGCCGCCGAGTCGATCTAACGTCACCACCGATGGTAGGGCGGAGGGTCAACAGGTGAGCGAGCGGCGGGGTCTCGACGAGACGCTCGAGTTCCGCGGCTGGCTGCTTGTCGCGTTCTTCGCCGTGCTCATCGTGGTGGTGGGCTTCGGGATCGTCCTGCGAGGTGATGATTCCGACGGCGGTGAGGAGGAGGTCGTCGACACCGACACGGTGTTTGCCGAGCCCACCGACCCGGTTGCTCCGGCGCGGGCGAGCCGGACCAGCGTCGAGGCGCTGTTCGTCTCCCTCCTCGGGCCCGTCGATGGTGACATCAGCGAGATCATGGCCCGGCTCGGCCCATTCCCCGCGTTCGAGTCGGTGCCGGACGATGCCGAGATCGTGCTGGTGGATCAACGGGCCGTCGGCACCACCACGTCGTTGAGCGTGGCCCTGCTCACGTCGGCTCGGTTCGACTCGGCCCTCGACGAGATCGAGGCCGATCTGGAGGCCAGCGACGTTCGGGTTCGGCGGAACGTCGGCCTGCCCTCGGCGTTTCCCGTTCTGGACGTGGTCCGCCCCGCGGGCTCGAACGAGTGGGTCGACCTTCGAGGCGTACGGCTGGATGATGGATCGTCCTGGATCGGCATCACGTTCGTCGATCAGGCCGGTTTCGGCGGCCACGATCCGCTGTGGGCCAGCGGATTGCCCGGTGCCGGTGGTCTGGATCTGGAGAACGGTGTTCGTGTCCATCGCCCCGTGGTGGGCACCCCCGGTCCTCCGGGGATTTTCTACGGCGAGACCCCAACGAGTGCGGTGCAGGAGGCCGGCGTCGACCTGTTCGCGGTCGTGACGGTCGATGAGAAGACCACAGGTGGGTCGAGCGCTGCGTTCGACGACGCCGTGGCCGAAGTGGGCCAGTCGAGGTCGTGGTGTGATGGCGCCGAGCCGTTCCCACTCGATCTGTCGGCGGTGCTGCGCGATCCGGTGGGTGCCGTCGAGTTCGTCGAGGACGATCGCCGATGTCAGGTCGTGATGGCGGGCTCGGCGACCGACAGCGTGTTCACCACGGTGCTGTACGAGCGCAGAGTGCCCCTCACCTGATCGTCACTCGAAGTAGGCGAAGTCGAACGACATCAGGCCCCACGCGGAGCAGCCGCCCGAGTCGGCGTTCTCGATGCGCGATGTGAGGTCGATGCGGTAGACGCCGGCCTCGGCGTACTCGTGCTGGCCAACGGCGAACCGCCCCGGCGGTCCACCCTGGATCGGCGTCTCGACCGGCGGGCTGCCATCGCCCCAGTCGATCGTGTAGACCAGCTCGCACTGGCTCACGTCCCGAGTGAACTCGTCGGTCACCTCTACCCGGGCCACTGATGCCGCACACTGGCGCGTTCCGAGCGTGTGGAACACACAGGCCACGTCGGTCAGACCACCCGGGGTGCCGACGGTTCCCCCCGCCGCCTCGTCGGAGTTGGCGTCGCTCCCGGCTGGCACGACGGTTCCCGCGTTCGCCTGAAGATCCTCGTAGTAGGCCCGCAGGTCGGCCACGGTCGGATCGACCACTCGGTCGCCGTCGACACCGATCATCGCCTCCAATTCCGCCAGCTCCCGGTCCGCGCACTCGCGTGCTGCCCTGGCGATCTCCCCGCCAGCCAGTGCGCTGGCCAGCACCGTCTCGCGCCAGTAACCGAGCCGGAGGTCGTAGGCCGTCGCAGCGACGATGTCGGCCACGACCTTGTTCGGTTCGTCTCGCGTCCGGATACTCAGCTCTCCGGCCCACACGGCAGCGAAGTCGTCACCTCCCGCCAGCCCCACCGTCACGGCAAACGAATCGAGAGATCGTGGAGGCACCTCGAAATTGGCTGAGGTCGTTCCTGCCCAGGGCGCTCCCGACGCGGGGATCACGAAGTCGTACACACCGTCGAGCCGTTGGACGTCGCCGGCGTTTCCTGCGCTCGTGTGGATGTGGCACGGCAGGAACCGCGTCATGTCGTCCACGCTGAGGTTCACGTCGAGGACGGCACCGGGGGTGTCGGTGTCGTTGGCGAAGGTGATGATGAGGGGGCGCAGCTCCGCTGATCTCGTGTTGGCCTCGCGAACGGCCGCCGCCCGCTCCTCGGACAGGTTGGCGTCGTCGATCTCCACGGTGGCGGGGGCGTTGTCGAACTCGACCTCCAACAGCTCTGAACCCGACGGAGGTTCGGGTGCCGTGAGTTGGGTGACGAGGTACGCCGCGAACGACGCGATCGGTATCACCACGGCGAGCACCAGCCCGAGCCGGGTGAACGCCGCCACCGCCCGGTCCGACTCGTTGTTGCTGCGCGTGAACCACCGGACGATCCCCATGATCCGATTTCCCACCCCGCTCACGGCGTGGATGCTAGTTGACCGGGGCCGGCACGAATCCAGCTCAGGGCCATGGCACCAGCCCTCGCCGCCCCTCCACGCGGACAATTTGTCTCATCTCCCTGGGTTGATTACCTCACGGTCGTTGACACGGAGCCAACGCTGAACGACCTTCTCTGCACTCGCAGGAGGGGTCAGATGCCCCGCACCGATCGAGACAGGTGCTGCGACAACGGAGGGAAGCTCAGGGATGACGCCCCGCGGTACTCGCGCGCCTCGTTGTACGAGCGCGCGGGGGAGAGGATCGTGGCGATGAGGGTTGCGCTCTTCATGTACGACTGCCAACCGAGAGCCGGCAGTGAGCCCGGTATCGGGTGGCAGTTCGCGAACATGGTCGGTGCCGATCATGAGGTGGTCGCCTTCACCCGCGAGGTGAACCGGCCGGCGATCGAAGCAGCGTGGTCTCCGCCGTCGATCACGTGGGAGTACGTGCCGCTCCGATCGCAGGTCGGTCCGTTTCGGTTTCGCCGCAACATTCCGCATGCTCTCCACGGGATGGCGTGGCTCCGTCTTGCGGTGGCAAGGGCAGCCGAGCTCCATCGGGTGCATGCGTTCGATCTGTCGCACTTCGTGACCTTCACGGCCTTCTGGCTGCCGACGCCGTTCTGGAAGCTCGACATGCCCCACGTGCACGGCCCCCTCACTGGCGGTGAGGCCAATCACAGGGCCTTCCAGCGGATCCCGGGAGCGGCGGCGTTGCAGCGCGCCGGCCGCTCGATGCTGTTCACCTCGCTGATGCGAACCAGAGACTGGCAGCGTTCGATGGTGCGACCCGACACGCTCACGGTGTGTGCCACGCAGACCGTTGCCAACCTCGTGGCCAAGGCCGGCGCCGCCCGGGTGAACGTGTTCCGGCCGCCGTTCTCCGCCACGAAGGATCTCGCTGCCGACCTCGAGGGGCTCCGATCGGAGACGCCGGTCGAACCTGGGTTGGTGGTGATGTCGGGCCGCCAGGTGCCGTGGAAGGGGCACGACCTCGGCCTGCGGGCGTTCGCCGCAGTGGCGGCCGACTGGCCGGGCCTGCGGTTGTGCGTGATCGGTGATGGGCCCGAGCGGCGTCGGCTGTGGTCACTCGCTCGCACGCTCGGCATCGCGTCGCAGGTGGAGTTCGTTCGACATCTGCACCGTGACGCCGAACGTCAACGGATCGCGGCGTCTGAGGTGTTCCTGTTCCCCAGCCGGCGTGACGCCGGCGCCACGCTCGTGCCGATCAGCCTGCTCCTCGGCACGAGGTTCGTTGGCTTCTCCCTTGCCCCCACGCAGGTCGCAGTTGGCAACGTTGGGTTCCTCGCCCGCCCTGAGGGCCCGGCGGGCCCCGTCGGCGAACTGGCCGACGCACTGCGACGAGCACTCGCCACCGATCGCAACGCCGGCCTGGCCGCCCGGGTCGACCGCGGCCGGCATCTGCTCGACATCGAGGACGCCGCCGCCCGCATGGGCGACTGGTACGCCGAGGTGGTCAACGCCAGGAACGGCGTCGAGGTCTAGCGGCCGTGGGCCCAGTCGGATCCCGCAAAGGGCATCAGCAGCCGGTGGTGGAGAACACCTCGATTGCTGTGGGGGCGAAGACCGCACCCACGCGGTCACCCTCAACGGCAAGCCGTGCGTTGGCTCGGATTGCCCGGGTGTCCTCCACTTGAACGAGTCCGGTGCGCACGCGATGTGGATCCGCTGCGCTGCTGTCAGCGGCTGTGGACACGGCGAAGACGGGTGAACCTGTGGAGTCGAGACCTTCGATCGTCCACGGCACCGGCGTTGGCGCATCCACGTCGCCGTCGGCCGTTGCGGTGAACGCGACCACGAGCTCATACACGCCGTCGGCCAACGTGATCTCAACAGGCTCGACTGTGAGCCGTGCCACACCATCGTCTGTCGTCGCGGTCACGTTTCCGAAGTCGACCTGACCGCATCGCTCGACGTCGGCTGGCAAGCTCGTGGTCGATTCAGTTGCCGAGCCGGTGTCACCGTCGTCGGCCTCGTCGGAGCCGCTGGCACCACAGCCCGCAGCGAGTGCGAGCACAAACACAGCCGAAAGGCCCGCGCCGGTGTGGCGTCGCCGTCGGCCGCTAGATCGCCCAGGTGTAGCCGAGCTCACGGTCTGACACATCCCCCAGTTCCGGATTGCGGCACCACACCAAGTGGTCGACGCCGAGTGGCTGGTACCGACCCCAGTGTCCCTCAGCCAGCATTCGAACCCAGTCGCCAACGATCGCGGTGATCGACGGAACACGAGCTGCCCGGCTCTGTTCGGCGTAGCCCTCGATGTCGGCCATCACGACTGGCGTCAGGGGAACGGCGTCGGCTGTCCCGACGCGGGTATCGGCCCAGAACACGAGCCCCGGTTGGCGGAGCGCCGGTACCCACGTTTGGGCGAGG
The DNA here is from genome assembly GCA_039029735.1 of Actinomycetota bacterium. Taxonomy (GTDB): domain Bacteria; phylum Actinomycetota; class Acidimicrobiia; order Acidimicrobiales; family SZUA-35; genus CADEDH01. Next base: position 7,103 of record JBCCFL010000062.1, on the reverse strand, counting down.
GGTAGGCCATCACCCAACAGCTCGGCGTCGCGGGCCTCCAGGTGGAAGTCGATCACTTCGGCCAACCGAGGGTAGAAGAACTGCCCAGGCAGGAACCCTTCCGTTCGCCAGTCGGCGGGCGGAGGGTTGGCGTGCCACTGCCACAACGCAGCCAGCTCGTCGGGAAACGTCAGCCCGATGCGAGAGACCTCGGCCTGGATCTCGTCGAGGTCAAGCCCCGGCTCGGCGCCCTCGACCCAGCGGTGGCCAACGGAGGCCAGCGCGTCCTCCAGCTCGCCCAGCGCCTCGTCCATCGCTGCCGACGCTGTCATTGCGGTGATGCTAGTTGGCCGGGCACTTGTAGCGGGTGGGACCGATCGGCGCCAGGTCCGGCGCAACGATGAACGGTTGTGACGCTCTGACCGTGGGGCACGTACGCGTGAACGATCCGTAGGCGACACCGTCGCACATGTTTTGGTTCGCTGGAATCGCCCGGATCGAACCTCTCGGTGATGCGGTGCTGGGCGCCTGCTCACCTGGCGGCAACGGCCCAGGGCCCGACTGGAAGCTCGCGCAGTAGGGGTACTCGTCACACTCTTGGCCGATGCCGACCTGGCCTGGCAGGCAGCCGTCGAACTGGACGTACCACCGGCGTGGTTCGCCGATGTTCAGACCCCTCGACACGAGGTCGGCCCTGATCCGGTTCTGGGCCTGTGTTCCCGGCTGGTAGTTGAGCACCATGTCGAATGGACGGCCTGCGATGTGCTCGGCATCGAGCCGGGCCGCTTGGTCAACGTCGAGAACCGACGGGACGAACACCGGGTACACGTCACACGGGTGAACGGTCCGGTTGATCATCGAGAGAACGTCGAGGATGTTCGACTGGTAGCACGTCTCGATCGACTGGCGGATCTGCTCCTCCTTGGAGGTGTCAGTCTGCTGGGCCTCACGGTAGACCCGCGAGAGATCGCGCGAGGCTTGGGCCACCCGCTCGATGCGTTCCCGCACTCGGTCGTTGATCCGAACACTTCGGCCGTTGCGCTCTTCCTGCTTGAGGCGCTCGGACAGGGTGCGAGACGAGACATCAGCCACCGAACCAGATCCGACTGCAACCAAGGCCAGCTGGGCCTGGGCCACGTCACGCATCTCGTCGAACTGGCACTGCACCTCCCGCCCGTACAGCACTCGGCAGTACGAGGCGGCCTCGTTGGCGATGAGATCGGCTCGATAGTGACCGTCGTCGTCGAAGGCGCCCTGTTTCTCGACGATCTCGCGGATCTTGTCTCGGATCTGGCTCTCGTCGTCTACGCAGGCCGAGGGGTTGAAGCGGTTGCACCACCGCCACCCGTTGTCATTGGGTCGATCCTGCGCGTAGCTGACGATGGAGGCACAGTTCGTGACGCAGTTGTAGTCCTCGTCGTAGAACACGGTGTTGCCGGGCTCCATGTCTATGAACGTCACCGAGCCGTCCACGTTCTGCCATGTGGTGGCAACCGGTGGGTTGGCGAATCCGAACCGGTCGTAGAGGGCAGGCGCCACGAGAATCGATGCGCGGAAGCCGGGCACGCCGTAGGCGCTGTCGATCTCGTCGACGAGCGGATTGGAGCCGTTGGCGCACTCGATCTCGTCGCTCACCCCGTCGGCGTCGCTGTCGTACTCGAATGGGCTCGGGCGGTTGTCGGGATTGCGTAGGCAGAACTCCCGCGTCTCGGGGAACACGGGGTCGGGAAGATTGTCGAAGTCGGTGTCGGGCTCATCCGGGCGGCCCGTGATGAGTTCGAAGTAGGTGGTCCGACCCTGTTGAATGAGTTCTGGGAAGTCGGCCGCGACATCGGGGTTGTCGGCGAACAGCCGGCGAATCACCTCTTCGCCGTCGTCGCTGAGATCGCCGTCGGTGTCGGGGTCGTCCGGCTCGGTGAACGAGTAGATCGCGTCGTCGGTGAGGAACGTCTCCTCAGTGCGCCAGTTGAATGACGGCCGGGGTGAGAACAGGCCGTTGACTTCTTCGCAGTCGGTGAGCCCGTCCCCGTCGCTGTCGGTTCCGTCGTCGATGATCTCGGTCACGAGGTCTTCGTAGATGGCGCTGAGCTCTTCGGCCATCGTGGCGTTGATGAAGCGTCCACCGGTTCCGTTGGCGATACGAGTGAGCAACGCAACGTCAGCGGTCGCCCCCAGACCAACGGTGTAGACGGTGGTGCCGCGGTTGGCGGCGACGCCGATGAATGAGTCGTCGAGCACCCCGGTGTTCTGTCCATCGCTCAGGAGCACCACGACCTTCACCTGCCGGTCGCTCGACGATGTGGCGAGCAGGTTGTTGGCCAACTCCATCGCACCGTCGATGTCGGTTGCGCCCCGGAGCTCGGTGTTGCCGTCGATGGTCGACTGCACTGTTCCCCGCCCTGTCGTCAGATCGGTGAGTGGCAGGAGCACGATTGCGGGGTCGCCGAATGTCACGACACCGGCGCGGTCCCGGTCGTTCATGGCGTCGAGGAACGTGCGGGCTGCGTCGAGGCGAAGGAAGCCGGGATCGTTGGTGAGCATCGAACCGGAGCTGTCGATGGCGAACACCACGTCGACCGAGTTGCCGCCCTCGCCGTCGGTGCACACGACGGGCCGGTCACCGAAGAAGGCCTGGGTAGCGAGAACGTTCCACACGAAGTTGGTGCCGGCATCGAGGATCACGTTCGTGACCACCGCGAACAGCGAGAAGTCGTTGGTCGTGACCGTCACGGTGTTGGCATCGGTGTCGACCACGGCAGGGCTGTCGACCGGGCGCCAGAAGCCCGACTCCTCGTCCAGCGTTGCGATGTGGAGCTGGTCCTCGGGAAAGCCATTCAGGAGGCTCTCGTCGTAGGGCAGCGTGATCGTGGCCGACCGCATGGCCTCCGGCCGGGGAATGGCGATGTCGAAGACCTGCGACACGCCGACCGACTGAGACAACGTGTAGCCCTCACCGCGGTCGGGTTGCACCTGCACGTTGGGGGAGGCCAGGCCGCCCGCCGAGTCGATCACGACCCGTACGCCTTCAAGGCCCGGGCCACCCTCGAACGCCACCTCTCCGGCTTCGGTCTCGAGACCGAGATCGATCGGAGTATCCGGGTCTTCTTCGAAGGGCGCCAGCGCATCTCGGAGCTCATCCGAGATGTCCGGTACGTCCATCGGCGGTTCCTCGGGGCCGGGACCGTCCGGATCGGGGTCAGGGCACGTGTCGTCGAGCGGCGCGAACCGGGCCGTCGTCGGAATGATCGAGTTGCCTTCGGTGCCGACGCTGGCATGGCGAGCTCGGACCGACACCACGCCGGTCGCAGTGATGGTGCCCACGTCAACGATGATCTCGTGGAGGGCGTCGGGGAGGTCGCGCGTCGTGGCACTGGTGAACACGACGGTGCCGTCGGCGTCGAGCCCTTCGAGCACCCACCGCTCATCGGGTTGGCTGGGCTGGGTGGGGATTCGGTGGTTGGGGTCCGTCGATGTCAGCACCAGTTGGTACTGGCCGTCTGGAAGGTCGATCGCTACCGGATCGGAAGTGTTGCGCTCGATCGAGCCAAGACCGGTGAGCCTGACGGCGCCGAGATCGACCTCAGCACACACGATGGCCGGCAAAGGGTCGGATGTGTCCGACGGGGGCTTGGCCGCATCGGAGTACTCGTCGGGCTTGGTCGTGCCGCCATTCCCGTCGGCGCCGACGACCCGTTCATCTTGGTTCGTACTGCTCGGCTCGGCCTTTTCTGTTGTAGTCGTCGGCTGAGGCCGATCGTTTCTGGCGTCGTACTCGTCGGGCTTTGTCTCAATGGTTGACGTCGACACGGTTCGACTGTTGGTGGCGTCGGAGGTGGTGCTTGCCGTTGTCGTCGTGGTCAGCTCGACGCTGATTCCCGCTGAGGGAACATCTGACCCGCCATCGGTGGCCGCCGAGGTGCGATCGGTTTCGGTGGCCTCGGTGGACGGTGTCGAACCGTCGTCATCGCCGGCCATCGTCGGATCGGCGGTTGACGAACTGGTCGCGGGTGACGGTCCTTCCTGTTCGCCAGCGGCGACGCTGGTTCCATCATCCACTGATGACTGCGATGCAGCTGAGGTCTCGGATGGTGTCGGGTCGGTCGAATCGGCCGCATTGATCGGCGCTTCATCGGCGGAGCTGCATGCCGCGGCAATGAGACCGGCCACGCAAAGCATCACGAGCAGACGAACTACAACACTGTGCCGACCACCGGTCGCCGCCATTGAAACCCTCCGCCACACGGGCCCGCCGTGGCCCCTATGTTCATCGTTCCCACTTCGCCCGGCGCGAAGCTAGCACCATGACCATGCTGTGCCAAGAGTCAAATCAGTCAACGTGATCGTACACTTTTCGACTAATTCGGGCATCCCAGCGCCCCGAGTTCCATAACGGTCGCGCCAGATCGAACCGTGGTCTTTGCTTGGGATGTCAGAACGGTGCGTAGGTGCTCTGCTCGGCTGCAGGAACGGTCCAGCGAGTGCGTGCGTCTGCTGCGGGCGCGTCGGGTCGGCCGTGCGGAATGCTGCCACCCTCACCGAACAGCCACAGGACCAGGTTGGTGCGCTCGCCTGACGAGATCGGTTGCGCGGTGTGCGGAATCGTGCCGCGGTGGATCATGGCAGTTCCGGGCTCGAAGGTGAGCGGTGTCACGTCGTTCGAGTCCGGGTCGAGGAAGTCGACCGTCGACCCCGTGAACTCCTCGGCGGGGAGGTTGGCATTGATGTTGAGCGTGACCGCCGATGCGTCGGTGTGGGGACGGATCGAGGTGTCGGTGTCGGGCTTGTAGTGGATCGAGAAGCCGAACGTCTGGGAGTCGTAGCCCATGATCTCCGGGAACAGCAGGCGAGCGATCGGACGCATGTAGGTGTTCATCAGCTGCTGGTAGAAGGCCTGGAAGCTCGGTGCCGCCAGGCTGCCTTCGGAGCGCAGATCGAGCATCGCCCCGCGTCGATTGAGCACGATTCCGTAGGGCGGCCGAAGTGGGATCCCTGCGTCCCAAACCGACTCGAGATAGCTGCGCAGGTCGCTCAGGCGTTCCGGATCGAAGAACTGGAACGAGTACACGCTGGGTGCTGCCTCGTGCATGAGGGCCGAAACCCCTGCCTCGGCATCGGGGTCGGCCCACGCCGTGGCCACTGCCTGTCGGAGCGAAGGATCGATCAGTGAATCGTCGAGCACGCCGGTTCCGGGGGCTCGATTCGTCGCATCCCACTCGGCCCAGGCATCGACGAGGAGCTGGCGATTGTCGGCCCAGAAGGCCTGAACCGACCGGTCTCGGCGGAGCATGGCGTCGCGGCTCGGAAGCTCGAGCAGGCGAGCGCGTTCGAGGTGGGTGGTGGTGTCGTTCACGGTCACAGGGGCCTCCGTTGGCTCATGCAGTGAGTCGTTCGGCCACCCCGGAGGGGGTTGCCTTTCACGTCTTCTGGCATCATCATGCGGGTAGTTCCCATTGACAAGAAGGCACCTTCGTGAGCCCTAGGTACCCAAAGGAAACTACTGTGGCTTCGGCCGATGAACCCGGAGATCTGTACTCGATCGACTGCCCGTGCCGTGACGTGCTCGACCTCATCGGTTCGAAGTGGTCCGTGCTGGTCATCGGGAGGCTGGAGGAGGGGCCCTATCGCTTCGGGGAACTCCGTCGAGCCGTCCCCGGCATCACGCAGAAAATGCTCACCCTGACGCTCCGACGTCTCGAGGAAGACGGGATGGTGAGGCGAACTGTGCTCTCCGAGATGCGGCCGCCCCGCGTCGAATACGCCCTGACTGATCTTGGGCAGACGATCACCGAACCGTTGGAAGCGATCCGTCGCTGGACCGAACAGCACCTCCCGGACGTGCGCCGCGCTCGTCAACAATTGGCCGAGGCCAGTGCCGCTTCCCCCACGTCCTGACGCCAACTCCGCTACTGGCTCGGCGGGTCGGCTGGCGATACGTTGTGCGATCGATCTGTCCGAAGGCCCTGGCTAGGTCAACCACCGAATGTCCAAAACCTGCAGGAGTGCAACGTAGGGTCCTTGTGATCGCATGGATGGAAAGTCCGATGGGTCGATCTCGAAAGGCGTCGCCTGCACGAATAGGAGCTCGACGTCGCCGAGCTGCAGACGCGCCCCACCAAATGGTGAGCCGATGTCCAACAGGCCGCCGACCTGACTCTCGGTCAATACGACATCGATGTAACGCCGCCGGTGGCTCTTCGGTCCGAGGCTCTCTAGGAACCCCCGGGCCGTCCGGTTCCTGGTTGCCAACGAGCACAGTGTCTCGACATCGAACACTGCGTCGTAGAGCTGGGTCTCTGACAGGTCGACCCCATCTAGGCCCCCTACTTCAATGAGCTTGGCGCCGTTGAGATCCGTCTCCGAAAGGGTGGACTGTCCAACATGTGCGCCTGACAAGTCGGCCCGAGCAAGGTCCGCCGCGGCGAGATTGGCTTCACTGAGATCGATGTTCTGCGCCTTGATGCCGTACATTTGCGCACCGGATAGGTCTGATCTCTGGAGATTGGCGTCCGACAGATCCCTTCCAACTAGAACGATCCCTCGTAGGTCTTGACCGGCCAGGATCGTGTTGGTGATGTCGTCGCGCATAGCGACCGCCACGGCGAGGGAGTGGCGCATCTGATCTGCGGCGAGTACCGCATCGTGTGCATCTCGTGCGTCCTCTCGGCGCTGTTCCATCCAGTAGAGCAGTCCGCCAATGCTGGCCGCTACGACCAGGGCGCCTCCGATCTCACGGACAGCTCCTGACCGAGAGTCAGGAAAGACGAAGGCCAGTACAAGTCCGACCGCGAGCGAGACCCCCAACGCTGTCCATGTCCGCCACTCGCCAATCATCGATCGTTTCCTCCGACTGCTTTGGGACATCCGTGTGCGCCGAAGTCCACTATTACGCCAAGATAGAGAGGTCCTCCTTCCCGGTTTAGGGGCGGAACACAATCGGCTGGGGCGCGACGGCCGAGCGATGACGCCATGACCTCCATCGGGTAGGGCCCTCTGAGGGTTGGCAACCAACTGCATGCGAGACAACGAGACCCCGCTCCCTCGTTGGGGTAGCGGGGTCTCGGTTGCTGAGCGGAGAGGGTGGGATTTGAACCCACGGGCCCCTTACGAGGCCACCTCCTTAGCAG
>JBCCFL010000061.1:0-33003 GCA_039029735.1 Actinomycetota bacterium | reverse complement strand
CGGTCCGCCCTGGTCGAACTCCCGTCGGCCCCCCTCGGGCGGCCCGACGCTAACCCCTGACGGCCCGCCGCCGCCGGCCCGGCTCTAGCGACGCAGGCCGAGTTCGTCGCGCACCGTGCGGTAGCGCTCGACGTCGATCTTGGCGAGGTAATCGAGAAGACGACGACGGCGGCCGACGAGCATCAGCAGGCCACGACGGGAGTGGTGGTCCTTCTTGTGGACCTTGAGGTGCTCGGTGAGGTGGCTGATCCGATCGCTGAGCAGCGCGATCTGAACCTCGGGGGAACCGGTGTCGTTGTCGGACTTCCGGAACTTCTCGATGGTGTCCGCCTTGGGGGCGAGATTGGCAGCGGGCTTGCTCATGATTCGGTGGCTCCTCGGAACGAGTTGATGGAGAGTGGGACCTCAGGCCCAGCCGCTCGCACCGATGACCGGCGCGAACAGCAGCTCCCCACGCTATCGGTGCCGCCCCCCGCTCCCGACCCTGGATCCGCCCGTGATCCGGTCAGGGTTGCAGCTTGCGGGCCAGCCGAGGCTCGGCGAGCCGCATCCCGATCGTTCCCATCACCACGAGGTAGGCCACCGACACCAACGACGACCAGTCGACGGTGCCGAAGGTGAGATCGCGGGCGAGGTCCACACCGTGATAGAGCGGCGTGAGCTGCACCACGACCGCCAAGGCGTCGGGGTAGCGGCTGAGCGGGAAGAAGCTGGCCGAGAACAGGAACAGCGGGAAGACCGCCAGGGTCACGTACTCGAAGTCGAACCAGGTACGCAGGTACGACGCCGCCAGCAGACCCACCCCACCGAATGCGAACCCGACCAACACTGCCGCCGGCACGAGCAACACCCCCCACCACGACTCGATCAACCCGAGCGCCAACATCGTGATGACGAACGCCGTGCTCTGCACCGTCACGATGGCGAGCACCGAGAGCAGCTCGCCCCAGATCAAGTCCCGGGCGCGGATCGGGGTGGCCAGGATCGCGTCGTACCAGCCCATCCACTTCATTGATGCGAAGAACTGGACGGTGGTGCCGAACACCACTGCGTTCATGGCCGACGCCGCCAACATCGCTGGTGCCACGAACGAGCGATAACTGATCAGCGTGCCGTCGGGCCCAACCACCTCGTCGACGAGCACGCCGACCCCGACGCCGATCGAGAACAGGAAGATGAACGGCTCGATGAGCCGCCCCAGATTGCCGAACCAGTAGTGCCGAGTGATCGCAGCTCGTCGGGCCAGCACCCGCCACACCAGGCGAAGCTGAACACCGGCGACAGTCGACGGTACGGAGGAGGAGGCGGCGGAGGCGGGCGTGGTCTGAGTCATGGCGTCAACCGCCGCACGAACGCCCGTCGAGCCACGAGCCATCCAGCACCGACCCACACGAGCACCACGGCGAGATGAACTACTGGGTGCAGCGGCGAGTCGACGCCGGTGGAAACGGTGCGGGCCAGCTCCGTGCCGTGCCACAGCGGGAAGACCCCGACCACCCATTGGAGCACCATGGGCAGGCTCGACACCGGAAAGAAGGTGCCGGAGAACAGGAACAGGGGTGTAACCAGCACCCGCATGATCGGATCGAAGGCCTGATCGGAGTCGACTGAGGCGGTGTAGGCCATCAGCGGCGCCGTGAAGGCCACTGCGGTCAGAGCCGCGATCACGATCGACAGCACAGCCGCTGGCGACCCGATTGCGCCAAGCACCGCTGCGATCACGAGGAAGATGGCGCTCTGGGCCGCTGCTCGACCGGCGACCCACACCAGCCATCCGGTGGCGACGTCGGGCGCCGACACGGGAGTGGACACCGCAGCCCGATGGAAGCCGATCCACCGGTGGCCCGCCATCACAGGCCACAGCCCGGCGTTCGCCGCGATCTGGACCACCGAACCCACCATGAGACCGGGAGCGATGAACTGTGCGTAGGTGGCACCCCCGAACCCACTGGTGTCGTCGATGAGACCACCGAGGCCCGTGCCGAGCGCCAGCAGATAGAGCAACGGCGCCACGAAGGCAGAGAACACGGTGGCCCGCCATGCAGTTCGGAAGAACCGAACCTCGCGTTCGGCCACCCGCAATGCAGCCGTCACAGGCCGGCCTCCACCAGAGATCGACCGGTGAGGGTGAGGAACACGTCCTCGAGGCTGGACCGTCGCACGAGCACCGAGCTGATCGAGTCGGGCTCGACGTCGAGCTTCGGCACCACGGCATCGCCGTCGTCGGCGTACACGAGGAGCCGGTCGCGCATCGACTCCGCCCGCAGGCCGAGATCGGCCGCCGCGGCCGCGCCCCGCTCGTGGAACTCAGGCCGCCGGTACCTCAGCTCGATCACCTCTCGGGGGCAGTGCCGGGCGATGAGCTCGGACGGACCGCCTTCGTCGACGATCCGTCCGTGGTCCATGATCACGAGCCGGTCGCACAACTGCTCGGCCTCGTCCATGTAGTGGGTGGTGACGACGAGGCTCGTGCCCGACGACTTGAGATCCCAGAGTCGATCCCACAGCAGCTGCCGGGCCTGGGGATCGAGGCCCGTGGTCGGCTCGTCGAGCAGGATCAGCTCGGGGTCGTTGATCAGGGCGCGGGCGATCGTGAGCCGGCGCTTCATGCCACCGCTCAGCGGATCGACGGTGCTGGTTCGCCGCTCGGACAACTGGGCGAACTCCAGCAGATCGGTGACCTTGGCCAGCAGCTCCTGGCGACGAAGACCGAAATAGCGGCCGTAGATGTACAGGTTCTCCTCAACGGAGAGGTCGATGTCGAGGTTGTCGAGCTGGGGCACAACGCCGAGACGGCTCCTGATCTTCCAGCCGTCCCGTTTAGGATCGAGGCCGAACACCCGGAGCTGCCCGTCGCTGATCGGAGAGGTGCACCCGAGCATCCGCATCGCTGAGGTCTTGCCGGCTCCGTTCGGGCCGAGGAAGCCAAAAGCCTCACCGCGGCGGATCTCGAAGTCGATGCCATTGACGGCAACGAATGAACCGAAGCGCTTGACCAGGCCAGTGGCCACGGCCAGCACCTCGTCGCCGGCTGGCGCCGTGTTGGTTCCCTCAGCTCCCACAGACATAGGCGCCGAGTCTCCCACACCGTTCCCGGATCAGGCACGGGAGTTCTCCGCAGCGGCGCCCGATCTGACCGGCCAGAGCCCAGGGCTGTCGCCGCCGAGCCCGCAATGGGTACCTCGGGGCTCGTCGTGGTTCACTGGGCGCAATGACGACGGCGGAGACCGACCCGACCACCAGCGCGCGGCAGCCGGGCCCGCTGGCCATCATCGACTTCCGTCGACTGTGGCTCACGAACATCACCTTCTTCCTGGCCCTCAACGCACAGCGCTTCGTGTTCGGTTGGCTCGTCCTCGATGGGCTCGGCCTCGGTGAACGTGAGCAGGGGCTCGTGGTGTTCGCTCTGGGCATCCCTGCCATCTTCCTCGTGCTCCATGCTGGCGTCTGGTCCGACCGTGGGCACACCAAGCGCCTGATGATGATCTCGCAGGTCGGAAGCGCCGTGGTGATGGGGGCCGCTGCGCTTCTCGTGGTGGCCGATCGGGTCACGATGCCGGTGCTGCTGGTGACCGCGGTGGCCGCCGGGGCGGTGTCGGCGCTGGGCCAGCCCGTGCGTGCGGCCCTGGTGCCCGCCCTGGTCCCCCAGGCTGTGCTCTACAGCGCCATCGCCATGAATGCCCTGGCCATGACGACATCGATGATCCTCGGCCCCGTGATCATCGAACGGATCGGTGACTGGACCGGGTTCGCCGGCGCCTTCTCGTTCCAGGCGGCGCTGCTCGCCATTGGCCTGATGTTCCTCCTGCCGCTGCGGGTGCCCGCGACCACCTCGTCGACCCCCGCTGGCCCCGCCGCAGAGACAGGCGACGACCCGCCCCCCGCCCCGCGCTCGGTGCTGGCAGAGACGGCTGATGCCGTGCGCTTCATCGTGGCCGACGGGCCGCTGCGCCTTCTCTTCCTCCTGTTGACGGTGGCCGGCCTGACCGTGAACCCCGCCGTGATGGTCACGCTCCAGGCCTACGTGAAGGAGACGCTGGGCCGCGATGCCGGTGACACGGCGCCGTTGTTCGCGCTGATGGGTGTGGGGTTGGCGATCTCATCGGTGATCGTGATGCGCCAGGGCAACATGGCCAACAAGGGCGCACTGTTCCAGATGGCAATGATCGTCGGCTCGACGATGACGTTCGCGATGGGCCGCACCACCGACTACTGGCAGCTGTTCCCTCTTGTCTTCTGCATGGGCCTCGCCGGCGGGTTCTACATCACGATGAACCAGGGCCTGATTCAGGCCAACACACCGCCCGAGCTCATGGGCCGGGTGATGGGCGTGTTCCTGCTCGTGCAGGCCGGCCTGTTGCCGATCGGGGCGCTGATCCTCGGTGTGCTCGCGGAATCGCTCGGCATCGGCGTGGTCATCTCCGGCGCGGCGGCGCTTGCCTTCGTGACGGTGGTGAGCACCTTCATTGCGAGCCCGCAGCTGCGCCGCCTGTCCTAGCGTTCGGCGGCAGTGTCGGAGGCCAGATCCTCGGGCCCCCGGTGACGGAACACGTCGGCCACGCCGCCACGGAACGGGATCTGGCGCTCGACCGTGGCCCCGAGCCGGCGGGCCACCCCGGCCGACGCCGTGTTCTCGGTTCGCACCACGCTCACGGCGGTGGTCCACCCGAACAACTCGTAGGCCGCCCGGAGGGTGCGGCCAGCAGCCTCGGTGGCGAACCCGTGCCCGTGCTGACCGAGCACGAGCGCCCACGTGATCTCGGGTTCGATCCAGCCTTCGGGGCACCACGGCCCCACCCAACCGACGAATGCGCCGGTGTCGAGCCGCTCGACGGCCCACGGCCCCCAACCCCGCAGCATCCAGTGCCCGGAGTACACCGCAAACTTGCGCCAGGCCTCGTCCCGATCGCACGGTCCACCGTAGAACTGCGACACGTCGTCGGCGAAGAACGCAGCCGTTGCGTCGAAGTCGGCCTCGGAGAACGCCCGGAACCGGAGGCGATCTGAGGTGAGCTCCGGGATCAGATCGGTGAGGGCAGCAGCCAGATCCACCCGCCCATGCTGGCAGACTCCACCCATGACCACCTTCGAGTTGCGACCCATCGGCACCGTGCGGGGCGGGCGGGCCGAGCCGATCGACGACGACTGGGGTGCGGTGGAGGCCACCATCGAACTCGACGCCGATCAGTTCGGGCCTGAGGTGTTGGCCGGCCTCGCCGACTTCTCACATCTCGACGTGGTGTTCGTGTTCGACCAGGTCGACGAGGCGAAGATCAACCTCGGCTCCCGCCACCCCCGGGGGCGCACCGACTGGCCACTGGTCGGGATCTTCGCCCAACGAGCGAAAGCCCGCCCCAACCGATTGGGGGTGACCACCTGCGAGCTCGTGACCGTCGACGGGCTCTCCGTCTCGGTGCGAGGGCTCGATGCGATCGACGGCACACCGGTGGTGGACCTCAAGCCGCACGTGCGTGAGTTCCAGGCCCGGGGCGAGGTGCGTCAGCCCGAGTGGATCACCGAGCTGATGGCCCAGTACTGGGACGCGCAGCCCTAGAGGATCTGCGACAGGAAGAGCTTGGTGCGCTCCTCCTGCGGGTTCGTGAAGAAGTGCTCGGGTGAGCCCACCTCCACGATCTCACCGTCGGCCATGAACACCACGCGGTCGGCCACCTCACGGGCGAAGCCCATCTCGTGGGTCACCACGATCATCGTCATGCCGTCTTCAGCGAGGTCCTTCATGGTGTCGAGGACCTCCTTGATCATTTCCGGGTCGAGCGCTGAGGTTGGCTCGTCGAACAGCATCACCTTCGGTGTCATGGCCAGGGCCCGGGCGATGGCAACACGCTGCTGCTGACCGCCCGACAGCTGGCCCGGGAACTTGCGAGCCTGCTCGGGGATCTTCACCCGCTCCAGCAAGCTCATCGCCGTCTCCTCGGCCTCCGACTTCGACCGTCGAGCCACCTGGCGGGGGGCCAACGTGATGTTGTCGAGCACGGTGAGGTGAGGGAAGAGATTGAAGCTCTGGAACACCATCCCGGTCTCACGGCGAATCTCGGTGATGTTGCGGATGTCGTCGGAGAGTTCGGTGCCATCCACCACGATCCGGCCAGCGTTGTGCTTCTCCAGCCGGTTGATGCAGCGAATGAGGGTGGACTTGCCGGAGCCGGATGGCCCGATGACCACCACCACTTCCTGCTTGCCGACCATCATGTTGATCTTCTTGAGGGCCTGGAAGTCCCCGAAGAACTTGTCGACGTCGACGAGTTCGATCATCGTCTCCCGGGTGCCGATGTTGGTTGCATCGGCATCGACCATGGTCATCATCTACTCCTCTCGGTCGGTTCGCTGCTGAGCGTCGGCGCGGTTGGCATCATCGCTGCCCCACGCCGAGACGGCGCTCCAGCCGCTGGCTCTCCCGCGACATGGCAAAGGCGAACGCCCAGAACCCGAACGCCACGAACGTCATCGTCTCGGCGATGCCGAACCCTCGGAAGTCCTCCTGGGCGTGTACGAGCAGCCGCACGTCGAGGAACTCCGACAGTGCGATGATGCCGAGCAGCGAGGTGTCCTTGAACAGCGAGATGAACTGCCCCACCATCGCCGGGATCACGGCCCGCAGCGCCTGGGGCAGCACAATGAACCGGGTGATCTGGGGTTGGCTCAATCCGGAGGCGAGGCCGGCCTCCACCTGGCCCTTGGGCACGGCCTGGAGGCCACCACGGACGATCTCGGCGATGTAGGCCGCCGAGAACAAGGTGATGGCAGCGATGGCCCGGGTGATGAGCGACAACGGCGACTCGGTGTTCAGGAAGAACCCGAGGAAGAACGCACCGGCGAGCAGGAAGGTGATCAGGGGTGCGCCCCGGAAGAACTCGATGTAGGCCACCGACATCACACGGATTGCCGGAAGCGACGATCGCCGGCCGAGGGCCAGCAGCACCCCGATGGGGAACGCCAGCAGGGTAGACGCCACGGCCACGGTCATCGTGAGATGAAGGCCACTCCACTCCGACCAGTCGATGCCACTCAGCCCGATGGCCCGATAGAGCACGGTGACGACGCCACTGGCGATCATGATGAGCCCAACCCGGGTGGCGTCGAGCCGGTCGCCCTGGCGAACGAGCACCAGGCCGTAGATCCCGACGAGGATGCCAACGAGCCCGACCACGACCGACGACGTGACGAGAGCGGCGATGGCGATGGCCAGGCCGAGGCCCACGGTGGCAGGTGCGGCCATTCGGGCGATCGACGGCGACAGGCGCCCGACCACACCGCTGATGAGCGGCACGAGGGCGAGCACGGTGTAGAACCACGCCCACCCGCCGGTGCCGGACAACAGCTGGAAGCTCACGACGATGAGCAGGGCCGAGGCGCTCCACGACAACGGACGCAGGGCGTCGGGCAACCACGTGGTGGCGGCCCAGCCGGCGACACCGAGCACGACCATGGCTCCGACCATGAGCCACGGGCCAGTCGTGTCGGTGAACCCGACGAGTAGCACCAGCACGAACAGCACGACCGACCAGTACGACGAGGCGTAGGTACGCCACGACGTTGGGACGAACTCCTCGCCAGTCAGCTTGCGCCGGGCTTTGGCCGAGGCGTTCATCGTGCCGAGCGCGCCACCAATGCCGGCCGACATCACGATCAGCTGGCTGACCACCCGCCACCGTTCCTCGCGGGGATAGGTGCCGATCATGAACAGCTCGAGGTTGGAGTCGACCGGATCCCAGCGCCCGGTGACGAACACGAAGCGGGCGAAGCGGTAGATCAGATACAGCGCGATCGGCCCGAAAATCAGGGTGATCAGTGTGTTCACCCACGACGAGAACAGGTTCTTGCGAATCCACTCCCACGGGGTGAGCTTCTCCGATGGCGGGCCCTCGGGTTCGTTCACCAGGATGAAGGGATTGTCGGGGCCACCGACTTCGGTCATGGTCATGCGATCACCGCCCCACCAGCTGGAAGCGCCGGTTCACCTGGTTCATGACCACCGAGATGATCAGCGAGAACGTGAGGTAGATGGCCATCAGCATCACCAGGAGCTGTACGGCCGGCTTGCCGTTGCCGATGGCCGTTTTCACCAGCGAGGTGATCTCCGGGTAGGCCACCACCGTTGCCAGCGACGTGTTCTTGGTGAGGTTCAGGAACTGGTTGATCGTTGGCGGGATTGCGATCCGCATCGCCTGTGGGAGCACCACGAACCGGTAGCGCTGAAGGCCGGTGAGGGCGAGGGCGTTGGCCGCTTCGGTCTGGCCCTTGGGCACGGCCAGGATCGAACCGCGGATGATCTCGGCGATGTGGCTGGCGGTGTAGAGCCCCAGCGCGATCGTGACCGACAGATACCCGGCGTTGGTGGCGAAGCCTCCCTCGATGCGCCGGCCGCTCTCCGACACCATCGGCCAGCTCCAGCGATACGGCGTGTCGAGCAGAACGAACGCCACCACGGCGATCAGCAGGAATCCGCCCCAGGCCCACAGCCCCCGACGGTGGGGTGCCCCGGTGTTGATGTTCACCCGGGTGCGCCACGTCCACAACCCGATCGCCACCACGGCGGCAACTGCGAGGGCGATCCAGAACGGGAGGAGATCACCGTCGCGGGCGATGGAGGGAATGCCCCACCGGTCGTTGCTCAAGATGAGGGCCGTGGTGTCGGTGCCAGGAAGGTTGATCTGCCACGGCGGGCTACTGGGGTTGAACGGCGGGAACGGCCCGAACGTGAACACCGCGAAGCTGAAGAAGGCAATGATCACGAGCGGGGGGATGTTGCGGAGAATCTCCACGTAGATCTGCGACAGCCGAGCGACGAGCCAGTTCTCCGAGAGTCGACCGATGCCGATCAGCACGCCGAGGATCACGGCGATCACGATGCCGACTGCGGCGGACAGCAGCGTGTTCTTCACGCCGATGACCACCATGTCGGGCCAGAGCGGGCTCCGGGAGTCGAAGTTGGCATCGCGGATCGCGAAGTTCGTCGGCTGGTTCAGCACGTCGAAACCACGGTCGATTCCAGCTTCGTCGAGGTTGGTGAAGAGGTTCCCGATCAGCCACCGGAGCACCAGTACAACGCTCACGACGGCCACGATCTGGCCAACGATGCCCAGCACACGAACGTCGCGCCACGGAGGGGGACGGGTCGCCTGGACCGCCTGCGTCTCAGCCATTAGCGGGACACCATACAACATGCGTATGGCCTGACCAGGTTTGACAGCGCCTTGTGACCCAGCCGAAACAAGCGACCATGTTGGTTGGTGACCGATACCTGGACGCGACTCGACCCCCGGCATGGCGCCGGGGGTCGAGGTGTCTGAACCTCGGGCGGAACCCTCAGTTCAAAAGGCGCATCTCAGCCGGATCTAGCGATACGGCGGCACGTACATGAGGCCGCCCTCAGTCCAGATGTTGTTCGGGCTGCCTTCGAGCTGGAGACCGATACCCGGGATGTGGGCGTCGTAGATCTCCAGGTAGTTGCCCACCTGCGACACGACGTTCACCGCGAAGTCCGGATCGAGACCGAGGCCCGGATCGAAGCCATCGGCGCCGATGAAGTTCTGGATGTTGGGGTCGTCACCGGAGTAGCTGCCGATGTTGCCCGAATCGAGACCGAACTCCCAGGCCTGCACGGTGGCCATGACGGACCACTCGACGGCCTGCGCCCACTCGGTGTCGCCGTCGGCGACCACGGGGCCCAGGGGCTCCTTCGAGAAGATCTCGGCCATGATGAACTGCTCTTCGCCGCCCTCTTCCTCGATGGAGGACTTGAAGGCAGCCAGCTGCGAGGCGTCAGAGGTCCAACCCTCGCACTGGCCCTCTTCGTAGGCCGGGCGAAGCTGGTTGTTGTCCTCGAACACCACGGGGTTGAACGGAATGCCCCGAGCGCTGAGCACAGCGTTCAGGTTCAGTTCGGTGGTGGTACCCGACAGCACGCAGATGTTGGCGTCGGCGAGATCCTCGAGGGTGGTGAACCCGGTCGAGGCCGGCACCATCATGCCCTGACCGTCGTAGAAGGTCGTGAACAAGAAGTTGGCGCCCTCCTGGCCGTCACGGGTGGCGGTCCAGGTGGTGTTACGGATGAGCACGTCGACCTCGCCCGACTGCAGGGCGGTGAAGCGAGCCTCAGCGGTGAGCGGCACGAACTGGACGGCGTTGGCGTCGCCCAGCACGCCGGCGGCAACCACACGGCAGAAGTCGATGTCGAAGCCGCTGAACTCGCCAGCGTCGTCAACGATGCCGAAGCCGGGCAGCGTGTCGTTGCCACCACAGATGACCTCGCCACGCTCGCGAACGGCGGCCAGACGGCCGTCGCCCTGGGTGAGATCCACCGTGTCGGTGTCGGCTTCCTCGTCGCCGCCCTCGTCGGAGCCGGATGACTCCTCGTCGGTCGACTCTTCTGTGTCGTCGGTGCTGTCGTCACCTTCATCGTCATCGGAGCTGCAGGCAGCGGCGACGAGCGTCAAGGCGAACAACAGCGCCAACAGGCGCTTGAGATTGTCATTCATAGAAGGATGTCTCCTCTCCTCGGGCCAGAGGCCGTGGGTTGGAACCTGCCAGGTTGGCGCGGTCCACAGCCTTTCTGGTACGCCGAGAGGCTACACCCTTCGCCAAGATGAACCTATGGACACTCGCGAGCAACGCTGTGACGGCATTGTGACGCCGAGCTGAACCATGGCCGCAGAACAACGGGATCTGGCCTGGTCCGCCTGATCTGGCGCCTACGGTGAGGGCATGGAAGACGACGGCGCCGAGGTGTTGAACGACGTCGAGTTCGCCGACGACGAAGTCGTGCCGATCGCGGAGCTCGTGGCCCTGTACGAGTCGGTGAACTGGCTCCGCTACAGCTCAGACCCCGACGGGCTCGCACGGGCGGTCGACCGCTCCACGTACGTGGTGACCGCACGTGACCTCGACGGTGAACTGATCGGCCTGGCCCGGTGTCTGAGCGACGACGTCTCGATCATGTACCTCCAGGACGTGCTCGTGGCCCCGGGCCATCAACGGCGCGGCATCGGCCGCTTCCTCGTGATGGTGTGCCTGCAGAAGTTCGATCATGTGCGCCAGAAGGTGCTGCTCACCGATGACGAGCCAGGCCAGCTGGCCTTCTACACCTCGCTCGGTTTCGAGAACCTGCGCGACTTCGGGCCGCCGACGGTGAACGCGTTCGTGCAGTTCCGGGCTCTCGACCACTGATGTGGCTGGGCGGGGCTACTCCGCCCGGTCGAGGATCTCGGTGGCGCGGGCCACATCGCGGGTGAGCTGGGCCTTGAGGGCATCGATCCCGTCGAACCGCTGCTCAGAGCGGAGCAACTCGACGAACTGCACCCGCGCCGGCTCACCGTAGAGGTCGCCGTCGAACCCGATCAGATGGGCCTCGAGGAGCGAGTGCTCGGCGTTCTGGTAGAAGGTCGGACGCTTCCCGATGTTGATGGCCGTGGGGTGCCTCGTGCCATCGGGGCGGATGTACCAGCCGGCGTACACCGCATCGGCGGGCATCGCCATCATGCGGGGCACTGCCACGTTGGCCGTGGGGAACCCGATCGTGCGGCCCCGCTGGTCACCCTGCACCACCGGGCCGCGGATCTCGTGGTTGCGACCCAGCATGCGAGCAGCCGTCGTGACCTCGCCCCCGGCCAGGGCCCGACGGATCGCAGTGGACGACACCGACTCCTCAGAACCGATCGATCGCGGCAGGAGCTGTACGCCCTCCACGTCGAACCCGTGCCGCTCCCCCAGCTTCGCCAGCAGGTCCACATCACCGGTGCGGTCCTTGCCGAAGTGGAAGTCACTCCCGACCACCACGGCCCGGGCGCCAAGGGTGCCGAGCACCACTCGGTCCACGAACTCCTCAGCCGTCTCGCCGGAGCGGTCGGCATCGAAGGGCAGCACCACCACCGTGTCGACCCCGGCCGCCTCGATGAGGTCGAGCTTCTGGTCTAGGTCGGTGAGCAGCATGGGCGCCGACTGGGGTCGCAACACGTAGGCCGGGTGGGGATCGAACGTGACGAGTGCCGTGCGGGCCCCGTGCCGCTCGGCGGCCAGTTGCGTTGACTTGATCACCGTTTGGTGACCGAGATGCACGCCGTCATAGGCGCCGATGGTGAGGGCGTGCCCGCCGGCAACGGAAGGGCAGTCCGAGAGATCGCGATACAGCTCCACAGTTGCCCCAGGTTACCGGCGCGGAACCACAGGCGTCAGACTGCGTGGACCGGCAATGTCGAGCCCGGGCTCCGAGCAGGGCGGATCATGCCCCCGCCAGCACCTTGACCGGGTGGAGTTCGCCGCCCCTGGCCTCGTACACGGCCAGCAGTTCCTGCTCGGGCCCTCGCACCACGAGCCGCCCCGATCCAGGTGCGGGGCCGAGCGGTCGGCCGTTGCGCACCTGGTTGGCCACCACGTCGTCCACGTCGATGACCGGCAGGCCACGCAACAGGTCGAGAAGGGGGCGGAGTTCGATGTCGGCGATCGAGGAGCAGTCGTCGAGGCCGAAGGGGCCGACCGCCGTGCGCCGGAGCGATACGAGATGGGCTCCGCCACCGAGTGCCGTGCCGAGATCTGCGGCCAGGGTACGGATGTAGGTTCCGGATGAACAGGCGACGTCGAGGTCATACACGAGCGGATCGGCGGTGGCCGCAACATCAAAGCGGGCAACGTGGACCGGGCGGGGCTCGCGGGCCACCTCCTTGCCCTCACGGGCGAGTTCGTGGAGGCGCTTCCCGTCGACCTTGACCGCCGAGACCATCGGCGGGATCTGCTCGATGTCGCCGACGAAGGTGGCGGCTGCTGCCTCTACCTCGGGGGGAGTCACCGTCATGTCGTGAGTGGCCGTCACCTCGCCGGCTGCGTCCAGCGTGGAGGTCTCGACACCGAAGCGCATCGTGCCCAGGTAGGTCTTGTCGGCTCCGGTCACGAACTGAAGCAGCTTGGTGCCGAGGCCCACGCCGAGCACGAGCACGCCGGTGGCGTCGGGGTCGAGGGTTCCGGCGTGGCCCACCTTCCTCGTGCCGAGCGCCCGACGCACGTCATCGACCACGTCGTGGCTCGTGCAGCCCGCCGGTTTGTCGATGACGACGCAGCCCGACACGCCCGAATCGGCCCGGCGGGAACGCCGACGGCTCACGGTGCCGGCTCCGTGTCGGCCGGGCCGTCGAGATCTCCCGGGCCGTCGAGTTGGTCTCCGTCGGTGTCGGTGTCGCCGTCGCCGCCGAGGTCGCTGTCGAGGTCGTCCCCGTCGTCGTCGGTGTGCAGCGTGGCCAGGATCCCTTCGATACGGGCTCCCGCCCGTACGGCCGGATCGAAGGCGAACACCACCTCCGGGGTCTTGCGCAGCCGGGCCGACCGGTTGATCTCGGTCTGTAGCGGCTTGCGGTGATCGTCGGTGAGCGCTGCGATCACCTCGGCGTCCTGCTCGGGGTCGGGATTCTCGACCGACCCCCACGTCGACACGAAGACCTGGGCCTTGTTGAGATCAGCGTCGACCTCAACGCCGGTGACCGTGAGAAATCCGATGCGCTCGTCGTCGACGCGCTCCAGATAGTCGGCCACGATCTCCTGCAGGAGCGCGTTGAGCCGCGCCGTTCGGGGAAAGTGCCGCTTGGTGGCCGGCTTGGCCTTGCGGCGGTCAGCTGAACGTCGTGCCATCGTTGCTACTCCTCATCCCACCAGGACCGCTGCACGTCGAGCACCTCGATATCGGGCCTCGACCAGAGGTAGCGCTCCACCTCGTCGGCCGTCTGCTCCAGATGCGACACCGCATTGCCGACGATCGAAACGCCGAGGGCGGTGCGCTGCCATTTGTCGCTGAAGTCGACTTCGGCAGCCGCCACCCCGTTGAGCCCATCGATGTGTCTGATCACGGGGGTGACCGCTGAACGCTTGGCCTTGAGTGACTGCGCCGCCGGAACGTGAAGATCCGCCCGCAGAATCAAGACGTGCATGCTCCCACTGTAGAACTCCACGAGCTGTCAGGTTCGGCGAAACATGCTCGGCGAATCAGGTTCGGGGAATCTCGCGCTCCTCGTAGGTCTCGATCACGTCGCCTTCCTTGAGATCCTGGAAGTCCGACAGGCCGATACCGCACTCGAAGCCGGCGTTGACCTCTCGCACATCGTCCTTGAAACGACGCAGCGACTGGATCGCCCCGTTCCAGATGACCGTGCCTTCGCGGAGGAAGCGCACCTTCGAGCCTCGGGTGATGACACCGTTGGTGACCATGCAGCCCGCGATCGCACCAATACGGGGCACCCGGAAGATCTCCCGCACCTGGGCCTCGCCCGTGACGACCTCTTCGGTCTCGGGTTCCAGCAGGCCGAGCATGGCGTTCTCGATGTCTTCGAGCAGCTTGTAGATGATCTCGTAGGTGCGGATCTCCACCTGCTCCTGCTCGGCCATCTCACGGGCCTTGCGGTCGGGCCGCACGTTGAACCCGAGGATGGTGGCGTTCGAGGCAGCAGCGAGCTGCACGTCGTTCTCGGTGATGCCACCCACGCCACGCAGCATGAAGGCCAGCTTCACCTCGTCGCGTTCGAGCTTCTTGAGGCTGTCGGTCACCGCTTCGAGCGAGCCGTTCACGTCGGCCTTGACGATGAGGTTGAGCGTTGCGGCCTCACCCGCCTGGATCTGCTTGAAGATGTCTTCGAGCTTTGCGCCGCCGCTCGTGGCCGACGCATCGCGGCCGAGGCTGGCCAGACGCTGCCAGTGCTCGCGGGTGGAGGCAACCTTGGCCGCCACCTTCTCGTTGGGCGCGATCACGAAGCCGTCGCCGGCCTCGGCAACGTCGTTGAGGCCGAGCACCTGCACGGGGGTGGATGGACCGGCCACCTTCACGTTCTCGCCCCGGTCGTTGATGAGGGCCCGCACACGACCCCAGGCCGCACCCGACACGAGCGGGTCGCCAACGCTGAGGGTGCCTCGCTCCACGAGCATGGTGGCCACGGGGCCCCGACCGATGTCGAGCTGAGACTCCAACACCGTGCCGGCGGCGCGATCGTCGGCCGTGGCCCGTAGGTCTTCGAGTTCGGCGACAACCAGCAGGTTGTCGATCAGATCTTCGATGCCTTCACCGGTCATGGCCGAAACGGGGGCCATGATCGTTTCGCCACCCCACGCCTCGGGCACGAGCTCGCGCTCGGCGAGCTGGGTCATCACCCGCTGAGGATCGGCGCCCTCACGGTCGATCTTGTTGATCGCCACGATGATCGGCACCTCGGCGGCGCGAGCGTGGTCGAGCGCTTCCAGCGTCTGTGGCATCACACCGTCGTCCGCAGCGACAACGAGCACCACGATGTCGGTGGCGTCGGCGCCGCGGGCCCTCATGGCGGTGAACGCCTCGTGGCCCGGGGTGTCGAGGAAGGTGATGAGCTTGCCGTCGCGCTCGATCTGGTAGGCACCGATGTGCTGGGTGATGCCACCAGCCTCACCCTCCACCACGTTGCTGGACCGGATCCGGTCGAGCAGGAGCGTCTTACCGTGGTCGACGTGACCCATCACGGTGATCACGGGGGGACGAACGGGCCAGCCGCTCGTGTCCTCGCCGTCGAGTTCGCCGAAGTCGAGCAGCTTCTGCAGCTCCACTTCCTGCTCCTCGCCGGGATCGACGAGCCGAATCTCGGCCCCGATCTCCTCGGCGAACAGCTCGATCATCTCGTCGGTCAGCGACTGAGTGGCCGTGACCATCTCGCCGTTGGTGAGCAAGAAGCGCACCACGTCGGCCGCTGTGCGGTTCAGTTTGGGGCCGAGGTCCTGGGCTGTCGACGAGCGCTCGATGACGACCGTGCCCTCGGGCACGGGTGCGTCTTCGGCCGAATACGTCGGCACATCCATCGGCGTGAGCTCTTCGAGCGAGCGCCGACGACGGCTCTTGCGCCGGGGCCGACCACGGTTGGCTGGGCCACCGCGCCCACCGGGGCCACCACCGGGACGACCGCCCGGAGGGCCACCACGGTTGAGACCGGGACCACCACCGGGACCGCCGCCACCGGGACGGCCAGCACCGCCACCACCACCGGGGGGACCGGAGCGGAATCCACCACCGCCGCCACCACCGGGACGACCGCCACCACCGCCGCCGGGGCCACCGCCGGCCGGACGGCTGCGGTTGCCCATGCCTGGAGGCGGGGGAATTGGCTTGCCACCGCGGCTGCGGGGCGGACCAGGAGGGGGCGGGATCGGCTTGCCGCCGCGACCGGTGGGAACACCGGGCTGCGGCTTGGGCGCCGCCTTCGATTGGGCACCGGGTTGAGCAGCAGGGGCTTCGCTGGCGGGCGATGCGGCGCCGTCGGGCGCAGCCTTGGCGGCTGGGGCCTGGGCCTGGGGTGCATCGGCGCTGGCCGGAGGGGCCTCAGCGGCCGGGGCCTGCGGAGCCGGTTCGGCGACAGGGGCTGGCGCCTCGGCCGCAGCGGGTGCCGGCACCTCGGGCGCAGCCGGCGTGGAAATCGGACCGCGATCGCCACCCGCCGGGGCCTCGGCGGGCTGACGGGTCGGGGTGGACGGCGGTGGGGTGGCCGGACGAGGACGAGCGGGCTCGGCTGCACGGATCGCAGCCGGAGGCGGCGGGATCGGACGACCACCAGCCGGCTTCGATGAGACGACCTTGCCCGGGGGCGGCGTTGCCGGCTTGGGCGGCGCCTTGACGGCGTCGCCGTTGTCGGACGCAGCAGCCGCCTTCTTCGCCGGCGGCTTCTTCGTGGACACCACGGGGGCGGCATCGGCCGAGTCGCCCGAACCCGCGTCGGAACCACCGTCGTCACCCGACGGTTCGCGAATCAGGCCCTCGCGCTCGGCCTTTCGGCGGACGCGGTCGGCCTGCGCTTCGACGATGCTCGATGAGTGGCTCTTCACCCCCACACCGAGGTCATTGCAAAGATCGATGACCTCTTTGTTGGAGAGACCCAACTCTCGAGCGAGTTCGTATACGCGGACTTTTCCTGGCACGTGTTGATTCCACCCCTGGAAGGGATCAGGGCTGCGAGCAGCCGGAAGAGACGGTCAAGCCTAGCGGCGCTGGACCCAGCCTCCATCCGGCTGTGCGGCGCCGTGACACTCGGTGGTCGAAGGCGGGTGATCGATTGTGCCTGGGGCGTCTCCAACGACCCGCGATCGGAGGTCGGCGACGGCTCCAGCTGCGATCGGGGTCCGAAAGGCGGGGGCCCATCGGCGGCGTGTTGTCGCCAGATCGAGACAGCTCACGAGGTCGGCTGCGCACAGCCATGCGCCACGGCCGGGCGCCGTGCGATCGATCACCAGGCGGCCCCCCGTTCGGACCACGCGGCGCAACTCCGACTGCGGGCGCGTGGCCCGACACCCGATGCAGGTGCGGATCGGCTCTCGCCGCCTTCGGGCGAGAGCCGTCGGCATCAGATCAGGCCTGGGCCTGTTCCTCGGTCTCAGCTGCGGCACCCTCGTCAGCAACGGCGTCGGCGCTGACGGCCTCGGCTGCGTCGACGTCGACGTCAGGCGTAGCCTCGGCCGGCACGTCCGCGACCTCAGCTTCGGCGGCATCGCTGTCGACGATCGCGTCAGTGTCGCCATCGGAGCCGTCGGCGGCGGCCTCCGCTGCATCGTCGGAAGCCTCGGCTGCGGCCTCCGCCGCGTCGACGGGAGCCTCGGCGGCATCGTCGGAAGCCTCGGCTGCGGCCTCCGCCGCGTCGTCGGGAGCCTCGGTTGCTGCGTCGTCGGCGCTGTCAGGAGCAGACTCGGCGTCGACCCCCTCCTCGTCGCCGGCCTCGGCCACCGTCTGGTTCCACTCCTCGGCCGAGATCGCAGGGCTGCCGTCGGCCGGCTGCCACATCTGCTCGCCCGTCCCGGGATCCACGATCCACTCGCCCTCGGCCCAGTCCTCGTTGCCGTAGGCCTCGTCGTAGGCCTCGGCCTGCTGGGCCTCTTCTTCGAGCTGGGTCTCGCTCTTGATGTCGATCC
The DNA here is from genome assembly GCA_039029735.1 of Actinomycetota bacterium. Taxonomy (GTDB): domain Bacteria; phylum Actinomycetota; class Acidimicrobiia; order Acidimicrobiales; family SZUA-35; genus CADEDH01. Next base: position 15,093 of record JBCCFL010000061.1, on the reverse strand, counting down.
GCCAGCCCGTGAGCCGGTGGGCGAGGCGGGCGTTCTGGCCCTCCTTGCCGATGGCCAGCGAGAGCTGGAAGTCGGGCACGATCACCTCGGCCGTGGCAGTGTCGAAGTCGATTCGCACGTCCTTGACCTTGGCCGGCGACAACGCCTTGGCCACGAACTCGTACGGGTCCTCGCTGAAGGGGATGATGTCGACCTTCTCGCCGTTCAGCTCGTTCACCACCATGCGCACTCGCGAGCCGCGCGCACCGACGCAGGCGCCGACGGGGTCGACGTTCTGGTCATTGGAGAACACCGAGATCTTCGTGCGGTGCCCGGGTTCGCGGGCGCAGGCCTTGATCTCCACGATCCCGTCGGCGATCTCGGGCACTTCGAGTTCGAACAGGCGCTTGATGAGGCCAGGGTGGGTCCGGCTCACCACGATCTGGGGGCCCTTGGCGGTGCGACGCACCTCCACGATGTAGGCCTTGATCCGGTTGCCGTTCTCGTTACGCGGCCCCATCGACACCTGTTCGGCCTGGGGCAGCAGTGCCTCCACCCGACCGAGGTCGAGCAGGGTGTAGCGCGAGTCGGTCTGTTGCACGATGCCGGTGACGATGTCGCCCTCGCGGCCGGCGTACTCCTCGTACTTCTGCTCCCGCTCCACCTCGCGGATGCCCTGGGTCAGGATCTGCTTGGTGGTCTGGGCGGCGATGCGGCCGAAGGTCGGTGGCGTGACATCGAGCTCGGGGCCATAGGGCTCGCCCTCCTCGTCGAGATCCTGGGCGAACACCCGGATGTCGAACGTGGCCGGGTTGATCGTCACCCACGAGTACTCGTAGGAGTCAGGCATGCGCTTGTAGGCCGACTCCAGCGCATTGGCCATGATCGCGAACAACTTGTCGACGGAGATCCCGCGGTCTTCGGCCAGCGCCTGCAGGGCCTCGATCATCTCATTGCTCATCGCGCACCTCTTCTTCGGGGGTCGGTGCCGCTGCTCCGTTGGCAGCGGTGGTGGGGGCGGGGCCGTCGGCCTGATGGTCAACCGCCTTCGCCGGCTTGGGCTTCCGGGGGCCCTTGCCAGGCTTGGGGCTCGGACCCCACTCGTACACGGTACGGGCCGAGCTGATCTCAGCGAGCACGAGGGTGCGAGCCTCGGTGCCCTCTGCGACTGCGTTGCCGTCGATCTCGATGGGCTCCACCGTGATGGCTGGTGGCTCGGTGCCATCGGCCTCGACGCCGACCAACACACCCTTCACCCGACGCACCTCGGATTCAGGGGTGAGCTTGATCACCACGGTCTCACCGATGGCGCGGCCGAAATGCTCGGGGCGCCGAAGCGGCCGCTCCAGCCCCGGGCTCGACACCTCGAGGGTGTAGCGACCCGATACGGGATCGTGTTGATCCAGGATCGGCGAGATCAGCCTGTTCACCTCGGCGAGACGCTCGGTGGTGATACCAGCGCGTTCCACGCCTTCGTCGCGGCGGTTCTCGGCTGGGCTGGGTGGAACGAAACCCTCTGGTCGGGGCTCGTCGACCGTGACGCGGAGGAAGCCTCCAGAGAACTCGACGTCGAGCAGTTCCACGCCGAGCGTCGCGACGACAGGAGAGAGGAGGTCGAGAACGCGGTCTTCAGTGGCCACGGTGCTCCTCCTTTCTGTTCGGTCGGCACCAGGTCGATCGGTGATGAAACCAAAGGCGTGGGCCGGAGCCCACGCCTTTCAGCAACGATTGGGAGTCTAGCGGCGTCGGAAGCGGGCTCAGGCGTCGACCCGACAGAGGCGTCCCGCTCACCGAGCAACCGGGGGGATCGACAACCTATGGTGTGGGTATGGCTGTGTGGGACACGCTACGCAACGTCGTCGGCCCGAAGGTACGGGCCTGGCTCGACGAGGAGGCCGCCGAGTTGTCGGACATCGCCTCCGAAACCGAGAGCCAGCTGTCCGCCGAGATGGATCGGCGCGAGGCTCGGCTCAACGAGACGCCAGAAGATGCCATGGCCCGTATCCAGGCCGAGATCGAGGCCAACGACGCCAAGCTCGACGCGTTGTCGGACAAGGTGCTGCCCACGATCTACTCCGAGCCGACCGCGGAGATGGACGCCATCGTGGTCGACGACGACCCAACCGCCTGAGCCTTCCCACGCTGTCGCCCGAGGGCGGCCGATCCGAACGGCGGTGTCAGGACCGCTGCTTGCGGAGCAGCTCCACGAGTTGCTCTGAGGCGTTGGCGTCGTCACCCCGGTCGGCGAGGTTCCGGTCGCGATCTTCCTCGGCAGCCTTGCGGGCGGCGTCACGGGTGGAGGCAGCGCGGACCATGGCGGCGTCCATGCCCTCGTCGTTGATGAACTCGGCCCACTCGACGAGTGTGGGCACCATCTCGTCCTCGGGCACCACGGCCACGTTCGTGCCCTTGATGAAGAGGTGGCCGCGCTTGTTGCCAGCGGCGATGCCGATGTCGGCGTCGCGGGCCTCGCCCGGGCCGTTCACCACACAACCCATCACCGCGACCTGCAGCGGGATCTCCCGATCCTCGAATGCGTCCTGTGCGTCCTGCGCCACCTTGTACACATCGATCTCGGCGCGGCCGCACGACGGGCAGGCGATCAGGTCGACGTTCTTGCGCTCGCGGAGGCCGAACGATTCGAGCAACGTGCGACCCATCCGGGCTTCGTCGACCGGGTCGGAGGTGAGCGAGTAGCGGATCGTGTCGCCGATGCCTTCGGCCAGGAGCGTCGCAATCCCGGCGGTCGCCTTGACGATGCCGGCCGGCGGCGGGCCCGCCTCGGTGACCCCGAGGTGGAGCGGGTGGCGGGTGACCTCCGAGAGCTGCCGGTAGGCCTCGATCATGAGGGGCACGTTGGAGGCTTTGACCGAGATCTTGATGAGGTCGAAGTCGACCTCATCGAAGTAGGCGATCTCTTGCAAGGCCGACTCCACCATGGCCTCCGGGGTGACCCGACCGCCGTACTTCTCGTAGAGGGCCGGATCGAGGCTGCCGCCGTTGACGCCGATGCGGATCGGCACGCCGCGATCCTTCGCTTCGGTGGCCACCGCCTTGATGTGTTCGGGCTTGCGGATGTTGCCAGGGTTGAGGCGGAGGCAGTCGACGCCAGCCTCCAGTGCTTCGAGGGCGCGCCGATACTGGTGGTGGATGTCGGCCACGATCGGTACGGGGCTCCGAGGCACGATCCGGGCCAGGCCCTCGGCGGCCTCGGGCTCGTTGCAGGTGCAGCGAACGATGTCGGCTCCAGCGGCTGCGAGTTGGTACACCTGCTGCAGCGTTGCTTCAGCGTCGGCCGTCTTGGTGATCGTCATCGACTGCACCGTGATCGGTGCTCCGCCGCCGACGGGGACGTCGCCCACCATGATCTGGTTGGTCTGCTTGCGGTCGAAGGTCACGGAACCAGCGTCCATTTCCTCAACGCTACGCCGTCAGCACCCGCCACGGACGATCAGGGCACGAAGTCACCGCTCATTGCTCCGCCAGCCCCGGACCGGCGCTATCCGATGGGGCGGACGATGTCGAGCCACAGGGTGGTCAACATCAAGAACCCGATCAGGAACACCACGCCGTAGGTGAGCGGGAGGAGCTTGGCCACGTCCATCTGGTAGCGCCGACCAGGGCGGGAGCGAATGCGCTCGTAGGTCGCGATCGCTGCATGGCCGCCGTCGAGTGGGAGCAGCGGCAACAGATTGAAGATGCCGACGAAGATGTTGATGTAGGCCAGCATCGTGATCGGCACCACCCAGTTGAACTGCGGGGAGCCGGCGATGCGAACCACGCCAACCATCGACACGGGGCGCCGTTCGGCCTCCTCGGAGTCGAGTGCCACCTCACCGGGGCCCTCCAGCACCAGCGAACCGAGGTTGGCGAACGTCGCCGGTGACAAGAAGCGGGGCAACACCTGGAGCGAATCCCACATGGCCTTACCGAACTCGCCGACGCCGGCGATCGGGCTCACCCGACTGCGTTCGAAGGCAGGCGCGACACCGAGGAAACCGATCACCTCGCCGTCCTCGTTCGGCCTCTCGGCCAGCACTGTCTCGACCGTCCGGGTGGCACCGTCGGCCGTGGTGACTGCGAGCGTGACCTCTTCCCCGGCCCGATCAGCCACGTACTCCTGCAGATCACGGAAGTTCACGGTGGAGGTGTCGTCGACGGCGGTGACGGTGTCGCCCGGCTGGAGACCGGCGGTGACGGCGGGCGTCTCACCGGTTTCCAAGCGCGAGATCTCGCTGATCGACCACCGCTCGGGATCGAACTGGCCGATCACGCTGTAGAGCACCACGAACAGGATGAGCGCCTGGATGAAGTGCATCATCGAGCCCGCCGTGATCACCAGCATCCGTTGGGCGTAGCTCTTGTTCTTGTAGGCCCTCGGTTCGTCCTCGGGATCACACGGATCGAGATTGTTCATGCCGACGATCCGCACGAACGCGCCGATCGGAAGGAGCCGAAGCCCGTACTCGGTCTCGCCCCGACGGAACGAGAAGATCCGCGGGCCCATGAACAGGAAGAACTGGGTGACCTTCATGCCCGTCCACCGAGCGGTCAGGTAGTGCCCGAGCTCGTGGAGGAAGATCATCACCACCAGGCCGATCACCACCAGGAACGCCCGGGGCCCGGCCTGCCACCACAGCAGGGCGAACAGCGCCAACAGGATGAGCAGGCCGAGCGGATTCGACTGCTCCTCCCCTGGCTCCGCCTCGGGCGGATCGGCCATCACCCACGGCGCCTTCGCCGGTTGTGCCTCTTCGTCGTCAGCAGGGTTTTGACCAGGGCGGAGGGAGTCGGTCACGAGGTCTCCTCGGCGATCGTCGTCAGCTGAGCCTCTGCTCGTACCCGGGCGTCGGCATCAGCATGTAGAACCTCGTCCAGTGTGGACGCTGTTCCCCAATCATGGACGCTCAGCACCGATTCGTTCACGCGGGCGATGTCGATCCAGCGAATCCTCCCCGCCAGGAAGGCATCCACGGCCACCTCGTTGGCTGCACTCAGCACGGCGGGCGCCGTTCCGCCCCGCCGGCCGGCCTCGTAGGCGAGCGCCAGGCAGGGGAAGGCCTCGATGTCGGGTGCCTCGAAGTCGAGCCGCGCCAGGTCGGTCCAGTCGATCTCGCCGTAGGGCACCGGGAACCGATCGGGATAGGCCAAGGCGTATCCGATCGGCAGGCGCATGTCGGGATGTGAGAGCTGGGCGATCGTCGACCCGTCACTGAACGTCACCATTGAGTGAATGATGGACTGTGGGTGGACGACGACCTCAATCGAGTCGAATCCGATGTCGTAGCCGGCGTCGCCCGCCGGCGTGCCGAACAGTTCGTGGGCTTCGATCACCTCGAGCCCCTTGTTCATGAGCGTTGACGAATCGACTGTGATCTTGGGCCCCATCGACCACGTGGGGTGCTTGAGTGCCTCATCGGCAGTGACGAGGGCCAATTCGTCGACCGACCGACCACGGAATGGGCCGCCCGAGGCCGTCAGATGCAGCCTGCGCACCCGGGCCCTCACATCGTTCGATCGCAGGCACTGGTGGATGGCCCCGTGCTCGGAGTCGACCGGCACGAGTTCCGCTCCCGGCGTGCGGCGCACCTGTTGCACCACTGGTCCGGCGGCGATCAGGGACTCCTTGTTGGCGAGGGCAAGCCGCTTGCCGGCCTGGAGGCAGGCCAGGGTCACCGGGAGCCCGGCAAAGCCCACCACGCCATTCACGCACACGTCGGCCACTTCGGCGATCTCGGCCAGGGCCGACGGGCCGGCCAGCACCTTCGTACCGGCCGGGGCGGCCGCCGTGATCTCGGGCACCAGCGTCTCGTCGCCGATGGCGACATAGGTGGGCTGGTGGGTCCGCATCTGCTCGACGAGCATCAACACGTTGCGGCCCGCCGCGAGCGCCACCACGTCATAGCGCTCGGAGTCGTCACCCACGATGTCGAGGGTCTGTGTACCGACGGAACCGGTCGACCCGATCACGCCGACTGTGGTGGTCATCCTGGGATCAGATCAGGGCGTAGACAACGGCGATGTAGTAGGCGCCGGGCAAGGCGAACAGCAGCCCGTCCACCCGATCGAGGATCCCACCGTGGCCAGGCAGGATCGAGCCCATGTCCTTGATGCCGAGATCACGCTTCACCAACGACTCGGCGAGATCACCGATCGGAGCGAGCACACCGATCACGGCGGCAAACACCATCACGTTCGTGAAGCCACCGTCGAACACGTCGATGGCCTCGGTCACCCCGATGACGAGCCCGGCGAACAGCGCACCGAAGAATCCGGTGAGCGTGCCCTCCCACGTCTTGTTGGGGCTGGCCGAATGGAACCGTTTCGTGCCGTAGGCCCGGCCCCCCAGGTAGGCGAGAGTGTCGGAGGCCGCGGTGATGATGATCGTGGCCAGCAGCAACTTGATGCCGCCCTCCACCCGTACCATCAGCGCGGCGAACCCGGCGAGACCACCGATCCAGGCGATGCCGAGCACGGTGAGCCCGAGGTTCAGCACCGGGCGTTCGGTGTCGGCACCGGTGAGATACCAGAGCATGCCGAACACGACCGCCAACCCGAGTACGAGTGGATACCCGGCCTCTCCCCGGAGATACGTTGCGGCCGGCAGCGCCACGGCGCCGACCAGGCCGAGCAGGGTGGCCGGGCGGAGGCCGGCGACCCGCATGGCGTTGAAAAGCTCCATGACGGCGAGCAGCGTGACCACACCGATCATCACCATCGACACCACGGGCCCGAGGCCGAGGGCCACGAACACCGCGGCGGCAAGGGCAACACCGACCACGACCGACTGGGCCATGCTGCGGCCGCCGTCGCTGCGACGCAGGCGAGCCGAGCGCTCGTTGTCGTAGTAGGCGCCGTCGTCGCCACCACCGTCGTGGCCGTCGTGGCCGTCGTCGAAGCCGCCGCTGAATCCGGCGTCGTCGTAGTCCGGGGCAGGGTCGGGGCGCTCGTCGACGAGGGCACCCCCGCCGCTGAATCCTGTGTCGCCGCGGTCGAGAACCGACTGGCCGCGATCGAGCACACCGGAACCACGGTCGGGTTCGGGCCGGGGACGGCTTGGCGGCGGCACGTTGTCGATGGCCGACTGCCGCTGCGGGGCCTCGGGCGCCGGCGTATCACGCTCGGTGATCCAGTCGCCGTGGCGAGCCTCGGACCCGCGGCCGAACCGCTCGGAGCGCTCGTCGACCAGGGCGTCAGGCGCCGGCGGGGTGAACCGCTCGGAGCGATCGTCGCCGAGGGCGTCAGGCGGCGGGATGAACCGATCGGAGCGCTCGTCGCCGAGGGCGTCAGCCGGCGGGATGAACCGATCAGAGCGATCGTCGGCCCAGCGGGCCTCGGCATCGTCAGAGAACGATGCCGCCGGCCGGGTGGTCCGTGTCGGAGCCGGGGTGGGCGCCGGGCGAGCCGGGGCTGGCGCTGGAGGAGGCGGGAACGACTCGGCGGCGGGCGCAGCCGATGATGGGAACGACTCAGCGGCGGGGGAAGGAGGCGGCGGGAACGACTCGTTGGCTTGACGCCAGTCGCTCGCCGGAGCGTCGTCCAGGGCCGGGGCCTCGCGACGGGGGCTCGGCCTCGTACCGGGCCGCTCGTGGGTTATCGCGTCGCTGTCGTCGAACACGTCGAGCAGGTCGGGGCCGCCATCGAATGCCGGTTCCTCTCCCTGCCAGCTAGGACCCTTCACGACCTTCGTGGCGTCGGTCAGTTCAGAGGCCAGGGCCGCCGGGATCTGACCAGTGGCCGGCTCGGTCCAATGAGCCAGGCCTGCTGCCTCGGCTTCGGCTGCAGCCTGGGCCTCGACGTACTCGGTGTTGGACAGATCGAGCGCGCCATCGTCCTCGCCGTCGTCGCGCACGACCGGGATTCGTCCGAACGTTCCCGATTCCGCGTCTGGTGGCGGTTCGAACATGTCGAACACGCTCTGCGACGACTCGTTGGTACTTCGACCGCGGCGTTTCCGCTTGGGTCTGTCAGCCATGGTTACACCTCGAGAAGTTCTTGTTCCTTCGTGGCGAGGACCTCGTCGACGAACGATTCGCTCACCTGGGTGAGGCGGTCGAGATCTTTCTCGGCCCGAGCGAGTTCGTCGGCCGTGAGCTCCTTGTCCTTCTCAGCGGACTCGAGCTCCTTGCGGGCCTCGCGACGGATGTTGCGGATGGCGATCTTGCCGTCCTCGGTCATGCCCTTCACGATCTTCACCAGTTCCTGGCGCCGCTCGGCGGTGAGCTGCGGGAAGTTCAGACGGAGGGCACGACCATCATTGCTCGGGCTGAGGCCGAGATCCGAGTTACGAATCGCCTTCTCGATCGCCTCCAGGTTGGAGGGGTCGTGGGGCGTGATCATGAGCTGACGAGCCTCGGGAACCGCGATCGATGCCATCTGCTGGATCGTCATCTCGACGCCATAGGCCTCGACTGACATCTTCTCTACCAGCTGCGGTGCGGCGCGGCCGCTCCGGACACCCGACATCTCGGTACGGGCATGGGTGACTGCCTTCTCCATCCGCTCGTTGGCCTCGGAGAGGATCAGATCAGCCATTTCACTCATTCGACTATCGTACCAATGGCTTCGCCGAGGAGCAGGCGGCGGAGATTTCCCTCCGCCATGAGGTCGAACACGACGATCGGGAGGCTGTTCTCCCTGGCGTGGGTGATGGCCGTGGAATCCATGACTCGAAGATCCTGGTTGAGCACGTCCAGGTAGGTCAGTTCGTCGATCTTGGTGGCGTCGGGGTTGGTGCGGGGATCGTCGGTGTAGATCCCGTCAACCCCACCATGGGTGCCCTTCAACAGCACGTCGGCGTCGATCTCGACGGCCCGAAGCGCAGCGGAGGTGTCGCTGGTGAAGAACGGGTTGCCGGTGCCGGCAGCAAAGATCACGAGGCGGCCCTTCTCGAGGTGCCGGATCGCCCGCCGACGGATGTACTCCTCGGCCACCTGGGGCATCGCAATGGCGGACTGGAGGCGGGTGGCGACACCCTGCTGCTCGCACACGTCTTGGAGGGCGAGGGCGTTGATCACCGTGGCGAGCATGCCCATGTAGTCGGCCTGGGCCCGGTCGAGCCCGGTTTCGGCGCCGCGCATCCCTCGGAAGATGTTGCCACCACCGACCACGACGGCAACCTCGACACCGAGTTCGTTCTTCACCTCGATGATGTCGTCAGCGAGCCGCTGCACGACCTTGCCATCGATTCCATACCCGGCTTCTCCGGCGAATGCCTCGCCTGACAACTTCAGCAGAATACGCCGCCAGCGAAGATTCGTTCCGTCGCTCAAGAGATGCCTCCGGGTATGTGAGCCTCCCGAAGGAGGCGAACGTCATCGTAGTCACGCGGCCATGCCCCGGGGCCGATCGCCGCCGGGCCAGGCCGAACGTGGTGTGGGCTAGCCCACCATGGCCAGCGTGAAGCGGCTGATGGTGCCGTCACCGATCTTCTGCTGGACCGTTTCCTTTTCTCCGAACACGCCCTGCTCGACCAGCACGCGGTCGGCGAACCAGGCGTTGACCCGACCCTGGACGATCTTCGGCCAGGCCTGCTCGGGCTTGCCCTCGGCCTTGGTGATCTCAAGCAGCGCCGCCTCTTCCTTGGCCACGTCTTCGGCCGGAACCTCGTCACGGCTGAGGTAGGTGGGCTTGGCGAACGCAACATGCAGCGCGATCTCGTGCAGGGCCTCGGCGTCGACGCCGGCGGCCTGGATCAGCACCCCGGCGCGGCCATCGCCGTGCAGGTAGGCGTCGATGATCTCACCGTCGACGGCGTCGTAGCGCACGACGGTGCCCAGCTCGATGTTTTCCTTCTTGGTGAGCTGCAGGTTCTCGATCTCCGCGTCCTTGGCCTTCACGGCCTCGGGACCATCGGCGAGCACCAGGTCGGCCAGCTCCTGGGCGAGCGCCCGGAAGTCGTCTGACTTGGCCGCGAAGTCGGTTTCCGACTTGAGGTGCACGAGCGATGCACCGGCGTCGCTCGACGCCATGGCGACCACGCCCTCGGAGTTCTCACGCTCGGAACGGGTGACGGCCTTGGCCAAGCCCTTCTCCCGCAGGATCTGGGCTGCGGCCTCGAAGTCGCCGTCGGCCTCGGTGAGCGCCTTCTTGGCGTCCATCATCCCGGCGCCGCTTGCTTGGCGGAGCGCCTGTACGTCTTTGGCCCCAAATGCTGGCATTGCTGTTCCTTCGGGTTGGTGGGGTGAGGTGGTTCGAACAGTGGCGGGTGGCGGGTCAGCCCGCCTCCGGTGCCTCAGGGGTCTCAGCGGGAGCAGCCTCGGCGGCAGCGGCCTCAGCAGCGTCGGCGGCCGGAGCATCCTCAGCAGAAGCGGCCTCGGCGGGAGCAGCGGCTTCGGCGGCCGGAGCATCCTCAGCGGCGGCGGCCTCGGCAGGGGCGGCCTCCGCAGTTGCCTTGGCGTCGGCGAGGCGGGCCTCGCGGGCGGCCGCCTCGGCGGCAGCAGCAGCGCGTGCCTCGGCCTGGGCCTGGGCGACTGCAGCCTCTTCCTCGGCCGTGCGGGCCACCTCGCCGGTGAGTTCGGGGCTGCCGCCACCGGAGCGGGAGGCATTGATCATCTTGCCCTCGGCCACGGCCTCGGCAATCACGCGGGTCATCAGCTCGGCTGAGCGGATGGCGTCGTCGTTGCCCGGAATCGGGTAGTTGATCAGATCGGGGTCGCAGTTGGTGTCGACCACGGCCACGATCGGGATGTTCAGCTTGCGGGCCTCGGTCACGGCGATGTGCTCGACGATGGTGTCGAGCACGAACACGACGCTGGGCATCTTGCCCATGGTCTTGATACCGCCGATGTTGCGCTCGAGCTTGTCCAGCTCACGGGAGTAGCGCAGGGCTTCCTTCTTCGGCATCTCCTCGAAATCGCCGGCAGCCCGCATGCGCTCGTACTCGAGGAGCTTGCCGACCCGCTTGGAGATGGTCTGGTAGTTGGTGAGCATGCCACCGAGCCAACGCTGGTCCACGTAGGGCATCCCCACGGAACGGGCGTGGCGGCGGATCGGCTCCTGCGCCTGCTTCTTCGTGCCGACGAAGAGCACGGTGCCACCATCGGCGACCGTGTCGCGAACGAAGGTGTAGGCCCGCTCGATACGCCGAAGGGTTTCTTCGAGATCGATGATGTACACGCCGTTGCGGTCGCCGTGGATGAATCGTTTCATCTTCGGGTTCCAGCGCCGGGTCTGGTGGCCGAAATGGACGCCGGCCTCCAACATCTGCTTCATGGTGACGACTGCGGTCACGGTGGTCCTCCGGTTGTGTGCAACCGACCGGGCTCCGTTCACCATGTTGCTGGCGGCAGAGACCGTGGCGTTCCGGTCGGTTGGAGTGTCATGGTGCGACCCGGGCCTGAGCGCGAGCCGGCCCCGACCACGGTGGTCAGGGCCCGCTCAGTGTACCGGGGGGCAGTAGGCGAACACGCCCGCAGCGGCCCGCAAGCCCGGGAGCTGGGTCGTGATAGGTGTCACCGATGCGCAGCGTGAAGTGGAATCCCGCATCGGCCTCACCGATCTTGGCACCAGCGGTGACGTTCTGACCTCGAACCACCCCCGCACCGCTGAGCGGGCCGTACGTGGTGCGACGGTCACCCGGATGGCGCAGAACCACGTACCGGCGCCCGCCGACCGGCCCGGCGAAGTCGACCGTTCCAGTCGCTGCGGCGACGACTTCTTCGCCCCCACTGGTGTCGTACTCGATGCCTCGGTTCCCGGGCCCGAACCGGTGGCTGGGCCGGCGGAACGGATCGACGACGGCCGCATCGACCGGAGGCCCGAGGGTGCACGTGGGCGCCGCACGACCGGTGGATGCGATCGTCGGCCCTGGGGCGAACAACGGCTCCAAGCTCGCCGGCGGCTCCGAGTTCTGGGCTCGGGCCGCCACGGCGCCAAGCGACAAGCCAAGCAAGGTGATGACCACCGCCACAGCTGCGGCCACGGGAACTGTGCGCACCGCGCACCTCCGGATCGAATGGGATCGTTCCGGGGGAAGCTGACTCAGCCACCGCTGGGGTGACGAGGCCCGCCGCTCGGTTGCGGCGGGCGGCTCGGATCAGGCCGACTCGCGCTCCAGTGAGCTGAGCCGGGAACGGAGGGTGAGAACCGCCTTGGTGTGGATCTGGCAGATCCGACTCTCGGTCACCCCGAGCACCCGGCCGATCTCGGCGAGGGTGAGATTCTCGTAGTAGTAGAGCGTGAGCACGAGCTTCTCCCGCTCGTTCATCCGGTTGATGGCGCCGGCCAGCGTCTGGCGCATCTCCACCTGCTCGAACTGCCCGCCGGGGCCGTCGTGACGATCGGCGAGGGTGTCGCCGAACGTGAGACCCTCTCCGCCGCTCCCGCTGAGCATCTCGTCGAGCGCAACCATGCCGAGGGACGAGATCTGGTTGTAGATCCCGTTGAGCTGATCGATGCTCAGATCGAGTTCCTCTGCGATCTCGGTGTCGGTGGGGCTGCGGTGCAGCTGGGCTTCGAGCTTGACCATCGCCCGCTCCACGGACTTCGCCTTCGAACGAACCGAGCGGGGTACCCAGTCGATCGAGCGGAGCTCGTCGAGGATGGCGCCCTTGATACGCGAGATCGCGTAGGTCTCGAACTTGAAGCCACGCTCGGGATCGAACTTCACGATCGCATCGATGAGCCCGAACATGCCGTAGCTCACGAGGTCGGACTGGTCCACGCTCTGGGGCAGCCCCGCCGCAACCCGACTCGCCACGTACTTCACGAGAGGTGCGTAGTAGACGATGAGGTGGTCACGGTCTGTCTGATCGCCGTCCGCCTTGAAGCGAGACCACACTTGATCCAATTCCGCCGCTGTGTCGATAGCCACCGTGCCCACCCAGTCCTTCGATCCGTCTTGGGTCTGAACGGCGGGCCCGACTGAGGGGTCGGACTGAAGCCGCTCCCAGTGTCCGTCGGCATTTCCCCACTCAACGTGAGAAATTGCCCGAGAGAGGGCCGTTCGACCCACTCTCCGTGAAGCTTGGGGGCGGGGATCGGGGACCTGGTAGCCCAAGAGGGCCATGTAGCGGGACCGGGCGGCGGAAGTCACCGGCGGGAACCGTAGCAATTCGACCGCTCACCGTGGTGGCTGTTGACGCAGAGACACCGAGCCACCATCGATCTCGACCAGATCTCGTTCGGCCAGGGCCTGGATGCAGGCCACGACGGCCGCCACCGGCTCGGCTGCCTCAGTGGCCAGCGTGTCGAGGTGGACCGGCCCGGCCCGCACCTCGCGAAGCACCCATGCCGCCAGGTCGGACTCTTCCGCGCCCGTCACGTCGACACCGCGGCCACCGCCCCCGCCGGAAGCTGACGGCGGCCCGCTGACCGCTGGAACCGCCAACGACGGAGCCCACCCGATGGCGTCGAGCACATCGGCGGCGGCGCGGACTGGCGGCGCCCCGTCGACCAGGAGTTGGTTCGTGCCGGCCGATGCTGAACTCGTGACCGCCCCGGGAACGGCCAGAACAGGGCAGCCCCGCTCGATCGCCTCGTCGACGGTGTGGAGCGAGCCGCCTTCAGCGTGCGACTCGACAACCACCACCGCCCCCACGATGGATGCGATGAGCCGATTCCGCGCCGGGAAGCGCCACCGCTCCGGCCTCGTTCCCCGCTTCGATTCGGTGAGAACGAGGCCCGTGCGCCGCACCTCGGCCAGCAACGGGCTGTTGGCCGCCGGGTAGGCAACGTCGAGCCCCGTTGCGATCACGGCGATCGGGTGGCCACCGGCCTCGAGAGCGCCAACGTGAGCGGCGGTGTCGATACCAGACGCGAGGCCGCTGACGACGCCGACGCCTGACGCCGCCAGCTCGGCGCCGAGATCATGCGCCACCTGTCGGCCGACACCGGTGCACCGCCGGGTGCCGACGATCGCCACCCGTTGTCGGTCCGTGGCCAGTTGCTGGAGATCGCCCTGGGCGAACAACACCAGAGGAGGCTCGGGGTCGTGGTGGAACGGCCACCCCGGCGACGCAGGCCCGAGCACTGTGGTGCCATCGACGCGCTCGGTGGCCAAGATCGAGCCGACATCAACCGTGCGGGCTGCCGCCACCCACCGTTCGACGAGCGTGGAGGTGACCCCCATCGGGGCGCGAGGAAGGTGGGCCGGGAGGCGCCCTCCGCAGAGATCGGCGACCACCGATCGGGCATCGCCGCCGCTCAGGAGCCAGCGCAGGCGGGCCGGGCCGACCTTGGGGAGATGGAGGAGGGTGATCCGAGCGGCCAGCTCGGCGTTGTGTGCAGCCTCTGCCTGAGCTCCAGTGCCGGACGGCCCGCTGGGATGAGGTGAGGGGGCCGGATCGGATCGGGGCTGCGAGGAGGACGAGGATGCGGAGGAGGAGGACGACGAGGACGAGGTCATGACGCAATCCCCAATACCGATGCCGGTCGAGGCCGCAGGGCCAACGCAGCACGCACCACTTCGCCGTCGATCCGCTCGCTTCCCAGAAGATCAGCAATGGTGACGGCAACCCGGCGTACCCGGTCGAGGCCGCGGGCGGTGAGCTCGTTCCGTTCGAGTGCGGTGCGCAGCACGCGCCGTGCCTCCACAGTAAGCGGCGCAACCTGGTCGAGCCTCCCCGAAGGCAGCGCCGCATTGGCGACCACGCCCCGCTCGCGGGCACAGGCCCGGGCCGCCGCAACCCGGGCTGCGACCGCAGCAGTTGACTCCTCACCGTCACGAGCGAGGAGCAACGTGGCCGGGGGTGGCCGCACCTCGATCCGCAGGTCGAACCGGTCGAGCAGTGGCCCCGACAGTCGCCTGCTATAGCGAGCCCGAGCCCGATCAGAGCACCGACACCCCCCCATCGGCGCCGCCCTCCCCACACGGGCACGGGTTCATCGCCGCCACCAGAAGGAACTGCGCCGGCAGGGTGACCGACCGGCTGGCGCGACTCACCCGGATCACCCCTTCCTCGAGCGGCTGGCGCAGGGCATCGAGCGCGCCGACGGCGAACTCCCCCAGCTCGTCGAGGAACAGCACGCCGCCGTTGGCACAGCTGATCTCCCCCGGGCGCATTGCGGCCGTACCTCCTCCGATGAGCGACACGAGCGACGCCCCGTGGTGCGGTGCCCGCAGGGGCGGGCGCCGCACCACCCCTCCAGGCGGTAGCGCAATACCAGCGGCCG
>JBCCFL010000060.1:0-33353 GCA_039029735.1 Actinomycetota bacterium | reverse complement strand
GCGTCTGCGGTCAGGTTCTCGAACCGGTCGGCGATCCAGCGAACGGGTCGGCCCAGATCGTGGGCGGCGAACGGGATCAGCAGCTCCTCGACGACGAGGATGCCTTTCTGCCCGAATCCGCCGCCGCAGTCGACCGACTGCACCCGCACGTCGTCGACCGGGATCCCGATCGACTCGGCGATGTGGTCGCGCACCCGGTGGGGGGTCTGAGTGGTCGACCACACGGTGAGCGCACCGCTGAACGGATCCTGCTGGGCCGCCAGCCCCCTCGTCTCGATCGGAGCGCACACGTAGCGCTGGGTGGCGAACGTGTCACTGATCACCGCGGCGGCGCCAGCCAACGCAGCCTCCACGTCGCCTTTGCCGTGGCGAACGTGGACGCCGATGTTGTCGGTTTCGCCGAGGAGGGCGACCGGAGCGTCGGGGGCCATGGCCGCCTCGACGTCGACCACCGCAGGGAGGGGCTCGTAGGCGACGTCGATCAGCTCAACAGCGTCTTCGGCGATGTAGCGCGACTCGGCCACCACCATCGCCACGGCTTGGCCAACGTAGTTCACCTCGTCGAGCGCGAGGATCGGAGCGGGCTGCAGCTTGTTCACCGGGTCGAGGGCGGCGATACCGGGGGGAACCCTGAGCTCCTCCGCGTTCAGCAGCGGCTTGATCCGGCCGTCGACACTGGCCCCGTCGTACACGGCCACCACCCCGGGGTGGGCCTGGGCCGCCGATGCGTCGATGCTGGTGATGCGGGCGTGGGCTTCGGTCGAACGGAGGAACGCGACCTCGAGGATCTCGGGGATGTCGAGGTCGTCGACGTAGCGGCCGGCGCCGCGGAGGAGGCGGTCGTCTTCGACCCGGGGCACCGATCGCCCGAACTGGCCGGAGCCCAGGCCTGCGTCATCCATGGCCGGCACCGCTGTCGTCGGCCCCGTGGTGGGAGATCAGCCCCGTCGCGTGGCGGGCCGCTCGCCGGATGTTCACATAGCCGGTGCATCGGCAGTACGAGCTGTCGACGCATTCCTCCACGTCGTCGTCGGTGATGGTGCCGCCGCGGTCGAGCAATGCGTGGAGCGACATGACGAATCCCGGGGTGCAGAAGCCGCACTGCAGGCCATGTTGGTCGGCGAAGGCCTGCTGCACGGGCGACAGCTCACCATCGGGGGCGGCGAGACCTTCGATCGTTCGGATCTCCCGTCCGTCGGCCTGGGCCGCCAGCATCAAACACGAGCGCACGGCGCGGCCGTCGAGCTGGATCGTGCAGGCACCGCAGGCGCCTTGTTCACATCCCACGTGGGTGCCGGTGAGGCGGAGGCGGTGTCGGAGGAAGTCGGTGAGGAGCAGGCGCGACTCAACCTCGGCAGTCACCGCCGCGCCGTTGACGGTCAGCGAGATGGTGTGTCGTGCGGTCGGCTCCGAGAGCGGCGGTGAGGCCGGCGGCCGGGCGGGCGAGCGGTGGTCGGTCACTGGCCACGCTCCCAGGCTTCGGCCACAGCCTCGGTGATGAGCACGGCGGCCAGTTCCGTGCGGGTTGCAGCAGAGGCGTGCACGTCGTCGGGCGGTTCCAGCGCTGCGATCGATGCGGCGAGCACCCCGTCGTCGATCGTCGGGGCGGTGGCACCGACGAGGGCCGCCTCGACGCCGTTCATCCGGATCGGGCCCGACCCGAGCCCGAACACCACCACGCGGGCGCCGGACACTGCGCCGTCGGCGAGGTCGAGGCGGCACACGACGCCCGCAGTGGCGTAGTCGCCCGTACGGGTGGCGAACTCCCGGATGGCCCCCGTGGAACCTGCCCGAGGCGCAGGAAATCGTACCGCCACGATGAGATCGCCACCGGCGAGTGTGGTCATGAACGGGCCGGCGAAGAGGTCGGTAGCTGCCACCGTGCGCTGACCCGCTGGGGAGATGACGGCGACGTCGGCGTTGAAGGCGACGGCCACCGCAGGAAGTTCGGCCAGCGGATCGTTGTGGGCGAGGCTCCCACAGATCGTGCCCCGATTGCGGATCTGGGCGTGGCCGATGAGGCGAATCGCATCGACGAGCACGGGCCAGCCGGCGGCAACGTCAGGATGGGCTGCGACCTCGGCCTGCGTGACGTTGGCCCCGATGACCAGGGCCCCGTCGGTCGGGTCGATCGTGACCGTTCCGAGATCGGGGATCCGGCCGATGTCCACCACCAACTCGGGGCCAGCGAGCCGGAGGTTGAGGAGAGGCATCAACGACTGGCCACCCGCGATCACGCGAGCGTCGCGCCCACCGTTGAGGAGCGACACCGCGTGGTCGACCGACGTCGCCGCCGCGTAGTCGAACGGCGGCGGCTTCATTGCGGCGTCGAGGTCGAGCAGCGCCTCGCGGCGACCATCACGTCGGTCATGGCTCGGAACCGTATGTGGCCTCTCGCCAGCGAGTCAACGTCGCTCGAACCAGCTCTGCGAGGCGGCGACGCCGCTGTCATCGGTATCGGTCGAGCCAGCCCAGCGATGCGTTGGTGTCGCCGTCGGGCCGGTACTCGGCGCCGATGGGGCGGGCCCACCCGAGATCGTCGATCGCAGCGAACACCGCGCCATAGTCGATCTCACCCTGATCGGGGGCGCCCCGGTGCGGCACCCCGGCGAACTGGATGTGACCGATCACGGGGAGGAGTGCGCCGAGGCGGGTGATCACGTCGCCCTCGGTGCGGGCCACGTGATAGCAGTCGAACATGAGCTTCAGGTTGGGGGCGGCCACCTCCTGGATCACCATTCGGGCCTGGTCGGTGGTGCGGAGGTGGTAGCCGGGTGCGTCGTGGCGATTCAACGGTTCGATCAGGATCGTGATGCCGTGGGGCACTGCGAGCTGTGCGGCGTAGGCGAGGTTGTCCACGAACGTGCGGTGGGCGAGCGGACCCTGGGCTCGACCTGCCATCACGTGCACAGAGTCGGCCCCGATTGCGGCGGCGTAGCCGATGGCCTCGGCGATGGCGGCCCACGCCTCGTCGTCGCGTCCGGGCAACGCCGCCAGGCCGTTGTCGCCGGCGGCCGCATCGCCGCGGCGGGTGTTGATGCCGAGCATGGAGAGGCCGGTGGCGGCGAGCGCCGCCCGCACCTCGCCAGCATCCACGTCGTAGGGCCAATGGCACTCCACCGCGTCGAACCCGGCGCCGGCCGCGGCCTCGATGGCAGCTGGCAGCGGACGGTCGGTCCACAAGAAGCCGAGGTTGGCCGAGAACTGGGGCACAGCACCAGCGTCGGCGCCCGAGCGCCCACACTCAAGTCGGGCGGCGGGCGGCCGACTCGACCGGGGTGGTTCGATTCGGTTCATCTCTCCTGGTCGCCGCGCTGGTCACCGCGGCCTGTGGCACGAGCACCCAGCCGGAATCAGCGGCGTTCTCCGAAGGCCCAACCGACTACTGCGCCGCCCTCACCGCGCTGTTCGAGGCCGAGGAGGCCTGGTTCAACAGCGACGATGCGTCGGTGATCGCCACGCTCAACGCCTACGGCACGGCGGCGGAGCAGGCCGTTTCCCTCGCTCCGACCGATGACCAAGCCGCCGAGCTGCAGGTACAGGTGGCCTTCGTCGATGCCTACGGCGGGCTCACCCAAGGCGAGCGTGAGGCCGCCCCGTCCTACGAGGCCGACGTCGACGCGCGGTTCGAGGCGCTGGCGATGGTGCGGGCGCACGCCGAGGGCGAGTGTGAGATCTCGACGGCGGCGGCGATCCACAGTGATGACGCCGCACGGGGCGGTACTGCGGAGGAGGCTGCGCCGGCGCCCGACGTGCAGGTGGTGGGGTGCTGGGTGCTGGACGACGAGACCGCCACGGTGGAGCTGGTCAACACCGGCGACGAGACCACCACCTTCGGCGGGGTCGTGGAGTTCTTCGACGGCGCCGGCGACTACAACGCGCAGTACACGAGCTTCGAGGCCGTGTTCGTGTCGCCGGGTGACCGCGTGACCGCGCTCGCACGCACGACCTCGACCGGGGCCGCCTGTGCGGCGGTGGACATCGAGGCGTTCACCAAGACGTCGTTCCCCACGGCGGAAGACGATCGATGTGAGGTGCGAGTGGTTGGTGGTGAGCTCGAGTTCGCCGTCACCGTGGACACGCCCGCCGAGGTGGACGGCTTCTTCTCGACCGTGATCGGCCTCTACGACAACGACGGGACGCGGACCGACATCGAGTACGTCAGCGTGGACGGGTCGATCGGGGGTGAGGTGACCGAGATCGATCGGAGGCCGAGCCGCGACCGTGATCCGGCGAGCTGCACCGTGGTGGCGAACGTCCCCTGACCCTGCGGCTCCGATTGCACAATCGGGGTTTTCTGCGGATCGGGCCTCGTCGCCGTCTCTCGAGGGGATGCGTGTCGCCAGTCCTCCTCGATCCGGCTCGCGCTCGGCCCCGACAGTACGATCCGGGCGGGGTGCCGGCGTCGATCAGCCCTCGTCAGCGGCTGGTCGAGATTCGAGTCGGAGGGTGCAGGTGAGGGCGGATCCCACGGAGCGGTACCAGCACTCCATCGATGACACCGCACGTCTCCTGGCCATCGCACGCGACATCGAACTCGACGCGGACGAGCGCACAGCGGGCGCCTGGGCGCTCATTGGCAACTACCGCCCCTTGATCCTCAAGACGGTGGTGTCGGTGGTGCGGTCGTTCGGTCAAACCCCCACCGAGCAGGCCGTCGAACTGCTCCACAACGAGGCGGCGCTCAAGCTGGTTGGCGCGCTCCACCGGTTCCACGGGGAGCCGGAGCAGTTCGGGGCCTGGACGCGGGTCGTGGTTCGGCACCTGTCGATCTCGGCGCTGGGGGCCGAGGCTCGTCAACGCCAGGCGCTCGCCGATGATGCGCCGTTGGCTCGGGTGCCGGCGCCTGATCCGCGGCCCGATGAGCATGTGCTGGCCGCTGAGGAAGCGCAGACGCGCGCCGACCGCCTGGCTGTGCTCGACGATGCGCTGGAGCGCCTTCGCTCCGGCCTGTCCGACCCCAAGGACGGTGAGCGGTACCAGGCCTTCTACCTGAAAGAGCAGGAGGGGATGACGTTCGCCGACGTGGCCGCCCACCTCCACATCAGCGAGAGCTCAGCTCGGAATCGGCACCGGGAAGCCCGGCAACGGCTGCGCCGGTTCATCGACGAGGCGAGGGGTGTGGCATGACGCACGACCGCAGCGACGACGTGTGGGACCTCGATGCCCTGTTGGCCGAGCGGGCCGACGCCGGCCGCCCCCTGCGGCCACCGCTCGACGAAGAGACACTGACGGCGTATGCCCTCCGGACCAATGGGAGAGCGGTGCTCGACCGGTCGAGCGAGACCCTCGACGAGGCCATACGGGCGGCTGATGCAACCATCGGCGTGGAGCCCAGCGCACGGGGCGCCAGGGGATCGGCTGATGACGGCTCACCTTCGGCATCGTCGGTTCGGTCGCTCGCCGCAGCCCGGAGCTCGCGCCGACCGCAGGCTCGGCTCGCCTTCATCGGGGCGGCAGCCGGCCTGGCGGCCGCCGTCGCGATCGGCGCCGTGCTGGTTCGGCCGGACGCCGACCCGGACCCCACCACCATCGTCGACTCGGTGACCGACGACGGCTCAGTCGACGACGGCTCGGAGGACGATGGAACAGTCGACGACGGGCTGACCGACGACGGGCCAGCCGAGCCGTCGATCCTGGTGGATGCCGAGGTGGCGTTCCGGGCCCACTCGCAGTCGGTGTGGCAGGTCGTCGAGTTGGCGGACGGTCGGCTCGCCTCGGCGAGTTCCGACGGCACGGTGCAGATCTGGAGCCCCACCGCGGCCGATCCGTCGCCTGTGGTATTCAGCGGCCATGACGGCGCAGTCGAGGCCCTCGTCGCTCTCGTCGACGGCCGGCTGGTGTCGGGCGGAGGTGACGATGGCAGGGCCCTGGCCTGGGAGCCCGACAGCGCCGATGGACCGACGACGCTCTTCGATGAACACACCGGTGGCGTGCTCGACCTGATGCAGCTCAGCGATGGTCGACTGGTCTCGGCCAGCGCCGACCGCACCGTGCGAATCTGGTCGGCGGCGGCCCCCGCTGCCGGGTCCACCATCTACGACGGGCACACCGGCGAGGTACTGAGCGTGATCGAGCTGACGGACGGACGAGTGGCGTCGACGAGCCTCGATGGCACCGTGCACGTCTGGAACCCCGACGACCCTCGGGCACAAGCGGTGGTATACAACGGGCACGCCGACGCCGTGTTCGAGGTGGTCGAGTTGCCAGATGAGCGTCTCGCGTCGTCGAGCCAAGACGGCACCGTTCAGGTCTGGGACCCCGCCGACGTCGACGCCGGAGCCGAAACGACCTTCGCCGGTCACACCGAAGGGGTCGGGGCGCTCGCCCTCCTGGACGACGCTCGGCTGGCGTCGGGGAGCGGGGACGGCACCGTGCAGATCTGGGATCCGGCCAGCCCTGAGCCGAGCGCCGATGTCGTGTTCGCGGGCCACGATGGCCCGGTAGAAGCCATCATGCAGCTGTCTGATGGCCGCATTGCCAGTTCCGATGGGGCGGTGCTGGTGTGGCGGGCCGGCTGATGCCCACCGATGTGCTCGACCTCGCCGACTATCGCCGTCGGGTGGCGGCCATCTACGCCGACGTACGTTCCGTTGGAGTGGGTGAGGCGTCGTGGCATCGGTGGGCGGAGGCCCGGGCAGCGCTGTTGCGCTCGCATCCACAGAGCCCGCTCGCTGAGGCGGACCGAGCGACACCGAACGTGCCCGGCTACGCCGCCTACGACCCGTCGTGGAGCCTCGTTGGTTCAGTCGAACCTCTGGATCCGGCATCCACCACGCCTGCCGTCCACGAGGATGCCTCCCGCTTCCGACCCGTGGCTACGGTTCGAACGGGACGGTTCGGGGAGGCCCTCTCGCTCACGCTGTTCTGGCTCGAAACCTACGGGGGCGGCCTGTTCCTACCCTTCGGCGACACCACCAACGGCCGCAGCACCTACGGCGGTGGCCGCTACCTGCTCGACAGTGCGAAGTCGGCTGATCTCGGCAGCCCGGGGCCAGGCCTTCTCACGCTCGACTTCAACTTCGCCTACCACCCATCGTGCCTGTGGGATCCGCAGTGGCCCTGCCCGCTACCTCCGCCAGAGAACCGGCTCAACTGCGCGGTGGTGGCCGGGGAGCTCGCACCCTCAGCGCCGGTGTGACGGGCGAGATAGGGGGGCGGGGGACGGTGATGAACGCCGCAGCTGACGACCGGGCGCCCACCACCGTCGAACTGGGGCCTACTCGTCGGCGAGCTTGAGCACGGTGGCCAGGCTCACGTCGGGCTGACCGAACGCCCGTAACAGCGAGAGCGTCACCACGTCATTGGTCGACACGTCGAACGCCGCAATCGATGCCGGGGTGAGGGCCGACGTCGACCGGTCGATGCCACGGTGCCGGCTGATCACGTGCACGATCTCCGAACTCGACCGGTTGGGTTCGACGTTGATGTGGGCCACTACGTGATCGCCGCTGTCGAGGCGGAGGCCCACCACGGCGTTGGCACCGGGGGCGAGTTCACGCCCCACCGGGTACAGGCCCGCTGCGGGGAGTGAGCGGTCGTCGATCCCGCCGTCGCCGTCGGTGTCGCGCACGGCGATCCAGCCGTCGATGTCGGGGGTGACGTAGGCGCCGTACGGGCTGTTGCTGGCAACGTGGGTGTACGTGGCCTGGTAGTCGCCGATGATGTGCCGCTGGGAGGTGCCGGAAAAGAGGCTCTCGCCGTTCACGCTGCCGGCGAACACGCTGGCATGGATCGGGGCGTTGCCTGGTGTGTCGGGGTGGGTCAGCACGAGGGCCCGGCGGGCGGACCCCCACACCACGTGGTCCACGAAGGTGAATCCGCTGGCGATCCGGATCCGGAAGTAGTCGGCCTGGCTGTCGCAGCCATCGTTGGTGGTGGGGTACGACCAGGTGACCTCGGCGAGGTTGTCGCCCACTCGACTGAGGGTGGCCGACGGCGGGGCGCAGAGGCCGGAGGTGTGCTCACCGGCTGCGCTGTGCGGGCAGGGGAATCGTTCGGCAACCTCACCGATGGGCTGGCCGTCGGGGCCGTGCACGCCGACCTCGGCCTCCCACCATCGTCCGGCTCGGCAGTAGCCACGGACCGGGTTCTCGTCGGGATTGATCTCAACGGCGTCGTCGAAGCGCCAGCGGAAGGAGTAGTCGCTGGGCGGGGTGACGGTGGCACGACAGCCAACCTTGCGAACGTGCGGGCCGAGGGGTCGACCGGTGAACTCGCTCACGGCTCCCGAGCGCGGCGTGGTCACCGTGCAGTCGATGTCGATCGTCGCACTCTGGGCGGAGGCGGGGGACGATGTGCTGACCAGGGTGGCGAGCGTGGCCAAGGCCGTCAGTACGGCAGCGGCGATTGGTCGGGCGCATCGGGTTCGTGTCGGCATGAGGTCTCCTTCGGTGGACGAGTTGGGCGCAACCGGTAGAGACATGCGGAGGGCGGGCGGCGGCTTTCTTTGCGGATCGACGGGCGCCGGAGTCGGTAGCGAGGTTCGCTGACGGTTGACCGGGTGGCGTTGGCCCCACTAGGTCGGGGGGATGACCGCAGCGAGCGACACGAACGATGCATGGCACGACCGGGCGCGGCGCACCACGCCAGCGGGCGTGCATTCGAACGCTCGGCTGGGCCGGGCCGGCACGGTGTTCGTGCGGGGCGAAGGGCCGTGGTTGTTCGACGCCGACGGCAACCGGTACGTCGACTACATGCTCGGGCGGGGGCCGGCCGTGTTGGGGCACAGCCCATCAGCGGTGAACGATGCCGTGGCTCGGGCGGTTGGTGGTGGGCTGACGCTGGGCCAGTCGACGCCGCTGGAGGTCGAGGCGACGGAGGCGGCGCTGTCGGTGATCCCGTGGGCCGATCAGCTGCGGTTCGTGAGCAGTGGCACCGAGGCGGTGCAGGCCGCGCTGCGGCTGGCTCGGGCGGCGACGGGGCGGCCGCTGATCGTCCAGTTCGAGGGGATGTACCACGGCTGGTTGGACGGGGTGTCGCTTGTGGCGGGGGCCGGGCCCCGTTCTGCGCTGCCGGGGACGGCGGGGCAGTCGCCCGATAGTGGGGCGCAGGTGGTGCTCTTGCCGTGGGATGACGTGGGGGCAGTGGATGCGGCGTTCGCCGAGTGGGGTGATCAGATCGCGGCGGTGATCACCGAGCCGCTGAATATCTTCGGGGGTCGGGAGGCGGCGCCGGGGTACCTGGCCCATCTGAGGGATGTGACTACGACAGCAGGGGCGTTGTTGATCTTCGACGAGGTGGTCACCGGGTTCCGTTTGCAGCCGGGGTCGGCGGCGTCGCTGTTCGGGGTCACGCCCGACCTCGGCACCTACGCCAAAGGCATGGGGTCGGGCTGGCCTGTCGCTGCGGTTGCAGGCACGGCGGCGGTGTTCGAGGGGGTGGCGTCGGATCAGGTGCGGCTGTCGGGTACCTACAACGGCAACGCGGCGTCGATGGCGGCGGTGATCGCCACGGTCGGCGTCATGGCGGATGGTTCGGTGCACGCAGCCATGGCCGCCTGGGGCGACGACCTGCGCCAGCTACTCGACGCCGCGGCCGGCCGCAAGGGTGTGTCGTTCGAGACGGCGGGTGCGCCGACCGCGTTCTGGTCGGTGTTTCCGAAGTTGGATTGGGCAAGTTCGGGCGCTCGCGCCGACAGCCTGGGCGAGCGCCTGTGGGCCGAGGGGGTGGTGACGTATCACCACACCTGGCTCACCTCGGCGGCCCACAACGACGAGGTGCTCACGTTCACTCTCGAAGCCTTTGAGCGAGCGCTGTCGAAACCGCTCGGC
The DNA here is from genome assembly GCA_039029735.1 of Actinomycetota bacterium. Lineage (GTDB taxonomy): Bacteria > Actinomycetota > Acidimicrobiia > Acidimicrobiales > SZUA-35 > CADEDH01. The sequence continues at coordinate 23,580 of JBCCFL010000060.1, read as the reverse complement.
TGAAGTCGTTCGATATCGCACGGCTTACAACGTTTGTTTATCGTTGTACCAATCATCTATTTTGGATGGTTCATCGCGAATGCTCATGGTTGGAGGGACCTCGATGAGCGAGACCGACGAACTCAAATATCGCCTCGACAAGGCGCTGAGCGAACTCGGCCGCTCCACGGGCCGGGACCGCAGCACGGAGGCAGCCAACCTCGTGTCGGAGGCGATCAGTTCCCGCCATGAGGTTGGGTGGTGGGGATCATCGGACGATCCTGCACTGCGGGCAAGCCTCACTGCGCAGATGATCGAGTCGCTCAATCGGATCAACCGGCCCGGCTACTACTGGCGCCGAGACGTTCGGCCGCTGGCCGAGCCATTCCCATCCGGCGAGATGTTCGACGCCGGTAATTGGTTGCTGCGTGAGCAGAATGAGGAAGGCGATTGGCCCGAAGACATCTGGGACACCTGCGAGGTCACCCGCTGCCTCTTGAGCGTCGGCGTGGCTGAAGACAGCCCGGAGATCTCGAAGGCACTCGACTACCTCCGTGATCAGGTGGACAAGGATTGGCCTGATCGTGAGTCGTTCTGGTTCGGACCAGGATGTTTGGGCGCCGCGCTGACCTTGTTCAGCCAGGTCAACGACGAGCGTTACCTCGACGTCGTCTTGAGCCAGCTGTTCGAGATGCACGACTCCACCGAAGGCTGCTTCCGCCACCCGACGCTGCAACCCGGAGCAGTGGCGCCGCCAGAGTGGCACACGGCATGCGCCATCATGGGCTTGTACTCGCTGGGCTCAGTGCCACCGCGGCCCGACCTCACGGCCGCTGCCTTCGACTGGCTCCTGGAACACCAGAATGAAGACGGGAGCTGGGGGTCGGGCAACAAGCAAGTAGTGAGCTACACCACGAGGCAATGCGTGATCGCAGCAAGCTTCGAGCATCGAGGCGCCCACCACGCATCACTCGGATCAGAGTGGTTCCTGACCGACTGGCGTCGGGCGCGCCGCGGGAGCGCATCGCGCACGACGCTGCTCGGAGGTACCGCTGCGCTCGCTCGTACACATCGGGGCGATCTCTACGGTTCGGTCAACTTCCTCGTGCTGCAGGAAGTGGAGTCGCTGTTGCTTCAACTCGAGTCCGAGCGATCGCAGCTGCTCACCGATCTGCGCAGCCGGGTCGATGACCGGCCCAGACTGCAGGAACTCGAACGCCTGCTCGACCAGGAGCAGAGGGAAAGCGAGTCGCTGCTGGCGAGCAACCAGCATCTCGCAGCGACGATCGATGGCTACGCCGTGAAGCTAAAGGGCAGCCATCTGGCTCTGGTGAGCCTCGTGATTGGCCTCGTCAGTGTGATCATGCCGCTCACGCTCGTGCTCTTGACTAGCTAGTGGTCCGGTTCCGATCGCAGTTGTGAGAACCTCGGCCGTGCCCGGCCTGAGTTTGTCGACGTACTCGGCGACGCCGGGACTCTCGCAGCCGCCGATGAGCACTCGACGGACCGATGCTCCCTCGTAGGCTGTTCGCAGTTCACCGAGCACCATGAGATCCATGAACTCGGTCCAGCCTCGGGCCCGTGTGCCTGTGATGGCGCAGTAGAGGCCGCACGTGCTGTCGTTGATGAGTTCCGCCAGATAGAGGCCTACTACCCGGCCGGCGGAGGAGAACACCCAGGATCTGATCTGCCTGGTCTCGACTGCGACGCTGATCGCCGCACACATTATGCTGTAGGCGGTCCACTTCTCTTGCGAGTTCTGACAGAGCTGATACAGCTGACGTCGGGTCAGACCGCAGGCCCGCTCCAGATCACGCTCGACGTTGAACTCGAATCCCGAGTTCTCCACGTGCCGTATGTTTCGTCGTAGTGAGCGAGACTGAGACGTCAACGTCGAGAGATGTTCAGCGCTGAGGTCGATGAAGAGATCCGGGGTCGACTCATCCTCGAGATCGAGCGACTCCCGAGATTCGAGGCGACGGGACACTCGCTCACGCAGCGCCCGCCATCCGTCACCGACCGGGATGCGCTTGTAGACGACACCTTTGAGATCCAGTTCCCGAAGACAGTTCGCCTCGATGTAGTCGACGACATCGGGATCCTTGAAAGCGAGGCTCATTGGGAAGACGTAGGCCGTTCCTCGACGAACCCCGATGGTGCAGATCGGCTCCCGATCCGCGCTGTGCACGACATTTGATCCGCGGAACTCGCGTGAGGAGGACGCCCGAGCCGTGTACAGGGCACTTGCGCAATACGAGTGCGCGTGCTCCTCAAGCGTCGATTTGGGTACGCCTCCTGGCCAGGAGAGAACCGGGGTCTTGTGCATCGTCGGTCACCATTGACTACGAAACGAATGTCAGCCAGCCCAAAGTTCCATCGGGGCCAGCGGCGATCTTAACGGGCTACAGGTACCTCTGCCGTCGACACAAGTTCTTTTGCTTGGAACAGTGATCAGGCGGCGGCATGCGAATGCAATGTGCAAGTCAGGTTGCGTCCCGATACGGAGGTCCAGGTGATCGAGCTGAGCGGATTCGGCGTAGGTGAGTGGCGGTGGCTGGCCGAACGCGGGTCAGCTTCGGTGGACGGTGCCCGACTGAAGCTGGAGGCACCGGCACGAAGCGACTGGTTCAGCGACCCGATGAGTGGCGCCCGCCATGCGTCGGCTCCGGCGCTCGTCTTCACGCCGGCCGGTGACTTCCAGCTGTCGGCCCAGGTCAAAGTCGGCTTTGCGTCGGCCTTTGACGCTGGCGTGCTGTTCGTCCATGTCGACGCCGACCGCTACGCCAAGCTCTGCTTCGAGTACTCGCCCGACGGGGAGCCGATGGTGGTGAGCGTCGTGACCCGCACCGTGTCCGACGACGCCAATGGACCAATCATCAACGGCAACCGGATCTTCCTGCGGGTCAGTCGGATCGGCGAGACGTTCGCCTTCCACCATTCGGCCGACGGCGAGCGGTGGGCACTCACCCGACTGTTCTCAATCGGCCCGGATGCGGTTGGCTCATTCGTGGGGTTCCTGGCCCAGTCCCCAACGGGAGACGGCTGCCAGGTCACGTTCTCCAACGTGAGGCTCGACCGACAGACCCTTGCCGACGTTCGCGACGGAAGCTGAAGGCGGCTCAGCCCTCCCCGAGGAGCCGGTCGAGCACGTTGGCGGTGACCTTGGCGACCGCTGGATCGGTGGCGAGCCCGAACACCCAGTCGGTGGTACCGACGGTCACGACTTCGCCGCCGTCAGCGAAGGGGTGCGCGACCACCATCACGGCGCTGCCGTGGCGGATCTTGGCCAACGCATCAGGATCGGTGCTTCCGAGATAGCGGGAGGCGATGAATTCGAGGTCACCTTGGTCGCTCTTGGCTGATATTGACTTTGGGTAGTCACCCATTCCGAGATTCGACGATGGCGCAAAGGCGACGACCTCGACCTCGGCCGGCATGCCGTCCATGGGAGCCGCCACCGGCAGTTGGTACTCGTCGAACTGGAGGCGGCAGCCGAGTGTCTCGTAGCCGACCACCCCATTGCGGGCGCCGAGCAGATCGCCGTAGCGCAGACCTGTCCCATCGAGCAGCCAGTGGTCGTCGCGGTAGACGGTGAACGCGCCCGAGCCTCGGGCCACGGCGGAGCCAAATCGGGCGTAGAGACCGAACGCCGATCCCGCTCCCAGGAACGACCACTCCGGCCGACCGACGAGTGGATCGCACCACATGCCAGACATCGTCTCGGCCTGCCCGGCGGCGACCACAGGATCAGTCTCGTGGGCCTTGTACTTGTGGCCGATCATCGTGTCGTGGTCGGTGCCGGGCCCCGGCTCCAGACGCACCTGCCAGAACATGGTGTTGCCGCTGAAGCTGGCGTAGTGGCCACCACTTGCGACGTGAGCCTCGACTGCGGCGCGCTCGGCCGCCGTCCAATACTCGTCATGACCAACGCCGAGCAGCAACGCATAGCCGTCGGCCACCGAGGGGTCGGCGTCGAGGTCGGCCTGCACGACGTAGTCGAGCTCGTAGCCATTTCCCTCGGCCCACTCGACGAAGCGACGTTCGAACGTGAACCACCCGCTGGAGCCGATCGACCCCGGGTAGCCATTGGCCATGCGATACGCCTGGTAGATCTCACCGTCGGGGTCGGCGTCTTCGCCCCAGCGTGGCGGGTACGCCTTGCGGTCGTCGCGCTCGACCTCCGGCCGGCACAGCAGACCCCGGGCCATGGGCCGCTGAAACGACACCGTGTTGCCTCCGGTGTAGAGGCTGGCTCCGCCCCACTGGTTGTACGCGTTCCATGTGTTGGTGGCGAGCACGAGCAGCGCATCGGCCTTCCGGGTTCCGGGCCGAACCACGAAGTACGCATGCGCCGTGTCACGGCCCGACGGTGCGCCAACAGCAGTCACGATCACCAGATAGAAGCCCGACCGCCAGTCGTCACCGACGGGAATCTCGAGCGCCGCCGGCCAGCCACAGCCGGTGGCGTCAGCCCCCTCGGGCACAGCATGGAACTGCCCCGCGACGTCCGCTGCCGACCACACGTGCTCCCGGGTCGCCCCCCACCGCTCGACGCGGACGTCGAAACGGTCGGCGCTCGTCGACACGTGCACGGTGGCCGAATCGCCCGGCCGGTAGCTCTGGCGCCCGCAGTACGCCTCGATCTCGTCGTAGAAGGTGACGTCGTCGGTCATGCCCGCAGGCTAGGGAAGGGACGCTCCGAGCACCGAACAGGTGGTCTGCGAGAACCGCGGAGTGGTCGTGGGGTCCAGCACGGCGTCGGTCGTTGGGCCATCATGCCCGCCATGACGGATCACGAAACGCTGGCCCTGGCCGCCGACTACCCCGCCGCCCGAGCAGGGTTCCTGGCGGCTGCCGATGCCGCTGGTGCGGAGGTCCGATCGATCGATCATCCGGCCGCGTTCGGTCGCAACGGCGAGACACTCGCAGTCGACGTCGCCTCACTTGGGCCGGCCAATGCCGACCACCGGGTGCTGGTGGTGTCCGGCACCCACGGCGTGGAGGGCTACTGCGGGTCAGCGATGCAGACCAACTGGCTGCGCCACCATCGCACGAGCCGGCCCGCCGACGTCCGGCTGGTGATGATCCACGCCCTGAACCCGTACGGGTTCTCATGGGTGCGCCGGGTCAACGAGGACAACATCGACCTCAACCGCAACTTCGTGGACTTCGCATCGGGCCCACCGGCCAACGCCGAGTACGCCACGATCGCCGACGATCTCGTGCCGACGGCGTGGGACAAGACCACCCAGGCCGAGACGACGAACAGGCTGCTTGGTCGCATCGACGAACTCGGCCCGGAACGCATGCAGGCCGTCGTGTCGTCAGGCCAGTACGACCACCCGACCGGCCTGTTCTACGGCGGTCCTGCGCCGTCCTGGACCCGCCGCACCCTGGAGGGCGTGTGGGCCGAAGAGATGGCCGCCGCGACGACCGCATGCGTGCTCGACATCCACACTGGGCTCGGGTCGTGGGGCCACGGGGAGTTGATCAGTCACGAACGCTCGGGATCGCCCGGGTATCAGCGGTCGACCGCACGGTGGGGTGAGGTGCGGTCGATGCTGGATGGCGAGAGCGTCTCAGCGGCACTGTCAGGCGACTGGTTGGGCGCCATCGCCCGATGGGCGGGCGACACCGCAGTCGATGCCCTGGCGATCGAGTACGGCACGGTCGACTCGGTCACGGTGCTTCAGTCACTCCGAGCTGACGCCTGGCTCCATGGCCACGGTGACCCGACCGGCGACGGCGCCGCCGCGATCCGCCGCCAGGTGTGGACGGCGTTCCTCGACGACGACCCGGGATGGATCGCAACGTGCAACGAGCAGTTCGTTGATCGGCTCCTTGCTGCGCTGCGGACCATCTAGCACTGGACCCGCAACTCGACCAAGGCCCCCACTACCGGATCAGACGCGACCGCATCGACAAGACCGGAGCCGTATCACTCCGCCGGGCCGGCCGGATGCACCACATCTCCATCGGCCGAGCCCGCAAAGGCACCCCCGTCACTCTCCTCATCGACGACCTCAACATCCGAGTCATCCAAACCAACACCGGCCAACTCCTCCGAGCCCTCACCCTCAACCCCAACACCGGCTACCAACCACGATTCAAAAACAACGAAACCCCCGAACCGCCGGTTCGAGGGTTTCCGATGTCTTGAGACGTCACAACGGCGGAGAGAGGGGGATTCGAACCCCCGGAACCCTTGCAGGTTCAACGGTTTTCAAGAACCCTGCACAGATCGAGTGGGTCGGCGGCTGGCCAGGGTTTCCCCAGATCACAGTAGAGCGAGCCCTGGGACCGATTGACTGTGATTGACCGGAGCTAGCCGCTCGTGGCCCGTGCCAGTGCCCACCTGGTGCCCAACTCCACGAGGGGTCTTCTCCTCGCCGTCGAAGTTCGTGAGCGTATCCAATCGCCTAGGTGGCGGCCGTTGACAGGTGAAGACCTCAAGGACGTGTCTGTCGGCCTGCAGGCCCGTGGGTGGCATCGACGACAGCCTACATAGCCGCCGCCTTGCCTGGTGGCGCGGCAATGAAGCGCGTCGGGGGAGGCCCCGGCGTCATGGACCTGGGTCGCTGCGTTCAACCTGCAGCTACGTCTAGAAGCAGCCAGCTGTTCGGACATCAACTCATCCTTCGGTGACTTACCAGCCGGAAGCAAGAATGAGGTCGGTGAAGTCACAGTCCATCCAGGTGGCCGCACCAGACCGAATCAGTACGGCACCAAAGCGGCCATCGCGTGTCTCGTGAAGAGTTGGGAACCCTCCCACGAAACCGTTGGCTACGGCATAATCATGGACTGCGTTGAACCGTGTCACAATGCCCCTAGCTGTGTCGCGCGTTGATTCGATCGCTGGCAGGTCGGTGCTGCGCAGATCTCGAAACTCCGCTACGGAAGAATCGAACAGATAGACACCGGCGACGCGGCGACCATCGTAGGTGGACTCGTGGAAGTTCGGGCAGCCACCGACGTAACCCTGCTCCACAGACCAATCGGCAAGACCATTGAGCCGCTCACGTAGACCTCTTGGTGTGTCTCGCGAGCCGCTAGCACCGAACAGTCGCAGAGGCAGGTCAACCCAATCGACGGCCCCAAGGGCGAACTGCAGAGTTCCGAATCGTGCCGCTGCGGATGTCACTGTGCCTGAAGCGGAGCTTCGAGGTGTATAGACATGGTGCAGATTGGGCAACAAGGCACCAAGCCCTCTCGCGTCAGCCAAATGTGAACACGCGTTAAACAACTCCCTTATCCCACGTCCGGTGTCCATGTTGAAGAACTGGTGACTGTTCGCACGGTCGTTCCCAGCTCGAACATTCGCAGCGATGTATCTGTATAGTGGTGAGCCGCGACTCTGTCCCTCATCTACCCACTGCTCAACTATCGACGCTTGCTGCTCAAGGTTGTAAGTCCGCCATTGTCGTCCCAGCGGAAAATCATATTCGGAACTCGCAAGGGCTTCAGCGTATATCGTCACTTTCAAAGGACGACGTTTTGATTGCCAAACATGAGTTATCTCGTGCGCGAAAAGTCCGGGTTCCGCCGCTGCCAAGTCGGCGTGATGATGATATATACTGCCAAAGTTTACGAGATAATTGCCTTTAAAGAGGGGGAGCACGAACGCACGGGTACTACCATCGGTCTTGTCAAAGAGACCGACATTGGTAATGTGAATATTGCTCCGTGGCGGTAGCGTTCCGCCGAAGAGGGTCGACACGAAACTCCACTCATTGTCGGTCATCAGCCTCGTTTCAAATGCACCGAGGAAATCCGCGAGCTTGACCAGTCCCATCTCGATCAATTCTCCAGATTTACTGAACAAGTACGCGCCAGCGACAAACCCCCCAGGACCAGCAATCAAGAGTCCCGGAACGCCAACCCGACTAAAGAGGACCAGTGCGTTCGAGGCGACAAGGGGGGCCCAGTCGTCGTTAACCCTTGTCCAGACTTCTTCGCCGATCCTAAGGGTTGTCAGAGTGGCATCGAACGCCAGCTCAGCGGTGTCTCGGACCAAACTTCCGTCTTCGGCGCCTGCTACTACTCCCGCAACCATGCCAACTGGTCCGGTGGCCACGCCGAGCCCCACCGATGCGGCGAGCGACTCAAGTGAGAACGAACCCACTAGCTCATCTGCGACTACCTCAACGATCTTCCATGGTTTGAAGCCCATGTGCCCTCCTTACTGTATTGCGTGGCGGATCATCCGACAGAACTAGCCCACCCTGATCACGCCGGGCCCTCTCCATTCTTTGGCGAGGCGGTAGTGGGCGAGCTCGTCGCGAGCCTGTCTCATCACGAAGTCAGATACTTTTCCTTTGGAAGCGCCGAACACTTCGTAAACTTCGGATATAAGCGGAAGCTGCGCATCGTCTCCCTTCCACTCCGCTCGCGCCTCTCTTCCCGATGTGCCTTGTGCTATGCAAGTGAGGGCGTACGTGATGGAGATCGCCCGATCAAGATCTGGGTCCTGGACGCTTTCGATTAGCAGCTGTGGACGCGTTTTGACGCCGATCAGCTTTGGCTGGATGAGTTGCTTAGGGGCGCCTTGAACCTCTTCCCTGATCCGATTCATCGCCTCTACCATCTCAGCGTAGGTTTCTACGTTCAGTGTGCTGCGAATTGGTATGGGCGTAACGAGCTTGTCCGAATCAATTCCTCGCGTTGAGAAGTCGATTGATATCGACGCATTTGACAACTCAGCGCTTGCGGCTAAGCCAGTTATACTGAAGTCGCCTTTGAGATCAGAGGCTCGATACTCCACCGCGTAGCGAACACTGACTCCCCAAAACTCGATCGCCCCGTCTTTTCGAGGTTTTTCCATGAATCGCCGCCATTCAATTAGCGAAAATCGCCTATCGTGGCTCGCATCGACACTCAGCGTGCCAAAGCCCATCGCTGCGGCAGTAGAAATCGTCAGATGAACTGAATGGAATTCCTGGTCGGTGAGTATGCTCGGCCCCTGTTTGAGCACGCTGGGCGGTCGGATGACCATCTGTGCCCCGGACCGGTCTGTTGGGTCAACAAGCTCCCTCGGCAGGGAGTTGCTGGTAGTGGGCAGGTACGCCATATAAGGCCTCCGATCAACTAGGTGCTTCCCTTCTTCTACCATGTCCGGGCGTCACGCAGCCACCTAGTTCAACGGTCGGGACGCTCCAAGAGGGCGTCATCCGGACGAGCAGCCAGTCGCTTGACTACGTTTGCGCTGATCTGGAGGCCTCGACCGTGCGGAACAAAGGGGGGCGGTTGTGCCCTCAATGATGACTTCATGCCTGGGTCTGCGGGTACTCATCGACGAGCCGCTCGGGTGGCCAGATAGTTTGGCGCGCGGACCCGAGTTGGAGCCGACGGAACGGCCGACACAGGTTGCCCAATTGCGTTAAGGCAGCACCGACAGGGCTACTGGACTACTCCAGGCTGAGAACCCAGTAGAGGTCTTTGCCCCCGTCCCACCATGCGCTCGTGTGGGTGAATCCGATGTTGGCGTAGAGGGCGGCGCCCGCTTCGTTACGCTCGTTGGCGTCAAGCTGCAGGCGATGGCAGCCCCGCTGGGAGGCGCGGTCGATCGCGGCCTGCATGAGCACGTACCCCACACCCTTGCCGCGGTGGCGAGCGTCAACGAAAACGTCTTCCACCCAGCAGAGATCCTTGAGGTGCCAGGCCGACCAGACGTAGCGGAGCTGGACGTAGGAGTGAGCGGGCTCGCCCACCAGCAGGTATTCGGCGAGGTCGTTCGCGAGGGCGTGATACGCGCCTACGGCAAGCTGGGACTCGGTTGGCGTGTCGTCGCCGAGGAAGTCCCTAAATGCGGCCATGCACCGGGCCACGTCGGCGTAGTCGGAGACTTCAGCGACTCGGACCGCTGGGCTATCGTCGTCCATCACCTGATCGTACGGGATCGAGGTGCGGGCTCGGTTGGCGGAGGCGGATAGGCAGGGATGGCGGAGCTAGTGGGTGAGCTGGTCGGTCTGCCCGTTGCATTCGCGGTGCTGGCTGTGACGGCGCTCTGGGGCGCGTTCACCTATGCACAGTCGAGGCGGAACGAGCGGGCGGAGTGGCTACACGAGCTGTTCACGGACATGTACCCGGTCGACGATCTCACGGGAGCGAAGAACGACCTGGAGTATCGCTACGAGGACTACATGGCACCGCTGCTGGAGATCCGTATGAACGATCGACACGTTGAGATCGGTGACCCCGAGATCAAGACCCTGGACCGGTTGGACAACTTCCTGAACTACATGGAACACGTGCTCGGGCTACAGGCGAAGGGCCTCATGACGGCGAGCGAGCGTCGTATCGTGTTCGACTACTGGCCGAACATCATCGGGCGCAACGATGCGATGGCGGCACTTCGGCGCTACATCTCGATGTCCGGCTATGAGCGCATCAACAAGGAGCTGGCGCTGGAGGATGTGGACTACATCGCCGTGTATGGATCTTTGATGCGTGGCCTTAGCCCCGGTCACCAGCCGGAGTTTGTGCGCTACCTGGAGTTCGTCGCTGAAGTGTTGATCCCTGGGCAGCTCTACGAGGTGGTGGAGGGCAACACGTACCGCTATCCCGGCCTCGTGCTAACACCATCGACGACTGGTCGAATTCTGCATCCAGATCGACGATCCTCGATGCCAGCCCAGCGAGCGGCTGAGCGTCGGGCGGCAGCGGTTGTCGGTGAGCTTTACCGGGTTACGGATGCGAGCGTCTTCGCTCTGCTCGATGACTGGGAAGGGTATGACGCGCGGAGTCCCGCTGAGTCGCCTTACGTGCGTCGGATCGTGCGCATGATCGACCCGGCGGTGGACGCGTGGGTGTACGTCGGAAACCATGCCGATCGCAGCCAGGTGGTGGAGCACCGATCATGGCGGGATCACCTGAAGTCGCTCTGACCGCTTCTGGAACTTTTCTGGTCGCTGGACGTTTGAGATGTTGTCCATTGCCATCGACCCCAAGAGGGGGGAAGCGTAACTGACCACCGCCGACGAAGACCCTGACTTATTCACCGGCCTACCGGTAGTTCCACTGGTAGGTCACGAGTTGACCGATGCCCAGATTGCTCAAATCGCTCTGATGCTGGAGCGAGCTGCAGCTGAGCTTGAGGTGGAGGTCACAAGGTTCAGCTCTCTTGTTGAGAGTCCGCCGCAGCGATCTCTCCCTGGTGGAGAGACTCCAGAACGTCGATCCGACTTCGGAGGGTGGTGACCGCTTCGCTCAAGTCTCTAAGTGCTGTGAGGATCTGCGTGTACGCAGGCGACTGAGGGTCAGCCGCGGCCAGATCCGCTAACAGCGACTCCCGGTCGAGGTCCGTGCGAACGAACACGCCTCGGCCGGGCACCCCGTACGCAAGGCCTTCGGTCTTCAAGGTGTTCATGGCCGACTGTGCCGTCTGTCCCGACACCCCGTAGCGAGCCTTCAGTTCGCTATTCGAGGGGAGCTGATCGCCGGGCCCGATCTCGCCGAGCGCAATCGCTCGCCGGAAGTCATCGGCGATCTGAACCACAGGGGGGCGGGGATCGTTGGGCTCGATTGCCATGGGCTCGCCAGCCTAGTGCTGACTCGGCTTTCCATCGTTGCCATCCATCGCGCCTTGACATCCTTTCCAACCTTGTTAGAATGCAAGAATAGATAGAACGGATGGCGTTGCGTCGTCCGCCGACGAAGGAGTGTGTATGCGGATTCCGATTGATGATGATCGGTTCAATGCGAATGTGTTGGGGGCGACGGCGTATGAGCCGGTGCTCGACTTTGAGACGGGTGAGCACAAGGTGACCGAGGATGGTCGGGCGTGGCTTGTGCACATCGCGTATCACGACAAGGACGACCCGTATGCGGTGCCGGTGCAGAAGCAGGTTCGGTTGAGGTCGAAGGCTGATCCGAACATTGCGTTTGCGCCGATCTGGTTTGGTGGGTTGTCTGCGTTGGAGTGGGAGATGCCGCAGGCGAAGAACGGTCAGGCTGTGATGAAGTCTGGTCTGTCGCTGTCGGCGTCGGGTTTCACTCAGGAGGCGCCGCCGTCGCAGAAGCGGGCGACGCCGCCTGCTCCGGTCGAGGCGAAGGCTTCGAAGTAGCACTGTCCCTCTTCGGAGGGCGCAAGCCCTGTTGGTGTAAGGGGCGGGGCTGTCCAATTTGTGTGGGGTGTGGTCGTGAGTGGTGACCACCCGCCCTGCCCGTCGGGCGTGGGCCGCTGGAGTACCGCTATCCGATAGCTGCCCCGTGTGTTTGGCGTCCCCAGTGTCGGGGAGGCCCTGCCCCTTCTAGTTCGTCGATCCCAAAAACATGTGAGGAGGTGTCGTGCTTCATTTCTTGGCCGGGTTTCTCTACGGCCTCTTCGGTGGCGTTCGTCGCCGCTGAACCCCAAACCCACGCATCCGTTGAAAGGAGGGTCCTGGTATGGGGTTGTTGAGTAGTTGGTTCGGTGGCGACAGCGAACCGAGACGGGTTGATGACCGGGTGACGGCTGAGGCTCGCACTCGTTGGTCGTATCCGTCGAAGGACGGCTCGGAGGGGGCGGTGTTGGTCGAGCAGGTCCGCTCGGACTTCCACGCCGTCGATCCTGACGTTGAGCGCCCGTCTTGGGCTCGTGACTGGGACCGGGGCCGGTGAGCTACCGGAACCCATCGCTGGATCGGATGTCGGTGTCGTCGGTGTGGACCGCTGATGACGAGTTCGATCCGAACACGTGGTCCCCGCCGGGTGAGTCGACCTGGCGGAGGGACCGTACTCAGGCGGGGTGGGGGTCGTCGTGGACCGACACCCACACGGGCGCCTCGCTGACCCATCGCGGTGAGAACGGCCGCGGCACGGGTCAGTTGGCCATCGCCGCCTAACCCGCGTTTGTCCACCACTGGTCTGGTGCCACACCCCGCTGACAGCGACAGCCGGGGTGGGGGCTGTCGGTTCGTGACCGGCCAGACCACGCATACCCGCATTCATCTACGAGAGGGAGACCTACCTGCTATGCGGAGCATCAGATACCTGTTCACGAACTCGGCCGAGCGAGCGGCGATCGAGCGTCTGGAGTCGGCGTTTGGGCAGTTGTCGATTGACGACACGTCGTCAACGTCGCTGTTGAACGCCCGGGACGCCTATGCGCTGCTCGATGGCGACACGGACCCGGCCCGAGTTCAGCTCGTGCTGGCTCAGATCCGCTCCAAGCGGGAACGTCGAGCCTTGCTCCGCCAACTCGGCGCAGACCGTATCCGTACGAGCCGGTGGGATGCAGCGTGATGGGCTGGCCCGCTTTCGGTGAGCAAGAACTGCTGGCCATGTCGGCACGGCTTCACGTTGCGGTGACTGACGGGTTCGAACTGGCCCGCCTTGACCGCCTCGACGACCCTGCAGGCGAGGTCTTGTTCGACCAACTCACTCCTTTGGGGTGTGGCACTGCGGCCGAGGTCGCCTACCACTGGCCGACTCTGCGAACGGTCGAGTTCGCCGACGACGCGATGATCGGGGTGGTGGTCGGGTTCTGTCGGGCCCGGTCGAACTGGATGCGATCCACTGCGTTCGAGATGGCTGCTACCCACCACGCCCAGAGATCGGCGGCGTGATGGCGATGAATCTGACGAAGAACGAACGCCAGTGCGCCAATGGTGTCGCGGTCGATTGGCTGTCTCGCCGTCCCTCGCTCGAAGAGGTCCGCAATGCCCGAGACGAACTCGGCCCCGGTGTGTTCAACGCTGCGGTCCGAGCCCATCACCGAGCCGAGGAGGGCGTTCTCGAAGAGCAGGCCCGTCAACGCTGGTCGGGCCGTCAGCTCTCGTTCGACGACGCCACCGGGAACGATCGCTAATGGCAGAGCGTGGTGATCTGATTCGGTCGAACCCTGGGGTTCAGTCGTGGATGGCCGGGGCGAACACGACCCAGCTCGGCGCCGGTGACCCGGTATTCCACAACAACAACGGCCGCTCGGTGGTGACGCATGGGTCGGGGATGGTCGAGATCCACCCCGATCCGAACGGTTCGACGGCGTGGTTCGCTGATGTGCTCGAAGCCGGTCGCCCTGGTGGGGAACGGAGCTGGGGTCGATGACTGCCCTCAACCCGCCCGCTATGCCGGTGCCTGGTTCGGGTCAACCGGTTGCGCAGGAGAAGGCCGACCAGTACCCAATTTGGCGGCGCATGGTCCGCACCGTGTTCGAGCTGTGCTGCCTTTCGCTTGTGTGGTGGTACGCCACGATTCCCGCCCTGATGGTCGCGGTCATGTGGTGGTCGGCGCCTGGCCCCCGCCTTGTGCGGTGGGGTCTCACGGTCCCGACCGTGTTCGCCATCACCACCGCCGTGGTTGCAGTGGGGAGCCGCTGGGCGCCGGTTGTGCGGTGGGAACCGTTCGGCTCGAACCGGCCGAGGATTGTGGTCAGCTATCGGGGGGCGGTAGCGGGCACAGCCCGGCAGGTGTTCAAAATGGCGTGGCCCTGGATTGCGTCCCATGCGGCGATCACGGTCTCCACCCACGGGTTCTGGCGGACCCCAAAGATCAAGGCGTACCGCCAAGACCCGGACCGCTTCTGGCGGCCCTCATGGCGACAGGTGACGGTGAAACCGTTACCTCTTCAGTTGCGGCACACCTGGCCGAACATCGGCGACCAGTTGATGCGAACCATCGACGCCGCCGAGGTCACCTCAACGGTGGATGACTACCACCGCTTGTCGATGACCTTCACCGCCACCCCTCTCCCGACTCTGATCCCCTACCCCGGACCGAGCGAGGTGGAGAACTACGTCTGCCTGGGCCGAGGGGTTGACGGTCACGAGATCGGATGGCGACCAGACGAAACCCCGATGATCACCATCACCGGGATCACCAAGGGCGGCAAAGGGATCACGGCCCGAGCCATCGAGATCCACGCCATCCGGCACGGGTGGATCGTCTACCGGGCAAACCCCAAGCCCACCGGCGAAGCCGACTGGTTGGACCAACACGCTTCGATCGCTCACACCCCTGAAGGCATGTGGACCCAGTCCGCGCATGTCCTCGACCTGATGTATGAACGCCAACGGCTCATCAAACGCGCTGGGGTCGATGACTGGACCGAGGTGCCCGACATTGGCCCGAGGGTCGTCTACATCATCGACGAGGGGGCGAACTTGATCTCCCCCGTTATCCGAGACGAACGCAAACTGTTCGCCCAGGCCACCAGTTCCAACATCACCACCCTGGCGGCGATGGCCCGATCAGCGGGCATCCACCTCGTCTACATCACCCAGCAGCCCTCCGTGGACTCCTATGGGTATGCCGGGGGCCAGGTCCGGCTCAACATCGGCGCCCGCATGATCGTCGGCTCCTCCGACGCCATATGGCTCCGAGAACTGTTCCTTGGCGACATCGACCCCACTGTCGAGTACGCCCTGGCCGCAGGCCACAAAGGTCGAGCCGTGTTCCAGGGCCTCGATCCAGCCCATCGGGGCGAGGTCCGCAAAGCCCAGATCTACTACGCGACCCAAGCCCAGGCCGCTGCTCATCTCCCTGCCGAGCCCACCCATGTCCCGATCGACTTCGACGACATAGGACCTCAGGCCTGGGCCGAGTTCATCGACGCCATGAACGAACAACACGACAGCCAACGCAAACGCCGCAAGAAACACCAAGGCGGACAGGAGGCCGCCTAACCATGAGCCCCGACCCGAACCCCGATGCCCCGGTCCCCGTCGACCGGGCCGCCATCATTGAACAACTCACCAACCTCGCCCACGCCCTCGACCTCGCCAGCGACAAGCTCACCGACGGTGACCTACTCGGCCTGGATGACCAAGGCGCAGTGGTCTTCCCGACCCGGCTCACGATCGTTGAGGCTCGCTGGCTCCTCGAACGCCTCCGGCACTGGCAAACCAACCTGACGGACCTCGATGTAGAGATCGCCACGGCCGCCCGGAACGAGGTGGGGTACTGATGTTCTTCAGCCGAGAAACCAGAGCCGGGCTCGCTCCCCGTTCCTGGCCCGCAGTTGGTGTGTGGCTCCTCGTCATCGGGATCTTCGCCGCCCGCCCGATCGCCACCGCCTCGTGGACCTACACCACGATCCGGTCCACCGGGAAGTGGGCTGCGTACTACGCCTTCGCCGAATGCGGCGACGAACCCCCCATGGACTGGATGGAACCCAAAGCCTGCGAACCCCTCAACAACACCGACGATCCAGTGACCGCCGAACCACCCACCACACCACCGGACCCTGATGATCTGCCGTCAGCCCAACCCGACACCAACACAGACGAGAGGGAGGGGTATGTGATCACGGTTGACGAGACCGCCATCACCGACGTGCTCGACACCACCAAAGACGCCGTGCTCGACCTCCACGCCGAGGTCGAACAGATCCAAGACAACGGCGGCCTCACCGTCGAGATCGGCAACCAAGGGAGCGACCAGTGATCGAACAACTCGGAGCCGTCAGCATTCAGGCCCTGTTCTGGATCGCCCTGCTCAAGTTCACCCTCTGGCCGCTGTTCCGCATCGCCCGACGCAACCGCCGAGCACGCTCACGGCCTATCCGTCAACGGCAGAAGGCGGCCAGGCGCCCGACGTTGCGACGCCAGCCGCCACCACCGGACGCGCTCGAAGTGGCCCACCGGGCACACGACCCGTACGCCACGAACCGGCTCGCTGAAGAGCTGACTGACGCCATCGGAATGCTCCTCATCACCTACGGCACCCTCGGCGTCAGACCGGCCGACGTCGCGCAAGGACTCGACAGCTTCGACCCCGACCACCACTTCCGCCCCGCTGTACGAATCAAGATGACCGCCGCCCAGATGGCCGAACAAGGCGTCGACGACGACCTCGCCGTCACCGCCTGGCTCTTGGAGCTCCACGAACGACTCCAAGGCAACAACGCCGCCCGCTGGTCCAACCAACACCACTAGCGGCCACTACCCGCCCGAGGTCAACGACGACTGGGCCGTCCACTCGGCCCGCCACCGGGCCGACCCAGCCAACCCCAACCGACCCGGACCACGACAGGTGACACCGGCCCTGCTTCACCCATCCCCGAAACCTGCCCCGCCCCCTTCACCGCGAAGAAAGGACACCGCGACCGATGAGCGCCTACCAGATCGCCCAGTACTGGATCTGCCTCACCAGCGTCTTTGGCCCCATCACCTGGCTGGTCGTCACGACCATCCGAGACGCCCGCACCCACCGCCACCACCGACGAACCCAACACCGCACCCGCTACGGGCCGACCATCGACCCGGACAGACACGGCCAACCGACACCGACCCGACCACGAAGACCTGCCATGCCCGCACGCCACCGAGAGGCGATCCGATGACCACCCATCCCATCGCCCACCTTCCGGTGCCGGTCGCCGACCCACCGAGACCACGCCAACGGTTCCCAGCGTGGCGAGCGGTCCTGCTGGTGTCATTCGGAGCAACCCTGCCGGTGACGACAACAGTCGTTGTGCTCGCGGTGGTGCGGGCTCCGGTGGTGATGTGGATCGCGAATCTGTTCGCCATTGGCTGCATCGTCTTGGCCGCCATTGCGTGGCTGATCGCCCGAACCGTCTACCAACCCGGTGACCTTCACGGCGCCTACCTCGCCGCAGCCGCCTTCACAGCGCTTGCCACCGCTACCGGACTTGCCCTCGGCGGATCGACCGAGATCGTGTTCACACCCCGAGCCCTCTGGCTCGTAGTCGGCCTCACCGGAATCATCCCGAACGTCATCGCCCATCAGCGAACGGCAACCGCTACACGACCAGCCATCACCGGCCCGACCCCAGCCAGGCGACCAGAACTCGCGGCACCACGGCGCCGGCTGGCCGCTCTCCCACCACCGGACCGATGACCGAACCCACCCAGTCGATGCCGACCCTGGCCGACCTCGTCGGAGCCCGGCGAGCAACCGCCCTCGTCGGCGTCTGGATCGTGGCGACAGCGACGGGAGTCGGGGCTGCTGTCACCGCAACGGCTGGAGTCATCGACCCCGGCATCACGGCACCGATCCTCACCGGGTCACTGCTGGCCGGGCTCGCCGCATCCGCCGTCGCACTCCGGGCCCTGGCCGCCCGGATGCACCCGATCGACCACGGCTAACCCAAGCCGACCCGGCGCCGCAGCGCAGCGGCCCCCCGACCTGGCCCCGCTTTGTCCCTCTTGCAAGGGCGTGCCGAGGACGGCCCCCCAAGGGCCGCCCGCAGGCCGCCCCCTTCTGGTCAGTCGGGATGGTGAAACACCGCTCACCCCCACCCCCCACCAAGAGAAGCCACACCCCCCGAACAACACCAGACACGGGGCTCCGCCTCGCACACGACCCAAACCCACCCCCTCGGTAACTCGGGAAGCTCATGCAAACCAACACAAAACACCAGGTCACAGGCCCGCAGCCTGACGGCGGTCGTGGCTTGGGAACAGCCCGAATCGAACGGCCTGCACCCGAGCAGCCAGACCCGAAGCTTCGACGGGACCAGCGGCGAACCGACCAAGCACTGGCCCGCCAAGGACTCGAAGCCGTCATCGCCGGAACCGAGGACCACAAGACCCTGTGGGACTGCGGCAACCCCCTCCCCCACGCTGACGAAACCCGATTCGAACGCCGCCCGGACGGTTCGATCGGCATCACCAACGTCGTCCGCTGCCGCTCCAAGCAACTCTGCATCACCTGTAGCGGTCCGATGCGAGCAGCCGACGCCGCCACCGTCTCGTGGCGAGTCGAACAACACTTCGCCACCGGCGGCGGCCTCGCCATGCTCACCGTCGCACCACGCCACCAACGAGGCGACCGCCTAGCGGTGAACAAGACGATGCTCACCGAGTGCTTCTCCGACACCATGCGCTCCACCCCCATGAAGCGAGTCCTCGCCGACTACGGGTACCTGGGCGCAGCCAAGGTCCTCGAAGCAACCATCGGTGAGAACGGACCCCACGCCCACCTCCACGTCCTGTTGTTCCTCGACCGCTTCGTCGACATCACCCAGAACGAACAAGCACCCCTGATCGCCACGTTCTGGGAGGTCTTCAACGACCGCCTCCGCAAGTGGCCTGGCAAGACTTGCCGCAACCGCAACGCCGCACTGTCAGGCGTGCAGTACGTCCCCGACCCCGAAGCAGTGGGCGGGCGGCGAGCCACGTACCGCAAGGTCTCCAACGCCGAGTGGTACGAACTCCCCGACGGCTGGGTCCGTGACTGCGACGCCACCCACGGCATCCACTTCATCCCCATCACCCCCAACGGATCATCAGGCGCCCGCATCGCCGCCTACGTCGGGAAGATCCAACTCGAACTCACCCGCTCCGACCTCAAGACCGGCAAGAAATCCACATCACGCACCGTGTTCCAAGTCATGCACGACTACGCCACCGAACCCTGTGCCCAAGACGCCGCGATCATCACCGAGTTCGTCGACGTCCTCAAAGGCGTCGAACTCGTCTCCTGGACCACCGCCTTCAAAGGCAATGACGCCACCTACGGCGACCCGACCGACGAGTACATCGAAGCCGCCATCGAAGCTTGGCGGGAAGAGAACAACCTCGACACCGAACCCGACGGCTCACCAACCGAGGTGCTGGCAGCCATGACCCCAGAGCTGCACCGGGTAGCGCGACCGGTCCGACATGAGGGCCTGCCACTGCTCTACGCAGCCTGCATCCAACTCGAAGAGACCCCCGATGTCGACGCACTCGTCGAGCTGTTCAACAACGCCCTCTCACCGCTCGGGCGCACCGTGGCCGTGGCCCTCGCCGACGAAGACGGCGAACCACGCAAACACCCGCTGCTCCACCTCAACGACCCCGGACCCGACGTCGAACCACCTGCGCTCAACCGGCTCGGAGAACAAGTGGACCGCTGGGGCCAAGACCTGGCCCAACAGCGCCGAGCACAACTCCGCAACACCCAATCCACCAGGCCAAAGCCTGGAGAGCGCCGCCAGGCGCCTCCTGGCGGCTGGCTCCACCACTGGCGCAACGCCGCCACCACAACCATCACCGCACAACAACACGCCGCCGACCAGCGGCTCACACCACAAGGAGAACAATGACCAAGCGTCAATGGCTCGACGTAGCCGGCGCCGCCGAGTGGCTCGAAGTCAAAGAGCGCTTCATCCGACGCCTCGTCGCAGAACGCCGGATCGAGTACCACAAGTTCGGAAGCCACATCCGCTTCGACGCCCGAGACCTCGACGCCTACGCCGACGCCAACCGGGTACCGCGCAGCGAGGCTGCGTGAGACCACAACGTGTGCAGGTGTTCTCCCTTGGGCTTCCTAGACAGGGCACGCCGAAGGAGAAGCGGCGCTATGTCGTTCGATGGCGTGTCGACGGTCGAGACCATAAGCGTCGTCGGAAGACGAAGGCCGAGGCGGACCACTACCGGTCGAGGCTGCTTGGAGCTATCGGCACCGGCGAGGTCTTCGACGCTTCGACTGGACTCCCCCTGTCGTGGGTGCGGTCACACGAGACTTGGTGGTCTTGGGCGGTGACCTGGTACGAGTTGAAGTGGCAGGGATGGGCTGCCTCATCGCGCAAGAGTGCTGCGGAAGCACTCGTTGCCATCACTCCTCACCTCGTTCGCTCCTCTGCGTCAGCTCAGCCTGACGGGCTACGGCAGTGGTTGTGGACCACGGGGTTCAACCCGTCGGCAACGGATCAGACGTCCGTTCAAGCGGCCTGGATCGAACGTTGGTCGATCGGTCTCCGTGACATCGGACCTGATCTGATGAACGAAGCGCTGACGGCAGCCACCACGAGACTCGACGGCACTAGCTGCGCGCCCACGGTCGCCAAGCGCCGGAGAGGTCTAGTCAACGCTGCCCTCAGAGCGGCCCTTCGGAGGGACCTAATCGATTCGAATCCAATGGATCGAATCGAGTTCCGCTCACCACGAACGAGCGCCCGCGTCGATACCACCCTGCTGCCAAGCATGCGTGACATCGACGAGCTGCTCCATGAGATCGGTAGCTTGAGGACGGGCGGCGCCCGGTACGCGGCCTTCTTCGCTGTCATGGCCTACGCAGGAATGCGGCCATCCGAAGTCGCAGGCCTGCAGATCGATGACCTCGACCTTCCGGCTTCCGGGTGGGGGGTGGCCAGGCTCCGAGCAGCCCGCCCCTCCCCAGGCACCCGATACACGGAGACCAGTTCGACTCGGCAGGTCAAGGCTTTGAAACACCGAGCAGATGGTGAGGTGCGGTCCGTTCCTCTACCACCCGTGTTGGTGGATCTACTTAACAAGCACCTCAAGCAGTGGCCCCCGGTGGCTGGCCTGGTGTTCACCAATGCGGCGGGCAACTCGGTGACGCCCGAGAACTACTCGAAGGTCTGGTTGCGGTTAAGGTCCAGCGTGTGGCCGGAGGGGCACGTGGCAGCTGACGCTGTCCCGTACGACCTTCGACACTCAGCGGCCTCGATGATGATCCGGGCCGGTGTTCCGTTGGGCGAGATCAGCCGACGATTGGGTCATTCTGTCGACGTGTTGTTGCGCACCTACGCCGGTGTCTTCGAGTCAGACCTTATTGAGGCGAACTCGAAGATCGACGAAGAACTCGGCCGGTTGGGTCCTCCCGACCGGTGACCCAGGTCAGGCGAGCCCCGAGGGAACTCACCTGACCTCAGGGGCCTGGTAGATCTCGTGCCTCAATCGAGGAACGGGAACGAGAGCTGCCTGAATCGGCAGTGTCGGCAGATGCGAGCACCCATCGGGGGTACATCCATCGGACGCCCGCCGAAGCTGACCGGACAGTGGCCGCGGATGTGATAGCACCCTCGGCCGTTGGGGAAGTATGAGTACCTCAAGGATTTCCTTCTCGTGTCTTCCCTGCGACCGGACGAAGTACTCCTTGTCCACCAGAGCGGCAGACGTTACGATCACGGCGCTACACCTCGATCGGTAAGTTCTCTGCCCGGTCCCAGAGCATGCCCCTACCGGTGTCCGCCGGGATGGGGCTTCTTTGGTTTTGCTCTGACTGAGTAGCCAGAGTCACAGGAGAAGTTAGACGACCTGCGTGACACGGTGGGTGAATGCGCTGAAATTTTTTGATATCAAAAATGCGCGCGAAATCGCGCGGAAAACTACATAAATACCAAATGTGTAGTTACACTGATGTCATGGCACAGCGCGGCAGACCGAAGACGTACTCCGAGGACCGAAAGGTAAAGGCGGTCCGCATCTCAGAGGAGCTGGACCGCGACCTGAAGGCGGTGTCAGCCGAGCGGGGCGTCAGCGTCAACCTTCTCATCAACCGGGCGATCGCCGACTACCTCGCACGGCTCACGCCAGTCGACGAACTCTTGCCCGTCGCTGACGGGTGACGACGTCAGCGAGCTAGAGGCTGTGCCCATACGGTGCCCAACGGCTTCGCTTCGACCCACACCGGATTTGGCCCGGATATCGTCTTACCCGTCTGACCTGCGGTTTTTGGCGGAGAGAGGGGGATTCGAACCCCCGGAACCCTTGCGGGTTCAACGGTTTTCAAGACCGACGCAATCGTCCACTCTGCCATCTCTCCGTAGACCAGCCTAGCGGCCCAACCCGCAGCGCTGGACCTGGCTGGCCGGCCGTTGACCCCCTACCCTCGGCTCCCGTATGGACACCACCGAAGACGGCGCGCCCACCAGCTCCGACAGCTACGTCGCCGCCGACGAAGACGGGACTGGCGGGAAGCTGCCGCTCAAGGTCGTGCTCGCCCTGGCTGCCGGCTACCTGGGAATGTCGACGCTGGTCAACCTGATCAACACGCTCCTCGTTTTCTTCTACCTCCCGCCCGACTCGGCTGGCCTCCCCACCCTCGTGAGCGACGCCACCATCCTCGTGGTGCTCAACGTGGTGGCCCTCATCGCTGCCGCCGGCCGCCTCACCGACGCCATCACCGACCCGCTCATCGCCTCGTGGTCCGACAAGAGCACGCACCGCCGCGGTCGGCGCATCCCGTTCATGGCCGCCGGCATGATCCCCGCCGCCATCGCCACCTGGCTCATGTTCCGGCCCCCACTCGAACGCGAGAGTGGCTGGAACGTGCTCTGGCTCCTCGGCGTGCAGCTCGTGCTCTACATCGCCCTCACCGCCTACATCACCCCCGCCTTCGCCCTGGTGGCCGACCTCGGGCGCACCCCGATCGAACGGCTCCGCCTCGCCACCTGGACCTCGGTGGCCTGGGCCTTCGGCCTCGTGGTGGCCGCCATGACCCTCTTCACCGCCGGCCTCTTCGAGCCCTCGCTGGGCGTGTACGGCGGATGGCAGGCAGCCGCCGCCGTCACCTGTGTGATCGGGCTCGCCTTCATGATCGTGCCCGTGGTGGCCATCAGCGAACCCAAGTACGCGGTGCACGAATCGTCGACGATGCCGCTGCTCCCCGCCGTGAAGTTCGTGCTCGGCAACAAGTTCTTCCGCTTCTACGCCGCCGCCGACTTCGCCTACTTCGGCGGCCTCGCCATCATCCAGACGGGGCTGCTCTTCTACATCACCGTGCTCGTCGAGCTCGAGGAGTGGGTGAGCACCGTGCTCCTCCTCGTGATGGTGCTCGTGTCGATCGTGTTGTTCCCCATGGTGCAGGCGTGGGCCAAACGCCTCCGCGGCGGCAAGAAGCTCACGATCCTCGCCTTCCTCATCGGGGCCGCCGTGTTCACCACCATCGCCGGGCTTGGCCTCGTCGACTCGCTCCCCTACCTGCAGGTGG
>JBCCFL010000059.1:0-34436 GCA_039029735.1 Actinomycetota bacterium | reverse complement strand
CGTTAGGGTGACGACACTTGCTGTCTGAGCTCGAAGAGGTGGCACAAACCAGAGGGAAGCGACTGTTTACTAAAAACACAGCAGCGTGCGAAGCCGTAAGGCGCTGTATACGCTGTGACTCCTGCCCGGTGCTGGAAGGTTACGGGGAGCGGTTAGCCGTAAGGCGAAGCTGCGAACTTAAGCCCCAGTAAACGGCGGCGGTAACTATAACCGTCCTAAGGTAGCGAAATTCCTTGTCGGGTAAGTTCCGACCTGCACGAATGGCGTAACGACTTCCCTACTGTCTCAACCACAGACCCAGCGAAATTGAAGTACGAGTAAAGATGCTCGTTAGCTGCAGAAGGACGGAAAGACCCCGTGGACCTTCACTACAGTTTGATATTGGTGTTTGACCTGGATTGTGTAGGATAGGTGGGAGACTAGGAAGCTGATGCGCCAGCATTGGTGGAGTCAATGTTGAAATACCACCCTGTTCATGTTGAACATCTAACCCGGGCCCATTAACTGGGTCGGGAACAGTGTCAGATGGGTAGTTTGACTGGGGCGGTCGCCTCCCAAACTGTAACGGAGGCGCCCAAAGGTTCCCTCAGACTGGTCGGCCATCAGTCGTTGAGTGCAATGGCACAAGGGAGCTTGACTGCGAGACTGACAAGTCGAGCAGGTGCGAAAGCAGGGCATAGTGATCCGATGACGCCGTATGGAAGGGTCATCGCAAACGGATAAAAGGTACCCCGGGGATAACAGGCTTATCTTCCCCAAGAGTCCATATCGACGGGAAGGTTTGGCACCTCGATGTCGGCTCATCGCATCCTGGGGCTGAAGCAGGTCCCAAGGGTTGGGCTGTTCGCCCATTAAAGCGGTACGCGAGCTGGGTTTAGAACGTCGTGAGACAGTTCGGTCCCTATCCTCTGCAGCCGAAGGAGATTTGAGGAAGGCTGTCCCTAGTACGAGAGGACCGGGATGGACGCAGCTCTCGTGTGCCAGTTGTTCCGCCAGGAGCATGGCTGGTTAGCGACCTGCGGAAGGGGTAACCGCTGAAAGCATCTAAGCGGGAAACCTGTTTCAAGATGAGATCTCCCACCGGGTAACCGGGTAAGGCCCGTAGCAGGTGACTACGTTGATAGGCCGGATGTGTAAGCACTGCAAAGTGTTCAGCTGACCGGTACTAATCGGCCGAGGGCTTGTGTTTTCTGTTACACATACAAGCTCGTGCTCGCTATTCAGTTCTCGAGATTCGATCTCGGAACCACAAGACGCTGATGCGTCCCTGCCTTTGCTGGCACGGGCGCGTCGCAACAGATTTCGGTGGCAATTGCGGAGGGGTCACACCCGTTCCCATCCCGAACACGGAAGTTAAGCCCTCAAGCGCCGATGGTACTTGGTCGGAGACGGCCTGGGAGAGTAGGACGCCGCCGGATTTCTACACGAAGGAGCCCGCCCCACTGGGGCCGGCTCCTTCGGCCGTTTTCCACCCCGATAGCCTGGAGATCCATGGCCGAACGACGACCACGATCCTCATCTCGCTCTGAGCGAGGTGGTGGCTTCAAGGGCACCAACTCCCGAGGTTCAGGCTCCAAGGGCGGAGCGTCTAAGGGCGGCGGCTCGGGCGGCTTCTCGCGAGACGGCGGCGGCAAGGGCGGCGCGAAGGGCGGCTCCTCACGCGGCGGAAGCTCGCGAGCCGGCGGTACCCACAGTTCGCCATCGCGGGGCGACTCGAATCGGCGTCCGAACGGTGACGGAGCCAAGCGGCCCCGGCCGCGTCGGTCCGACTCGAATCGAACCGGTCGCACTCCCGACGGCAAGAAGATCCCGCCGCCCCCGGTGATTCGCGACGAGGTACGCGTCGAGAGGGTTCGCGAGGACGCTGGGGCGAACACGTCCCGGAAGAAGAAGCGGCGTTCTGCCGTTGATGTATCGAGTGTTCAGTTCGGTGGCGTCGCCCCGGCGACCGCAACGAAGATGCGGAACCGTCTTGGCGAGGCGGCCGTGGCGTTCGAGAACGAACGCTTCAGCGAGGCCGATCAGCTCCTGCAGTCGATCCAGCGGCTCGCTCCCGGCATCGCCGAGGTTCACGAGCTGCACGGGCTCACCTACTACCGGCTGGGTCGGTGGCAGAAGGCCTACGACGAGCTCGTTCGATTCGCGGAGATGACCGGATCGGTCGAACAGAACCCGGTGATGGCCGACTGCATGCGGGCCCTGCGGCGGTGGAACCAAGCTGAGGAGCTCTGGGACGAGCTCGGCGCGGCGTCACCGTCGGCCGAACTCGTCGAGGAGGGCCGAATCGTCCAGGCCGGCTCGCTCGCCGACCGCGGCCGGCTCGACGATGCGATCCGGCTGCTCGACCGGGCCCCGAAAGCGCCCAAGCGACCAGCAGCCCACCATCTCCGTCGCTGGTACATGCTTGCCGATCTGTACGAACGGTCTGGTGATGTGCCCCACGCCCGGCGGATGTTCGGTGCCATTGTCGAGGCCGACGCCGACTTTGGTGACTCCGCCGAGCGGCTCGCTGCGCTCAGCTGAGCGGCGGGCTAGCGCCCCGCGAGGAAATTCACTGAACCCCGACTGCATCGTCTCTGCCACCCAGGCGGCTGGCTATCCTCGGCACGACCGGCGCCGCCCATGGGGCAGGCGCACCCCGCTAGAAGGGAAGTGAATCAGTGGCCGACATCGTGAGCCTGCTGGGCGACAACGCTCAGAACCTCCTCGAGCACAAGAGCGAGGGGATTCCGGCATCGCAGCTGCACCTCCCGGGCCCTGACTTCATGGATCGGGTGTTCGAACCGAGTGACCGTTCACCCCAGGTGCTCCGCAACCTCGGGCTTCTCTTCAACAGTGGCCGCCTCGCCGGCACCGGGTATGTGTCGATCCTGCCCGTCGACCAGGGCATCGAGCACACGGCTGCGTCGTCGTTCGCTCCGAACCCGCTCTACTTCGACCCTGAGAACATCATCCGTCTGGCGATCGAGGGTGGCTGCAACTCTGTGGCATCCACGTTCGGTGTGCTCGCATCGATGTCGCGCCGCTATGCCCATCGCATCCCGTTCATCGTCAAGATAAACCACAACGAACTGCTGACCTACCCCACCAAATACGACCAGGTGCAGTTCGGCTCCGTGCAGCAGGCATGGGATCTCGGTGCCGCTGGGATTGGCGCAACCGTGTACTTCGGGTCGGACCAGTCCACCCGGCAGCTCCAGGAGATCTCCGACGCCTTCGCTCAGGCCCATGAGCTCGGCATGTTCACCGTTCTCTGGTGCTACACCCGCAACAGCGGCTTCAGCACCGACCAGGACTACCACGTGGCCGCCGACCTCACCGGTCAGGCCAACCACCTCGGTGTGACGATCGAGGCCGACATCATCAAGCAGAAGATGCCCGAGAACAACGGCGCCTTCAACGCCATCAACGTCGGCAAGACCCACCCTCGTGTCTACGACGAGCTCGTGACGGATCACCCGATCGATCTCACCCGCTGGCAGGTGGCGAACTGCTACATGGGCCGGGCCGGCCTCATCAACTCTGGTGGCGCCAGCTCGGGTGCATCAGACCTGGCCGAAGCGGTGAGCACGGCCGTGATCAACAAACGGGCCGGTGGCATGGGCCTCATCTCGGGCCGCAAGGCCTTCCAGCGGCCGATGGCCGAAGGCGCCAGCCTGCTCAACGCCATCCAGGACGTCTACCTCGACGAGAGCATCACGATCGCGTGATCGCCTCCCGGTGAACCGATGATCCCCGTCGGCCTCGAACGCACAGCCGTCGAGGCGGCGGGGCGTCGCACCGTCCGAGACCAGGAAGCCCTCTTCGCAACGCACGAGGTGAGCTTCGCCTTCCACCGGACCAAGAGCCACTTCGAGCTCGCCCAGACCGTGTTCGCCAGCGCGGACGTGGATCGAGGTAGCGCTCTGCTCCTGCGGTACCTGCAGGGTGATGGTCTCGACGGCGTGAGTCGGGTGATCGACGTTGGGTGCGGGCACGGCACGCTCGGCGTCGTACTGCTCCAACTCGATCCGCAGCGAACGGTCACCGCAGTTGATCGCGACGCTCTCGCCATCCGGTACGCCCTTCGCAACGCCGCCCGCAACGATCAGCCCCCCGAGCGTCATCGGGTGTTCGGCTCACTCGGCTATGACGACATCGACCTGGCGGCCGACGATGGCGTGGACCTCGTCGTGTCGAACATTCCCGGCAAGGTGGGCCCTGCGGCCATGGCCGAGCTGGTGACCGGAGCGGCCTCCCGGGTACGCCCCGAAGGTCTGATCGGTTTCGTGGTGGTACAGCCCCTCGCCGATGATCTCACCACCGCCGTTGCCGGGCTCGGCGGGGCCGAGGTTCGTCACGAGCGCAGCCGCGCCCACACCGTGGTGATCGCCCGGGTGGGCGAGCCGCCAGCGCGGGCCGACGGCTCCGGATTCGAGCGTGGCGTCTACGATCGGTCACGCATCGAGCCGAAGGTCGGGCCATGGCGCTGGAAGGCCCGCACGGCTCATGGCATCGACGAGTTCGACAACCTCTCCTACGCCACCGAACTCCTGCGGCCCGCGCTCCAGGGAGTGAGGAAGGGCCGACCGGCGGTGGTGATCGGCCCTGGGCAGGGGCACCGGGCGGTGATGACGGCGCTCAGCGGCCGGCCGGTGAGCGCGGTCGTCAGCCGCGATCTGCTCGCGTTGCGAGCCACGATGCGAATGTTCGCCGACAACGACCTGCCGGCCCCCGAACACGCGGTGCACGACCTGCTCCCGCCGGCCGAGTTGGCGGGCCGAGCCCCCTTGATCGTGCTTCATGCCGACGATCGAACTCACACCCCGTGGTTCTTCGAAGCGGTGCGGACCTGCCTCGCCCACCTTGATGCGGTGGACGATGACGAGCCGCGCGACCTGGTGCTCACGGGCAAAGCATCGCTGTTCGGGCGGCTCGAGGCAGACGTGTTGCGCCGCGCCCGGGGCCACATCGCCCACAAGGAGAGCCGGCGAGGATTCCGCGTACTGCGGTTCCGGGTGCCGCCGTCGGCCTGACGACTCACCTCGGGGGAGTGGGGAGCAGGGAGTGGCCGGAGGAGCTAGAGGCTCGGCTCGCCCGTGAGCCATTCCATGGTGGTGGTGCGGGCCGGTTCGTAGCCGAGCGCACTTCCCGGGCCAGAGCCTCCGTCTGCCCCGCCGCCGGATCCGACCGCCGGTACAGCCTCGTCGGGGCTGATCGTCTGCTCGACCCCGCTGCTTCCCGACGGCCCGCTGTTGTTCGACGACTGGACCAGCGCGGCGCCGGACGGGCTGCCTTCGGCCACCCATCCGGTGGCGGTCCAGAACACGTTGTTGGTGATCACGATCGGGTGCGGGCCGAAGCTTTGTAGGCCACGGACGCGAACGGCCCGGACCTCGCCCGAGCTGTTGCGCATGCCCCAGATGTAGTTGCTGTCGATCGTGATGCCGCCGTGGCCCACCCAGATGGCCCAGTCGTTCGAGCCGCCCTTGTTGTTCAGGTTGATGTTCCAGATCCGATTGTTCCGGATCACCACGTTGCTCGACTGGCTGGCGTTGGGGTTCGCCGTCGATCCCACGTAGTGGGCCGAGATCGCGCCACCCCGGATGGGCGAGATGTCGTGGATCATGTTGTTCTCGACCAGCACGTTCCTCGTGCCGGGTTTGATGTCGATGCCCTCTGCGGTGGTGGCGGTGACCTGGTTGTTGGCCACCCGGATGTTCGACGACAGATCGACCCACTCCCGCGAGCCGTAGCCGAGGTAGATCCCTTCGCCGAATTCGTCGGCGGTGAGCCCGGTGCGGGTGACGTAGTTGCCGGCTACCTCCACGTACTGGCTGGGTTCGTGGGTCACGAGGTGACCGGCGATGTGGATGCCGGCATGGCCGATGTCGCTCACCGTGTTGTCGGCGATCCGCATCGGAGCGTCGGCCGAGCCGTTCGAGTTCTGCACCCGGATCCCGAACTGGCTGTTGCGAACCCGGATCCCCACCACGTGGACGTGCGCGGTGTTCATGACGTCGAGCCCGGGCTGGCGGTTGCGAGTGTTGCCGGGGTCGATCCACACGTCGGCGGCTGCGGTGATCAGGATCGGCGCCTCTGCGGTGCCGTCGGCCGCGTTCGGGGATTCCCGGCCGCCCTGGCGCCCCCGGTACTTGAGGTTGGCGTTGATGTTGGCCGTGAGCCGGATCTGATCGCCAGGCTGCACGGCTGCCACCGCCCGGTTCCAGTCGGCGACCGATGCCACGTTGTGCACGGTGCCGTTGAACGCCGTCGAGCTGGCCGCCGCCTCGGGCGGTTCGGTGACCGGCGGCGCCGGCCGGGACGAGGCCTCGGCAAGCGCGGGATCGTCGCTCAGCCCGAACTCGGCCTCGGTGCGGTTGTACGACAGGCCCGTCTGGGTGGCCTCGTCGCCGCTGCCGGTGCGCGTGCCCTGCGTTGTGGCGAGTGGGCTCTGCAACACGAATGTCACAGCGAGCAGGATCGCGAAGGCGGCAATGACCGCTGCGAACCCGCCGCGCCGGTTGCGGGGGGATTCGAACCCTTCGAGAGGCCCGATGGGTTCCTCTGGCGCTCGCGCAAGGGTCTGTTGGGGTTTCATCACGCCCGTCCCGGGATCATGTTCGGCCACCGACCTGGTTCGCAACCGCCGCGCGCTGCTGGTGCAGGACGCTGCGAAGCTTAGCGTTGCCGAATTGTCATGGGGTCGTCAGGAGACGGTGTTCATCTTCCGAAAATTGTTCTGCTTGCAGGTGCAAGCGTCTGCTTTCGACTGTATCGTTGGGTTCATGAGCAAGACCACTGATTTCTCCGCCACCCTCAACAAGGGCGCCAACGAAGCCCGCGAGATCCTGCGTCAGACCGCCGGCCTCATCGAGGCTGAGTGGGCCCGCATCAAGGATTCCGTCGAAGGGTCCGAGACCATCCCCACGCCGGTGAAGACCGTCGTCGGCAAGGTCGGCGACGCGGTCGACACCGTGAAGCGTGAGGCCACCAGCGAGGAGGGCCTCGGCTCGACTCTCACCAGCACCCTCGACGACGTCCGCGGCTACGTGGGCAACGTCACGCCGCAGAAGCTCGTGACCGACGGCCTCCAGTCGGTGTCGAAGGCGGGCGTGCCCGTGCCCGACAGCTGGCTGAGCGAGGCCGAGGCTGCCGCCGACACGGTTGCCGACGCCGCGACCGATGTGGCCGCCGAGGCCGGCGACGTGGCTGACGCTGCCGCCGAGACCGTGGCTGACGCGGCCGAGACGGTTGCCGATGAGGCCGAGGCTGCCGCCGACGAGGCTGCCGACATCGTCGACGCTGACATCGTTGAGGACACCGAGCCCACCGAGGCCTGATCCCGGGCGCGCCCAGGCGCCACGCACCCCCCACCCCGACAACCTGGTTCCCGCCATCTGACGACGGCACCCCTGCGGCTCATGGCCCTGTGGGTGCCGTTGTCGCGACTAGCGTCGTCGTCGATTCTCCGCGAAGGATGAGGACCAACCGTGGCTCGTCGGCGACTCGATGCCGAACTCGTGCGGCGCAAGCTGGTGGACAGCCGCCGTGCCGCCCAGGAACAGATCGCTGCCGGCCTGGTGGTGGTGGACGGCGCGCCGGCCGACAAGCCCGCCCGACTGGTCGATCCTGGCCAAGACGTGCGGGTGCTGGGACCGCCGCCCCCGTTCGTGAGCCGAGCGGGAGGAAAGCTCGCCCACGCCCTCGACGAGTTCGGCCTCGACCCCAGCGGCTGGATCTGCGTCGACGTCGGAAGCTCGACTGGCGGCTTCACCGACTGCCTGCTCCAGCGCGGAGCCAGGCTCGTGACCGCGATCGACGTCGGCACCCACCAGCTCCACGAGAAGCTCCGAGGCGACGACCGCGTGGTGGTGCGTGAACAGACCGACGTGCGATCGATCGACGTGGCCACCGTCGCCGGGCCGGTCGGCCTCGTCGTCACCGACGTGTCGTTCATCTCGCTCTCGGCCGTGCTCCCGGCCCTCGCGGCGTTGGCCGACGGGGCACCCGTCATTGCCCTCGTGAAGCCGCAATTCGAGGTGGGGAAGGCCGACGCATCGAAAGGGCGCGGGGTGATTCGCGATCCCCAGTTGTGGCGCGAGGTGCTCACCGCGGTGATCGGCACCGCCGCTGACCTGGGGCTGGGCCTCCACGGGTTGAGTAGGTCACCCGTGACCGGCACCAAAGGGAATGTCGAGTTCGTCGCCCACCTCCGGCAGGGCCCCTCTAGTCTTGAGCCCATCGAGGTCATCGACGCAGTGGCGGCCGGCGCCCACGACGCCGAACGGGAGCACCCATGAGCCAGCGGCTGGGTCTGGTCATCCATCAGCACCGGGCCGAGGTGATCGAGCTCGCCACTGAGGCCATCGACTGGTGTCGCGATCACGAGGTGCGACCCGTACTCCCGACGGTGGACGCCGAGCTCGTGGGTCGCCCCGATCTGGGCGTTGGCGAGGCGGACTTCGGCATCGATCTGAACGTGTGCCTCAGCCTCGGCGGCGACGGCACGATGTTGCGGGCCACGGCGCTCGTGGCTGCCCATGACGTGCCGATTCTCGGCGTGAACGCCGGACATCTCGGCTACCTCACCGAGGTTGATCCGCCGAAGCTGATCGAGGCTCTCGATCGCTGGCTCGCCGGCGAGATGCGCATCGAACGCCGGATGATGGTGGAGGTCTCCATCGTCGACGGAGAGAACTCCACCTTCGTGGGGCGGGCGCTCAACGAGGCCGTGATCGACCGTTCCGAGAGTGGTCGGGCCGTCGAGGTGGCAGTCAACATCAACGGCAGCGACTTCATCACCTTCCTCGCCGACGGATTGATCGTGGCGACGCCCACCGGGTCGACGGCCTACTCACTGTCAGCAGGCGGTCCTATCGTGGAGCCGGATTTCCGAACGTTGCTGCTCACCCCGGTGGCGGCACACACGGTGTTCAATCGGCCCATGGTGTTGGGCCCGCGATCGGAGATACGGCTCACGATCGAGGGGCATCGCCCGGCGGTCGTCGCCCTCGACGGTCAGCTCAGAGCCGAGCTGAAGCCGGGGGAGTCGGTGTCGTGTCGGGCGTCTGAGGTCGAGGTGAGCTTTCTCGTCAGTGGTGATCGAGACTTCCACCTCGTACTCAAGGAAAAGTTTGGAC
The DNA here is from genome assembly GCA_039029735.1 of Actinomycetota bacterium. Classification (GTDB taxonomy): domain Bacteria; phylum Actinomycetota; class Acidimicrobiia; order Acidimicrobiales; family SZUA-35; genus CADEDH01. Next base: position 25,314 of record JBCCFL010000059.1, on the reverse strand, counting down.
TCACGGATCGATAGATGCTTCACGAACTGGCGGTCACCGATCTCGGCGTCATCGACTCGCTGACGCTGACCATCCCCGAGGGCATGATCGCTCTCACCGGCGAAACCGGAGCAGGCAAGACGCTGCTCGTCGACGCCATCAATCTGTTGGTGGGCGGCCGGGCCGATCCTGGCCTCGTCCGCCCCGGGGCCGACGAGGCGATCGTCGACGGCCGCTTCGAGCTGGCCGGCGAAGAGATCGTGCTCACCAGAGTGGTCGCAGCGGAGGGCCGCTCGAAGGCCTACATCAACGGTCGCCCGGCCACCGCCGCCGCCCTCGCCGAGGTTGGGGCCAAACTGGTCGACCTCCACGGTCAGCACGCTCACCAGTCCCTCCTCGGGGTCGATGCCCAGCGCGACGCACTCGACACGTTCGGCAAGGTGGACCTCGAACCCCTGCTTGCCGCCCAGACGGCGTTGGCCGAGATCACCCAGGCCCTGGCGGCGATGGGGGGTGACGAGCGCTCTCGGGCCCGAGAGCTCGACCTTGTGCGCTACCAGGTCACCGAGCTGAACGGCGCCGCGCTCGACGATCCGGCGGAGGACGAGCAGCTGGCGGTTGAGGAGGACCGCCTCGCGAATGCCGTCGCACACTCCGAAGCGGCCGGCAGTGCGCTGGTGGCGCTCGTGAACGACGACGGTGCCCGGGATCGGTTGGCGGTCGCCATCAGCCAGCTCGAGAACCGAGGGCCCTTCGCTGAGCTCACCGCACGGCTCCACCAGCTCGCCGCTGAGCTCGACGATGTTGCCGACGCCGTGCGTGGTGTTGGTGAGGGCATCGAGTTCGACCCGGAGGCCCTGGAAACGGTGCTCGCGCGGCGCCGGCTGCTGCATGATCTGTGCCGCAAGTACGGCGATGACCTGGCGGCCGTGATCGCCGAGCGCGACGAGCTACGACGCCGGCTGGGCGAGCTCGAAGATCACGATGAGCGGGCCGCCGAGCTCGACGCCGCCAATGCCCAGGCCGTCGAACGCGTCAGCGAGGCCCAGGCCGGGGTGCGCCAGGCCCGGCTCGCCGCCGCCCCTGACCTGGCGTCGGCGATGGAGTCGTACCTCCCCGAGCTCGCCATGCCCAAGGCCCGCGTTGGGGTCGACGTCGGCGGGCCCGATGGCGCCGAGGTGGAGTTCCAACTCGCCGCCAATCCCGGCTCCGAGCTTCAACCCCTGGCCCGCGTGGCCTCGGGCGGCGAGCTGGCCCGGGCCATGCTGGCGCTGCGCAGCGTGCTGTCGGAGGCGCCACCCGTGCTCGTCTTCGATGAGGTCGATGCCGGCATCGGTGGTCAGGCCGGGTTCGCCGTCGGCCGATCGCTGGCCAACCTCGGCGATCGGCACCAGGTGCTCGTGGTCACCCACCTCCCGCAGGTGGCCGCCTTCGCCGATGCCCACCTCGCGGTGGAGAAGCGCCAAGGCAATGACGAGACCGTGTCGGAGATCCGCCTGCTCGATCCTGATGAGCAGCTCGTCGAGCTGGCGCGCATGCTGTCGGGCTCGCCTGACTCATCCACCGCTCGGCGTCACGCCCAGGAGCTGATCGCCGAGGCCGCCAAGGCCAAGAGCGACCTGCCCCGTCGCTGATCAGCTGGCGATCAGGCATCGTCGTCGTTCAGGCACCCCCGGGCAGGGTCGCACCGACGGTCTCAGCAACATCGGCGCAGAGGTCCGGTCCGGTGGTGGCGATGTCGGCGGCCACATCCCCCAACGCTGCGGCCACGGTCGACACCAACTCGGGTGGCAACTGGAGACGGGGCCGGCGAGCCAGAATCCGGGCCAGGGTTTGGGCCACGGCATCCGGATCGGCGTGATCTGCCGGGAGCGAGTTGCGAGGGAACCGATTGAGGTGAACGAGCCAGCGGTCGCGGCGCTTGGGAACGACCAGTTCGGCGAGCTCGTCGCCGAGGTCGTCGATCGCGTCGAACGCATCGTGGACAGCTCGCTGCAACGGCTCATCGCCGAGGAGCGATCCGTCGAGCAGGAGTTCGATGCCAACGTGGGCGCAGGCCCGGGCCGCCCCCCGGGGCACACCGGCGTCACGCATGACGTGAACCAACGCCGTGTTGCGGGTGGTGAACCAGGGGTGGGCGTGGAAGACATCGTCGGTGCGGTGGTGGGCGGCGACGCCTGAGGCCAGTGCACCGGGTTCGGGCCGGGCCACGAGCCGGAGCCCGGCCATCGCCGCCATGTCGGGCAGGGCGGCGCCGAGCAGGTAGTGCGGTGTGGCGGCCCGGTCCGCCGGGGCGAGGTTGGGGGCCAGTGTGCTGGCCACCGCCATGTGGGCGCCGAGGTTCAATCGACCAGTGCGCTGTAGATCAGCGGCTTGAGTTCGGCCCGGATGGGATAGGCGGACGAGGGGAGGAGCTGGGTGAGTCCGATCACGGCGAGCTCCTCGGCCGGATCAACCCAGAACAGCGTCGACGCCGCTCCGCCCCAGGCGAACTCGCCCGCCGACGACAGCACCTGAGCCTCGGTGGGGTCGAGCACGACCGAGAACCCGAGGCCGAAGCCGATGCCCTCGTAGTTGGTCTCACTGAACGTGGCCTGGCCCATCGCGGCCAGATCGCGGCCGCCTGGGAGGTGGTTGCTGGTGGCCCACTCGATCGTCTTGCGGCCGAGGATGCGGGCACCGTCCACGGCGCCGCCGCCGAGCAGCATGGACGTGAACCGGTGGTAGTCGTGCAGGGTGGAGCAGAGGCCGCCCCCACCGGACAGGTACGTGGGCTGCCGACGAGACGGGCTGGCCGGGCCGGCATCGTCGATGCGGATCTTGTCGTCACCTTCGAGGCCGTCGGGTACGCCGAAGGGTGAGAGCGCCGGCACCACGTAGAGCGAGGCCAAACGGTCGGCGGCATCGTCGGGAACGGCAAAGCCGGTGTCGGTCATCCCGAGCGGCTCGAAGATGCGTTCGGCCAGGAACTGGTCGAACGGCTGACCGGAGATGATCTCGACCAGCGCCCCCAACACGTCGGTGGCAACGCTGTAGGACCACTTCGTTCCGGGGGAGAACAGCAGCGGCATCTCGGCCAACTGCTCGACCCAGGCCGACAGCGGCACGCCGGGATCGCCGAGCCCCGATCGGCGGTAGAGCGCATCCACGGGGTGGCTGCGCATCCAGGCGTAGGTCAGGCCCGAGGTGTGGGTGAACAGGTCGCGAACGGTCATCTCCCGCTCGGGGAACGTGGTGGTGTAGCGCTGGGCGGTTCCGTCGGCCCACACCCGCAGATCCGCCCACGAGGGGATGAAGGTGCTGACGGGCTCGTCGAGCCGGAACCGGCCCTCCTCGTAGAGGCTCAGCAACGCCACCGACGTGATCGGCTTGGTCATCGAGTAGATGCGCACGATCGTGTCGGGCTCCATCGCGAGGCCGCGCTCCACGTCACGGTGGCCCTGGGTGGAGAGGTGGGCGATCCGGCCCCGGCGACTGATCAGGAGCGAGAAGCCGGGGAAGAGGCCTGTGTCGAGGTAGCGCTCGGAAATGAAGCGATCGATGCGGGCCAGCCGAGCAGGGTCGAACCCGAGGTCGGAGGGGTCGGCGAGCGGAAGGCCTGAGGTCATGGCGTCACGCTAGCCTCGCTCAGGCAACCCAGGGGAGGCCGACCATGACCACCATCACCGTGTTGAGCGCTGCCGAGGTGCACGACCTGCTCGATCCCACCGAACTGCGGCCAGCGCTGGAGGCGGCGATGATCGCGCTCTCCGCGGGTCGGGCCAACGTGCCGCCACGGGTGGCTGCGGTCACCCCGGCGGGCTTCATGGCGGCGATGCCCGGGTATCTCGACGGCACCGGCATGGCGGCCAAGCTCGTCTCGGTGTTCCCTGGCAACACCGATCTGCCATCCCACCAGGGCCTCATCGCCGTGTTCGATCCAGCGACGGGCACGCCGCTGGCCATCACCGACGCCGAGGTGATCACCGTGGCCCGCACCACGCTATGTGCCGCCATCGCCGCCGACGTGTTGGCCCGCCCTGACGCCCATCGCCTCGCCATCCTCGGTGGTGGGGCCCAGGCCGTGGCTCACGCCGAGATGTGGGCGCCGATCCGACCGTGGTCGGAGGTGATCGTGTGGAACCGCTCGCCTGAGGGCGCGGCGGCGGTGGCCGAGGCCGCCCGCCGCGAAGGTGGCCAGGCCCGCGTGGTGGACGACGTGAACGAGGCGGTGGCTGCGGCCGACGTGGTGGCTCTGTGCACCCATGCCACCGAGGCGTTGTTCGACCCCGCGGCCCTGCGCCCTGGTACCCACGTGTCGTCGGTCGGTTCCCAGGACGAGCTGCCCCGTGAGGTGGCCACCATGGCCTCGCCGGTGGTGGTGGAGTGGCGTGACTCGGTGGTGGTGCCGCCGCCCGCTGGCGCCGGCGAACTCCAGGGGCTCGATCCGGCCGCTGTGGTGGAGTTGGGCGATGTGCTCGCAGGCCAGGCTGCCGGGCGGTCGGACTCCGATGCGATCACGCTCTACAAGTCCACCGGCCACGCCGTGCAGGATGTGGCCGCCGCTCGCGTCGTGGTCGACGCCGCCGCCCGTTACGGCGTCGGCAGCCAGATCTCGCTGTAGGTCCCTCCGGCCCGTGACTCCCAGCGGGTTCGTCGCCGTCAGAGGTCGATCGGGTAGGTCGACAGCGGTATCGGGCCGGCCTCGGTGACCTGCACCATCTGCTCCAGTTTCACCCCTTCGGTGCCGCCCTCTGCACCGACGTAGCTCTCGACGCTCAGCACCGTGCCCGCCTCCAGCTCGCCGTCGTATCCCGTCCAGGACCAATCGTGGGGATAGGCGATCTTCGGGTACTCGTCGGACATGCCGACACCGTGGAACGCGCACGCATAGCGGTTGGCGACGAAGCGGTCGGGGTGACGGAACACCTGCTGGGACAACTCGGCGAACGACGCCCCGGGCCGGAGCAGCGCCGCGTTGTGGTCGATCTCGGCCCGGGCCCGAGCGTGGAGGTCGCGCTGGGCCGCCGTGGCTGGCCCGTCGCAGATCCAGGTGCGAGAGATGTCGGCGCAGTAGCCCAGTGGGCCGATCATGTCGGTGTCGAAGGCAACGAGGTCACCCTGCTCGATCACCCGGTGGCTCGCCTCGTTGTACCAGGGGTTCGTGCGGGGCCCCGAGCAGAGCATGCGGCCGTCGATCCAGTCGCCACCGCTGGCGACGTTCACCTGGTGGAGGCGGGACCAGAGGTCGTTCTCGGTGAGCCCGGGGCGCAGTGCGTCGCGCATCGCCACGATGCCGAGCTCGGCCACCGTGATGGCGTGGCGCATGGCGTCGAGCTCACCGTCGACCTTGCGGGACCGCGCCAGTTCCACCACCGGCTCGGCGTCGACGATCCGCCACCCGGCGGCGGTGAGGGCGTCGTGGCCGGCCACGGTGGTGCGCTCGATCCCGATGACGGCGTCGGGCCCCACCCCGGCATCGGCGGCAGCGATGCCGAGATCGGCCACGAAGCGGGCCGCGGCCGGGGTGAGGTCGAGGCCGTTGTCGAACGTGGTGACCGAGCGGGCGAGGGCGCACCGGTCGATCGTGTCGAGGTCGTCGGTGTAGGCCCCGTGCAACACAACCGGACCCTGAGCCGGGAGCAACAGGTACTGCGATGGAATGTGGCTCTGGAACGTGGCGTAGCCCCGGTAGTCGGTGGCGTAGCGGATGCTGACCGGGTTGGTGAGCACCATGAGGTCGATCCCGTGGTCCGCCATGGTGCGACGAAGATGAGCCTGGCGCCGGGCCCGCAGCCCCGCCAGGTCGAGGTCGGGGGAGGCGAGGACGGTCAGGGGGTGGTCCGTACCACGGTGCGGCCCTTGACCTGCCCATCGAGAATGGCAGGGGCGAGCGCCGCCACATCGGGCAGAGCCACCTCCGAGGTGATTGCATCGAGCTTCGCCGGGTCGATCACCTCGGCGATGCGCTGCCAGACTGCAGCGCGTTCGGGGGCGGGGCACATGACCGAGTCGATACCGAGCAGGCTCACGCCACGCAACAGAAACGGGATGACCGTGGTGTTGAGGCCGTTGCCGCCGGCCAGGCCGCAGGCCGCGACGGCACCCCCGTAGCGAGTCTCGGCCAGCACGTGGGCGAGTGTGTCGCCGCCGACCGCATCCACACAGCCAGCCCACCGTTCGGCCAGGAGTGGCCGCGAGGGGTTGTCGGACAGCTCGGCCCGGTCGATCACCTCGGCTGCACCGAGTGCAGTGAGTTCCCCGGCGTTCTCCATGCGCCCGGTTGACGCCACCATGTGATGGCCGGCCAGCCCGCCCCACAGCACGGCGGAGCTGCCGACGCCGCCGCTGGCCCCAGTGGCCAGCACTGGGTTGTCGGCGCCCGGCGTCATGCCATTGCGTTCGAGCGCCATCAGGGCCTGCATCGCAGTGAAGCCGGCGGTACCAACCGCCATGGCCTGACGCGTCGACACTTCGTCGGGGAGGGGCACGAGCCAGTCGGCCTTCACCCTGGCGCGCGTGGCGAACCCACCCCAGTGCACCTCGCCGACGCGCCAGCCCGTGAGCGCCACCCGGTCACCGGGAGCGAAGCGGCTGTCGTCGGAGGCCTCGACGGTGCCGGCCATGTCGATGCCCGGCACGTGCGGATAGTCCCGCACGAGGCGGCCGATCCCCTGCAGGATCATGCCGTCCTTGTAGTTGAGCGACGACCACTCGACGGCCACGGTCACGTCGCCTTCAGGGAGGCGATCATCGTCGAGTTCGGAGATGGCCCCGGACACACCGTCGTCGGTGGATTCGAGCAGCAGCGCAGTGAACGTCATGGGCCGACAACCTAGAGTGCCAGACCAGCGGGCACCACTTCGCCGGCTGTTGGGGGGCCACCCCGGGAGCATTGCTCGGAACAGAGCGCGCCAGGGTGTCAGTTCGCCGCGCTAAGTTGGATCGAGCAACCCCGACCGGGAGGGCAAAACGGGCAGATGACCAAGCACATTTTCGTCACCGGAGGTGTGGTCAGCTCTCTCGGCAAGGGGCTGACGGCATCCTCGCTCGGGCGACTCCTCAAATCTCGAGGGCTCCGGGTCACGATGCAGAAGCTCGACCCCTACATCAATGTCGATCCGGGCACGATGAACCCGTTCGAGCACGGCGAGGTGTACGTCACCGACGACGGTGGCGAGACCGACCTCGATCTCGGTCACTACGAGCGTTTCATCGACGAGAGCCTGTCTCGGGCGTCGAACGCCACCACGGGGTCGATCTACTCGGCGGTGATCGCAGCCGAGCGCCGTGGGGTGTACCTCGGCAAGACGGTGCAGGTCATCCCCCACATCACCGACGAGATCAAGCGCCGCATCTCCCAGCTCGCCACCGAAGAAGTCGACGTGGTGATCACCGAGGTGGGCGGCACCGTCGGCGACATCGAGATCCTGCCGTTCCTGGAGGCCATCCGTCAGTACCGGCTCGATGTCGGCCGCCAGAACGTGTGCTACGTACACGTCACCCTGGTGCCGTTCATCGGGCCGGCTGGTGAGCTGAAGACCAAGCCCACCCAGCACTCGGTCACCGAGCTGCGTAGCCGTGGCGTGCAGCCGGATGTGATCGTGCCTCGCTCCGATCGGGTGATCTCCGACGGGCTCCGAGAGAAGATCTCGTCGCTGTGCGATGTGCCGGTCGAGGGCGTGATCAACGCTCCTGATGCCGATTCCCTCTACAGCATCCCGCTGGTGATGCACGAGGCCGGGCTCGACTCCTACGTGTGCGAGCTGCTCGGCATCGAGACCGCCGAACCAGATCTGGCCGACTGGCGCCACCTGGTCGACAGGTCCAAGCGGGCGTGGAAGCCGCTCAAGATCGGGATCGTCGGCAAGTACGTGAGCCTGCACGACGCCTACCTGTCGGTGGCCGAGTCGCTCCGCCACGCCGCCATTGCCCACGAGGTGGATCTGGAGATCGAGTGGATCTCGTCGGACAACGTGGAGGGCCTGCTGGTCGCCGACGCCATCGGCCATCTCGACGGCATCGTGTTGCCTGGTGGCTTCGGTGAGCGTGGGGTGGAGGGCAAGATCGCAGCGGCGAGCTACGCCCGCGAGCACAAGATGCCGTGCCTGGGGCTGTGCCTCGGGATGCAGGTGATGACCATCGAGTTCGCCCGCAACGTGCTGGGCCTCGTTGGCGCCAACTCGACCGAGTTCGACACCCAGGATCGGGCCACCCCCTATCCGGTCATCGATCTGATGGAATCGCAGCAGGACGTCACCGACCTCGGGGGCACGATGCGCCTCGGGGCCTACGTGGCCATCCTCGACGAGGCCTCCCAGGTGGCCTCCATCTACGGCGACACCGTGGTGAGCGAGCGGCACCGGCACCGCTACGAGTTCAACCCCCGGTTCCGCACCCGCTTCGAAGAGGCTGGTTTCCGGTGCTCGGGCACGTCGCCCGACGGGCTCCTCGTGGAGTTCATCGAGCACGTCGATCATCCGTTCTGGGTCGGCACCCAGGCCCACCCGGAGCTGAAGAGCCGCCCGGATCGGCCGGCGCCGCTGTTCGACGCGTTCCTGGCCGCCGCCCTGGCTGGCGCCGAGGCTCGGGATCCGAGCCAGTACGTTCGCCCATCGGCCGAGGCGAACGGGCATCATGACCTCATCGATGTCGACGCCCCTGCGGCCACTCGGTCCTCGTTTCCGGGTTCCTGATCGTCGCGGCGCCCGCACCGGCCGCTTCCGTCGTCCCGTCGACCACGCCAGGAGGCGTTTGTGAGTTCTGAATCCGTCGATGCCCGAGCCCTCGCGCCGGTGACGCCCCCATTCCGCGTTGCCGAAGAGGTCGAGATTCACGAAGGCGCCGTGGTGACCTTCAAGGTGCTGACGATCGAGGGTCCCGACGGCGAGCGGTTCGACCGCGACGTGGTTCGCCACCCCGGTGCCGTGGCCGTGGTGCCAGTCGACGGTGATCACATCTTCCTCGTGAATCAGTATCGGGCCTGCCTCGACGCCAACCTGTGGGAGATCCCCGCCGGCAAGCGTGACGTTGACGGTGAGCCGCCAGAGATCACCGCCCACCGCGAACTGCTCGAAGAAGTGGGCGCGACCGCGGGGTCGATGGAACTGCTGATCAACATCCACCACTCGCCTGGTTTCTGCGACGAGTACGGCTACGTGTTCCTCGCCACGGATCTCACGCTCGGCGAACAGGCGTTGGAGGGCCCCGAGGAGCAGCGCATGCGCGTGGAGCGGGTGCCGATCGACGAGGCGATCGCCGCGGCAATGGATGGGCGCATCACCGATTCGAAGTCGATCGCGGGCTTGCTGGCGGCCGCCAGGGTTCTCGGGCGATGACACCGAGCGACGCCGCCCACCTGGCGCGTCGCTTCTTCGGCGCACTCAACCCTCGCCCGCCGCGGCCGGCGGACGAGCAGTGGGCATGTGATCGGTTGAACGACGGCGAGCAGGCGCTGTGGCGCCAGATGAGCAATCCCGATCGCCGCCACGCCATCGAGGTGGCCCGGGCAGTCGAGGCCGAGCTCGGTACCGCAACGGATCCGGCGGTGGGCACCGCTGCGCTGATGCACGACGTCGGCAAGGTGCGCTCCGATCTCGGCACCTTCGCCCGGGTGGGAGCCACTGTGTTCTGGGAGGTGGTGGACCACCGGCGCGCCGATGGATGGCTCGAGCACGCCAATCCGGTGCTCCGCCGCCTCGCCGAGTATCACCGGCATCCTCGGATCGGAGGCGATCTGTTGGCCGCCGCCGGCTCGAATCCGCTGACCGTTGCGTGGGCAACCGAACACCACCAACCTGTCGAACGGTGGACGGTGCCGAAGGACATCGGGCGGGTGCTCAAAGCCTGCGACGATGACTGAGGCCCCCTGAGGGCCGCGGCTCTCCTCGCAGATGCGAGGTTGCCGATAGGTTGACGAGTCATGACCGAAGCGGTGGTAGCCGGGGCGGGGATCAGTGGGCTGGCAGGCGCCACCCTGCTGGCGCGTCTCGGGCTCGATGTCTCCGTCGTGGAGCGAAACCCGCTGCCCACCGACCGCAGCGCAGGCGTGTTGATTCAGCCCAACGGCGTCGCCGTGCTCGAGACGATCGGTGTGCTCGACGCCCTCCATGATCACGCCACCCGGCTGTCCGGGCTTCGCCTGCTCGACGAGCGGTTCCGCCCACTGAGCGTGATCGAGTTCCCGGGCGGCCCCGGCAACGGGTACGCCCTCGTGGTCGATCGCACGCTGTTGCACGATGCGCTCGTCGGTGCGGCCCGCAACGCGGGCGTCACGCTGAACGGATCGGCCTCGGTTACCCAGGTGAGCGACGACGGTACCGGCCCGACCGTGATCGTCGACGGTGAGGAGCGCCAGGCCGAGCTGGTGGTCGGGGCCGATGGGGTGGACTCGGTCACCCGGTCCTTCGTCGATCCTGGCAGCCCAGCCCAGGCCAAGCGTCGCCACTACGTGCGGGCACTCGTGGACTGGTCGATCACCGAACCTTTGGTGGGGGAGTACTGGACCCGTCGCGGCATCGCCGGCATCTTTCCGTGCGGCCCGGATCGCACCTACTGGTACGCAACGGCCACACCAGCGATGGAGCGTGCGATCAAGGCCGGCGACGTGGTCCGGCTTCGTCGCCTGGTGGCAAGCGCCCACCCGCCCCTCCTGCAGGTGGTGAATGCGTTGCCCGACACCGGCCTCACCGAAGTGGACGACGCCCCGCGGGTGCAGGCCCGCAAGCTCTATCGGGGCTCGGTGGTGCTGGTCGGCAACGCAGCCAATGCAATGGCGCCCAGCCTCGGGCTCGGCGCGAGCAGTGCCCTGGTGGACGTGGGTGTGCTGGCCAGCGAGCTCCATCGGCGCGGCAGTGTTGCCGAAGCCCTCGCCGCCTACGACTCCCGCCGCTCCGAAGCGGTCGAGAAGGCTCAACGCGACGCCGATCGCCTCGGTCGAGTTGCCCACTTCACCCGGGGCCGGGGTCTGCGCAATTCGATCGTCCGCTCACTCCCGGCCCGCCTCGCCGCGGTGGCCACCCGGCGGGCCCTCCAGCTCGACGTCCGGGGATTCCGCGACGAGCTGTCGTCGATCGACGCCTGACGTCTGGCGCCGTTCTGGGCGGCGCTGGTGCTGGTCTGGCCTCAGTCGAGCAGGTTTACCGCAGCCCGTACCCGACCCATCACGTCGGAGGCGATGTCACGCGCCTTGGCGGCGCCGATCGCCAACTGCTCGATGGTGGTGCCCTCGTCGATCTCGGCCCGCCGCTCCTGGATGGGCCTCAGCATCTCCACCAGCGCCTCGGCTGCGTCGGTCTTGAGCGGTCCGTACTGCTCGTAGCCCTTGGCCACCGCCTCGGGCTCGGAGTCGGTGGCCACAGCGAGGATCGTGAGCAAGTTCGACACGCCCGGCTTGGTCTCGGGGTCGAAGTGCACCTCACCGTCATTGTCGGTCACGGCCCGCTTGAGCTTCTTGGTGATCTCAGCGGGGGTGTCGGTGAGCAGGATCACGCCCTGGGGGGACTCTGCGGACTTCGACATCTTGTTGTCGGGGGCCTGGAGGTCCATGATCCGAGCGCCGGCGGCGGGGATCCGGTGTTCAGGAATGCGCAGCACGTCACCGAAGCGGCTGTTGAAGCGCGTTGCGATGTCGCGGGTGAACTCCAGATGCTGCCGCTGGTCGTCGCCGACAGGAACGACGTCGGTGTCGTACAGCACGATGTCGGCCGCCTGCAGCGCCGGATAGGTGAACAGCGCCGCCGACACGAAGTCGGCGTTCTCGCTCTTGTCCTTGAACTGGGTCATCCGGCGCAGCTCGCCGAACGAGGCCACACACTGCATGTGCCAGGCCAACTCGGTGTGCTCCCGCACCTGGGACTGCACGAACAGGACAGACTGCTCCGGGTCGATTCCGATTGCCAGCAGGTCGGCGGCGAGGTCGAGCGTCTTGGTTCGGATCTCGCCTGGAGGGTGGGGAATCGAGAGCGCGTGGAGGTCGACGATGCAGTACACGCCGTCGGTTGTTTCCTGCAAACGAACCCAGTTTCGGACGGCCCCCAGGTAGTTCCCGAGATGAAGGGCCCCCGATGGCTGGATGCCGGAGAAGGCGCGCGGACGGTTCTGCTCGCTCATGGGGCGTAGACTAGGGCGCTGCGGGTCGAGACGTGCCGGCTTTCCAGGGTGGGAGAGGGTCAGGGGCACGTGGTTGGGGCTTGCGCGGCAGCGGCAACGACGAGCGGGTAGAATCACATCGATGTCATTTCAGGTTCGGATCGACGCCTACGAGGGCCCCTTCGATCTGTTGCTGCAGCTGATCCTCAAAGAGGACGTTGATCTCTACGAGGTTCGGCTGTCGGAGATCGTCGACGCCTACCTCTCCGAGTTGGAGCGGTTGGAGGCCTGCGATCTCGAAGTCGCAACGGAGTTCCTCCTCATCGCGGCCACGCTGGTCGAGTTGAAATGCCGTCGTCTGCTCCCGATTGACGATTCGGTCGAGCTCGACGAGGAGCTGGGGCTGTGGGAGGAGCGCGATCTGCTGCTCGCCCGTCTGTTGGAGTGCAAGACTTTCAAAGACGCTGCCCGGGTGCTCGAAGGCTTGATGGCAGTGGCCGAGCAGTCGGTGCCGCGGCGCGTGGGCCTGGACGACGAGTACCTCGAACTCACGCCCGATCCGCTGGCCGGCATCACCGCCGACAAGCTGCGATCGGCCTTCTTGCGCGTGGTCACGGCAAAGCCGAAGGCCGAGTTGTCGCTGGCCCACGTCACACCCATTCGGGCCAACGTCACCGATGCGATCGGTGAACTGCTCGACGTGTTGCCAACGGGCGGGCCGCGCACATTCCGCTCACTGACAGCTGGGTTCACCGAGCGGGTGGAGATCGTGGTGCGTTTCCTCGCCGTGCTGGAGCTGTTCAAGCAGGGCTACATCGATCTCGACCAGGTGGAGTGCTTCGGCGACCTCACCGTGGAGTGGATCGGCAGCGACGCCGACCGCGAGCTGGCGCTGTCGGGCGCCGATCTGTACGAGGGCTGATCCGTGGACCACCCCGAGATGGCCGAGAGCCCGGCGATGCCCACCACCAAGCGTGCGATCGAGGCGATCCTCATGGTCACGGCCGATCCGATGCCGGTGGAGCATCTGGCGCAGCTGCTGGAGCTACCCCTTGTCGACATCGAGCAGGCCGTGCGCGAGCTCGCGATCGCCTACGACCTGGCCAACCACGGGTTCCAACTCGTGGAGGTGGCCGGTGGCTGGCGCTACCAGACCCACCCCGATCTCGTGCCCTATGTCGAGCGCTACGCGATGGACGGTCAGTCCACCCGGCTCTCCACGGCTGCTCTGGAAACCCTAAGCATCGTGGCCTACAAGCAGCCGATCTCGCGGGGGCAGGTCAGCGCCATCCGAGGGGTGAACGTCGACGCCGTGCTGCGCACGCTGGTGCAGCGCGGCTACGTGGAGGAGGTCGGCAAGGATCCTGGCCCCGGCCAGGCAGCGCTGTTCGGAACCACGTCGTTCTTCCTCGAGCGGGTGGGTCTCAACGCCACCGAGGATCTGCCGTCGCTCGGCAACTTCGTGCCGTCGGCCGAGGTGGTGGAGGCCCTGGAGCAGACGCTCCGCTTCGAGGACATCGATCCCGAGGTGGCCGCCGCCGTCGAGGACGCCGAGCCCAATGGCACGGGGGCTGTGGAGGGTGTTGAGGCGAACGGCGCGGGCCCTGGGGAGACCGCCGAGGCCGACAACGCCGGCGCAGTGGAGCTGGAGCCCGAGGTCGACGGGGTAGCCGCTGACTCGGAGGAGGGCGTGGCTCAGGCCGTCGCCGGCGAGGGTGCCGATGGAGCCGATGCGGCGCTTCCCGAGCGTGATGTGGAGTCGCCCTCCGAGGCCGGAGAGTTGGCTTCGCCGTCCGATGTCGAGGCCAGCGAGGTCGATGCCAGCGAGGTCGAAGCGATCGAGGCGGAGGGCGACGAACCAGAGGCGGCCCCGATCGACGCGCCCGCAGATGCCGCGGTCGACGGTGACGTCCAGGGCGAGGTGAGTCTCCATGAGGCCCATGACGCCGATGCGGTGGAAACCACACCGGCGTCTCCCGAGGTGGACGCAGCAACAGCCGACCACGCGGTGATCGACCTCACCGACGGTCACGTCGAGCCTGCGCCCGCAGCAGAGGCCGAGGTCGATGGCCCCCCGGTGGAGATTGATCTCACCGACGCCGCCCACGACGCCGAGGTGGAGACCGAGGCAGCAGGGGAGACCTGAACCGAGTCTGAGTCGGAGCGGTCCGCTCCCGACGAAGCCGGTGCGCCCGGGGGCGATGTCGCTGCATCTGCATCGACCTCGCCTGCTGGTTTCCGGGAGGCCGAAACGACCGGGCCGGCGATCGCCGATGCGGCGCCGGTGATCATGAGCGTGGTGCGCCTCGACGAACTTCGTCTCGAGACAGCACGCGAGCTGCAGCCGGATGCCGAACCGCACTCGCTGGCAGAGCCCGAGCCCGCACCCGAGCCGGCGGCGGAGGCCGAGCCCGAGCCTGCGCCGGAGATGGTGGCGGAGGCCGAGGCCGAGCCCGAGCCCGAGCCCGAGCCCGATGCGCGCACCGCAGCGCCGGGTGTCCACGACGAACCAAAGCCTGCGGCCGAGCCGGAATCCGAAGCACCCGAGCCGGTGGTCGAGTCGGAGTTCGAGGAGGCACCCGAGGCTGATCCAGCGCCCGCAGTTGAGCGGGTAGTCGAGGCGGCCCCCCAGCCAGATCGAGCGCCCGCAGTTGGGCCGGTGGTCGAGGTGGCCCCCCAGCCAGATCGAGCGCCCGCAGTTGGGCCGGTGGTCGAGGTGGCCCCCCAGCCGGATCCGGAGCCTGCGGCCGAGGAGGCATCGACAACCAGCCGGGGCCCGGTACGGTCCATCGTGTGGCCGAGGCTCAAGACCCTGATCAAGAAGGTGAGCGGCTTCAGAAGGCGCTGGCGCGGGCGGGGCTAGGGTCGCGTCGCGTCTGTGAGAATCTGATCGCCGACGGTCTGGTGACCGTGAACGGAACGGTGGCCCAGCTCGGGGCCCGCGTCCGGTCAGAAGACGAGGTGGCGGTAGAGGGCACCGTGATCTCCACCGCTGTTGGCACCGTGACCTACGTGCTGAACAAGCCCAAGGGAACGGTCACGACGGCCGCCGACACCCATGGCCGGCCCGTGGTGGTTGACATCGTGCCCGACGAGCCCCGAGTGTTCCCGGTCGGCCGCCTGGATCTTGAGACCGAAGGCCTCCTGCTCCTGACCAACGACGGGGGCCTCGCCCACCGTCTCACCCACCCCTCGTTCGGCGTCGAGAAGGAGTATCTCGCCCACGTTCGGGGGCGCCCGACTCGTGCGGTGTTGCGCTCGCTCCGCGAGGGAGTGGAGCTGGACGACGGGATGACGGCCCCTGCGAAGGCGGCCATTGTCGCCCCTGGACTGATCCGCCTCACGATCCATGAGGGCCGCAATCGCCAGGTGCGCCGGATGTGCGACGCCGTCGGCCATCCGGTGCTCCGGCTCGCCCGAACGAGGATCGGCCCGCTCGTCGATCGTCAACTGAAGCCCGGCCAGTGGCGGGAACTGACCCCATCGGAGCTGCTCGATCTCCAGCGGGCTGTCCGGCCTCCGGGTGAGGCCCCGCCGCCAGAACGGTCGCATGACCAGAACGGCTAGGAGGTACGATGCGGCGCCATGGCTGTGCGCGCGCTTCGGGGAGCGATCACCGTCGATGTCGATGATCCGAGCGAGATCCGGCAGCGGACGATCGATCTGCTCACTGTGCTCTACGAGCGGAACGAACTCGATCACGACGACGTGATCAGCATCTTCTTCACCGCCACCGAAGATCTCCGTAGCCTCCCGCCGGCCGCCGCTGCTCGCGCGTTCGGCCTGGTTGACGTGCCACTGCTGTGCGCCCAGGAGATGGCGAGCGACATCGGCCTCGACCTGTGCGTCCGTATGCTGCTCCACGTGGAGACCGAACGGCCCCGACTCGAGCTCCGCCATGTGTTCCTCCGCGGGGCCACCTCGCTGCGCCCCGAGCTGGCCGAACCCGGCGACGCGGAGCGCTGAACGCGATGCGGCGGGCCACCGTTGTCGGCACGGGCCTGATCGGGGGCTCAGTGGGGCTCGCGTTGCGCGGCCAGGGCTGGTCCGTGGCCGCCGTTGACGCCGACGCCGAGGTGGCAGCGAACGCTGTCGCCGTCGGCGCCGCTGACGCCGTTGGCTACGACGACGGCTGCGACCTCGTGGTGGTGGCCGCTCCCGTTGGTGCCGTGCCCGAACTGGTTCGCGACGCGCTGCACCGCACCAATGCTGTGGTCACCGACGTCGGTTCCACCAAGGGCGACATCTGCGCCGCAGTTCAACACGAGCGGTTCGTTGGCGGTCACCCCATGGCTGGCTCCGAGCAGGACGGCCTGGCCGGGGCCCACGCTGAACTCTTCAGCGGGGCCACGTGGGTGGTTACTCCGGTCGAGGCGACTGCGGAGTCGTCGCTGTTGACGGTGATGCAGGTGGTCCGTTCGCTCGGAGCCGAAACGATCGTGTTACACCCGGAGCTCCACGATCAGCTCGTGGCCCAGGTCAGCCACGTACCTCACCTCACGGCGGCCACGCTCATGAATCTGGCCGCGGCCACCTCCATCGAGCACCGCTCGCTGCTGCGGCTGGCCGCCGGCGGGTTCCGCGACATGACCCGCATTTCGGCAGGCCGCCCCTCGATCTGGCCCGACATCTGCGCAGCCAACTCAGAGGCGATTGCCGCCGGCCTCGACGAACTCATCGACGCGCTCGGCGAGATGCGCGACCGGGTGGTGAAGGGTGATCGCGACGGCATCCTCGACGTGTTGACCGACGCTCGCTCGGCCCGGGTCAACTTGCCCGTTGGATACGGTCCGGCCGACGCGCTGGTGGAGCTGGCAATCCCCATTCCGGATCGGCCGGGCGAGATCGCCGCCATCGCCAATCTCGCCGCCGAGCTCGACGTCAACATCTTCGACCTCGAAATCCGGCATTCTGGAGAGGGCCGCCAGGGCGTCATGCTGGTGGTGGTCGATGAAGCCCGTTCCGAACGTCTCATGGGAGGTCTCATGGCTCGCCACTACCGTCCCACGGTCCGGTCCCTTGATTGAGATCGACGAACCGATGCTGCTGCCGACCGACGCCGAGCTGACCGTCATCGCCATCGACGGTCCGGCCGGATCCGGCAAGTCGACGGTCGCCCGCCTTCTGGCCGACCGGTTGGATCTCGACTATCTCGACACCGGGGCGATGTACCGCTCGGTGACCTGGGCTGTGCTCCAGCGCGGGGTTGCGCCCGACGCAGGCACCTCGGTGGCCGCC
The DNA here is from genome assembly GCA_039029735.1 of Actinomycetota bacterium. Classification (GTDB taxonomy): domain Bacteria; phylum Actinomycetota; class Acidimicrobiia; order Acidimicrobiales; family SZUA-35; genus CADEDH01. The sequence continues at coordinate 8,028 of JBCCFL010000059.1, read as the reverse complement.
GTCGCTCGTGAGATCGACATCGACTTGGCCGTCGATGGCTCCGTTGTGGTCGACGGCACTGAGGTGACTGCCGAGATCCGCAGCGCCGCCGTGTCCCAGGCCGTGTCGGCCGTCGCCGCCAACCAGGCGGTGCGAGCCGAACTGGTCAACCAGCAGCGCGACTGGACCCGCAAGCGCGGCGGAGGTGTGCTCGAAGGTCGTGACATCGGTTCGGTGGTGTTCCCCGAGGCAACGCTGAAGGTGTACCTCACAGCCTCCACAGAGGCCCGGGCGGCACGCCGGGCTCGCGACGAGCACCGCAGCGACGAGCACGCCGTGGCCGCCGACCTGCAACGGCGGGACAAGCTTGATTCCGAGCGCACCCACGACCCGCTTCGTCAGGTGGCCGACGCCGTGATCGTCGACACCACCGATCTGTCGATCGATCAGGTGGTGGAATACATCGCGGAGCTGGTCGATGGCCGCTGACCTCGACCCGACCACAGCCGAGGAGGAAGAGCAGAGCTCGCTGGAGCTGAAGGGCGCGCTGCGTGTCACCTATCGGGTGCTGCGCACGTTGCTGCGGATGTTCATGATGAGCTACTTCCGTCTGGAGGTCCGCGGTCGTGAGAACCTGCCGAACGCCGGTGGCTTCGTGCTCGCCCCCGGTGGCCACCGCTCGATCGTGGACACCCCTGCGGTCTCGCTCGCCGGGCCACGAGTGCTGCGCTACATGGGCGCTGAGTCGTACTTCAACACGCCCGGCCTCGGATGGTTTCTGCGGGCGATGGGCGGTTTTCCGGTGGAACGGTCGGCCACGGATCGCCAGGCGATGCGCCTCGCCGAGTGGATCCTGCGCAACGGCGAGCCCCTGGCCGTCTTCCCCGAGAGCACGCGCCAGGAGGGGCCGGTGGTGCAGGAACTCAAGGAGGGGGCGTCGTTCCTGTCGCATCGCACCGGGGTGCCAATCGTGCCCGTTGGGATCGGCGGCGGGGAGCGAGCGCTGTCGAAGGGCCGATACCTCCCGTCACCCAAGAAGCTCGTGTTGATCGTGGGCGAGCCCATCCATCCCCGGGAGCGGGCCGAGGGCGAGCGAGTCAAGCGGTCCGAGGTGAAGGCGACCACCGCCGAGCTGCACGATCGCCTCCAGGAGCTCTTCGACGAGGCGCAGATCGCCGCTGGGGTCTAGTCGCCCCTCTCGGCTGCCGTGCTGACACACCTCAACCCGTGAGGCGCAGCACGGTGGTGAGAGCCCACGCAGCGAAGATCGACGGCCCCAGCGGGACCGGCTCTCGACGCGACCGGGTGCGAACGAGGACCACGAGGGCGTGTATCGCTCCGAACACGATCACCAGCACGAGTGCCCCGGTCGCGGCCGCGGCGTCGACCCAGCCGAGGCCGAGGCCGAGCGCTGCGGTGTACTTCACGTCCCCTCGGCCCACGTCGTGGGGGCGAATCAGATGGAATACCAGCCAGGGCCCGCAGAACACGGCGACGCCCCACACCAAGCTGGCGATCGCGATGCCGTGACGCTCGGGCCAGAGGGCGTCGACGGCGATCCCGATTGCGAACACTACGGCGATGCGGCGGGTGTGACGGTCGCGCAGGAGATGCGTGCGGGCGTCGTCGACGGCGGCTACCAGCGCGATCGCGCCGGCGACGGCACACGTCGCCACCACTACGGTCCCCCCGATTTCGCCGCCCACAAGGGCGAGGCTAACTGGTGCTGATTCCGTTCACGGCTCGATCAGGCGTAGGCCGCTACAGGGTGGCGAGTACGTCGGAGGCTCCCACCTGGCGGTCGTTGAGCGACGGCCGTTCCGGCACCGAGCCGCCCAGGCCCAGCGTGGTGATCACGTCGAGCGTCTGCAAGAGCTGGCGCAGATTGCGAGGGGGTGGGAAATACTCGTCCTCCGAGGTGATCGTGACCTCCTCGACGCCGTTGGTGGGGGCGAGGAAGGCGATCACGGCCTGCACGATGTCCTCCGGGGCGGACGCGCCGGCGGTCACGCCGATCACGCCGCTCAGGTCCGACGGCAGTTCGTCGGGGCCGTTCACCCGGAACACGCGCTCACAGCCGGCCTCGGTTGCGAGCTGGGCCAGGGCGTTGGTGTTCGACGAATTGGCCGAGCCGATCACCACGAAGGCGTCACAGCGATCGGCCACCTGCATCAGCGCCGACTGGCGATTCGTGGTGGCGAAGCAGAGATCGCTGCGGCTCGGTGTGAACAGGTCGGGGTAGCGCTCCTGGGCGGCGTCGGCCACGCTGGCCCAGTCCCGGTGGCTGAGCGTGGTCTGGGCCAGCAGCGCGGTCGGCTGGTCGAAGTCCGGCAGGGACGCCACGTCCTCCACCGATTCCACCCGGTGGATCGAGTCGGGGGCAACGGCCATGGTGCCCACTGCCTCCTCATGGCCCTCATGGCCGATGTACACGATCTGGTAGCCCTTGCCGGCCCGGACCTTCACCTCGTGGTGCACCTTGGTGACCAGCGGGCAGACGGCGTCGACCACGTAGCTGCCGCGCTCGGTGGCGGCCTTCACCACCGCAGGCGCCGAGCCGTGGGCCGACAACATGATCGGCCGCCCCTCGGGCACCTCCTCGATGTCGTCCACGAAGATCACACCCCGTTCGACGAAGCGGTCGACGACCAGCTTGTTGTGGACGATCTCGTGATAGCAGTACACGGGGGGCTCGAACGAGCGCACCATCCACGACAACGCCTTGATGGCCATCTCCACACCGGCGCAGAAGCCTCGGGGGGCGCACAGCAGCACCTTGTCGACGCCAGCGGCGGAAGGGGAGGTCGTGGGGGAGGGCGACGTGGTCACCCGGCCAATTCTACGGCCGCGCCCCCCGTCCTGACTGGTCGGACGGCCCCGGCACCGAGGGGCGCCGGCGATCGAGCGCCCTAGCCTTGAGGGGGTGACTTTTCCCCAGGTGACTGCGGTTCGCGGCGGTTCTCCCGCCGATCGGGCCGGGCTGCGCGTTGGCGACACCCTCGTGTCGATCAACGGGGAAGTGCCGCGCGACGTGATTCGCTACCAGCTGCTCGTCGACGAGCCCGAGGTGAGCCTCGAAGTCGACCGGGGCGGTTTGGCTCGAACCGTGGAGGTCACCAAGGGAGACGGTGAACCGCTTGGTGTCGAGGTGCAGGCCGCGCTGTTCGACCAGGTGCGAACCTGCGACAACCACTGCTCGTTCTGCTTCATCTACCAACTGCCGCCAGGAATGCGCAAGAGCCTCTACTTGAAGGACGACGACTATCGCTTGTCGTTCCTCTACGGGAACTTCACCACCCTCACCCGCTTCACCGAGGCTGATCTCGAACGGGTGGTCACCGAGGGCCTGTCGCCGCTGTACGTGAGCATCCACGCCACCGACCCCGACGTGCGGGCCGAGCTGCTGCGCAACCGCCGAGGGGCCATGAGCCTGCGCTGGCTGCGGGCTCTGCTCGACCACGGCGTCGAGGTGCACGGCCAGGTGGTGGTGTGCCCCGGGATCAACGACGGTGCCGTGCTCGACGACACGCTCACCGGCGTGCTCGACCGCTTCCCCGAACTCGCCAGCCTCGCGGTGGTGCCGCTCGGCGTGAGCGACCACTCCAACGAGCCGGGCATGCGGTTCCACACCCGTGACGAGGCTCGGGCCGTGATCGAGATCGTGGCTGACTGGCAGCAGACCTACTCCGAGCTCCTGGGCCATCGGTTGGTCTTCGCCGCCGACGAGTACTACCTGTTGGCCAACGCGGCCTTCCCCGACGCTGACACCTACGAGGGCTTTCCCATGCACGAGGACGGCATCGGCATGGCTCGGAACTTCCAGCTTGAGTTCGTCGGTCTGAGCGACGACGAGCTCACTCCGAAGTCGGGATTCTTCGCCTCGGTCGACGGGGCTCCGGCCGAGGGGTACCGGGCGCCCCGCCTGGCTCCCGCTCCCGCGTCGGCCGCAGCTGACGTCGATGCTGGTGCCAACGGCGGGTCCGCCGTGGCCGTGGCTCAGCCCGTGACCCTCCGACCGCGACGATCGGCACCGATCGGGGTGATCACGAGCGAGTATGGGGCGCGCATCATCGGCCCGATCCTCGATCAGTGGACGGCCGAGGCCAGTGGCAGCGTGGCGTCGGCTCGCCTCGTCGTGGTGGAGAACCGGTTCTTCGGCGGCAACATCGCCGTCACCGGCCTCCTTGTTGGCGAAGACATCGCCCGGGTACTGGCTGCCGAGCCCGAAGGCCATCGGTATCTGCTGCCCGACGTGTGTCTGTCCGAGGGGCGCTTCCTCGACGGCACGGGCCTCGACGACCTGCCGCGGCCGGTCGAGATCGTCCGCACCAGCGGCACTGCCCTGCGGGCCGCCCTCGAGAACCGACCGACTGGGGTTGCCGCATGAACGATGCATCGAATCGTCCCCGGGTGGTGATTGTCGGTCGGCCCAACGTGGGCAAGTCAACGTTGCTCAACCGAGTCATCGGTCGCCGCGAGGCGATCGTGGAGGAACGCCCCGGGGTCACCCGCGACCGCAAGGAGGTCGAGGCCGACTGGGCGGGGAGGTTCTTCACGCTGGTCGACACCGGCGGCTGGCTGGCCCGCGGCAGCGATCTCGAGAACAAGGTGTCACGACAGTCCGAGTCGGCTCTCGACGACGCTGACGTGGTGCTGTTCGTGGTCGATGCCATGGTCGGTGTCACCGACGAGGACGAGCAGATGGCGCGCCGGCTGCGCGGCACCGACCTCCCGCTCCTCGTCGTGGCCAACAAGATCGACGATTCGTCACACCAGGCCGTCATCTGGGATCTCGTTGCCCTCGGGCTCGGCGACCCGTACCCAGTGAGTTCCCTGCACGGCCGGGGCGTCGGCGATCTCCTCGACGCCGTGGTTGATGTGCTGCCCGAGGAGGCCGGAGCTGGTCGAGCCGGCGAGAACGGTACCGGCGTCGACCCCGACGACGCCGAGGAACGGATCTTCTCGATTGCCCTCGTCGGTCGGCCCAACGTTGGCAAGTCCACGCTGTTCAACCGACTGATCGGAGAGGAACGCTCGGTCGTGCACGACATGCCGGGCACCACCCGCGACACGGTTGACACCGTGGTGGAGACCGAGCACGGTCCGATCCGGTTCCTCGACACGGCCGGGATGCGCCGTCGCAGCCGGATCGACGAGGACACGGAGTACTACTCCGTGGTGCGCGCCCTCCGCTCGGTCGACACCGCCGACGTGGCCCTGCTCGTGATCGACGCCACCGAAGGCATCACCGGCCAGGACCAGCGCCTTGCTGAGCGTGTCGACGCTGCTGGCTGCCCGATCGTGGTGGTGCTGAACAAGACCGATCTGATCAATACCGAGCAGCGCGAAGCACTCTCGGTGCAGATGACCCGCAAGCTCGGATTCCTGCCCGAGGTGCCGTCGCATCGCATCTCGGCGTTGTCGGGCCGGGGCGTGCAGAAGCTCGTGCCCTCGATGGGCATCGCCATCGACGCCTACCAGACCCGGGCACCGACCCGGAAGGTGAACGACATCATCAGGGCCGCCCAGCAGGCGCAGCCGGCGCCGGGTGGGGCTCGAGTGCTGTATGCCACCCAGGGCGCAACCGATCCGCCGACGTTCACATTATTCGCCAACCGGACCATTCCCGACTCCTACATGCGGTATCTGGAGCGGAAGCTGCGCGAGGCGTTCGACTTTGGTCCCACGCCGATCAAACTGCGAGTTCGGCGCCGTTCGGAGTGATCTTCCTGGTCACAGCGGTGACCAAGCGGTAACCGTGGCGGTGCTTGGTATTCAGACCGCAGTCAGATAGTGGCGTCGGCCAACTTGTTCTGAACGCCGTCCCACGGCGCGGGTAGCCTGGTCAGCTATGGATCGGCTGATCCCACTCGTCGCCGCCGTCGTGTGCGCAGCCGCCGCCGTGTTCTGGGCCCGGGCCGCCCTTGATCGTCGGCGGGTCGTGTCGCGCCTGGAGGGTGAGCAGATCGACCCCGACATCTGGCGTCTGGCCAACAGCGACTACCGACGCGACATCGAATCGGCAATCTTCACCGCCATTGCCTCGGTGGCGTTGGTGATCCTGGCTCTGGCCGATGTCGGCCTGTGGCCGGCACTGGCCGTGTCGTTGCTGGCGGTGCCCGCCGGCGTCGCGCTCGCGGGCCGGGCGTCGCGATACGAGGTGGCCCGGATCGCGGCGTCGCGCACCGAGGTCGAGCGCAAGGCCCGTGAGGTGCTGAGCCAGGAAGAGCTGGCCCCACTTCAGTGGGCGGCCCGTCTGGCGCCATCGACCCTGCCGGAGATGCCAGGGTTTGAGATCGGCCAGGCCTACCAGGCCGGTTCGGGTGTGATGTCGGGCGACTTCTACGACGTGTTCCGCGTCGACGACCATCGGGTGGCCGCCGTGATCGGCGACGTCACCGGTCACGGCATCGAGCCCTCCATCACCGCCCTTCAGGCCAAGTACCTGCTCCGGGCCTTCCTGTTGCAGTTCCGCGATCCCGGCCAGGCACTCGAACAGCTGAACGCCAACATGACCGTGCTCGAGCGCGGCGAGGAGTTCATCTCGCTGTGCGTGCTCGTGTTCGACTCCGACGCCGAAACGCTGCGCTACGCCTCGGCCGGCCATCCGGCCGCATTCGTGTGGCACGGCCGTGAGGTGCGGCCCCTCGGTGCCACCGGGCCGCTCCTGATGCTGGTGGACTCGTCGCACTATCACTCCCGAGAGCTCCCGTGGGAGCTTGACGATGTGGCCGTGCTCTACACCGACGGGCTCGCCGAGGCTCGCAACGGTGACGTGCTGTTCGGCGAGGACGGCGTGGCGTCGATGATTCGCCGCGACCCCACTGCGTCGCCTGACGTGATGACGAAGGTGCTGCTCGAAGCTGCTCGTGACTTTGCCGGCGGCCCCATCTCCGACGACGTGGCCGTCCTCGTGATCAGGCGCGCCTGAACCCCTACGACTGTTACGGCGGGCGATGTTCGCCGGAGGCGAACTCGGTGAGGAGCTGCTCCGCAGGTCCGGCTCGTGATCAGGCGGGCCTGAACCCTTACGACTGTTACGGCGGGCGATGTTCGCCGGAGGCGAACTCGGTGAGGAGCTGCTCCGCAGGTCCGGCTCGTGATCAGGCGGGCCTGAACGCTCCCGTTCTCAAGCTCGGGGCCGCGTGATCCGACACTTCGGCGGTGGTCAGGCACATCGTTGCTCTTCTCTTGCTCTGCGTCGTGGGGCTCGCTGGTTGTGGTGAGGCGACGGCCACCGAGGACCTACCGTTCGAGGAGCCCGTGCCCGTGGCCGGCGAGGCCCGTGGAGACGAGGCCCGTGGAGACGAGGCCCCTGGAGACGAGGCCCTCGCCGAGTGGGTGCTCTCCGCAGCGTTTGGGCCCACCGACAGTTCCGACGGGCCCCAGGCCCGACATGTCGAGTGCCTTGCCCGCTACGTCGGCCAGATCGACCAGAGCCTGCTGAACCCGATCGCCGCCGACCGCGGCGCCGAGCTCGACGATCCTGTTGCGACGCTGGCGGCCATGGGCCTCTCAGAGGACCATGAGATCTTCGCCAGGGCGCTGTATTGCGTGAGCCTGGTGGAGATCCTTGACGGGCTCACCGCGAGTGGTGTCGATCTCGACCCCGCCACCGTGGACTGTCTGCACGCCAACCTGTCGCTCGACGACATCGCCGGCATTGGGCTCTTCGGCTCCCAGACCGGCCCGGAGGTGGAGCAACAGATCGTTGACTGCTTCTCCGACGAGCTGGTGGACGGCCTGCTCGACGGCTGAACTGCCACCGGTCACAGGTTGTCGCAGAGGCAACCGCCGTAGGCTGGGGGAGATGCCGTGGTGCGACTCGTGTGACAGCTATCTCGCTCCGAACTCAGTGAAGACCGACGGCACCTGTCCAACGTGTTCCACCGAGGTCGACGCCGCCGACATGGCCGCTGCCGCCCAGCCCCCAACGCGAGCGCCGTGGCACTTCTGGGTCATGGTGGCGGCACTGGTGGCCTATCTCGGATGGCGCCTGGTCGAGGGCGCGGTCTGGGTGGGCGGGCTGTTCTAGCCGCACCGCCGGGG
>JBCCFL010000058.1:0-34481 GCA_039029735.1 Actinomycetota bacterium | reverse complement strand
TGCTCGACCGTGGGATCTACATCGCACGCCGAGGTTTCATCGCACTCTCGCTGCCGGTGACCGACGCTGACCTGGATCGAGCCGTCGAGGCCGTTGACCACGCCATCACGACGATCGAGCGCTGAATCGGTGGGCCTTGGACAAATCGCCTCATGTGACGCAGGAGTAACCCGCTGATCCTCTACCCTTGAACGCTTCGGGTGTTTTCGGTGAAGGTCCGGGTACGGACGCGCCGATACTCGAGACTGTTCACGAGGTGCGAGGAGCTCGTCATGGCAAAACAACGTTCGAGCTTCGCCAAACTGCAGCGGGACAAGGCAAAGAAGGAGCGCGCGGCCAACAAGCGGGCCGAGCGAGCCGAGCGCAAGGCAGCCGCCGAGTTGGAACCCGTCGAGGTTCCCACCGGTGACGCTGCGGGCCTGATCCCGGGAGAGGGCGAGCTGTCTGCCGCCCAACTGCTGGAGCTCATCGAGGAGCTCCATAACCGACGCGAGGCCGGCACCATCAGCGAGGAAGACTTCGAGGAAGCCAAGGTGGAACTGTTCGCCCGGCTTCCCATCGACTGACCCTCCAATCGACCGAGCGAGTCATGGCGGCCTAGTTTGGGCCGCCATGACGCTCGACCCCCAGATCCAGCCCATTGTCGATCTTGTCAACGCGGCTGCCCTCGAGGCGCCGCCCGTAGCGGATCAGACGGCCGAGATGCGGCGCGAAGGCTACGCCGCGCTCGTGGGCCACGTGCCGCCCGGACCCGACATGGCAGTCCGGGACATGGTCGCGCCAGGGCCGGCGGGCGACATCCCGTTGCGTATCTATGAGCCCTCGCCAGCTTCTGGCGGCGTGCTCGTCTTCTATCACGGTGGCGGTTTCTGCATCGGCACGCTCGACACCCACGACGAGCAGTGCCGGCAGCTGGCGGCCCGATCGGGCGCGCGCGTGGTGTCGGTTGACTACCGGCTCGGGCCCGAGCATCGGTTCCCTGCAGCGGTGGATGATTCGTGGGCGGCGCTGGAATGGGTGGCGGCGAAGCGGACTGATCTCGGCGTTGCCGCCGACGCCCCGATCGGCGTTGGGGGCGACTCGGCTGGTGGCAATCTGGCGGCGGTGATGGCGCTGCTCGCCCGCGACGTCGGGCTCGACCTGGCAGTGCAGCTGCTCGTCTACCCGGTGGTGGACCAGCGGGCAGAGGCTCACGATCGGTTCGCCAGCCGGGCGGCCAACGGGGCGGGGTACGTGCTCACCACCGAGGCGATCACCTGGTTCGCCGACCACTACTTCGCAGCCGACGCCGACAGGGCCGACGTTCGGGCATCGCCGTTGCTGGCGCCGTCGCTCGCCGGAGTGGCACCAGCCGTGGTAGCCACCGCTGAGTTCGATCCGCTCCGCGACGAGGGCATTGCCTACGCCGAGGCGCTGCGGGCGGCGGGGGTCGACGCGACCCACGCCGACTACGCCGGCATGGTGCATGTGTTCTTCCAGCTTGGCCCAGGTGTCGACACCACCGTGGCGCTGCTCGACGACTTGGGGGCTGCCGCTCGGCGTCACCTGGGCGAGCCGAGCTGACGCGTCGCCGTTCTCAGCGGGTTGCGAGCTCGTTGAGCGCCCGCCGCACCCGTTTCTCGCTGATCTTGCCTGCCGTGCCGAGACCCTGGGCGAACAGGCCAACACGGAGTTCTTCGAGCATCCAGGTGATCTCCTCGGCCAGCTCGGATGGCCCCTGGGTGTGAATCAGGGCAGCGAGATCGTTGTCGAGGCGCCGGCACACCGCCAGTGATTCGAGATCGCGGGTCGGGTTCTTCGTGAGCCCGTCGAGGCGGCGCACGATGCCCTGCAGGTATCGGATCACGTCCTCGTGGCGGGGTATCCCCACGCCGGCCATCATGCCCGGGTAGGCGAGGCGGGCGAGGTGGGCCCGCACATCGTCGGTCGACACCCGGTAGCTCTCCGAGGTGAGATGGTCGAGCTTGTCGTAGATGACGGCGAGTTCAGCCGCCAGGTCGGTGACTGCTCCGGCGGTCTGTTCGAGGAGGGTCGGCAGCTCCTGCCGTGAGGTCTGCACGAGCTGGTCGAAGTCGTCCGGGGTCCACGGAGGGCCACCGTTGGTTGCGATCACCTCGTCGAGGGCCGACGCGATCGCGTCGTTGTACCACTCGGCTCGTGATTGGACGATCCCCGACGTGAGCTGCAACTTGGTGCGATCACTGAGAAGCCCGTCGAGCTGGCGCACCGGGTTCGCCATGTTGAGCCGTAGCAGCCGGCGCACGCCGAGCCACATTGCCTCGTCCTGTTCGGCCTGCGACGGGTGGAGGCGGATCGACACAGTGGCGTCGTTGTCGACCAGGCTGGGATAGGCCTTGACCGGGCCGATGTCGACCACGCGGGGGAGTGGACCGAAGTCCCATCTGGTGAGCCCGTCGCGCTCCCAGTCGTCGTGGCGGCCAGCGATGGCCGAGATCGTGGTGCGCACGTCCTCGTCGAGCCGGCGGCGTACGTCGGCGAGGTCCTTGCCCTCGGCGAGAAGTTCGTAGTTCTCGTTGACCACCCGGAACGTTGGCATGAGATAGCCGGGCACCCGGTCGAGGTCGAAGGCGTCGGGGCGGATCACCAGGCCGGCTCGATGGCCGAGCCGGTTCGCCAGCGCCTCGGGCAGCGACTGGGAGCCGTCGGGGTCGAGTTCGGCGATCACGGCATCGACGGTGTCGTTGATGGGGGTGAGCGACCGTCGGGCGTCCTTGGGCAGCGTTTTGGTGAGCGCACCGATGAGCTCGGCCCGCAGCCCCGGCACCGTCCAGGTGAACGGCGAGGCGCTCAGCTGGTTGAGCACCTCCACCGGCACGATCACGCTCACACCGTCGAGGTGACTGGCTGGATCGAACTCGTAGGCCAGTTCGAGATCGATCCCGTCGACGATCCACGACTCCGGGAAGTCGTCGGGGTCGATCCCGTCGTCGCCGGCCCTGAGCAAGATCTCGGGCGAGAGGTCGAGCACGCGGGCATTGCGGCGGCGTTGTTGCTTCCACCAGCGGTTGAAATGACCAGCGCCGACCACGTTGGCCGGGATGCGCTCGTCGTAGAATGCGAACAGTGCGGCCGCCTCCACCACGAGGTCGCGGCGGCGGCTGCGGGCCTCCAGCTCGGCGATCTCGGCTCGCACCGCCCGGTTGTGAGCGACGAAGTCGTGGGTGGCGTTCCAGTCTCCCTCGATGAGCGCGTGCTGGATGAACATCTCTCGGGCGAGCGACTCGTTCACCCGCGACAGCTGCACCCGCCGGTTGGCCGCGAGGGTGAGCCCGAACAGCGTGACGCGTTCGGTGACAGAGGCCGAACCACGCTCGGCATCCCACCAGGGTTCGCCGTAGGAGTAGCGGGCGAGGTGCCCGCCTTGATCCTCGATCCAGTCGGGGTGCACGCCGGCCACGGTGCGCGCCCAGAGCCGGTTGGTCTCCACGAGCTCGGCTGCCATCACCCACTTGGGCGCCTGGTTGCCGATGGCGGAGCCGGGGGCGATGGCGAATCGGGCGCTGCGGGCGCCGTCGTACTCCGCACGTTGGCGTCGCCGGTTGCCTCCACTGCCGCTGCCGCCGCGGGTGCTCTTCTGGTCGCGTTCGACCTTGTTGCCGATCTGGGACAGCAGGCCCGACAGAATCGACATGTGGATCTTGGCTCGGTGGTCGGCCCCACCGAAGCGATCTGGATCCACCTCGGTGGCGGCGGTGGCCTGACTGTCGTCGTCGGCGCGGCCCCGGCTCGTTCGGCGCCGACGGCTACCGCGAGATGTGTCTCCGTTGCCCTTGGGGCGGGCGCCGCGGCCGTCGGCCCGTTCGTGGCCCGACGGGCGGAGCTTGAGGTCGCGGGCCACGTCCCGGAGCTGGGCGTGTATGTCCTGCCACTCCACGATCCGGTTGTAGTTGAGGAACTCCCGCTTGCAGAGGCGGCGAAACTGGTTCCGGGTGCGGTCGCGGCGGGCGGTACGCAGGTAGCTCCAGAGGTTCAGGTACGACAGGAAGTCGGAGTCTGGGTCGGCGAAGCGGCGGTGCGACTCGTCGGCCACCTGCTGCCGGTCGCTCGGCCGCTCCCGTGGGTCTTGGACGGAGAGCCCGGCCACGATGACCATCACCTCGTCGAGGCAGCCGTTGTGGTCGGCTTCGAGCAGCATGCGCCCGTAGCGAGGGTCGACGGGTATCCGGGCCAGGTCGCGCCCGGTGGGCGTCAGCCATTTTCGGGTGCCGACGAGTTCCGGGTCGGGGTCGAGGGCATCGAGCTCGTCCAGCAGGTCGATGCCGTCGCGGATGGCTCGGGGTTCAGGGCGATCGACGAACGGGAACTCGTCGATGTCGCCCAGGCCGAGTGAGGCCATACGCAGGATGACCGAGGCGAGGTTGGTGCGGCGGATCTCGGGCTCGGTGAACTCCGGGCGGGATGCGTAGTCGTCCTCGCTGTAGAGACGGATGCAGATGCCGGGGCCGAGCCGCCCACAGCGCCCGGCCCGCTGGTCGGCCGACGCCTGGGAGATGGCCTCGATCGGGAGCCGCTGCACCTTGGTGCGGTGGCTGTAGCGAGAAATGCGGGCGGTGCCGGTGTCGATCACGCTGCGGATACCGGGCACCGTGATCGACGTTTCGGCCACGTTGGTGGCAATCACCACTCGTCGCTTGTCGTGGTTGGCGAACACCCGATGCTGTTCGGCGGCCGACAGACGGGCGTAGAGCGGGAGGATCTCGAGGCCGTGGAGGCCCATCTCACCCACGGTGTCGACGGCATCGCGGATCTCGCGCTCGCCGCTGCAGAACACGAGGATGTCGCCGTCGGTGCGGCGCCACAGGCTTCGGACAGCGTCGGCGATGCCGTCGTTCTGATCCCTCGGCTCGTCGACGGTCGGCCCGTCGAGGGGCTCATACTCCACGTCCACCGGGTAGGCGCGGCCCGACACCTCAACCACGGGGGCATCATCGAAGTGTTCGGAGAACCGGGCCGTGTCGATCGTGGCCGAGGTGATGATCACCTTCAGATCGGGGCGGCGGGGAAGGAGCTGCTTGAGGTAGCCGAGGATGAAGTCGATGTTCAGGCTGCGCTCGTGGGCCTCGTCGATGATGATCGTGTCGTAGCGGCTGAGGTTCCGGTCACGGGGAATCTCGGCGAGCAGGATGCCGTCGGTCATGACCTTGACCTGGGTGCCGTCGCCGACCCGGTCGTTGAAGCGCACCGTGTAGCCGACGGTTTCGCCGAGCGAGGTGCCGAGTTCGTCCGAGAGACGCTCGGCGATGGCCCGAGCGGCGAGGCGGCGGGGCTGGGTGTGGCCGATGAAGGCGCCGTTGCCCCGGCCGAGTTCGAGGCACAGTTTCGGGATCTGCGTGCTCTTGCCCGATCCGGTCTCGCCGGCGACCACAACCACCTGGTGGTCGCGAATGAGCTCGAGCAGCTCGGCACGGCGCTCGGAGATCGGCAGTTCAGCCGGGTAGGTGATCGTGGGCGTGACAGGCATCTCGTGGAGGGAACGACAACGAACGGGATCCACATTCGAGGCTACTGGTCGGACACGCTCCTCTTCGGAGTCGGGCCGCAGCAGTAGGTTGGGGCCATGAGTGGAGTTGTGGTGATCACGGGTGGCAGCCGAGGGATCGGAGCGGCCGCGGCGCAGCTTGCGGCGCGAAACGGGATGGACGTTGCCATCAACTTCCGATCGAACGCCGATGCGGCATCAGAGGTGGTGGCGGCGTGCGAGGCCGAGGGCCGCCAGGCCTTCGCTCTGGCTGGGGATGTGGCCGACGAGGGTGACGTGCAGGCGCTGTTCACCACCGCCGCCGAACAGCTCGGACCGGTCACGGGGGTGGTGAACAACGCCGGCATCCTCCATACCCAGGCCCGGCTCGACACCTTCTCGGTGCAGCGGCTGGAGGAGGTGATGGCCGTCAACGTGATCGGGGCATTCCTCGTGGCTCGCGAGGCCGTGAAGGCGATGTCGACCGCCCACGGGGGAGCGGGGGGCTCGATCGTGAACGTGAGCTCAGCGGCCGCCTACCTGGGAAGCCCGAACGAGTTCATCGACTACGCGGCCACCAAAGGGGCGCTCGACACGATGACGATCGGTCTGGCCAAGGAGATCGGCACCGAGGGTGTGCGGGTCAATGCTGTGCGGCCTGGGTTGATCCTCACCGACATTCACGCGTCGAGCGGGGAGCCGGGGCGGGTGGATCGGTTGGCACCGCAGGTGCCGATGCAGCGAGGCGGCTCAGCCGAGGAAGTGGCCGACGTGATCTGGTGGCTGTTGTCGGATGCGTCGAGCTACGTGACCGGAGCGCTCCTCAACGTGACCGGCGGTCGTTAGGGCCTGCCGGTGACCCCGGCCGCCCGGCCTGCCCTGCCGCCCGCTGCCTCATCTGTGCGGGCGTGCTCCGATTTCTCGTTGTGGACCACCGGTCCATAATCAGCAGATCGCCCGCCTCCGCATGCTCACACGTCAGTCCGTGTCCCATACGAGGGTCTACGTCCACTCCAGGTGAGCTGCTCCGCAGCTCACACGCCAGGCCATGTCCCATACGAGGGTCTACGTCCACGAGTTTCGGCTCCTGCCGAAACTCCGTGTAGCGGCCTCCGGCCGCTACACGTCGTCCAGCCAGACCGGGGCCCGGTCGAGCAGGAACTCACTCACGGCGTGGCAGCGATCGAACACGTCGCACAGGTTCTCTCGGTGCATGAAGAGGTCGTCGAGCCCGATCTCGATGCGGGCACCGATCACGAGGGTGCGCTCTGGGGCGTCGATCACGTCGTGGGTGGAGTCGATCGCCTGGACCTTGAGCGGCAACTCGGAGCCGCCGATGCCAGCCAGGTCGGTGGCGAGCACCAGGAGGTCAGGGGCGTCACGCAGCGGCGGCAGGGCCCACGTGAAGATCAGTGGGAATGCGAATCCTGACGGTGGCTCGGCGTCCTCGGGCAGATCGAGCATCCTGTCCTCGAAGGCGAGGAGTACACGGGGATCCATCTCGATCGCGAGGAGCAGGTCGAGCGGCCCGCCACAGGCCCGCTCGGGGTGGAGGTGCACCTCCCACGACTGGCGCATGGAGTACGTCTCGACGAAGTGGCTCTCGTCGTGAACGTGGAAGCCGTGGTCGTTGGCGTGGTCCTTCAGATCAGCCACGAACCCCGGTACGTCGATGATGGCCAAGGCAATACTCCTCCTGGTCATAAGCCTGCCACGTCCATACGACAAAGAGGCATCCTGGTCGCATAGTGTGACCGCGGCGCCGTTCCCATCGGCCGCCCAGGGAGTAGATGGTGCGAATCAACGGCGTTCACACGAATCTCATTGCAGGCGTCCGCCTGGCTGCTCGGCCATGAGCCCAGAGGACATCTTCGAGGTATTCGGCGACCTCGTCGCGGAGCTGGCCGACGCCCTGTCAGACCTCGATGACTGGGGCAACTCGGGCGCTCGCAGCGATCAGTACACGCACGACGTGGTGGCCGACGAGATCCTCGTGCCTGGGCTCCATGAGGCTGGATTTCAGGTGCTGAGCGAGGAGTCGGGAGTGACGGGCGAGGGCGACCTACTCGTCGTGGTCGACCCGATCGACGGTTCCACAAACGCCTCTCGCGATCTGCCCTGGTACGCCACGAGCCTGTGTGTGGTGGACGTGCACGGGCCGGTGGTGGCCGATGTGGTGAATCTCGCCACCGGTGAGCGGTTCCGGGCGGTGCGGGGCGAAGGCGCTGAAGCCGAGCTGACGGATCTGGTGCCGAGCGGGTGCACCGAACTCAGCGAGGCAATGGTGGCGTTCGCCGGTCTGCCGCCCGAACACGGGGGTTGGAACCAGTACCGCACCTACGGGGCGGCCGCGCTCGACCTCTGTGCGATTGCGGCGGGTTCCTTCGACGCCTATGTCGACGTTTCGCGTCGGCACCGGGTGTGGGACTACCTGGGCGCCTGGCTGGTTTGTCAGGAGTCGGGTGTGCCCGTCGTGGACGCCTTCGGCCGGGACTTGCTCACCTATTCCGACGAGGCTCGCGCCCCGGTGGCCGCCGCCACCCCCGAGCTGCTCGACCAGGTGCTGGAGATGCAATCCACCTGGCCCTGATCGGGCTGCCAGATCCCAGCGGTCAGCACCCCGCCGTGTCCCATACGAGGCCCCACGTCCCGTGATGCCCCATACGAGGCCCCACGTCGGGGAGTTTCGACGATGTCGAAACTCTGGGTGAGCTGCTCCGCAGCTCACACGTCGTTGTCGCAGCGGACCTCGAAGTGGCCGGGAATGGCGCTGGCGTCGGGATTGCGGCTGTCGACCAGGTCCGCGTCGGCCTCGATGCCTTGATCGGCCGTGCGCCGCCACTCGACGTCACCCACACTGGTGAGCCACAGCTGATCGTCGGGTGGTGTGTCGAGTTCACTCTCCACCCCAACGGCGATCTGGATGGTGCTGGCCGAGGCGTTCACCCAGAACCGCTCCGACTGGAACGTGCCCGAGCCCGACACCACGAAGCCGTCCGCCGACACCACACAGGTGCCGGGGGCAAAGGCGTAGTGATCGGCCTGAATGTCGAGTGTGGCGGAGCCACCGGCCAGTGACGAGTCCGACTGGGCCAGGTCAGCGGCCATCGCCACGATTGCGAGCGCGGCCAACACAACGAGAAGAGGAACCACGAATCGCAGGGCGGGGCGCGATTGGGCTGTGTCGGACACGGCGTCTCATCTCTACAGCGTTGAGGGGATCTCCATCGTAGGACTGGTCGTCACGACAGGAGTTGCCATTCAGTGACAGAGCCGTGTCGGATGTCGAGGCAGCGTCACGACCCTTCCCTGCCAGGTGGTTCGCACCAACTGGCACCCCGGAATCTCACGCGCAGCTTTGAAAATGGGTCAAATCGTGATGGCCTTGGTTTCGAGGTACTCCTCGAGCCCGAGGGCGCCGTTCTCGCGACCGTTGCCCGACTGCTTCACGCCGCCGAAGGGTACGTCGTAGTCGTAGGCGGCACCGTTGATCGACACGTTGCCGGCGTCCAGGCGGCGGGCCACCCGGGCGGCGCGGTCGGGGTCGCCAGTCTGGATGAATGCGCCAAGGCCGTAGGGAGTGTCGTTGGCGATGCGGATGCCCTCGGCCTCGTCGTCGAACGGGATCACCGCAAGCACGGGGCCGAACACCTCTTCCTGGGCGATGCGGAAGTCGTTCTCAACGTTGGCGAACACGGTGGGGCGCACGAAGTAGCCACGCTCGAACCCGTCGGGCCGTCCGGCCCCGCCGTGGACCACGGTGGTCGGCTCATCCGTGCCAACCTCGATGAGGTTCTGCACCCGATGGAACTGCTGCTCGCTCACGAGGGGGCCCAGGTGATCGCCCTCGGTTGCCGGGTCGCCAACGGTGGTTGCGGCGGCGACGGCGGCGATGCGGTCGATCACCTCGTTGTGCACACTGCGTTCCACGAGGAGGCGGGTGGGGGCATCGCAGGTCTGACCGCTGTTGCTGAAGCACGAGTCGACGCTGAACGCAACGGCGGCGTCGAGGTCGGCGTCGGCGAAGAGGAGGTTGGGCGACTTGCCGCCGAGTTCAAGGGCCACGCGCTTGACCGTGTCGGCGGCGGCCTTGGTGATGGCAACGCCCGCTCTGGTCGAGCCGGTGAACGAGATCATGTCGACGCTGGGGTGGGTGGTGAGCGCGGTGCCGACACCGGCCCCGTCGCCATGGATGAGGTTGAACACGCCCGGCGGGAAGCCTGCCTCGTCGAGCACCTCGGCGAACAGGTGGGCCGACAGGGGCGACTGTTCGCTCGGCTTGAGCACCATGGTGCAACCGGCGGCGAGGGCGGGGGCGACCTTCACCACCACCTGGTTGACCGGCCAGTTCCACGGGGTGATGAGGCCGCACACGCCGATGGGCTGGTCGACGAGGGTGCTGCCGCCGCGGTCGCTTGGGCGTTCGAAGGCGTGGGCGCGGAGGGCGTCGAGTGTCGATTGCATGTGGCCGTCGCCGCACGGGGCCTGCACGTCACGGGAGTAGGTGATCGGCACACCCATCTCGGTGGTCATGGCCCAGGCGAATTCGTCGGAGCGGCGCTGATAGATCGCGATCGCCCGCTCCAGAAGGTCGGCTCGCTCGTCCACGGTCGTATGGCGCCAGGCGGCGAAGGCATCGCTGGCGGCAGCGACGGCCCGGTTCACGTCGGCGGCACCGCCGAGGGTGATGGTGTCGGCGGTCTCCTCGGTGGCGGGGTTGATGACGGCGAACGGCTCGCCGTCGAGGGAGTCGACCCACTCACCGTTGATGTAGAACTGCTGGCTTCTGCTCATCCCACCTCCCAGGCGAAGGCCCGCGAGTGTAGGCAGCATGTGCGGCGGGTCCGGAAGTGCAGCGCAGGGGAGAGGGCACACCGGTAGGCTCGTCTTCTTCCGGGCGCTTAGCTCAGCTGGCTAGAGCACCTCCCTTACAAGGAGGGGGCCGGGGGTTCGAGTCCCTCAGCGCCCACCAAAGAACACGCAGGTGACGGACTCGGCTTGAACTGCTTCGGCAACGTCGGGGCACTGCTGGGGCCCGTCCTTGGGGCCAAGACATGTGTGCGGGAGCGAACATGTGTTCGATCGACGCAACTCGACCGTATCGGTCGGCGAGTTCCCGGGGGCGAGCCGGATCAGAGGACGATCGCTGGTACCCAGTATTCCCAGAACTTGGAGATCGCCTCTACGAGCCGCAACAAGATGAGGTCCACCCGGTAGCGGATCAACATCTCACCACCAGCGGCCATGCTCCACCTGCGGCACACTGCCCGTTGACGAGCCCACCAGGGAATCCTCGATGCACAACGTTGTCGCCGCTCTAGGATCCGATCCCATGGCCCTTGATCCGATACAGGACCAGCTCGTCAGGCACATCGCAGGTTTCTTCACGGGGCATGAAGTCGAGGTGCAGACCTTCCCGGGTGTGGAGCCCACGGAGATCCCGCCGATCGCGGTGGCGACCGTCGGGCCAGGGCCCGAATCGGACCTCTGGATCTACATGAGCGTTGGCTGTACGACAGTTCTCCATGACGCTGGGCACGGAAACGAGTTCATGATCGTCTCTGGCGAACAGGATGGGCGACTCGCAATCCTTCTGGCGCTAGCCAGTGCCTATCATTGCGACCCAGAGACCGAGCGGCTCGAGTACGGACACACGTTCTCGTTCGGCGAGCCTTGGCTCCCAGACGCAACGTGCCACCAGTTCCTCGTGACGATCCCCACCATTTTCGAACGGGCGCTCTTCAACTACGAGTGGACCGATGGCTACGGCCAGTTCCTCTGGTTACTACCGATCACCGATTCGGAAGCACGATTTCTTTCCGAGCATGGCCAAGAGGCTCTCGAACACCGATTCGAGGCGAACGACATTCCGTACTGGGATCCGCGGCGGCCTTCCGCCGCCTAGCGATCGTAGGCCCCGCTAGGACAAGGACGGGCTGGTTGCACCAACCGAGAGATCGTTCGTGGACGAGCTCCTGGACGAGTTCGTTGACACCCACAACCTCAGCTGCGTCGACCAGATTTGCCCGTCGGACCGAGGGCCGAAGACCTATCTACTGGCGCACCCGACCGATCGCGGAACGTTTCGCGATGGCGACCGAGCTGAGCCTGGAGTGCGTGGATGAACATCCTGAGCAGGGACTTCGTCGAGTTCATCGAGTTCTGCGTCGCTCCTGAGGTCAAGTTCCTGATCGTCGGCGGCTACGCACTTGCCGCCCACGGTCACCCCGCGCCGCGATGGGTCTGCACATCTGGGTGTGGATTCAACGTTCAGTACGACTTAGAGACCATCGGCTCTCGGTGATGCCCAGGCTTCGAACGTTGCTCGGACGAGGTCACGGTCGGATGTGTTCGCAGTGAACACGTCGGTGCCACCGTCGTATGGATGGATGGCAACCCCTCCGACTGGCCCGACGATGAGTGCGCCGAAGATCTCGAACTCGGATGCGTGCGAGATGAGGTCGCCCAAGACGGCGCTGCCCTTGCGTTCCCAGCTGCCCCAAAGATGCAGAGGCCAGTCTTCTTCGTCATCGTCGCCGTCCGGCCTCACCTCGCACCAGTAGCTCGGATGGGTGTGAACTGCCCGTTGGGCGTCTGGCAACAACGGCTGCTGCCCGCTTGGCCCGCCGACAGCCGTGGCGACAAGTAGGTTGACATCGTTCTGGCAGACGTATTCGATGAGGCGCTGGGCTCGACCCAGCACCTCGTGCCGCTCGGCTTCCGACGTTGCGTATCGCTTCCCATTGGGAAGGCTGTAGAACCGCACCCACCGGTGCGGCAAGAGATACTTGAGGTGATGCGCAGCCGGTGGCTCCTCGGTCACTGCGCGCCACGCCTTGTCGAAACTGGCTGCGTCTGCCACGTCGCATTCTGGCACGGCGGACCGACGGCCCGGCGCTTCGAGCCGTTTCGGCCAGGTTCACCCGACGCCGCTTGACCGGTTCGTCAAGATTTGTGGTTGGGGGGTTGCGGTCCTTCGCTGCCCACGACTCGCCTCGCCTCAGCGGTCACCTGCGGGTCAGGCCTACAGGGATGGCTCGTAGGGCGGAACTGCAAGGAGTGCCATCGGCGAGTCGACCTCTCACGTCGACGCCGGGGGCATCGTCGGGTCCGGCTCGTCGTTGGCACTCGACAGTGCCGGCAACCCCCGATCTCCTACGTCGACTCCAGGGCGAACAGCCTCAAGTGGCGCCCTCGCCACCGGTCGACGCTTGGGACGCGACCCGTCAGTGACCGAATTGGGTCCGGGCGTCGATGGCGTCCTGGAACGTGGCGGTCAGGGCGCTCTGGTCGGCGTCGGCGAACGAGGTGGCCTTATGGAGCGCGTAGGCGGTCGCGTTGACCGCCGCCTTCACCATCCGGGTCGTCGCCGCGGGCATCGACGCCGCTCTCGCCGCCATCTCGGTTGCAACCTCCACGGTTCCGCCCGGCTCGGCGAGGCGGTCGACGAGCCCCCATTCCATCGCCATCTCGGCGTCCATCTTCTCGCACAACAACGTGACCTGCTTGGCCCTCGACGGTCCGATCTGAGTGACGAGACGAGGGAGAGCCCCCCATTGCAGGTTCTGGCCGATCATGACCTCGGGCACGTACAGGTAGGCGTCGGCGGCCAGGACCCGCCAGTCACAGGCCAACGCGATGGCACACCCCGCCCCGACGGCGAGCCCCTCCATCGCCGTCACCGTGATCTGGGGCATGTCCTCCCATGCCTGACAGAGCCGCACGCCGCGGGAGAAGCGCTGCCGGTTGTAGACATCGTCACCCGGCTCCCACGTGGCCCCGTCCTTCAGGTCGATTCCGGCCGAGAACGAGTGCGGCGCGCCACTGAGCACGACCGCCTGGGTGGCGAGGTCGTCCTGGAACCGCCGAGCGACATCGGTCAACTCCGCGATCATGGTGGCGTTGAACGCGTTCAGCGACCCGCGCCGGTCGAACGTGACCGTCGCGACCGGCCCGCCGTGGTCGACGGTGACGGTTTCGTATTTCGTATCAGCGAAGAGGCGATCCATCATCGGACCGTATGACATCAACGGTTCCACGAGCGAAAACGGCTCTGCACCGCACGCGCGGTTCACTCGGGTGCATCGTCTGCTCGATGATCCGGGACGACACCTAGGCCCAGACGATCTCGGTGTCTATGGAGCCGTCGGGGTTCAGGTCGAGTAGTCGAGCGCCTGCCGGCGTGGACTGCGAGTTGTTGTCCTCGAGAGGGTGGACATGGCTCAGCTGAAGCGCAGACGACGGCGAAATGAAGTGGCGCACCCCACGGCGTCCGATCTCGTCGCAGAGGTGTAGGTGACCCGCCACAACTGCCTTGACGTTCTGATGGCTGTCGATCATCGAGAGGAACTCGGCACTGCGCCGGTTCGTGCAGTCCGGGTGTGAGCACGGCGACAGAGGTGGATGGTGAGTGCCGACGAGGATGGGTCCGTCGAAGTCGAGCAGCCGGTCCAGCTCGGCGAGTGTGCCGTCGGTGAACGTGCCTCCGTGGTTCCCTTCGTCCCAGGAGCTCGCCAGGATGATTCGCCAGCCCCCGGCATCGGTGGCGCGAGCGGTGAGCGCAGCGCGATCACCGAACACCTGCCCGACAAGCTTCGGGTCGTCATGGTTCCCAGGAGTCACCATGACCGGGATGGCAAGGCCTTCCAGTAGCGCCTCAGCAGTCTTGTAGGTCTCGAGGGTCTGATCGTCCGCGATGTCGCCGGTATGGAGCACGAGCTCGGCTGACGGCTCGGCCTCGGCGATCTTGGACCAGACCGAACTCGTCGCGTCGTTCGCGGTGCGGCCAGTCAGGAGGTGGACGGCGTCGCTGAACTCGACCGGTGGGACGCGTGGTAGGCGGCTCGTGAGGTGCGAGTCGGTCAACTGAACCACGCGTGGCATATCGGAGTATGCCCTCGTGTAGACCGACCATGGGGCGTCGCCGCAGTTGGCGGGAGCCTCGGAGGGGAGACAGGGCGTAGGCGTGCCTGGGCACCGGTCGTGCAGGAGAGAGTGGACGTGCAGCCCGTACGCGTCCGAATGGCAGCACCACGTCCTGTTGGCTGTCGTACGGTTGAGGCGTGGACGAGCAGGGCATTGGCGAACATGACTGGGAGCCCATCCGGCCAGCACCGAAGTGGAGGCGTGGCGCCGAGGTGGACATCGGCCCCATCGTGCCCGACGCACCATGGTTCTGGGGTGCGCTCCAACGGCACTGCGTTCCGGACTGTTGCGGGATCGGCGCCTACGACCTGACCCCGCAGTCCGTGCGCTGGGCCTGTGGCGCCGACTGGCGTGCGGGTCCGCCCGGTGACCCGGCCTTGCTCGCCGTGGAGCTACGCCAGGCCGCACACGCGGTCCGTTCCATCGATGTCGAGGTTGTCAGTGCTCGCCTCTTCCAGGAGTTTCTGGTGCCGGAGTCCTACGCCCAGCTCTTCGTGTACCTGGCGTCGACGATCGAAGCCACTCGCCAGTCGTGAGAGAGCCTGCTGCTCTTCACTCGATGACCTCGGTCGGTGGTAGCAGCCCGTAGTTCGTGCGAGGAGGGTCATCGCGGCCCGGAGGGTGGGCGCGGCTGCGGTGGCGAGGAAGCCCCGAGTCCTGGGCGCAACCCAAGGCAGGCGCCAGCGAGTGGCGTGCTCACTCTGGGAGGCTGTGTGCGTGCCTGCGACGAGGTTGCTGATTGCCATTGGTGCTCTTGGTGGGTTGGTCGGCGCCTGCTCCGCATCTGGAGGACCGTTGTCGGACGAACTCGTGGAGGGCCAGGCGACAGCGTCGAGCACGGCGGCTGCGATCCCCACATCGTCCGTGCCCGAACAGGCGGTTGAGCCCACCACGGTGCCGGTCGGGCAGGTTTGGAGCGATCTGCCCGTTTGCGGAGCCACCCTGATCGGAGCCGAGGTCGACGGTGAGCTCAGCGATGTCGGCTGGGTTGCTGCTGGCCAGATCGACCGAGCCTCCGTCGGGTTGTCGAGTGATGCAGCGTCGGTCCTCGAGGTGGCTGAGGCACTGCCTGACGAGCACCTGGTTGCCAATGGCGTACGAACCGAAGCCGAGCGAATCGAGGTGTTCGACGCCTTCGGCTACGCCAGGGAGCCGTTCTTCGACCAGGAAGTCATGTCCATCCGCTGGGATCACTCCGACATCTCTGGAGGTGTCGTTCCCGCTGGTTTGGGGCGGTTCGCGGTCACTCACACCGCCGACGGAGAGGCGCTCGCCAACGAGAGGATCGCCGCAGCGGAACGGCGTGCGGACGCCGCAGGGATCTCGGTGGATCTGTTGGCTGTGGAGGTCGAGCGATCCGCTGATGATCTCGACGCAATCCACCGACGATTGGAGGGTCTGGTCCCGGAGTGGTGGCTGGCGGTCGAACCTCGTTTCAATGCCGTCGCAGTCGACCTTGGGTTCGCTGAAGCCTCGGACTCCACCCGGTGGCCGCTCACTGAACATCTCGACGGTGTGTGCCGCCGAGTCGGTGATCAACCTGGGGACTTCGGGCCGCAGCCCGCACAGGGTGAAGGCTGGCGGCTGCTCGCGATCACGGACTCCAGCATCTCAGAGGCGCCGACGGTGGCGACATCGGTCGACGAGCTCGCTGAGCTGTGGTCGGCCCTCGAGGTGCCCGACGATCTGCCCTCGTTGGACTCCTCCACTGAGATCGTCGCCACCTTCTACCAGGTTCGGGGATTCGCCCCCTCGTGCGATCGGGTGTTCTTCGACGGTGTTGTCTTCGAAGCCGGCGCTGTGAGTGGGCAGCCCCGCACCGTCGAGCCTGAAGGCCTGGAAGGCTGCCTTGCGGTGGGACTGCCGCGTACGTTCGTGGTCGCACTCGATCGCAGGTATCTCCCGGACGCACCGTTCACCCTGCGGCGCAGCACCGAGCCGTGGTCATACGACGTTGCGCGCGAGGAAGTCGAGGTCGACCTCGACAACCCGTGATCGGTGCCGTCGAGGGCTGCTCGCCTCGCACGTTCGTCGGCGCGGGCGAGCAGCGATCTGGCGGCCCCCTGACGCAGGCTGAAACCGGCGGGCGCCCAGTCCTAGACTCAGCGCCATGACCATCGCAAACCAGGGTGAGGTGACCGAGGCAACGAGGGCGGTCATTCATCGCTACGAGCACGAGCTGTACAACGCCCGCAACCTCGACCTCGTTGAGGAGCTGCTCGCCGACCCGATGTACCGTCACTACGCCGGCGGCAAGGTCACGGAGATGACAAGCGCCGACTGCCGCGAACGCATTGGAGGCTTCTTCCGCGACTTCGAGTTGCTGGAGTTCCGAACCATCCATCTCGTTGTGGAGGGCACGCTCGCCTCATGGACCTACGAGCTGACCGGCACGGCCCATGACGGCAGCAAGACGGTGCTGTCGAGCATCGAGGTCTTCGAGATCATCGACGGCAAGATCGCGCGCGTGTGGAACGCCGAGTACTCGCCTGGGCCCTGGACCTGACGTCAGCAGCAGGATTGCGTTCCCGGCCGGAACCGAAGCCGAGGAAGCCAGAGCGGCCCAGTATGTGCGGCCCTAGCGGCAGGTGTGGTTGCCGCCGTCGACGTTGCGGCCCGTCTCAACGATGACGTTGCCTGAGCGGCTCCAGCCGTCGGTCGGGCCTCCGTTGTAGGAGAGGCCGGCGTCGTAGTACCACGGGCCCCAGTCGCCAACGCACACGTCGGCCCGGGTGCTGAACCGGTTGTTGGTGAACGTGATGTTGGTGACGGTGTAACCACCGCTGCCAGTGGTGCTCGGGTGGTTGTCCTGGGCGTACACGGTGAACTGGCCACCGGTCATCAGGTTGCCGGTCACACGGATGTTCGATGCGTTCTTGCGGGTGTTCCAGATGGCCACTGCGGCGTTGCCACTCGCCGGGAGGTCGAACACGTTGCGCTCGATCACGCCGTTCGTCGCCCCCAAGGTCTGGAACCCGTCGATGTGGCCGTTCG
Source organism: Actinomycetota bacterium (assembly GCA_039029735.1). Classification (GTDB taxonomy): domain Bacteria; phylum Actinomycetota; class Acidimicrobiia; order Acidimicrobiales; family SZUA-35; genus CADEDH01. The sequence continues at coordinate 17,083 of JBCCFL010000058.1, read as the reverse complement.
AGGCGTCGTGGGTGAACGAGTGGAGGTAGCTGTTGCGCAACGTGAAGTTGTCGCCAGCAGTGGGGGAGTACTCGGTGCGAGCCCAGGCCACCATGCCGTCGACCATGCCCTTGCACTCCATGGCATTGACGGTGACGCCCTCGCCCTGGTGCCAGATGCACGCATGCGTGCGACCGAGGCCGTCGATCTCCACGTATTCGATGGTGGCGGTTCCACCGTCGTTGACCACGATGCCTCCGCCGCCGTTGCGGCCCTGGCCGTCGACGGTGACGGTGCTGTCGCGGATCGTGACGTTCCTGGCCTTGATCTCCACTGTGCCGCTGAAACGCTGGCAGCTGAGCACGGCGTTGGCTTGGGTGATCGTGACCTTCCCGGTCGTGGAGCTGCCGTTGGCGGTCAGGCCGTTGGGGCAGTTGCCGCTTCGGGGCCCGGTGTTGTCCGGCCCCGGCCATCCGCACCCTTCGAGGTCGGGCCACGGATTGTTGCAGGAAACGGGTGCCGGCGCAGCCGTTGTCGGCGCGGCCGTGGTTGCGGGGGTGGCAGTCGTCGAGGTCGTCGACGACGCGGATGGCGCTGCCGGATCGTCGTCGGTGTCGGCATCGCTGTCACTGTCGACGATGACACCGGCGTCGGTGCCCTCGATCAGGGTGCCATCGGCATCGCGCTCGACGTAGGTTCCGCCGTTGGCGGAGGGCACGGGGAGCGCCGGGAGCAACGAGACAGCGGCGGTTGGCGCCGACGTGATCGATGTGGCGGGCGGCGCTGTGGTCGACGTTGGCTCGGGCTCGTCAGCGGTCGACTCGGAGGCGTTGGCAACAGTCTCGATGCCGCCGTCGTCATCGTCTCGGCCGAACAGCAGCGCCGCTGCGATGGCCAGCAGTGCGAACGCAGCCAGACCGCCGATGGCGAGGCGCACCGGCCGGCTCGTCGACGACGACTCCGGGCCCCACGGGTCAGCGTCGTCGTGATGGTCGGCCTCCAGGAACCACGGATCGGGATCGTCGTAAGAATCCGTTTCCGGGGGCCACAAGAACGACTCTTCGGCCGGGTCGGCGACGTCGTCTCGCAGCGGATGGATCGCCATCAGGCGACGACGATATCGGCCCAGCAGCCCGAAGGGTATGACTGCGCGGCCTTGTTTGGCCAAGACGGTCGTATCAGCCCAAACAGCAGGCGAATCATCGACTACCCCAGCGCAGCGAGGCGGCGTTCGAGGTGGCGGCGTTCGGCTGCGTTCGGGGCCAGGTCGAGCGCGTGTTCAAAGGCCCGGCGAGCGTCGGAGTTGCGGTTCGCCCGGCGGCACAGCTCGCCCCGTGTCGCCCACAGCAGGTGGTACGTGTCGAGGTCAACGACGTGATCGAGCATCTCCAACCCGGCCAGTGGGCCGTCGGCCATCGCCACCGCAACCGCCCGATTGAGGCGGACCACGGGCGAGTTCGACATGGCGTCGAGCTGGGCGTACAGCGACGAGATCATCACCCAGTCGGTGTCGGCCGCGGTCGGGGCGTTGGCGTGATGGGCGGCGATCATCGCCTGCACCTGGTACGGGCCTGGCTGCATCATCGCCATCGCGTCGGCCAGCACCTGATTGGCCTCGGCGATCACATGGCGGTCCCATGTGGTGCGGTCCTGGTCGTCCAGCAGCACGAGATCGCCGAGTGCATCCACTCGTGACGCCTGCCGGCTCTGATGGAACAGCTCCAATGCCAATAGGCCGGGCGGCTCGGCTTCGGCCGGCGCCAGCTCGCCGACGAGCCGGGTGAGGCGGATGGCCTCCTCCACCAGGTCGGTGCGAATGGAGCCCTTGGCGTCGTCGTGCGCCAGGTAGCCCTCGTTGAACACGAGGTAGAGCACGGCGAGTACCGCGTTCAACCGGTCGGTCAGCTGGTCGGGGAGGCTCAGGGGGATGGCCGCAGCGCGGATCTTGCTCTTCGCCCGCACGATTCGCTGCGCCAGCGTGGCCTCGGGAATCAGGAACGCCGCTGCGATCTCGGCCGTTGTGAGACCACCAACGAGGCGGAGGGTCAGCGCCACCTGGGCTTCGACGTTCAGCGCCGGATGACAGCACAACAGAAGCAGTCGGAGGCGTTCATCGGGAGGTGTCGCCCCGTGGATCGGGTCGTCACCTGCGCCTGTGGGTTCGTCGATCATGTCGGTCAACCGCACATCCGGTGCTTGACGCTGCTCGTCGATCAGCGGTGCCGACCACTCGAGGCGCGCCGCGGCCCGCCTCGCCGAACGCAGGCGATCGTGGGCTCGGCGGCGGGCGGTGGTCATCAGCCACCCGCCGACGTTCGCCGGCACGCCGTGCTCAGGCCACGTTCGTGCGGCCTCGACCATGGCGTCCTGCACGGCGTCGTCGGCCAGATCGAGGTCGCCGAACCGTGAGGCCAGGATCGACAACACCCGCGGGCCGTCCTCGCGCATCGCCCGGTCGAGGCGTTGCCTGACCGGGTCGATGCGCGGAGGGGTCTGCTCGTTGCTCACGAGCGCCGTGACACCGGGGGCGGGTCCTAGGCGTCGGGCCGGAAGGCGATCGGGCGGATCTCGAACACCACGTCGTCGGCCGGCATCGCTGTGGCCAGTCGAATCGCTTCGTCGAGGTCTTCGGCCTTGATGATGTAGTAGCCGCCGATCTGTTCCTTGGTCTCGGCGAACGGGCCGTCGGTGACCTTCACCGAATCACCGGACTTGGCCACCGACGTGGCAGCCGAGCTCGGCGTGAGTGATCCGCCACCGATCCAGTGCCCGTTGTCGATCAACATCTGGTTGTAGGCCATCCAGCGCCCCATCATCTCCTGGAACTCCGGAGTACCCGGCGCCGGGCCGCCCTCGGTCTCGACGGTGTGGTTGACGATCAGATAGTCCATGGTGAGATTCCTCTTCCGTTTCCGGCGCAACCCTTGCGCTCACCGCTATCACTCCGGTCGACCGCAGAATCGACAAGATACCGCGAAGAAATTCTCGGACTTCTGAACGGGGCTGGTCGAGGCCGACGGCTCGCCTGACTGCCGCAGGCGCACTCAGCCGCTGACCGCTCCGTCGAAGTACTGCTGGGCGAGCTCCCATGCGTCGACACCGACTCGTGCACCCATCGCTCGCCCTGCGAGATCGTCGGCCCGCACGTGGATGCCGCCGTAGAGGCGAGACAGCCCCGCCTGGTCAGCCGCGTCGTAGTACGTGGCCCACTGCAGCGTGATGTCGTCGGTCGGGCCCGCCTCGAACTCGAGGGAGCCGGCCGGTACGGTCCATTCGCCGAGGCCGCCGGGGAAGAACTCGCTGCCGGAGAACCCAGTGAGTACCTCGGCCGCTGCTCGGCTGAACGTGCTATGGCCCGACACGTATCCGGCGAACGCCGGGGTCACGAAGGTCGACCGTTGATAGGGAACCCACGCTTCGGCGTCGATCCAGCCGACGCCGCCGCGCCCTGTGCGCGGGTCCGCGGGGTGGCCGGCCCACGTTCGAATCGCCACCGCTCCGGTGCGGTCGCTGAGGTGCTCGTGGCGTTCGCCGGGCCGGCTCGACTCGACCGTCACCACCTCGATCACGCCGTCTGCCAGCGGCAGCCCATCAGGGTGGTAGGACGGCGCGTCGGGGTCGGTGGACTGACCGAGCCCACCCATGTACCGGATCATCGAGATCGGCCTGACGTAGTCGTAGTGCTGCTTGGACGCCCAGCCGGCGATGGCAGCGTCGTGCAGCGCCCCGTTCAGCGCGAAATAGAGCTTCACGTCCCACTCGAGGCGGTCAACTGGATCTCCGGTGCCAGCGACGCGTCGATCGAGGTCGCGATGATCGGAGACGGCGTTGGCAATCGTGTTCCAGTGCCCGGGCGGCGTTTCCGACTGGGGCCCATCGGCCCAGAACTCCGCGAGCACCCGGCCGACGTCGCCTAACGGCGCCACGTTGGGCTCGTACGGCGCTCCGGTGGATGGGTTCTCGGCGTGGCCAGCTCCGGCGTAGGTGCCCAACGGGTTGTTGCCGACTGTGCCTGGAGAGATGTCGACTGCCACACCGTCAGATGGGTCCAGCGTTGCGCCGTAAACGATCACCTCGACGACGGCATCCTTGAACGCCGTGTCGGTGTCGGCGGCTCCGAGGTATGGCGGATCGCCCGGATCGTGAGGCAGGCCGTCAGCTGCGGCCGCAAGCGGGAGGGCGAAGGGGGACACCTGGCCCCAGTGGGGGCTCACGAACTCCTGCACGACGACCGATGGCGACGACCCCTCGTCGGTTGGTTCGCCGGTTGATTCGGTGGCGAACGCCAGCGGCTGCCATCGGTTGGGCTCGGCGAGGGCCGCGCCGGCGTCGGACAACATCAGCGGAGCGTTGACCGGCGCATAGCCGTCAGCCGCAGAGCCGTCACCCGTGTAGCCGGTGGCCTCTCGGGCCCCATCGGTCAGGCCGAACTGAATGACGTTGTCGGCAATGCGATTCCCGAGCGCTGCTGGCGACTCGCCGTCAGTCGACACGTACTCGGTCGACAAGCACAGCGACTCCATCGTGGCGTCGAGATCGGCCAGGGTGACGTCGGCTCCGGGGGAGGTCGCATACCGGTGCCCGAGCAGCCGATACACCGCATGGCTGAGGGCCGTCTCCCGGGCCGCGTCGAGGTCGTCGGCCTCGTGATCCTCGTCCACGATGTAGCCGGTGGCCGAGGGGTCGTACGCCGCCCAGGCGTCCCACATGGCCACTGACACGTGGAAGAGGTTGCGACTGTGCACCGTTGGCGTTGGGTGGTCGCGGCGAATCGCGTCGAGCAGCACCTCGTTCCACACACGGGCCACTGAGACCTCCGGGTCGGCGGTGCGGTCACAGTCGGGCGCCGACGAGTCGTCGCTGGTGTTCGCGCAGCCCAGCGAGACCAGCGCTATCGCCACTACCACGGCCCACATCCCTCTGGTCGACATCGGCTCCTCCTGGATCGTTGCGTCGTCGATTCCAGGGTGTTCTCATCAGCGTTCGAGGGCGAGGGTGTTGGCCAGGCAACACGAGTGGGGATCTCCCCACCCTTGCCTTCGTGGAAGCCCGCGCCGCCCCCAGGTGGGAGCAGAGGGTGGTTGGTACTGGTCAGCGCCCGAGCCAGGCGAGGATCGCTGCCGTGGTCTCCTCCGGTCGTTCTTCGGTGATCCAGTGGCCGCAGTCCAGCTCGACCTCCTCGACGTTGGGCACGAACTCGGCGAGCCGTTCGTTGCGGGCCACGAGATCTCGGGTGCCGTGGATCATCAAGGCCGGCTGGTGGATGTACGGGTCGACGTCGGCCAGGAGGTGCCAGTTGCGGTCCACGTTGCGGTACCAGTTGATACTGCTCGTGAAGCCCGACGCCTCGAATGCGGTCACGAACACGGCCAGCTCCTCATCACTCATGACGGCCTCGCCCGCCGCTTCTTCGGCGAGCGCCACGTCGATCATCGACATCGGCGCCACCGGCGGAGCCGGCGGGCAGGACTGGCGAAAGAGGTTGTGCAGGAATCGGTGGGTGTTGGCGTCGAGCACAGCGTCGGACACGCCCGGATGCCGATTGAAGTGCACGAAGTAGAACTCGTCGCCGACCATCGCTTCCATGGCCTCGACCCACGGGGTGTCGCCCCGCTCCATGTAGGTCATGCTCAGCGCAACCACCGAGCTGACCCGGCTCGGGTGCAGCAGCGTCAACCACCACGCCACCATTGCTCCCCAGTCGTGACCAACGAACACGGCGTCGTCGTAGCCGTAGTGGTCGAGGAGAGCCACGAGATCACCGGCCAGGTGGATGATGTCGTACTCGGAGACCTCGGCCGGGCGCGAGGAGTTCCCGTAGCCCCGCTGGTTCGGCACGATCACGTGGTACCCGGCGGCGGCGAGTGCCGGCATCTGGTGGCGCCAGGTGAAGGCGTGCTCGGGCCAGCCGTGACACAGCAAGATCGGGCGGCCGGCGTTCTCGGCGCCGGCTTCGAAGACCTCGAGCTGGATGCCGTTGACGGGCACGAGCGTGGGGGAGCGGAACGTCGTGTGATCGAGCATGGTGATGTGTCCTTCCGTCGGGTTCTCGTCGGGCTTCTCCCGACTCACTGCGAACCTACGAACAATTGCGGACAGAAACCGTCCGCAATTGCGCGAGAATCGGGGGATGGCAGCCGCCACATCAGACCCGACCGGGCGAGCGCTGCGTCTGTTGTCGCTCCTGCAGACGCACCAGCTACACCGCGGCGCCGAGTTGGCCGAGCGCCTCGGGGTCACAGAACGAACTCTTCGCCGCGACGTGGATCGGCTCCGGGATCTCGGCTACCCGGTCGATGCCACTCCCGGGCGGGACGGCGGCTACCGGCTCGCTGTTGGCGCGCACCTCCCGCCGCTCATGTTCGACGACGACGAGGCAGTGGCCGTGGTGGTTGGGCTGCGCGCCGCCGCCACCACTGCGATCGCCGGGATCGATCAGACGGCGTTGCGCGCCCTCGCCAAGGTGGAGCAGACACTCCCGGATCACCTCCGACGGCGAGTGTCGGCGCTGAACGACAGCGTGGTGTCGCTGCAGCGCACCTACGGTGATCGCACTGCGGTCGACCCGGAGGCCCTCAGCACGCTCGCGGCGGCCTGCCGCGACAGCGAAGAGGTTCGTTTCGACTATCGGGGCCGCACGGGTACCGACACCCGCCGGCTGGTGGAGCCCCATCAACTGCTCTCCGCCGGCCAGCTCTGGTATCTGGTGGCGTGGGACACTCGCCGCACCGACTGGCGGTCGTTCCGGCTCGATCGCGCGAGCGACGTGCGGCGAGCGGGCCGCCGGTTCTCACCACGCGACATCCCCGGCGGCGACGCTGCCACCTTCCTCACCACATCCGTTACGGCAGCGGCGAGCGAGCCCAACAACACGGCTGGACCGTGATCAGGCCTCCGGGCTCTACGCTGCGGCCATGAGCGACGAGTGGGACGCCTACGCCGACAGCTGGGACGACATGGAGGCCACCACGGCCTACGCCAACGCCGCCTTCGCCTCCCTGAGCTCGATACTCGACGGCGCCGGGATCGAGCTGAGCGGTACTCGGGTGGTCGACTTCGGGTGCGGCACCGGGTTGTTGACCGCGCACCTGGCTGAGGCCGGGGCCAGCGTGGTTGGTGTCGACACCTCGGCGGCCATGCTGGCCGTACTCGACGCCAAGATCGAGGAGCGAGGCTGGAGCGGTGTCACCACTGCTTCGACGCTCGATGGGGTGATGGGAGGCAACGACGTGATTGCGTGCTCATCGGTGTGCGCCTTCCTCGACGACTATCCGGGTACCGTCGCACAGCTCGCAACGCTGCTGCGCCCCGGTGGGCTGTTCATCCAGTGGGACTGGGAGCGCGACGGTGATGACGACCATGGACTCACCCGGCACGAGATCCGCGAGGCCCTCGTTGGTGCGGGGCTCCACCACGTCGAGGTGCGTACCGCCTTCGCAGTCGAGGCCGAGGGCGAGATGATGCAACCGCTCGCTGGGTACGGCCGCCGCGCTACCTGATGGCGCTGCAGCGGGGCGGTCGTCGATCGGCGGCTCGACTAGGGTGCGGCCACGATGGCGACAGCGGCTGGCAGCCGTCTCGCAGCACCACCAGTCGGGAGGACCACCATGTTGACGGATCGATACGGCCTCGAACTCAGCACCACCTCCACCGAGGCTCGAGACGCCTACGTGGAGGGCGTTGACCGGATGTTGGCTGCCGATCCCAACGTGGAGGAGCAGCTGGACGCGGCCATCGCCGCCGACCCGGGCTTCGCCCTGGCCCACGCCGCCCTGGGTCGCCAGCATCAGCTTCTGATGCGCGGCAGGGCCGCCCGCGAATCCGTGCAGCTGGCAGCCGATCTGGCGGCTGACGCAACGCCACGGGAGCAAGGCCACGTCGAGATCCTCCATCACGTGTTGCACGGCAAGATCCCGCAGTCGCTGGAGCTCACCCACGCCCACATGGCCGACCATCCCCGCGACGCGTTTGCGCTGGCGCCGGCCACGGGTGTGTTCGGCTCGATCGGCTTCAGCGGCCGGGTGGACCGGGAGCCAGAGTTGCGGGCCCTGCTCGACCCGCTCGCCACCCACTACGGCGACGACTGGTGGTTCCAGACCGTTCACGCCTTCGCGCTTCTCGAAACGGGGGAGTGGCGCCGCGGTCGCGAGCTCGCCGAGCGGTCTCTCGCTCAGCGGCCCACGAACTCCCACGGTGCGCACACGCTCGCCCACGCGCTGTTCGAGGCCGGCGCCGACGACGAGGCCCAGGCGTTCATGGGCCAGTGGCTCACCGGATCCGATCGGGGGAGCCTGATGTACTGCCACAACTGGTGGCACTACACGCTGTTGCTGCTCAACGCCGGCGACCACGACGGCGCCCTCGTCGCCTTCCGCGACAACTGCCTACCTGGCACCTCCGAGAGCCCTGCGATCAACGTGTTCACCGACTCGGTGTCGTTCCTCTGGCAGCTTGAACTCGCCGGTGCGCCCCGCAACACCGACCTCTGGCAGGAGGTGCGCACGTTCTACGAGGCCAACTTCCGGCGCCCGATCGTGTTCGTCGACGCCCACATCGGCCTGGTCTACGCCGCGCTGGGCGATGCCGATGCGCTCGACGCCTGTATCGCCGAACTGGAGACGCTCGGCGAGGAGGGCTCACTCCCGGCCGGCACCACCGCGGCGCGCCTCACCCAGGCCTACAAGGCGTTCGCCAACGAGCACTGGGCTGATGCCATCGAACGCTTCGAACCCGTCATGGAACAGGTCGTGCGCATCGGCGGCAGCCGGGCCCAGCGGAACCTTCAGTCCAACACGCTGCTCGCCGCCTATCTGAACAACGGCAGTGGTGATGATGCGGCCGAATTGCTGGCACGCGAGGGCGACCGTCAACCCGGTCGACCCGTGGTCGGCCTGGCGGGTTGAGATCAGCGTCCGCTGTCGACAGTGATAACCACGAGATCAGTAGGACGCTGACGCTCGTTCTCGAACAGTGGGGTGATCACCGACCTCGATCCGACCACCTGGACCAGTGCGGCCCGGTGCTCGTCATCGATCAGTTCGACCACACCCTTGGCCCGGGCGATCGTGCGGTTGGGGAACCGCCGGGGCAGGTCGGCGACCAGCGCCTGGACGTCGGCACCGGTGACGGGCCCGTCGATTGTCACCATGTGGGTCTCGTGCAGATCGAACAGAGTCGGCCCCGGTACACCGGAGGCGTCGCGTGCGCGATGGCCGCCGAGGGCGAGGAATCGGCCCAGGGCGCCGGGCTCGCGCCCACCCACGCCGCCGTCGATGATCGGCGTGCCGGGGGAGAGGTCGCCAAGACGCGCCCGGGCCGCAGCGACGGCCGCTCCGTCGACGAGATCGGTCTTGGTCAGTACCAGGAGGTCGGCCGCTGAGATCTGGGCCTCGACGTGCAAGCGCACCCAGGTGGGCAGCCCGTCGTCGAGGAGCTGGTCGACTGCGACCACGATCACCACGCCGTCGAGGAAGAATCCCGCGGAGCGGCCCCAAGGCAGCACGTTCTTGGGTTCGGCGACGCCTGACAGCTCGATGACGAGGTGATCGGGGGGCTCGGGTCGGTTGCGGATCGTGTTGAGCGCCTCGCCCATGTCGTTGATCGACGTGCAACACACGCAGCCGTCGGTCAGCTCGATGGCGTCGCCGTCGCAGCCCTTGATGAGCGCAGCGTCGATGTTGATCGCTCCGGCATCGTTGACCACCACGGCGATGGGCCGATCGGCCACGGTTAACACCTCGTTGATGGCGGTGGTCTTGCCCGCCCCGAGGTAGCCGCCGACGAAGGTGACGGGCACACGCCGCCCCTCCCAGGGCAGGAACTCGGGCTCCTGATAGGCCATCCTCTCAACCTACCGAGATCGGCCGCTGGCTAGCGAGCAATGCAGACGGCGCCCGCCCACATGTTGGTGATGGTGTCGGAGGCCCCCGGGCCGGTCACCACGCCGAAGAACGCCGGCCCGGACGGTGCCGTCGAGAACTCGAACCCGAGGCTGCTCTCGACGATGTCGAGATCGAGTTCGGTCACGTCGCCGACCGCGGTCCCGAGCCCCATCCCAGTGAGATCGGTGAGCGACGAGCCCCGCAGCAGGCTCCACCCGAGCAAGGTGTCGTCGCCGTCGAAACTGACGGAGATCTCGTCTTCCCACACCGCACCGCTGGCCACGCCGGTGCCGCATTCGGGGCTTCCGCCGACCTGCTCGTCATCAGGGGGCCCGAGGGCGGAGGTGAGGCCGGTCATGACGAACGCCTTGGCGTCGCCGAAGTCGAGGTTGGTGGTCGACCCGCTTGGTTCGCCCACCAGGATGAACCCATCGGGGCTCAACGCCAGGCTGAACTGCGAGTCGGGTTCGGTGCCGGTCGTGGTCGTCTCGCCCTGGGTGGTGGTGGTCGTCTCGCCCTCGGTGGTGGCCGTGTCGTCCTCGACCGTTGTCGTGGCCTGGCCCTCGGAGGTGGTCGAGCCGGGCCCATCGTCGTCAGGATCGGTCGTGTCGGTGGACCCGTCGCTGTCGTCGCCCTCCACATCGCCCTCGACGTCGTCGTCGCCGGCGTCGGTCGTGGTGGTGTCGTCTCCGATCACCGCAGTGGCCGTGCCCTCCTCGTCGTCGCTGGAGCAGCCCGCCCCGACGAGGGCGAGGCCCATGAGTAGAGCCACGATGGCTCGCCGTCCGATTCCAGCCATGTCCCGTTCCGATCGTCGATCGTCCTGCCCCCACCCGCCGGCGGCGGTGCACGTCGACCAGCGACCCTAGCAACGACCATGCGTCGCGCTGAGGCGCCCCGGGGCCGCCGTCCTCGACCGTCGCGTGAGTCGAGAGAAGCTGATGGGCCGGGGTGTGGGCCCCCGACTCGTGTGGCCGAGGTTCTCGAATTCGTGACCGAACGCACCTGAACTCGCGGTTGACTCGGTGCCATGACCGATCACCCCATGGCCGATGCCGTTCCTGCAGGCTACGAACGCCACTTCAAGCAGTCGGGGTTCACCGACCCATGGGAACCGCTCTACTCCCGGGCGACCACCACCCAGGTGAGTATCGGCACCATCGCCCATGAGGGGCACTGCAACAGCCGCGGTCTGATCCATGGTGCCTTCCTGGCTGCGATCGCCGACAACGCCATGGGGTTGAGCGTTGGTGTGGCACGGGCCGAGAAGGGATTGCCCGAGGCGAGTCTCGTGACCACGAACCTGTCGATCGACTATGTGGGTCGGGCGTCGGTTGGCGCCTGGGTCTACACCGACTGCGAGGTGATCAAGGCCGGCCGCACGCTCAACGTCGTGACCGGCGTGGTGCGGACCGCGGACGGGCCGGTCGCCCGCGTCAACGCAACCTTCCAGGCGCTCTAGACGTCTAGATGTAGGAACGGGTGGCGTTCTGGGCGTTGAAGCCTGGGATCAGTCGGCTGTACACCCCGTAGAGCGGCAGCACGAGCGTCGCCAACGGGAGCGTGTTCATGAACAGATCAACGCTGTCGACGTAGTCGTCGCTCTGCACCGCCTGTGGCATCGTGAGTTGTGCCCTGGCCTCGTCCGGCTTGGCCCGGGGGCCGCGGAGCCGGAAGTTCGCGGCGCAGACCGGGCCGAGGAATACAGCAAGCCACAGCGCACGGTCGGTGAGGAACAGGCGGAACAGGTCGGGCTCGCAGCCGATCTCCTGGCGGGCAACCGAGTAGGCAAAGCAGGGCGTGGTGCGGGTTGGCTGGTGGAAGTTCCGGCCCCGCCGTCGCATCTGCGCGCTCGATGCCGCCATCACCTCCGCCGTGGGAAGGCTCCGCTTGCCCGACACGACCAGCGCCCACCAGCGGGCCTGCAGCTCGGTGCTCAGGGTGATGGCCCCGATCTGCCCGCGGGCGAACCCGACCATCGCCACGTTCGGGTGATGAGGGGGGATCGTTAGCTTGTACAGGTCGCGGGCAGATCGGGGAACCGGGGCGCTGTCGAGGCCATTGCGTGGCGCCGTCTCCGTGTCGCTGCCGGTGATGGGCGGCAGGAGCGACGCCCCCGGGCGATATCCGGTGGCGTAGATGACGGCGTCGATCTCGGCGTCGGTGCCGTCGGTGAACACCACTCGTCGTTCGTCGAGGTGTTCCACGTCGCGCCGCACGCTGGCCCGGCCGGTGTCGAGCGCGAGGTAGATGTTGTCGGACTTGGTCCAGTTGAGCGATCCGAGCCGCCACAGCAGCCACTTGCGGGGATGGTTGAGCACAAGGATCCGTAGCATCTGGGCGAGGGAGGGAGGCCGGAGCCGGCTGGGGCGGATCAGGGGGAACAGCCCGGCCGGTGCGGCGCCGAACACGAGCATCGCCCAGCGGTGAATCATCGGCCCGTCGTGCACGAGACGCGTCTCGCAGTGGTCGGGCGGGAGGTTGATCACCTCGCGGGGAATCACCCACGTTCCTCCACGCTGCGACACATAGACGTGCTCGGCCCCGTGGTCGACGAGGTCTTTCACCACGTCGGACGACGTCTCACCGAGGCCCATTACCAGCACCCGCTTGCCGGCGTACATGCCAGCCTCGTCGGGCCGGTAGTCCTCGACGTGCAACTGGGGCCCGACGAAGCGGTCTTGGCCGGCGACGTCGGGCACGAACGATTCCTTGTTCAGCCCGGTGCAGATCGTGACGGCGTCGAAGTCCTCCTCGGTGACTGACGCGGTCGTGGTGTCGCGCACGACAAGGCGCCAGCGGTCGCCGGGGAGGGGGCGCATGGCGTCGACCTCCACCTCGCACCGAAGCGATCCGTCGAACACGCCGTGGCGAGCCTCGTAGCCTTCGAGCAGGCCGAGGAACTGCTCACGGTCGAAGTGATGAGGCCACCGCTCGTTGTCGGCGTGGAACACCTCGGTGAGCGAGTCGGAGAACGTGGTGTTGAGGGCACCGGTTGAGGTCATGGTGGAGCCCCAGGCCACCCCACCCCGAGCCTTGCTCGCCGCCCAGACTCCGCCAGGGCCTGCAGTGCGCTCGAACACCACCACGTCGTGGCCTTCCTCACGAAGTTCCTTCGCGGCCACGAGGCCAGCCATGCCAGCTCCGATCACGGCCACCCGCTTCGCGGTGGTGGGCGGCGCGTCGTCGGTGTCGGCCTGGTGCACGAACGCCTGGTTCACATTGCGGCCGGTGAGGCCACGAATGAGCCAGCTGCCGTAGAAGGCCACGACGGCCCCGAGGAACCATCCGGTGGCCGTGCCGAACTCGGTCCTGTTGCTCACGAACACGGCGATCCACCACACCGGGGTCCACAGCACGATCAGGGCGAGCCAGAGATAGATCTGCACCCACACCGCCGGCACCAGCGCGTGCTGCAGCGACTTCAGAAGGGCCTGTCGGCCATAGAGACGCCGGTACTTCGGGCGCACGGCGTGGCCCACCACAACGGCGACGAAGATGGCGAGTGCGCTCCACCCCACGAGGGGAACAAGCCAATCCGGGTACCAGTAGGAGTTCATTTCAGACGTCCTCTCTCACACGGGTGCGGTGGCCGCCCCGGCCTCGGAGGGCTGCCACTCGTACCAAGTGAGAGGTACGCGTCAGAACTCAGATACGGGTGATGATGTGACGTTCGGCGCAGCGCCGAACGCGGTCGAGGTCAGTCCGCGACGTCGACGGGTGGCGTGTTCTCGCTGAACTGGGCGAGCAGCACCTCGTCGGGGATCTCGACGATCGTCTTGTAGACATGCGCCGGGTAGCCGCGCTGCCACGGCTTCGACTCATCGAATGGAGGCTGGGGCACCGGCTCCTCAGAGGCGAAGGGTGCCGGGTTGCGGTACCGCTCCAGCTCCTCGGCCGAGATGCCGGCGAGGCCGACCACCTCCGGGTCGATCCAGGCCCGGCCGTCGATCGCGGAGGCCGACGTGGCCACCTCGAGCGAGAGGTCCTCCGGGCCTGCGAAGTAGATGGAGTGGCACATGCCGTGGTCGATCGGGCCGAACACGGTCAGACCACGGGAACGGATCCGGTCGCGCATGGCGTAGAGGTCGTCAAGTGTGTCGACGTTGAGCGCGAGGTGCTGCATGGCTCCACCCGCACACGGGTTCGCACCGTTGCCGGCGTGGGTGACGCCGATGGTGCGCTCGATGTTCTTGATGTCGGGCGTCTCCACGAAGGCCACGTAGCTGGCGTCGTTGAGTTTCATGAAGCCGTGCCATGCGCCCTCCACCCCGTGCATCCAGTAGAGGGCAACCAACTCGAGGCCGAGTACGTCGTTGAAGAAGTCGATCTGGGCCTTGATGTCCTGGGTGGCGATGGCCAGGTGGTGAATGCCGTTGTTGTCACTCATGGGTGCCCTCCTCGATGGGCGTCCGGTTCGGGTCGAGCCGCAGGCGCCGCATTGCGGCATCGCGGCCTTGCAGAATGTGCTCGGTCATGAGCCGGCCGGCTCGTTCGGGTTGACGGGCCGCGACTGCCCCTGCGATCAGATGGTGGAACATGGCCGAGCGGTGCAGCTCCTCGGGGGAGTAGCGTTCGAACGCAGCGAACACGAGCGGCATGTCAACCGTGGACGTCAGCACGCGGTAGAGCTGATCGGCCCGACCTGCCGACACCAGCGCGGCGTGGAACTGATCGTTGGCGGCCATCACCTTCCGCAGCCCTTCCACCGACTCTGGGTCGACGGCAGCGACGGTGTGCTCGAAGTGCTCGGCGGCGGTCGCGATCGCCTCGACGTCGTGGGCGTCGGCCCGCTGCGCTGCCAGCTCCGACAGGAAGCCTTCGAGCCGAGCCCGTGCCTCGTAGAGATCGCCGACCTCGGTCTCGGTGAGAACGCGGACTTGGGCGCCGCGGTTGTGTTCAGTGGTGACGAGGCCCTCGGTCTCCAACCGGCGCACCGCCTCTCGCACCGGGGTTCGAGACACGGCGAGTGCGTTCGCCACCCGCGATTCGATGATCCGTTCGCCCTGTTCGTAGCGGCCCTCGATGATCTCGCGCCGCAGGTGGCGGTAGGCCCGTTCGTTGTCGCTGAGCTCGGTCGACTCGTCGGTGGGGCGTGCACCGGCGGGACCGGGGGCCGTGCGGTGATCGAGACTGCGGACGGCTGTCATCCGTCCCCGCCCAGCTGATGCGAGAGAAAGCCACCGATCACCCCGACCGCTTCGGCCAGATGAGCCGATCCGTCGGGGCCGGTGTAGTAGTGCGTGGCGCCCTCCACGACGTGGAGCTGCTTTCGATCGTGGCCCACGGCCTCGAACAGGCGAGTGGTGTGGCTGGGGGTGCAGGCGTCATCGGCGCTGTTGCCGACCACGAGCGTCGGCACGGTTATCTTCGCCCCTGCGGCAATGGCGTCGCAGCGGGCGTCGTCGATGCTCCACTGGCTGATCCAGCTACGCAGGCTGCAGAACCGGGCCAGGCCCACAGGGCCGTCGTTCACCACCTTCGGGTCGCCGAGGTAGCACGTGCCGATCACCCGATCGCTGGGGTCGACCGCTCCGTCGAGCCAACGGGGGTCGGCCATCGTGCCGTGCACGGTGAACGCGAACTCGCCGTTCGGATTGGCTGACGAGCGGATGTCGGCGAGCTTGTCCTTCACCCATGCCGTGATCCGTCGGTTGCGAGCCACCTGCGCCTCTGCGAACGCGTCGAGGAAGTCGGCCGAGTAGGGCGGCTGGTTCGGGTTGGCCGGGTCGTAGAGGTTGAGTGTGGGGTCGCGCACGTCGGGGCGGGTCTCGTCGTGGATGGATGGATCGATCCACTCGGTGAAGATCTGGTGCCGGCTCACATGCGCCGCCAGCATCATCACGGCGTCGGCTGGCGGCATCCGTGCCGCGTCGACGTCGTAGGGGTCGCCGGCTGCGGTGCCGGAAATACCGGCGCCGGCCTCGGCGAGCGCCTGGTACCACATCGACAGCGAGCCGCCCCCAGACCAGCCGGCGAGCACGATCCTGGTGTATCCGAGCCGCTCCTTGGCGTCGTGGATCGCCTCGCCGAGGTCGCAGGCCACCTTCTCCATGATCAGCGCATAGTCGGCGCCGCGGTAGCGGGAGTTGGCCCACAGCACGTGATGGCCGGCACGAGCGAGGGCCCGCACCATGGGCAGATACATACCGCCGCCTACCGGATGCATGAACACGATCAGGGTGTCGGATGGTTGGTCGACGGGGCGGATCAGGTGGCAGTCGAGCCCAACGATGGCCCCGCCGCCTCCGTACACGTCGCTATACGTTGCGTTCTCGACGAAGCCCACGGCGTAGGCGACTCGCTCACAGCCCCGAGGCGTGCCTGGTCGTGCGGGCAGCGGTTCCGACATCGATCCTCCGGGTGATGGGGCAGCAGAGATTGTATGCACCCTGCCCCATCTCGCCCTCAGATCGCAAAGTCTGAGCCACTACAGCCAGTGATCGTGCACAATCAGGCGTTGGTCCGTTCGGTGTGGGCTGTCATCTGTGCCGCCCGACGGGGCCCGGTGCTCGTGTTGCGGGTTCCCGAGTGCCACACGTGGCCGTTCAACACCACCACGCTGCCGGCTGGCCCGACGATGATCACCTCGTCTGGGTGATGGGCGTCGGGCTGGGCGAGTCTGCGAGGCACTGCGCCGCGCTGCACGTGGGTTCCGGGCACCACTCGGGTGGCGCCGTTGTGCTCGGTGAAGGCGTCGATCATCCAGATGGCGGTGACCGCCAACACGGGGTCGCCCGGCGCCCTCGGTCGCGAGTCTGCGTGGAGGCCCTGCTGGCCGAACCCGGGCTGCGGGTTGCGGCCGTGGGCGGCGAAGGTCGGCTGCGTCATCAACCCGGCGGCCAGTTCCAGCACCACCAGATGGGTGCCGAGCGCCTCCCACGCCTCGACTTCGGGGGTTGTCGAGTCGATGTCGACGTGCTGGGTGCCCGCCGTGTCGCCGTCGCCGGCAAATGCCTGCCGGAGCCGGCCCAACGTGTGTTCGTCGAGCACACGGGGAATCACCACGAAGCCGTCGCGATCGAGATCGTCGTGCAGCCCCGGAGTCATCAGGCGAGTATGGGCGCGATCCACCGATGCTCGCCGTGAGTTCTCGGCCACCGGAGCTCAGGCGGCTGGCTGATCGCGGGCACGACTAGGTTTGAGCGATGGCGAACGACGATCCCTTCATCGCTGGGGCCGTGGGTGGCACACCGCTCGTGCAGCTCTCGCACGTGGTGCCG
>JBCCFL010000057.1:0-35785 GCA_039029735.1 Actinomycetota bacterium | reverse complement strand
GCCGGTCACGGCGCCGAACTGGGCGCCTACGTCGACCTGTCGTCGCTCGGCGCCGTGGTGGTGAAGTCGCTCGCTCACTTCGCCTGGGACGGCAATCCGGCGCTGCGGGTACACGCCACCACCGGCGGCATGATCAACAGTGTCGGGCTCCAGGGGCCAGGCCTGTCAGCCTGGCTCGACTCCGAGCTTCCGGCGCTGCGGGCGGCCGGTGCTCGGGTGGTGTGCTCGATCTGGGGTCGCACGGTCGACGACTACGCGAAGGCGGCGGACCTGCTAGGCCCGGTCGGCCCGGAGGTGGTGGCCGTCGAGGTCAACATCTCGTGCCCCAACACCGAAGCCGGCCACGAGCTCTTCGCCCATGACGCGACCATGACCACCGACGTCATCGCGGCCACCGAAGCCTGTCGGCGCCCTCGTTGGGCCAAACTCAGCCCCAACATCGGCCCCGGCATCGTCGGGATCGCCGAGGCGGCTCGAGCCGGGGGAGCAGAGGCCGTCACCCTGGTGAACACGTACTTCGGGTTGCAGATCGATCCCGTCACCGCCCGCCCCACGATCGGCGCAGGGCGAGGCGGCGTGTCGGGAGCGGCCATCCACCCCCTCGCCGTTCGCGCCGTGGCCGACGTGCGAGCCGCTCATCCCGACCTGCCAATCATTGGTGTTGGCGGGGTGCGCTCAGTCGAGGACGTAGTCGAGTTCGCCCGGGTGGGAGCGAACGCAATCCAGATCGGGACGGCTACCTTGGCCGATCCGCGTATCTGTGGTCGGCTCGGCCCCGATCTCCGCCGCTGGTGTGCTAGTCAGGCGGTGGACCACTTTCGCGATCTGATCGATACCGCCGAGATCGATGGGCGGTCCTGACCCGCAGGCCTGAGGAGGCAACGGTGCCCGAAACAACAGCAAGTGACGAGTCGACAGCGAGTGTCTCGGCGGCCGCCGAGGGGCTGCCGCCCGAGATCAGGGCCCAGATGGCTCTGGCGCTCGATGTCGACGATCTCGTGGAGGCGCTCCGGCTGGCTCGCCAACTCTCGCCGTGGTTCGGCGTGGCCAAGATCGGCCTGGAGTTGTTCACCGCCGCTGGGCCCGACGCAGTGGGCGCGATGCTCGACAACGGATTCGACGTGTTCCTCGACCTCAAGCTGCACGACATCCCCACCACGGTGGGCCGCGCCGCCAACGTGTGCGGCGCCTTGGGCGCCCGGTACGTCACCATGCACGCCCATGGTGGCGCCGCGATGCTCGAGGCCGGGGTGGACGGGCTCCGCACCGGGGCCCACAACGCCGGCCTGCCCGAGCCGATGGCCATTGGCATCACCGTGCTCACCAGCGACGCCGACGCGCCGGCCCACATCGTGCCGAATCGCCTGCGAGTGGCAGTCGAGGCCGGCTGCAAGGGCATCGTGTGCTCCGGCCCCGACCTGAAGGATGTGCGTGAGCTGTCTCCTCGCACCCTGCGTGTCGTGCCCGGTATCCGGGCCGCAGGCGCCGATGTGCACGACCAGCCCCGTGCCGTCACGCCGGCGGCTGCGCTCGCTGAAGGCGCCGATCTGTTGGTGATCGGACGGGCCGTCACGCTGGCTGATGACCCAGCGGCGGCCGCCGCCTCCCTTTTCGCCGACGTGGTTTGAGCGTCTAGCCTGAACGTGACGCGTGTTGAACGAGCTACACGTGATCGTCAAGATGCACACATTTCTGTGACTAAACCGTGTCAGTCATGGGGCATTTGGTGGATACTGTGCGCCTATGCCCAAGCCACCAGAGTTGACAGATGAGCAACGTCAGGCCGCGCTGGAGAAGGCCGCCGAGGCGCGCCGGGTCCGGTCTGACGTGAAGAACCGCCTGAAGATGGGGAGCATCACGCTCTCGGAACTCCTCGACCAGGCCGACAACAACGGCACCGTTGCCAAGATCAAGGTGCTCGCTGTTCTGGAGTCACTTCCCGGCGTTGGGAAGGTGACTGCCCGTCGTACGATGGAAGACATCGGGATTGCCGAATCCCGTCGGCTGTCGGGCCTGGGGCCCCAGCAGCGCAAGGCCTTGTTGGAGGCGTTCTCCTGATCAACCCGTCGCTCGTCGTCGTCGTCTCCGGTCCTGGAGGCGTGGGCAAGGGCACCGTTTGCGCGGCCCTGGTCGAGCGATATCCAGAGTTGTGGCTCAGCCGATCGTGGACAACACGAGAACGGCGCCCCTCCGAGGCCGACGACGCCTATGTGTTCGTCAGCCACTCCGAGTTCGAGGAGAAGATCGCCCAGGGTGGGTTCCTGGAGTACGCCGAGTTCCTCGGCAACTTCTACGGAACCCCGCTGCCCGATCCTCCTCCGGGGCGCGACATCGTGCTCGAGATCGACGTGCAGGGGGCACGCCAGGTGATCCGTACGCATCCCGATGCGTTGCTGATCTTCCTGGAAGCACCCACTGACGCTGAGCAGGAAGCCCGACTCCGCCGCCGTGGCGATGCGCCCGAGAAGGTGCGCCAACGTCTCGCCAAGGCGGCGGAGGAGGCCTCCGCTGGTCGTGAGCTGGGCGCTGCCACGATCGTGAACGTCGACATCGACGACACCGTCGACCAGATGTGGGCCACGATCGAAAAGGCACGAGCAGCCCTCGGTCGGAGCTGAGCGCAGGCCCCGGCCGCTATAGTCGATACGCTGGAGGTACTGCCGCTATGGCTGAGAGCTACGACACGATGATGAGCCCTGGAGTCGAGGAGCTCATGACGAAGACCAACACCAAGTTCGGCCTGTGCACGCTGGCGTCCACCCGGGCCCGCGAGATCAACGCCTACTTCGGCCAGTTGGGCGAAGGCCTCGGTGCCAAGATCCCGCCCCAGGTCACCTCCGTGGCCCGCAAGCCCCTCTCGATCGCCTTCGAAGAGATCGCTGCTGACAAGATCGTCCCGGCTCGCCCGTCGTCTACTGACGAGCCCGCCGAAGAGACTGACTGATCCCAGGCCGCCGTGCTCGACGGCCGCACCATCGTTCTCGGGGTCTCCGGCGGGATCGCGGCCTACAAGGCCATCGAGGTCTGTCGACGTCTCGTCGATCTTGGCGCCCACGTCACGCCCATCCTGACCGAGGCCGCCCACAACATGGTGGGCCCCACCACGTTCACGGCACTGGCTTCAGAGCCGGTGAAAACGTCGTTGTGGCGCGACTCGCACCACATTCCGCACACGAAGATGGGCCAGGGCGCCGATGCGATCCTCGTGTGCCCGGCCACGGCTCGCATCCTGTCTGATCTCCGCACCGGCCGCTCGGGTGATCTGCTCTCGGCGACGCTGCTGGCCACCGCTGCGCCGGTGATCGTGTGCCCGGCCATGCACACCGAGATGTGGGACCACCCCGCCACCCAGGACAATCTGGCCGTTCTGGCCGACCGTGGTGTGGTCATCGTGCCGCCCGAGGAGGGTCGCCTTGCCGGCGGCGACATCGGCCGAGGCCGCCTGGCTGCGCCCGAGATCGTGGTGCAGGCCGTGCTCGACCTGTTTGCCAATGGTCCCTTGCATGGTCGGCGGGTGCTCGTGACCGCCGGGGGCACGCGCGAACCGATCGACCCTGTGCGCTTCATCGGCAACCGGTCGTCTGGCAAGCAGGGCCATGCCATCGCCGAGGTGGCCGCCCGTCAGGGGGCAACGGTCACCCTGGTCACCACGATCGATCCCGACACCCGGCCCGTGCCCGCCCCGATCGAGCGCGTCGGCGTGGCCACCGCAGCCGAGATGCGCGACGCCGTGCTGGCCCGCTCGGCCGACGCCGACATCGTGGTGATGGCTGCAGCAGTGGCCGACTTTCGCCCGGCCGCAGTGGCCGACGACAAGATCAAGAAGCGCGACGGTGTGCCTCAGATCGTGTTGGAGCCGACCGACGACATCCTGGCCGCGCTCGGCGAACGCAAGCCGGCGCATCAGGTGTTGGTAGGATTCGCCGCGGAGACGGCCGATCTGCGGGCCAACGCCGCCGACAAGCTGGCCCGCAAGGGTGCCGATCTCATCGTGGCCAACGACGTCTCCGCCCCCGGAGCCGGATTTGCCCACGACACGAATGAAGTCGTGATCCTCGGTGCCGACGGGTCGGCTACCGATCTGCCCATGACAACCAAGGTGTCGGTCGCCGAAGCGGTTCTGGCCGCCGCCGGTAGTCGGCTTCGCCAAGAGGAGAAACCCCAACGATGAGCATCTACACCTTCACGTCAGAGTCGGTGACCGAAGGCCACCCTGACAAGATGGCCGACCAGATCTCCGACGCGATCTTGGACGCGATGCTCGAGCAGGATCCGTTCAGCCGCGTGGCCTGCGAGACGCTGGTGACCACCGGGCTCGCCATCGTCGCTGGCGAGGTGACCACCAAGGCCTACGTCGACATCGCCTCCGTGGTGCGCAACACGATCACCCGGATCGGCTACGACACCGAGTCGTACGGGTTCGACGGCAACACCTGTGGCGTGATGGTGGCGCTCGACGAGCAGTCACCCGACATCGCCCAGGGCGTCGACAAGTCCGAAGAGGTGCGCAGCACGGGCGCCACGGGTGATCCCTACGACGAGCAGGGCGCCGGCGACCAGGGAATCATGTTCGGCTACGCCTGCACCGAGACTGATGAGCTCATGCCGCTGCCGATCCACCTCGCCCACCGGATGGCCGAGCGGCTGTCCGAGGTGCGTCGGGCGGGCACCGTGCCCTACCTCCGCCCCGACGGCAAGACCCAGGTCACCTTCGACTACGAGGACGGCAAGCCGGTCCGGCTCAAGACGGTGCTGATCTCCACCCAGCACGATGACGGCATCGACCGGGAGAGCATGATCCGCCCCGACCTCATCAGCGAGGTCATCCGCCCCGTCATCCCGGCACAGTTCGCCAACGATGACTACGAGGTGCTGATCAACCCCACCGGTCGTTTCGTGATCGGCGGCCCGGTCGGCGACGCCGGGCTCACTGGCCGCAAGATCATCGTCGACACTTACGGCGGAGCCGCCCGTCACGGTGGTGGCGCGTTCTCCGGCAAGGATCCGTCCAAGGTCGATCGCTCCGCCGCCTACGCCGCTCGCTGGGTGGCCAAGAACGTGGTGGCCGCCGGTGCGGCCGATCGCTGCGAGATCCAGACCGCCTACGCCATCGGCGTGGCTCATCCGGTGTCAGTGATGGTCGAGACGTTCGGCACGGCCACCGTCGACCCCGACCAGATCGCCAGCGCCTGCATGGAGGTGTTCGACCTCCGGCCGGCCGCCATCCTCGACGCCCTCGACCTGCGGCGCCCCATCTTCGCCAGAACGGCGGCGTACGGCCACTTCGGCCGGCCGGCTGGCGACTCCTTCACCTGGGAGAACACCGACAAGGCGGACGATCTCAAGAGCGCACTGGGCCTGTAGCCGGGCGCAGTGACCGATCACGGGCGACTCTTCGATCTCGACGACTACCGCGTAGACACCGGGCCCGCCGCCCCGCCGTTGGCCGACGTGGCCGCGGTGGCGTTGGTGGTGCCCGACGTGGCCGGGTTCGACAAGACCTTTGACTATGCGGTGCCCTCGGGGCTGGCTGATCGCGTCCAGATCGGCACCCAGGTCGGCGTACCTCTCGGGGGCCGGTCGGTGTTGGGCTGGGTGGTCGGTCTTGCCCTTCCCGACGCCGAGTCGCGCCCGGCTGACTATGCGCTCAAGCCAATCGACCGCGTCCGCTCGGCCGGGCCGTGTATGGAACTGGTCGACGTGGCCCGCTGGGCCGCCCACCGGTGGCACGGTCGCTGGTCGGCGGTGTTGGCCGCGGCTACACCACCGCGAGTGGTGCCCCCGTTCCGGCCGGGGCCGAGCCGGCAAGAACCGTTGGGGACGACGGCGGAGTCGGCGGCGCGGCTGACCTCGTCGGTGGAGCTGGTGCGTCACGGTCCGACCGATGATCTGTTGCCACTGATCGAATCGAGCCTCGGGCCTCGCTCGACCATCGTGATCGTGCCCCAGCTCGACAACGCCCGACGTCTGGCGGGCCGGCTCCGCGCCGCTGGTCATCCCGTACGCGTTCACCCCCGAGACTGGGCCGCAGCCGCCCATCGAGGCGGCATCGTGATCGGTGCCCGATCCGCCGTCTGGGCTCGGGTGGCCGACCTCGACACCATCGTGGTGGTGGACGAGCACGACGAGGCCCTCCAGGAGGAGCGGAACCCCACCTGGCACGCCCGGGAGGTGGCGATCGAGCGGATGCGTCGTGTCGGCGGCACCTGTCGAATCCTCTCGCCGAGCCCCACCGTGAGCGCAGTGGTTGCAGCCCACACCGACCAGGGCCCCAGCCGCCAGGCCCAACGAGCGAGCTGGCCGATCGTCGATGTGGTCGATCAGCGCCAGGTCGAGCCTGGGCGAGCCACGCTGTTCTCGTCGCGGGTGGTCGAGCTCGTGCGCAGCGGCGGACGCGTGGTCGCCGTGTTGAACCGCACCGGGCGCGCCGTCATGCTGGCGTGCAGCCAGTGTGGCGAGCTGGTGCTCACGAACGACGGGCTCCGGCTCATGGTGGAGCGCGACGGCCAGCTCATGTGCCCTGAAACGGGGGAGACCCGCCCGATCGTCTGCGCCCACTGCGCCTCCACCCGGTTGAAGCGGCTCCGTCTCGGCGTTGCCCGCGCCGCCGAGGAGCTGGCGGCACTCGCTGGCGAACCCGTCACCGAGCTGACCTCCACGTCGAACCGCAAGGGCCCGACCCAGGCCGGGCGGGTCGTGGTGGGAACCGAAGCCGCCTTGCGGCAGCTGAATCACGCCGATGCGGTGGTGTTCCTCGACTTCGACCAAGAGATGCTGTCGCCCCGGTACCGGGCGGGGGAGCAGGCGCTGCACCTTCTGGTCCAGGCCTCCCGCCTCGTCGGCCCTCGCTCGGGTGGCGGCCGCATCGTGGTCCAGACCCGCCATCCCGACCACCAGCTGTTGGCCGCGGCCCGGCTCGCCGACCCGGGCCGCTTCATCGACGCTGAGCGGGAGACGCGCCAGCTCCTCGGGTTGCCGCCGTTCGCTGCCTTGGCCGAGGTGCGAGGGGCGGGGGCCGCCGAACTGGCCGCCCACCTCCAGGCCGACCCCGAGCTCACCGTGCTCGGGCCGCGCAAGGGTGACCGGTACCTGGTGCGAGCGTCCTCACCGGACGTCTTGGCCGAACGGCTGGCGGCGGCCCCCGCCGGCACCACGCGGGCCCGCATCGCCGTCGACCCACCGCGCGTCTAGCGACTCGCCCGACTCGTCTAGTGGCTCGGGGCCTGGTCTGCCCAGGACTGACGGGTGATCTCGTAGAGGGCGACTGTGCCGGCGTGGGCCACGTTCAATGAGCCGATCTTGCCGAGCTGGGGGATGAAGGCCACGTGGTCGACCGCCTCGAGCGTGCGGATGTGTACGCCCCGGTCCTCGTGGCCGAGCACGAGGCACACCGCCGGGCTGGGCGTGGCGAACGTGGCGAGGGTCAGTGCGTGGATCGGCTCCGCATCGCCCGTCAACTCGATTGCCACCACCGTGAAGCCTGCGGCTTTGGCCGCGACGACGCCGGCTGGTCCGTCATCGACCTCGACCTCGGCCACGAAGCGGTCGCTGCCGAGCGCCGTCTTGGCAACGCCCGATCCCGAGAACGGGGGAGTGGGGGCGGCCCGCCACACCGTTTCCACGTTGTAGGCGGCGGCGGAGCGAAGCAGGGCCCCGACGTTGAAGGGCTTCTGCACCCCGTCGAGCAGCAGCGACAGCCGCAGCTCGGTGTCGCGGCGCCACTGGCGGTGGAGGCGCTTCAGCTCGGTGGGCGACAGTGGCTTGGCCCCGGTCACGAGCCGTCGCCTTCTGGTGCAGCCACATCGAGGAGCCGGTAGGCCTGGCGTGAGCCACGCCGGGTGACGGACCAGCCCTGGCCTTCCATCCACCGATGGAGGCTGTCGGCTCCGAGGTGGCGCTGGACCACGAGGTGAGCCGAGCCGCTGGAATCGAGGCGCCCC
Source organism: Actinomycetota bacterium (assembly GCA_039029735.1). Classification (GTDB taxonomy): domain Bacteria; phylum Actinomycetota; class Acidimicrobiia; order Acidimicrobiales; family SZUA-35; genus CADEDH01. The sequence goes on along the minus strand of JBCCFL010000057.1, from coordinate 27,845 downwards.
AGCCACCCGAGGAGCAGCTCATGGAGCGCCGCCTTTCCGATCCGGATCGGGGGGTTCGACCAGATCCGATCGGCGACAAGATCGTTCGGCACCTCTTCGGGGCTGACCACCTGCAGGTTGGTCAGGCTCGCAGCGGCGGCGTTGGCCGCACACAGCTCCCGGGCTCGGCTGTTGACCTCGACGGCCCAGACGGTGGCCTGCGGGTTGCGATGGGCGAGGGTGCAGGCGATCGGTCCATAGCCGGCCCCGACGTCTACCAGCACCCGGTCGGTGGTCACCGCGTCTGGCCCGTCGAGCAGGAGGAGTTTGGTGCCGGCGTCCACGTGGTCGCGTGCGAACACCCCTCGGTCGGTGGCGAGGGTGAACCGGACGTCGGGCAGGACCAGCTCAACCGAGGTCTCGGCCCGACCGCTGGTCGGTTCGGCGTCGAAGTAGTGGGAGGGTGGGCCGGGCGGTACCACAGGGCCAAAACGCTAGCCTTGAATCAATGGCCGCCACTCCGTACAACGTTCGTATCTATGGCGACCCGGTCCTCCGTAAGGTGGCCGAGGACGTCACCGAGATCGACGGCACGCTGGCGCGCCTGGCCGACGACATGCTCGAAACCATGTACGCCGAGCCGGGCATCGGGCTCGCCGCACCGCAGGTGGGCGTCCAGCGCCGCTTCTTCGTCTACGACATCGGCGAGGGGCCCGAGGCCCTGGTGAATCCGGTGATTTCCGAGGCTCGTGGCGAATGGGTGTATGAGGAGGGCTGCCTTTCGGTGCCCGGCCTCCATTGGGAGATCGTGCGGCCCAAGGAGATCCACATCACCGGCTACGACATGGATGGCAACGAGGTCTCGATCGAGGCCGATGAGCTGCTGTCGCGCCTGTTCCAGCACGAGATGGATCACCTCGACGGGATCCTCCTCCTCGATCGCCTCGATGACGACACCCGGGCCGAGGCGATGAAGACGGTGCGCGAGGTGTTCATCGACAATAAGCCCGAGCCGCCCAGGCGGGCTCCGGGCACGGGCGCCAAGGGTCTCACCCTCCCCTGAGCCCGCTGCTGTGAGCATCCTCCTGTGAACACCGGGCCAGCGCTGGCCACGCCGCCGACCCACCCGCACCGCCTCGTCTACTTCGGAACCCCCGACGTGGCCGTCGCACCGCTGCTGGCCCTTCACGCGGCCGGCTTCGACATCCCGCTGGTGATCACCCGGGTGGACAAGCGACGTGGGCGCGGCTCCACGCTCTCGCCGTCGCCAGTCAAGGCGGCCGCGCTCGACCTGGGGCTCGCGGTGAGCCACCAGCTCGATGACTGTCTCTCCGTTGGCGCCGATCTCGGCGTGGTGGTGGCTTACGGACGCATCGTGCCCACTCCGGTTCTTGCTGAGCTGGCCATGCTGAACCTTCACTTCTCGCTGCTGCCCCGATGGCGGGGCGCCGCACCCGTGGAGCGAGCGCTGCTGGCGGGTGACGCCGAGACTGGCGTGTGCGTCATGGCCCTCGCCCCCGAGCTCGACACCGGCGACGTGTACGCCCGGCAGGTGGTACCGATCGACGACGCCGCCACGCTCGACTCGCTCCGCGACGAGTTGGTCGACGTGGGGTGCGATCTGCTCGTCCGCACCTTGCGAGAGGGCATCGGCGCCCCGGAGCCGCAGGTTGGCGAGGTGACCTACGCCCACAAGATCACCACGGAGGATCATCAGCTCGACTTCACCGGGTCGGCCCGCGCAGCCTGGTCAGTCACCCGCCTCGGCCGGGCGTGGACCGAATTCCGCGGCACCCGCCTCAAGGTGAACGAGGCCGAGCTGGTGCCCGACCTCGTCGATGGCGCACCCGGAACCCTCGTTGGCGATCTGGTGGCGACCGGCGACGGCGCCCTCCGTCTCGTGACCGTGCAGCCGGAAGGCAAGCGCTCGATGGCGGTGGCCGACTGGCGTAACGGGGTGCAACCGGCCGAAGGTGAGCGCCTTGGCTGATCAACAGACCCCGGCTGGCGTCGAGTCGCGTCGGGTGGCCATCGACGCACTGGTGCGCATCGACAAGGGCGGCGCCTACGCCAACCTGATCCTGCCGAAGGTGCTCGACGGGTCGGCCCTCAGCCCTGAGGACCGACGTTTCGTGACCGAGCTGGTCTACGGCACCACACGGATGCAGCGGGCCTGCGACCACCTGGTCGACCGGTTCCTGCTCCGGCCCGTCGAGCCCCGAGTGCGCGCCGCACTGCGGCTCGGTGCCTATCAGCTGGCGATGCTCGGCACGCCGCCCCATGCGGCCCTCGACGCCACCGTCGGTGCCGTCGGCGGTCGCGCCCGGTCGCTGGTCAACGCCGTGCTCCGTCGGGTGGCCGACGCCCCAGTCACCTACCCCGACCGTGCCACCGAGTTGAGCTATCCCGACTGGATCGTGGAACGGTTCAAGACCGACTGGGGATCCGACACCGCCGATCGCTATCTCCAGGCGATGAACACCGCCGCTGCCACCTCGGTTCGAGACGACGGCTACGTGCAGGATCCGGCATCCCAGGCGGTGGTCGCCGCCGTCGACGCCGCGCCAGGCGACGTGCTGCTCGATCTCTGCGCCGCCCCCGGTGGCAAGGCCACCGGGCTGGCCGCCGCCGGAGCGCATGTGGTTGCCGCTGATCTCCGCCCCAAGCGCGTTCGACTCATGGCCGGCAACATCGAGCGTCTGGCGGCCCAGGTTCCCGTCCTCGTCGCTGACGGCCGCCATCCCCCGATCCGGTCGGGTGCCGCCGACAAGGTGCTGATCGACGCGCCGTGCTCCGGCCTTGGCAGCCTCCGTCGCCGCGCCGACGCCCGCTGGCGGATCGACGACGACGCCCCCGAACGTCTGGCCCGGCTCCAGGTGTCCATGATCTCCGCCGCCTGGAGCCTGCTGCGCCCCGGCGGCACCCTCACCTACAGCGTGTGCACGTTGACCCGGGCCGAGACCGTCGACGTGCTCGCCGCGGTGCAGGAGGAGCTCCCCGATGCGGAGCTCCTCGCTCCGCCCCCGGGCGATGGGTGGGGGAGCACCGACGGCGTGGCCGTCCTCGCGCCGGATGCCACCGACGGGATGATGCTCTTCCAGCTCCGCCGCTCTTTCTGATGTCATCAGATATCAAGGAGGTGAGTGTGGCCGACATCCTCATCAGAGACGTTCCCGAAGACGTCGTTGCTGCGATTGACGCTCAGGCGCAGCGTGTCGGGCTCTCGCGCACGGAGTATCTCCGGCGTGCGCTCGAACGCGAACGCCATCGCGGGTATCGCACTGGCTCGGTGACGGCCGATCATCTGCGCAGCTTGGCGGACCTGGCGGGCGATCTCGACGACCCGGATGTCATGTCTGGGGCGTGGTCGTGAGCGACTGGCTGATCGACAAGTCGGCGTTCGCCCGGCTCCATCTGTCCACCGACGTGGAGGAATGGGGGAGCAGAATCGACCGCGGTCGGATTCGGATCTCGACGGTTACGCGACTGGAGGTCGGCTACTCCGCACGCTCCGGCGCTGATCACCGAGCTCTGCTGGGTGGGCCTCCGGTGTCAGCCATGCCGGTCGAGTACCTCACCCCCAAGATTGAGGACTGGGCAGTGGAACTGCAATCGCTGCTTGCGGCTCGGGGCAGTCACCGGGCTCCCGCCGTGCCCGACCTACTGATCGTGGCCACTGCGGAGTTGGCGGGGTTGACCGTGCTTCATCTCGACACGGACTTCGATCTGATCGCCGACCTGAGTGGGGTGGAGACCGAGCGGCTCAACCTCGCCTGAGGTCAGCCCTGGCGGGCGGCGAAGTCGGCCATGAAGGCGACCAGCGTCTCCACCGACTCGGTGGGCAGGCCGTTGTAGATGCTGGCCCGAATCCCCCCGACAGAGCGGTGGCCTTTCAGGTTCAGCAGCTGGTTCGTCTCGGCCTCGGCCAGGAACGCCTTCTCCTGCTCCTCCGTACCGGCTCGGAACACGACGTTGGTGTGCGAACGGCACGCCGCATCGACAGGGCTGCGGTAGAAACCGCCGCTGCGCTCGATGGCGTCGTATACGAGGCCGCTGCGCTCGGCGGCCCGCTTCTCCATCGCGGGCACACCACCGAGTTCCTCCACCCAGGCCAGCACCTTGCTCATCGCCCAGATCGGGAAGGTGGGCGGCGTGTTGGCGAGGCTGTCGGCAGCGGCGTGCACCGGGTATCGCAGGTAACTCGGCACGTGATCACCCGTTCGCTCGAGCAGGGGGCGGCGGATGAACACGATGGCCAGCCCGGCCGGGCCCAGGTTCTTCTGGGCACCGCCGTACACCACGTCGTAGTGCGACCAGTCGATCGGGCGGGCGAGGTACTCAGACGACATGTCGGCCACCAGCGGCGCCCCGAACCCCGCCAGTTCGGGCATCCGGATCCCGCCGATGGTCTCGTTCGTCGTGACGTGCAGGTAGGCCGTGTCGGCCTCGATCGTGACCTCGCCCGGGCGTGGCATGCGAGCCGGGCCATCGTCGGTCGGGGCCCAGGCCTGATAGGCGTCGGTGATGAGCGCGGCATCGGCGTAGGCCTTCGTCGCCCACGAGCCCGACATCACATACCCTGCCCGCTGGCCGGCCGGCACGATGTTCTGGGGAATCATGGCGAACTGCAGGGTGGCTCCACCCTGGAGAAGGAGGATCTCGAACTCGTCCGGGGCCCCGGAGAGGCGGCGGAGACGTTCGATGGCGTCGTGATGGATGGCTTCGTAGTCGGCGCTGCGGTGACTCATCTCGATCACCGACATGCCAGACGAGCCGTACTCCACCATCTCAGAGCCGATCTCGGCGAGAACGGACTCGGGCAGCACGCAGGGGCCGGCGCAGAAGTTGTGGGCTCGAGTCATGGTGAACCTCGTCGTCGAGAGCCAGGGACCCGCTCACGGTAGGCGCCGCGCCGGCCGGTCCGGCACACTGGCGGCGTGGAGCAACATCAATCCGGTCATGGCGATGCGTCTGGCGTTCGGCTCGAAGTGAAGGTGGTCACTGTCTCCGACGGCGTGATCGCCGGTACCCGGGAAGACAAGTCGGGCGACGCCCTCTCCGCCCATCTCGCCGACGCGGGGTGGACCGTCGTCGACCGGCGCCAGATCGAAGACGGCATCGAGTCGGTGCGCGACACCCTCATCGAACTGGCTGACGGGTTCACCGGCCTGATCGTCACCACGGGCGGCACCGGCTTCGGCCCCCGCGACCTCACGCCGGAGGGCACAGCAGCTGCGCTCGAGCGCCATGCGCCGGGTCTGGCCGAGGTGATGCGCACCTGCAATCCGAAGGGCCTCGGTCGGTTGTCGCGAGCGATCGCTGGCACCCGCGGCGAGGCGCTGATCCTGAACACGCCGGGATCCACCAAGGGCACGGTGGAGACGCTCGACGCCGTGCTCGACGTCTTGCCCCACGCCATCGATCTGATGGCCGGCGGTCGTCCCCATTGATCGAGCCGGACGAGCATCCTGATGACGCGTCGCTGATGGCGCGTACGGTGGCCCGGGCCGAGCACAGCAGGATCCTCGCGCCACCCAATCCGTGGGTGGGTGCCCTCGTGGTCGCTGCCGACGGCACCACCTTCGAAGGGTCCACTCGCCGCCCTGGTGGCCGGCACGCCGAGCGAGAGGCGCTGGCCAAGGCGGGGGAGCGGGCCCAGGGAGCGACGATCTACTCGACGCTCGAGCCGTGCAACCACACCGGTCGCACCGGGCCCTGCGCCGAGGCGATCATCGACGCCGGCATCGCCCGCGTGGTGGTCGCCATCCTGGACCCAGACCCACAGGTGGCGGGCACCGGTGTGGATCGGCTCCGCGACGCCGGGATCGAGGTCACGGTCGGGCCTGGCGCTGATGCCGCCGAGGCGCAACTCGCCCCGTACCTGCATCACCGACGCACGGGGCGGCCGTTCGTGGTGCTCAAGCTGGCCTCCACCCTCGACGGCCGCACGGCGGCTGCCGATGGCACCAGCCAGTGGATCACCGGGCCGGAGGCCCGACGCGACGCCCATCGAATCCGGGCCGAGAGCGATGCGATCCTGGTCGGCGCCGGCACCGTCAGGGCCGACGATCCCCGGCTGACCGTACGCGACGTCCTGGCTTCCGACGGCGAGCCGCCCCGCGAGCCACTTCGAGTGGTGCTCGGCCGAGCCCCCGAAGGGGCTGCCATCCATCCGTGCCGGGAGATGTCGGGCCCACTGTCCACGGTGCTCGATGAGTTGGGCGCCGATGGCGTGGTGCAACTCATGATCGAGGGTGGGGCCACCGTGGCCGGGGCCTTCCATCGCGAGGGCCTCGTCGACCGCTACGTGGTGTATCTCGCACCGGCGCTGATGGGCGGCGATGATGGCACGCCGGTGCTGGCTGGAGCGGGCGCCGGCAGCATGAACGAGCTCGCTCGACTGAAACTTGACCGCTCGGTCAAGTTGGGAAATGATCTCCGTGTAGATCTCACCGCTCCAACCAAGGCAGGATTGACCTGATGTTCACGGGAATCGTGGAAGAGATGGGAACGGTGTTGGCACTCGAGGGCAGCCGGATGCGCCTCTCGGGTCGAGAGGTGCTCACCGACGTGACGCTCGGGGCCTCGATCGCAGTCAACGGATGCTGCCTCACGGTGGTGGACTGGGACGATGACGCCGGTTGGTTCGACGTCGATGTCACCGAGGAGTCCTTCGCCCGCACGCAGCTGGGCGATCTCGGGCCCGACGACCCGGTCAACCTCGAACGACCAGTACGGCTACAGGATCGTCTCGGCGGGCATCTCGTGCAGGGCCACGTCGATGGCGTCGGCGTGATCGTGGAGCCAGCGCCCAATCTGAAGGTCAAGGTCGATGCCGGCCTGCACCGATACATGGTGGAGAAGGGCTCGGTCACCGTCGACGGCATCAGCCTGACGATCGTGGATCCGGCCACCGATGGGTTCACCGTTGCGGTGATCCCACACACCTCCGAAGTCACCACGCTCGGCCGCAAGGACAAGGGTGACCGTGTGAACATCGAGGTCGATGTGATGGCCAAGTACGCCGAGAAGCTCTTGGCCGGCCACCTGCCGGAAGGGGGCGACGAGTGAGCGCCGAGACGAACTCGAATCCCGGCTCCGCCAACGACAGCGACAGCCCGTTCGATCCCATCGAGGATGCCATCGCGGCGATGGGGCGAGGCGAGATCGTGGTCGTGGTCGACGACGAGGACCGCGAGAACGAGGGCGACCTGATCATGGCGGCCGAGTTCGCCACCGAGGAGAAGATGGCGTTCTTCGTGCGCCACACCTCGGGCGTGATCTGCGCCCCGGTCACCGATGAGCGGGCCGACGAACTCGACCTGCCGCTGATGGTGTCGATGAACACCGAGGCAATGCGCACCGCATTCACCGTGACTGTCGACTACCGCCACGGCACGAGCACCGGCATCTCTGCTGCCGATCGCGCCCTCACGCTGCGGGCAATGGTGGATCCCACCACCAGTGCGGCCGACTTCGCCCGCCCCGGCCACATCTTCCCGCTGCGGGCCAGGGCTGGGGGCGTGCTCAAGCGGGCCGGTCACACCGAGGCCGCCGTTGACCTCGCTCGTCTCGCCGGGTTGAAGGAAGGCGGTGTGCTCTGCGAGATCGTCAACGACGACGGCACCATGGCGCGGGTTCCCGATCTGGTGGAGTTCTGCTCCGAGCACGGCCTCGTTTTCATCTCGATCGCCGATCTCGTTCGCTACCGACGACGCACCGAGAAGCTGATCAACCGCTTCGCCGAGGCGACGATCCCCACTCGCCACGGCGACTTCAACGCCGTCGTCTACGAGTCGGTGCTCGACGGGCAACAGCACATCGCCTTCGTGCGGGGAGACGTCGCCGGCGTCGACGACGTCCTCGTGCGGGTGCACTCCGAGTGCCTCACAGGCGACATCTTCGGTTCGCTCCGGTGTGACTGCGGCCCTCAGCTCGACCTCGCGCTCGGCCATATCGCTGAAGAGGGCGAGGGGGTGCTCGTGTACCTGAGGGGCCACGAGGGTCGCGGCATCGGCCTCGGCCACAAGATTCGGGCCTACGGGCTCCAGGATCAGGGCCATGACACGGTGGACGCCAACCTCGAACAGGGCTTGCCGGCTGACTCCCGTGAATACGGGATCGGCGCCCAGATCCTCGTCGATCTCGGCGTCACCACGATGCGGCTGATGACCAACAACCCCTCGAAGTACGGGGGTCTGGCCGGGTTCGGGCTCGAGATCTCCGACCGGGTGCCCCTGCAGACCGTGCCGACCGAGCAGAACATCGCCTACCTGCGCACCAAGCAGGAGCGGATGGGCCACCTGCTCGACATCGAGCCCGACGGCGCCGCCAACCAGGCGTGATCGGGCTGCATCCGGGGTTCGTGGCCACCTACGACGCCGACGTTGGCCTCGGCACGATCGACGACGGCGCAGGCCAGTCGATTCCCTTCCATTGCACCGCCATTGCCGGCGGCTCCCGCCAGATCGCCGTTGGCACTGCGGTCACCTTCGTGATCGGAGCCGGCGGCCCCGGTCGGTGGGAAGCGCACCAGGTCACGCCGACGGACTGATCGCAGCGCTGCTCGTCGGCCCGCGTTGGTCAGCTCAGTGCCACGTCCAACGGGGCTGCGGGAACGAATATGTCCCACCAGCCGAAGCGCCGTTCTGGTAGTGGGTCGTCGGTCACGATGATCTGCGATCTCGCTAGGCCTGCTTGAGGGCTATCCAGAGACGTTCGCCCAGATCGTCGGGATCGACCTCGAGCCCGTCGCGCAGGATCGCCATCATCGTGCCGAGAATCATGGCTGCGGCGGTGAGCGGGTTCGCTCGGATTCCGAGGTCGGCCAGGACCTCGGTCGATCGCTCGACGAGCTGCTTCTTCCGGGCGTACACCTCTTCGCTCACGAAGCTGGCGTGGGTGTTGGCCTCGCCGAACACGAAGCGATCGGGCTCAGCGCTCATGGTGATCCAGATCTGGTGCCACGCTGCCAGGAAGCGCCGCTTGGCCGTTCCGCCCTCCACCGGCTGGTAGATCGACTCGAGGTCCGAGAGATAGTCCGACAACAGGTCGTTGCCGAGCGCCGCCTTGTCAGGCCAGCGGCGGTACAGCGTCGCCACCCCGACGCCGGCCTCGGCCGCAATCTCGTCCACTGTGGCGCTGCCGAACCCGACCGCGGCGAAGCGACGCAACGCAGCGCGCTTGATGCGCGCCGTCACCTCGTCGGCACTGGGTTCGGCCACGAATCGATGGTAGCGGCCGAGATCGGAGGATTTATTCCGGCGAGCGGAACATTTCCTCCGCTCGCTCTGCTAGCTTGCGGGCAACGAAAGGAGTGCCCATGGTTTCTTTCCCGTCAACGGTGAACGGCACACCAGTTTCGATCGAGGTCGCCGGGCCCGAAGCCGCGGTCGACGTGATTCGCGGCCAGCTCGGGCTCACGGGCACCAAGCTCGTGTGCGCCGGTGGCGTGTGTGGCGCCTGCACCGTGCACATCGACGGCACGCCGGTGGCCTCTTGTCTCACGCCCGCCACGGCGATGCGCAATGCCAACGTCACCACCATCGAAGGGGTGGCCGATGGCGGTGAGCTTCACGCCGTGCAGAAGGCCTTCCTCGCCAACGACGCCCTGCAATGCGGGTACTGCACCCCGGGCTTCGTGGTCGACGCCGTGGCCTTCGTGGACGGGTGGCGCCAGACCAACGGCGACACCGAGCCCGACCGCCACACGATCGCCGATGCACTCGCCGGCCACCTGTGCCGCTGCGGGGCCTACGAAGGCATCTTCCGCGCCGTCGCCGCCGCCTGTCGAGGCGATCACGATGGCCCCGAGGTGCGGCTCACCCGCGTGGACGGCATCGAGAAGGTGACCGGCGCCGCCGTCTACACCGCTGACACCTACCCCGACAACGCACTTGAGGGCGTCATCGTCCGCTCACCGATCGCCGCCGCAACCGTGGGCCCGGTCCCGTCGATCGATGGGGCCACCGTGGTCGACATGCTCGGCGACAACCGCTATGTGGTGTATGCCGGCCAACCCATGGCTGCGGTGGCCGCCGAGACCCTCGACGCAGCCCGGCAGTTGGCTGCTGAATTGCCCTTCGATCTCACACCCAAGCCCTTCGTGACCAACCCGGCCGACGCCAAGGCCGACGATGCCCCGATCGTGTACCCCGACAAGGCCGCCCGAAGAGCGGCCCCGAACGCGGCCGAGGGCGCCGCCTTCCCGGCGCGGTGGAACGGCAACCGGCGCGGGCCGTCGTCGGTACCGTTCCGGGCGGGTCGGGCCCGGAAACGGATCGAACGGGCCCGCGCCGACGGAGCCCCCGGTCTCGTCGAGCTCCAGCTCGGCAGTGCAGCCCAGATGCACACCAGCTTCGAGCCCCACTGCACCGTGGCCGATTGGTCCGATCCGAATCGTCTCATCGTGTGGACAAGCACCCAGGCGGTGCGCCACGTACACGAGGGCCTGGCGGCGCGCTTCGGGCTCGACGCCACCGACATCGAGGTGCGATCCGACTACGTCGGTGGGGGCTTCGGATCGAAGATCGAGATCACGCCGGACATGATCGCCGCGATCGAACTCTCGCGGGAAGCTCGCCGCCCGGTGCGCGTGGTGCTGGATCGTCGTGAGGAGCTGACGGCCACCGGCAACCGCCCCGGCAGTTCGACAGAGATCTCGGTTCTCATTGACGACGATGGCTACCGGGCCCTCGAGATCAATGGCGAGGGTCACGGCGGCGCCGCCATGAACGCCACCTACGCCGCCCTGAGCATCATGATGTACGGCCGCTCGCCCCGGGTCGCCAGCGACACCGACGTGGTGACTAACACGCCCCCAGGGTGTGCCTTCCGGGGGCCGGGCGGCCCAACGGCCGCCTGGGCGCTGGAGAACGCCGTGGACCAGGCGGCACACCAGCTCGGTCGCGACCCGCTGGACCTCCGCCTCGACATCGACGGGCTCGAGCGGCGCCAGGCCCTCTACCACTGGGCGCAGGACCTGGATGTGTGGAAGACCAGGCCCGTGGCTGGTTCGGGGAGTGGGCGGTTTCGTCGAGGCGTCGGTGCCGCCGCCGCCAACTGGCTCTACATGGTCGACCCCGCCACCGAGGTGCAGGTGAGCGTCGAGGGCGGCCAGCTCGTGGTCACCACCGCGAGCCAGGACATGGGCACCGGCTCCAAGACCGTGCTGGCCAACGCCGTCGCCAGCGTGTTCGACATCGAGCCCCACCAGGTGCTCGTTCGCATGGGCATCGCTGACGGTGTGCGGCCCCACGGGCCGGTGTCGGGCGGGTCCCGCACCACGCCGTCGATCTGGTCGACCGCAGTCGAGGCCGCAACCGATCTCAAAGACCGCATCGGCACGAGCCCGTCCCCTGATCACGAGGGCCAGATGGCCAGCGCCCGCCGAGGTGGCGACAAGAACATTCGGGCGGTTCCGATCACAATGCCCACCGGGCTCCAGATCGGGCGTGGGTTCCAGGGTGCGCTCCACATCAGCGAAGTGGAGGTCGACACGTTCACCGGCAAGGTCCGGGTGCTCTCGGTACATGGCGGGCTCGCCGTCGGCGTGATCCATGCCCCCGAGCCGGCTCGCAGTCAATGCGAGGGTTCGATCATCCAGGGCATCGGCCTCGCCCTCTACGAGCAGCAGATCATCGACCCTCACACCGGCCTGACACTCAGCTCGAACCTCGAGGACTACCGCATTCCGCAGTTGGGCGACACACCCGAGATCACGATCCACTTCCACACCGAGGGCTGGGACCACGTGCCCGGCGGCGGTGTGGGCCTCGGCGAGGTTGCCACGGTGAGCCCAGCCGCCTCGGTCGGCAACGCCGTGTTCAACGCCACCGGCTGGCGCCCAACCGTTCTTCCCATTCGCCCCGACCGCGTCCTGGAGGGCCTCCGATGATCGACTTCCCATCCACCTACTCCGACCTCGCCGTGCCTGACGGCGCCGTGGTGCGGGCCGGCGGCACCGACCTGCAGGAGCGCCTGCGCAGCGCCAACGCCCACCCTCACCTGGTCGATCTCACCGGCATCGCCGACGCCAGCGGCATCGAGGTGGGCGACACCGGCACCCGGATCGGAGCCGGTACCCGCATGGCCACCGTGGCCCGCGAACTCGCCGGCTCCTACCCGGCACTGGCTCTCACCACGGCCTCGCTCGCGACACCGCAGATACGGGCCCAGGGCACGATCGGTGGCAACCTCACCCAACACACCCGGTGCTGGTACTACCGCCACCCCGGCCTCGACTGCTTCAAGTCCGGCGGTGACAGCTGTCCCGCCCGCAGCGGGCGCCACCTGTACGGCGTGGTGTTCGATCGCAGCGAATGCGTGCATCCGCACCCGTCGTCGATCGCCATGGCCCTCCTCACCTACGAGGCCATCGTGGCGCTGGCCGACGGAACCGCCATGTCGGTGGCTGATCTGATGGGAGACGGAGTCGACCCCACCCGCGACCACACCCTGGCCGACGGCGCGGTGATCGCAGCCATCAATCTGCCGGCACCGTGGGGCGACGAGGTGGGCGCCTACTTCCGGTCCATCAGCCGCTTCGAGGCCGAGTGGCCGCTCGTTGAGTGTGTCGTCCGGGCCCGGGTCGATGGCGGCACCGTGACGGCGTGTGGCATCGGGCTCGGAGGCGTCGCCACGGTACCGCTCCGAATGGCTGAGGCCGAGGCGGCGCTCACCGGCGCCACCATCGACGACGCTACGATCGCCCGGGTGGCCGGTATCTGCGCTGAGGGCGCGAACCCTCTACCGGAGACCGGCTACAAGGTGGACCTGGTGGTCGCAACCGTGACCGAGACCTTGGAACGGCTACGGACGGCTACCCCGTAGCTCCGGCCCTGGCGGCCGCAAGGCCGCCAGGGGGACGCCGAGTGCGGCCGCAAACCCCAGATTGAACACGGCGTGACCCACGAAGCCCAGTGCCAGTGAGAGGCCGGTGTCGAGCACGAACCACATGCTTGCGGCCGCCACGATCGCCCACCACGCCCATGGCTCGCGCCGGCGGAGTGGGCCGCGCACGACCGGCACCAGTGTGGCCATCCACCCGATGATCACGGCCCCGAGGATCCCGAACACGAGGCGCAGGTAGCCACGGGCCGTGTCTCCCGAGATCCCGCCGTCGTCGAGGCCGAACCCCATCTGATCGAACACCGTCTCGGCCAGGACGAGCCCTGCCAGCACCAGGCCCAGGGCGTAGACGCCGACGGCGACGATCACCACCACCAGGATCGTGTCCCACACGGTTGCTCGGGCCTCGGTGCTCATACCCGCATGGTGCCATCGGTGCCCATCGAGCGACATCAGCCGTTCGGGTGATTCCGCCCGCCGTACTCCCGGGCCGCTGTCCGGCGCCGACGGAGCGGGCATGATCGAACCTGGAGGCGGTGGCACGGCAGCGGTACTCGACGCCATTGCGCGGGCCATCGCCGCACGGCAGCCCAACCGGGGTGTCGGCGTGCTCGTGTGCGCTCCCCGTCCACTCGACCTCGTGAACCATCTGGCCGGCTACGCCGCCGGCGACGAGGCGATCGGCGTGGTTGAGCACCGACTGGCGATGCAGCTCGCGACGGTCGGGGCCCGTTCGCGGCCGGCTGAGCTGGTTCGCTTCGTTGGCCACCAGTTCGTGGCGGTGGTGCCCGATCTCGTGGCCCGGCGTGACCTTGATCGGGTGGCCGAACGACTGGTCTCAGCACTCGACTACCCCGTTCGCCTCGATGACGGCTCGCAGTGGGCGCTCGCCCTCACCACCGGGGCATCGGCGACGTTCGACGCCTCTCCCGAGGCCGCCGATCTACTGAGGGTGGCGGCATTGAACCGGAGCGCCCCCGACGCTGCTGGCGGCGGATCAGCGCCATTGGTGGCCGACGGGGGAGACGATCTCGACCGCCGGGCTCGCCTCGAGCTGCGACGCGACCTCCGCCTTGCCATGAACAGCGATCAGTTTCTCCTCCACCACCAACCGGTGGTCGATCTGGCCACAGGGCGCATCGACCACGTCGAGGCGCTGGTCCGGTGGCGGCACCCCCGTCGTGGCCTCCTGCTCCCGGCGACGTTCCTCTCTCTCGCCCGCGACGAGTCGTTGATCGACGGTGTCGGTCGCATTGTGTTGGCGGCTGCGGTTCGCGAAGCCGCTCACTGGCAACGGCGCTTCGACCGTCTGTTGCCGGTGTCGGTGAACGTCGAACCCGGTCAGCTCGACCCCGAGCGGCTCCCAGCCGCCATCGAACGGGTGGTGGGCGAGGCTGGTCTTCCGGCCGCATCGCTGCGGCTCGAAGTGCCCGAATCAGGGCTCATCGGGGCTGACGGCGCCATTGTCGACTGCATCGGGGCCCTCGTCGAGCACGGCGTCATCGTGGCGGTCGATGGAGCCAGGGGTGACGCCGCCGTGGCTGACACGGTCGCAGAGGTTGCTCCCGGCGCGCCCTACAAGATGCATCCGTCGCTCGGCCACAGCGACAACGGTGGTCCTCACGACCATGCCGCCCGCGGCGTGGTCGAGGCAGCCCGCAAGCTCGGGCTCGAACTCATTGCCACCGGGCTGGAGGACGAGCACCGTCTTGACGCCGCCCGTGCCCGTGGCATCCGGCTGGGGCAGGGCTTTGCCCTGCAGCGGCCCGTCGGAGCCGAACGCATCGAGCCGACACTGACCGTCTGGCGATCGTCGGCGGTGCGGTCTTGATCCTGCGCTGGGCGCTGGTCCAGGAGGTGTCGGTCAGGCGTCGGGTGGAGCGCCAGCCTGCGAACGCTGCACGTAGGCGAGCCTGATCTGGTGCAAGGCCTCAGTGAGCGTCGGTTCGCCGTCACCCATCCGGCCGACGAGCCCTTCCATCAACGCCCCCAGGGCGTCGATCGCGAGCTTCGCCTCGTCCAGATCGGGGTCGTCGGCGGTGAGGTGGATGGCAGCGAGCTCGTAGATGCCCATCGCGTGGTTGGCGAGCACCGTGGAGACCTCGGTCTCCAGCAGGCGGGCTCTGGCCTCGGCCAGCTCCCTGGCCATGGCTGCGGCCTGCTCGCGTTCCTCTTCCGTGAGCTCACGCTCCGGCTCGCCACCGGGTGCGGCGCCAGCCGCCTGGTTCTCGCGGGGCACCTCGTGCTCACCGCCAGGGGTCCAAAGACTCATGCATGGCAACCTAGCGCTCTGTGTCCGTACCCGATCATCACGAAGTCGGCAGAGTTGCTCATGTTGCTGTTAGCCTGGACGGGCCAACAAGAAGCGGGTGCATCTGCCCCACCTGGCCACCATGAGGTGCGCCCAGGTCAAGCAGCGTCAATGGCTCGGATTTCGAGCCATTGTGTCCCCCGCTTCTCGCTGGCGGTCAACTCGGTCCGTTGTTCGGGCCGTCCGCAACAAGGAGAAATGCATCTGCATGAGGGGTGATCAGCTATAGCTGCGCCACCGGAGCCACGGATCAACGATCGGATTCGTGCTCGTGAGGTCCGCGTGATCGGTCCCAACGGGGATCAGCTCGGAATCAAACCGATTCCCGAAGCCCTGTCCCTGGCCCGGGAACTTGAGCTCGATCTCGTGGAGGTCGCCGACAAGGCGAATCCACCGGTCTGTCGGATCATGGACTACGGCAAGTACAAGTACGAAGCCGCGCAGCGACAGAAAGAGTCGAAGAAAAAGGCGAGCAACATCGTCGTCAAGGAGATGAAGTACCGGCCGAAGATTTCGGGCGGCGACTTCGACACCAAGACCCGCAAGGTGGAGAAGTTCCTCCAAGAGGGCCACAAGGTGAAGATCACGATCATGTTCCGTGGGCGTGAGGTCACTCACCCGGAGCTTGGTCGTAGGATTCTTGACGACATCGCCGAGCGCGTCGAGGACTACGCCAAGGTCGAGGCGTACCCCCGACTGGACGGGCGCAACATGACCATGGTGTTGGGCCCCGACAGCAAGAAGAAACCGAAGAAGAAGCCGGCACGCGACGCAGCTCCCGAGGGAGAGGGCGACGCACCGAAGGCCGAGGCCGCCGTGGCCTCCGCCCCCGAGTCGGCCGACGACGCCTGACACCGACGGCCGACCGGTCCCGGTGTCTCGCACCCGGACGGTCGGCCGTGCCGGGGCCGGCCCGCTGTGCGGGCGCCAGCCAAGCCAGGAGACACACATGTCGAAGATGAAGAGCCACAAGGGCGCCAAGAAGCGCTTCAAGGTGAGCGGATCGGGCAAGGTCATGCGCCGCTCCAAGAACCTGAACCACTTCCTTGAGAAGAAGACCAGCCGCCGCAAGCGCCGCCTCCGCGGTCAGCACGAGGTGACTGCCGCCGACGCTCCCCGCATCAAGCGGATGCTCTCCAGCTGATCTGACGTCCGAGTCGAGAACGAAACGAAGGAGAAAGTTCGATGGCACGAGTCAAGCGCGCCGTCCACGCCAAGAAGAAGCGTCGGACAACCCTCGAACGGGCGAAGGGGTACTACGGGAACAAGAGCCGCACGTTCCGTGGGGCCAACGAGCAGGTCATGCACTCCGGGAACTACGCGTTCCGGGATCGCCGGGCCCGCAAGGGTGAGTTCCGCAAGCTCTGGATCCAGCGGATCAACGCCGCCTGCCGTCAGCACGACATGTCCTACAGCCGGTTCATCAACGGGCTGAAAAACGCAGGCGTCGACGTTGATCGCAAGGTGCTGGCCGAGCTCGCCGTATCGGATCCCGATGCGTTCGCATCCCTGGTCGAGGTCGCAGCCGGTTCCGCCGACGCGGCCTGATTTCCCATGACGACGTCGGGCGGGGGCGCCGGTCCGTTGCATCGCAGCAACCACCGGATCAAACGCCTCCGACGGCTCGCATCACAGCGACGGGCCCGCTCCGAGGAGCGGGCCTTCGTCGTTGAGGGCCCGGCGTTGGTGGCCGAGGCGCTGACGGTCGTGTCCGACGACCCCGCTGTCACGATCGAGGGGCTCTACGTCGAACTCGATCAGAGCGCCGAACTCGCCGCTGATGCGAGCGAGCTGGGCATTGCGGTGCACGACGTCGCCCCCGGTGTGCTCGGCTCTGCGCTCGACACCGTGAATCCCCAACCGGTGGTGGCCGTCGTGTCACGCCCGGCGGCCAGCGTGGCCGACCTCGGCATCGGGGGCGAGGTACTGGTGGCGGTCGACGCTCGCGATCCCGGCAACGTGGGCACCCTGATCCGGAGTGCTGAGGCAGCCGGGGCCGCCGGCGTGGTGCTGGCCGGCCACAGCGTTGATCCCACCAACCCCAAGGTTCTCCGGGCCGCCGCCGGCGCCGGGCTGCGCCTTCCGGTGATCACCGAGAGCGACCTGGGCGTGGCCCTCCAGGGGCTGCGGGCCACGGGCCGACCGGTGGTGGCCACGGTGGTCACACCCGATGCCGTGCCCTACACGATGGTTCGCCTCACCGACACCGCCATCCTCCTCGGCAACGAGCGTCATGGGCTCCCCCCGAACGTGATCGACGCCGCCGACGTCGCCGTCACGATCCCATTGGCCGGGCCGACCGAGTCGCTCAACCTCGGCGTTGCCGGCTCGCTCATCTGCTTCGAGGCGCTCCGTCAGCGCCGTTCCGGCGTCGACACCACCGGCTGACCGGGGTCGCCGAACTCCCTGGTTCAAGGGTCGGTCAGACCACGGTGACCGGCGAACTGGGCTCGACGTGTCCGGTCGGAAACTCCGCCCACGCCCGCGCCAACCGGCGCACCGCCTCAACCAGATCGGCCTCGGGCGCGGTGAAGGGAATGCGAACGTGGTCGTCGGTGAAGGTGGACGACGAGAACTCACGGCCACCGGCGACCGCCACTCCGTTGGCGGCGGCGAAGCGCCCGAAGTCCGATGCGCTGCCGTAGGGGAGGGGCACCCACATCATCAGACCGCCCCGGATCTCGGGCAACGTCCAGTCGGGCAGCTCCCGTCGCATCGTGTCGATGACGAGCGTGGAACGGGTCTCGAGCTGGGCTCGACGATCGGCCAGGATGGCTTCGTAGTCGCCCAGCACCGCCTCGGCCATCAGCTGTGACGGGATGGGCGAGAACATGTCGAGCAGGGCCCGGCCCGATCGCAGCGTTCCGACGGTGGGCCCTGCGGCTCGGACCCATCCGATGCGCAGCCCGGGCCATGCCACCTTGGAGAGGGAGTCAACCACGATGTGGAGACCGGCCGGATCGTGGGCGGCGATCGGGGGTGGCACCACCCCATCGAAGGCCAGCGGAGCCGACACCCGGTCCTCGATGACGGGCACCTGGTAGTCGGCCGCGATCGCCGCCACCTCCTCGCGGCGCGACGGCGGGAGCCGCGTGCCGGTGGGATTGTGGTGATGGGGATTGAGGCCGATGAGCGTTGGCCGGAATCGGTCGACAGCAGCGCGCAGCTCCCGGGTGACGATGCCGTGCTCGTCCATGGGAACGCCGATCACCCGGGCACCGAGCCGCCGGGCGGAGTCGGCCAGCCCTGGCCACGTGAGGGCCTCGGTCAGCACCACGTCGCCCGGCCGCACCATCATCGACACCACGAGCGCGATGCCCTGCTGGGCCCCTGCCGTCACGATCACCTCCCCCGGACCGGTCTGGAGCCCCTGGGCCGTGATGTGATCGGCGATGGCCGTGCGAAGGCTCGTCAGCCCCGCTGGCTCAGAGCTCGCCAGCACCCGGCCGGCAGCGCCGAGGTCGACGCCCTCCACGGTGCGCAGCACCCGGTCGAGGGCATCGGGCACGGCGACGAGCAGATCGATCGACTCCGGCGGCGGTTGGAACAGGGTCTCGCCGAGCGAAGGGGCGTGAGCCGCATCCAGCACGGGTTCGAGGGCTCGTATCGTGGTGCCCCGGCCCTGCTCGCGTGCCACCGCTCCAGCGTCACGCAGCGAGTCGTAGGCGCTCACCACTGTTCCCCGCGAGACTGACAGCGTGGCGGCGAGCGTCCGCTCGGGCGGCAGCAGCTCGCCAGCCCGGAGCACGCCCGTGCCGATCAGGGTGTTGAGCCGCTCGGCGAGCTGGCGATACAAGGGCCCGGAGCCGCTGGACCATTGGCCCAGATGGCGAGCCACATCCGATGTATCCAATTTCCGGATATTGGCTCTAGAAGGGGCGTCCATATCGCTCGATCATAGTCCAATGGCAGTGACCAGTACACCCCGATCAGGGCTCGTTCCCCCGAATGGCCCCGAAGTCATCGATCCAATTCCACAGGATTGGACTCTTGTTCTCGTCGATTCGGCTGCGGTAGGTGACCGGCCGACCACGTCCGCTCGCCATCTGGCTGCGCAGTTGGGTGCGATCGACGCCGGCGCGCTCCGGGCCCATCACCGTGTGATTGCGGCCGCAGTCGAGGAGCTGGCGGCATCGGCGGGTCTGCGCTGGCCCTGGGGTGTCGACGATCCCACGGTCGCCCTCCTGCGGGTGCTGGCGAAGCTGGCGATCGACCATCCTGATGCCGCCACTGCCGTGGGCGCCGATCTCGTGCGGCTCCTGGCCACCGACACCGAATGAGGACGTCGTCGATCATGGTCAGCCAGAGGGCGGGTCGTCGCAGCCGTCCAAATACGATGGACGAGCCCCGCACGCCACGACAGGCTTGGAACCATGATCGACGACCTCCCACCGCTCGAGCGCGATGCGCTCGACGCTGTTGCCGCCGCCGGCACGCTCGATGCGCTCCGTCAGGTCGAGTCGTCGTTTCTGGGCAAGGGGGCGCCGCTCACCACGGCCAAGAAGGCACTTGGTTCGCTCGAACCCGAGGATCGCAAGAAGGCCGGGCGCGCCCTCAACGAAACCCGTCAACGGGTGGAGGCCGCCATTGCCGAGCAGCGGGGCGAACTCGCAACGGCCGAACGCGAATCCCAGCTCGCTGGTGAGCGCCTCGACCTCACTGAGGTCGCCGATGACGTGGCGGTGGGCCACGCCCACGTGGTCACCCAGACCTGGGAGATCCTGGAAGACGTGTTCGTGGGCATGGGCTTTCGGGTGGCCGAAGGGCCGGAGGTCGAAACCGACTGGCACAACTTCGACGCCCTGAACATCCCGCCGGGCCACCCCGCCCGGGATGGATTCGACACCATCTACGTCAACCACGGCGAGCCGGGCAGCACGCTGCTGCGTACCCACACCTCACCGGTGCAGATCCGCACGATGCTCGACCAGGAGCCGCCGATCTACATCATCGCCCCCGGCCGGGTGTTCCGCCGCGACACCGCCGATGCCACCCACTATCCGGTGTTCCACCAGATCGAGGGCCTGGTGATCGATCGCCACATTTCGCTGGCCGACCTGGCGGGCACGATCAACGCGTTCACCGAGGCCTACTTCGGCCCCGGGTTCAGCTCGCGCCTTCGCCCGAACTACTTCCCGTTCACCGAGCCGTCGGCCGAGTTCGACATCCAACGGCCCGATGGGTCGTGGCTCGAACTCGGCGGCTGCGGGATGGTGCACCCCAACGTGTTGCGGGCCGGTGGCATCGACCCCGAGGAGTGGTCGGGCTTCGCCTTCGGCTTCGGCATCGACCGGCTGGCGTTGATGAAGTTCGGCGTGGACGACCTGCGGGATCTGTTCAGTGGCGACGTTCGCGTGCTGAACCAGTTCTGATCCCAGGCCCAACGAGAGAACGAGTGAGGAAGGCGACGTGAAGGTTCTGCTGTCGTGGATGCAGGAGTTCGCCCCGATCGAGGGCGACCCGGACGAACTGGCCGCCACCATGACCGATCTGGGCATGGTGGTCGAGTCGGTCGAGACCGTGGGTGCCAACTGGGACGGCATCGTGGTGGCCCGCGTGCTGGAGCTGGGCAAACACCCCGAGGCCGACAGGATCCAGCTGGTTCAGGTCGACGCTGGTGATGGTGAGGCGCTCCAGATCTGCTGCGGTGCGTTCAACATGGCGGTCGGCGACCTGGTGCCGCTGGCCACGATTGGCACCACCATGCCAGGGGGTATGGAGATCGCCCGCCGCAAGATGCGGGGCGAGTGGTCCAACGGCATGTTGTGCTCCGCTGAGGAGCTGGAACTGGGTACCGATGGCGAGGGGATCAACATCCTCGATCCCGACCTGAGGGTTGGTCAGGATCTCGCGGCGGCGCTCGGGGTGACCACCGACGTGCTGTTCGACCTCGACATCGAAGGCAACCGGCCCGATGCGCTGTCGGTGATGGGTGTGACCCGTGATCTCGCCGCTCGGCTCGGCGTACCGTTCAGCCCGCCAACGCCCAAGGTGGTGGAGACCACGGCCGACGCCGCAGAGGCCGCGTCGATCCGCATCGACGACGGTGCCCTGTGCCCGCGCTTCGGGGCCCGGGTGCTCACGGGAATCACGATGGGTGCCACGCCGGGCTGGATGGTGCAGCGCCTTACTGCCTGCGGCATGCGCTCGATCAACGCCATCGTCGACATCTCGAACTACGTGATGCTCGAACTTGGCCAACCGAACCACACCTACGACCTCGACCTCGTGCCCGACGGCGTGATCGGTGTGCGAATGGCCCGCGGCGGTGAGCAGCTCGTGACCCTCGACGACGTCGAGCGAACACTCACCGCCGCCGACGGGCTGATCGTCAACGGCGCCGACGAGCCAATCGGGCTCGCCGGTGTGATGGGCGGTGCGTCGACCGAGATCGGCGACACCACCTCGTCGGTGCTTCTCGAAGCGGCGGTGTGGGATCGCATGACGATCGCCAAGACGTCGCGTCGGCTCGGTCTCCGCAGCGAGGCGAGCACGCGCTTCGAGCGTGGTGTCGATCCGGCCGGCATCGAGCTCGCCCTCGACCGCTTCGTGGCTCTCGCCCAGGAGATCTGTGGCGCCGAGGTGGCCGCAGGGCGCATCATCGCCGCTGGCGACTTGGAGCCGACGCCACCCGTCGAGGTGCGCGTGGCCCGGGTGAACCACATCCTCAACCTCGACCTGGGGCTCGACGACGTGGAGCGCCTGCTCGCGCCGATCGGGTTCGAGACCACGAGCCGCACGGCTGAGAGCGTCACCGTGACGATCCCCACGTGGCGTCCGGACTCCAAGGCCGAGATCGACGTGATCGAGGAGGTCGGCCGCCACCACGGCTACGCCCAGTCGGGCACCCGGGTGCCCACGCCGGCACAGTCCGGTGCCCTCACCCCGGCCCAGCTCGGCCGTCGTCGGGTGCGGCGGGCCCTCCAGGGCGCCGGCTACACCGAAGTGATGCCGAACCCGTTCCTCGCGCCGGGCGACCTCGCCCGCGCCGGATTGGGCGACGACGGCATCTCGCTCGTGAACCCACTTGTTGCCGAGGAGTCGATCCTGCGCACCTCACTGCTGCCCGGGATGCTCAAGTCGGTGGCCCACAACCAGGCCCATCGGGCCGATGCGGTGTCGCTCTATGAGATCGGGCGCGTCTACCAGCCGAGCGACGCCGAACTCCCCGACGAGCGGGAGCGGTTGGCGGCGGCCGTGTCGGGTTACACCGCCGACGACAAGGCGGCCGAAGCAGCCGTTGGGCTGCTGCATCGCGTCCGGAGCGATCTCCACCTCGGCGAGTTCACGCTCGTCAACGCCCGCTGCGCCGGGCTGCACCCGACGCGGGCGGCCGAGGTCCGCTTCCGCGGCAAGACGATCGGTGCAGTCGGCGAGGTGGATCCTGGTGTGCTGGAGGCGTACCAGGTGGCTGGGCGCGTCGCCTGGCTCGAACTCGAACTGGCCCCGCTGCTCCAGGCGCTGCAGAAGGTGCCCCGGTTCGCCGCCGTGTCGCGCTACCCGTCGAGCGATCTCGATCTGGCGCTCGTGGTGGCCGACGAGGTGCCCGCCACCGACGTGGCCCGCACGCTGCGAAAGGCTGGTGGCTCGCTGCTGCAGAACGTGCGCCTGTTCGACGTGTTCCGCAGCGACGAACTCGGAGACGGGGTGCGCTCTCTCGCCTACTCGCTCCGGTTCCAGGCTCAGGATCGGACCCTCACCGACACCGAACTGGCCGACGTGCGTCACAGCTGCATTGCAGCAGCAGAGAAGGCCCACAACGCGACGCTTCGAGGCTGATCCTCGGGCAGACTTGTGCCCATGACTGCCGCAGAGACCGATCTCGCCGCCCTCGACGTCACCTGGAATCTGGAGCCGCTGCTGGACGGAGCCGCCTCGGCCGCCGACCTCGTCACCCAAGCCACCGAACGGGCTGAGGCCCTGCAGAGCTACCGCGGGCGGGTGGGAACACTCGATGCCGGTGAGCTGGCCGAACTGATGAGCGAGCTGGGCGCGATCAACGAACTCGTGAGCCGCGCCGGCCACTACGGGATGCTCCGGTTCACGGAGAACACCCTCGACCCCGAGCGCGGGGCCGAGATGCAACAACTCCAGGAATCATCCACCGCGATTGGCTCGTTGCTGGTGTTCATCGAGCTGGAGTTCGCCGCCGCCGAGGACGACCACGCCGAGGCCGTGCTCGCCGATGACCGGCTGGCCTTCTGCCGGCACCACCTGCATCAGACCCGCCTCAGCCGGCCCCATCAGTTGAGCGAGGCGGAGGAGACGGTGCTGATCGAGACGTCGGTCAGTCGCGGCCCAGCCTGGGTTCGTCTGTTCTCCGAGCTCACTTCGTCCATCGAGGTCGAGTTGTCAGATGGCGAGGACGGCACCCGCACCGCAGGCCTGGAGGAGGGCCTGTCGCTCCTGGCTCACCCCGATCGCGCCGTTCGGGCGGCGGCGGCCGAGGCGGTCACCGTCGGCCTCGCCCCGGGGCTGCGCACGAGGGGCTTCATCTTCAACACGCTCCTGCTGGAGAAGTCGGTCGATGATCGCCTTCGGAACTTCGACACCTGGGTCTCGGCTCGCAACCTGTCCAACGAGGCTAGCGACGAGTCGGTCGAGGCTCTCGTGTCGGCCGTGGTTGGCCGCTACGACCTGCCCCAGCGCTGGTACACGGCGAAGGCCCAGGCGATGGGCATCGATCGTCTCGCTGACTATGACCGGATGGCTGCCGTCGGCGACGGGCAGCAGGAGATTGGCTGGGCTGAGGCCACCGGGCTGGTGCGTGACGCCTACGCCTCGTTCTCGCCTGAACTCGCCGACATCGTGGACCGGTTCATCGGTGAGGGGTGGATTCACGCCCCGACCCAGCCCGGTAAGCAGCCGGGGGCGTTCTGCGCCTACACGGTGCCCGACCACCACCCGTACGTGCTCCTGAACTGGACCTCACGCTCGCGTGACGTGCTGACGCTCGCCCATGAGTTGGGCCATGGCGTGCACGGCTACCTGTCGCGAGGCCAGGGCATCTTCCATCAGAGCACCCCGCTCACCCTGGCGGAGACGGCGTCGGTGTTCGGCGAGACCGTGACCAACAAGCGGCTGGTGTCGATGATCGACGACCCCAACGAACGCTTCGCCCTGCTGGCATCGTCGATCGACGATGCCATCGCCACCGTGTTCCGTCAGGTGGCGATGAATCGGTTCGAGAACGCCGCTCACACCGCCCGACGCACTGAAGGCGAGCTGTCGGTCGATCGCTTCGGGGAGCTGTGGATCGAGAGCCAGCACGACATGATGGGCGACTCCGTCGAGCTCACCGACAACTACGCCTCGTGGTGGTCGTACATCCCTCACTTCATGGGCACACCGGGGTACGTGTACGCCTACGCCTACGGTCAGCTGCTCGCACTGTCGGTCTACGCCCGATACGAGGCCACCGGTGACAGCTTCGTGCCCGCCTACCTCGAACTGCTCTCGTCCGGGGGTTCGCTGGCTCCGGCCGAGCTCGGGGCGCTCGTCGACTGTGACCTCAACGACCCCGGCTTCTGGGACGGTGGGCTCGCCATCGTCGAGGGCCAGATCAACGACGCCATTGCCGCTGGTGTGGCCGCAGGTCGCCTCCCCAGCGACGCCTAGGTTCGGGAGGTGCGGGCATGAAGCGGCCAGGCTACGAACAGGTGTTGATGGTTGCGGCGATCGCGTTCGCCGTGATCATGAACTGGCGCTCGGGCTCGGTGGTCGGCGCCGTTGTGTTCGGGGTGCTCGGGTTGGTGCTGGCGTGGTGGACGTGGCCCTCGCGCCGAGGTGAGCACGTCAGCCATGCCGAGGCACACGCGGCCGCCGCCGATTCCGACCTGATCGCCTACTGGCGCCCTGGTTGACAGCACTGCGCGCGGTTGCGCATCGGGCTCGGTCGGGCCCGCAACGATCTCACTTGGGTGAACATCTGGCAGGACCCGGAGGCGGCGGGGTACGTGCGTACCTATCGCGACGGGTTCGAAACGGTGCCCACAGTGGTCACCGGCGATGGCCGGATGATCGACGCAACGCCCCAGCCCGTGAAGGACTTCCTGGCCCAGCGTTCGTGACCCAGGCGTTACGCGCCCTCTGGGGCTCAGGCTGCGGCGGTGGCCCGAAGGAGGTGGGCGGTGAGCGACGCGGTGATCTCGTCGAGGTCTTGGCCGTGCTCGGTCACCACGTCGGCGTCGGCCGCATGCGGCTCCACGAATGAGTCGTGCATCGGCTTCACCGTGGTCTGCAGCTGGTCCCACACCGACTCGGGCGTGCGGCCGCGCTCGCGGCAGTCTCGGTAGATGCGGCGCTCGAAGCGCACGTCCTCCGGGCACCGCCGGAACACTCGCAGATCCAGTTCGGCGAGCACGGCCGGGAAGGCGAACAGCAGGATGCCCTCCACCACGATCACGTCGGCCGGGTCCACGATCCGGATGTCGCTCGTTCGAGTGTGGGTTGCGAAGTCGTACACCGGGATGGCGGCCTCGCTGCCGGCTCGGAGCTGGTTGAGGTGCTGCACCATCAGATCGCCGTCGAGCGACGCTGGGTGGTCGTAGTTCACCGTGGCGCGATCGTCGGGGGTGAGGTGGCCCTGGTCGCAGTAGTACGAGTCCAAGCTCACCATGGCGGCGGCCGACTGGCCCTGATGGGCCTGGAGTGAATCGACGAGCCGTCGAGCGAGCGTTGTCTTCCCGGAGCCTGAGCCCCCACAGATGCCGACGAGAACGCTCACCGGGAGTACATCGTAGCTGAACTCCGGCCGTACCTGGTGTTACCCGGATGTTGATAGAGATCGTCACCCAGGTGGAGGGGGACGAGGCCCAGAGCCGGGAGCTGGCGGTGGGGGACGGCGCCCACAAAGCACTTGCATAACTATTTGAACATGCCTATCTTTATCGAGATAGCCCGCCGAGCAAGGAGTGCCCGCCCATGACCCCAACACGCGTCGGTATCGTCGGCGCGTCTGGCTACACCGGGGCCGAACTCCTGCGCCTCCTGGCCGGACATCCGACGTTCGAGGTGGTCGTGGCCACCGGCGACTCCCAGGCCGGCACCCCGCTGGCCGAGCTGTACCCGAGCCTCACCCTGGCCTATGGCGACCGGACGTTCGACCGCTACGACCCCGACACCCTCGACGGGCTCGACGTGGTGTTCTGCGGGCTGCCGCATGGCGTGTCGATGGGGGTGGTGCCCGAGATCAAGGCTCGGGTCGGCCATGTTGTCGATCTCGGATCCGACTTCCGGCTCCACGACGCTGCGCTCTACCCACAGTGGTACGGAGCCGAGCACACCGCTCCCGAGCTGTTGGCCGAGGCTGTGTACGGCCTGCCCGAGCTGTTCCGCCCGAAGATCGCCGGGGCCGAGCTGATCGCAGCCACTGGCTGCAACGCCGCCACCGCCACGCTGGCCTTGGCGCCCTTCGTCGACGCTGGCCTTGTACAGCCCGATGGCCTCGTGGTCGACCTGATCACCGGCGTGAGTGGCGCCGGGCGCCCACCCAAGCCCAACACCACGTTCTGCACCGTTGACGAAGACGTGACGGCCTACGGGCTGCTCACCCACCGCCACACCCCCGAGATCGAACAAGCGCTCCACGACGTCAGCGGCACGGACGTGTCGGTGCTGTTCACCCCGCACCTCGTGCCGATGAATCGAGGCATCCTCGCCACCTGCTACGGCCGCCCCACCGATGCGGCCGCCGGGCTCACCAGCGAAGGTGCCATCGCCGTGATGGCCGAGTACTACGCCAACGAGCCGTTCATGGCGGTGAGCGAGCGGAGCCCATCGACGAAGGCCACCCTCGGCTCCAACGCCGTTCACCTCACGGCCCGCGTCGACCCCCGTACCGGGCACGTGATGGCCATCGCCGCCCTCGACAACCTCATGAAGGGCGCCTCGGGCATGGCCGTGCAGTGCGCCAACCTCGCCGTCGGCCTGCCTGAGAGCACCGGCCTGCCCGTGGTGGGGGTGTACCCATGAGCATCTCGCCGTTGGCTCCGGGCTCGTTCCCCGATCTCCCACCCGTGGCAGGCGTCCGCCTCGCGGTGCACGCCGCTGGGCTCCGCTACCAGAAGCGGGCCGATCTGATGCTGGCCGAACTCCCGGCCGGCACCACCGTGGCCGGCACCTTCACCTCGTCGCAGTGCCCCTCGGCGCCGGTGGACTGGTGCCGGTCGATCCTTGGCCTCGGCACGGCCCGGGCCATCGTGTGCAACGCCGGCAACGCCAACGCCTTCACCGGTCGGGCTGGCGCCACCGCCGCTGAGGTGACAGCCACCACGATCGCCGCCGAGCTCGGCTGTGAGCCCCACGAGGTGTTTCTCGCATCCACCGGGGTGATCGGCGAGACGCTCGACGCCGACGCGATGGCCGACGCCCTGCCGGTGCTCGCATCCGGGGCCGAGGCGAGCTGGGAGGAGGCCGCCGGTGCCATCCGGACCACCGACACGTTTTCGAAGGGTGCCTCGCACCCGGCTGGAGTCGGGTCTGTGGTGGGAATCGCCAAGGGCTCCGGGATGATCGCGCCCGACATGGCAACGATGCTCGCCTTCGTGTTCACCGATCTCGCCGTGTCGGCCGGCGCCCTCCAGGCGGCGCTCGGGCCGGCGGTCGAGGCGAGCTACAACCGCATCACCGTCGACTCCGACACCTCCACGAGCGACACCGTGCTCGCATTCGCCACCGGCGAGGCCGGCAACGATCCGATCACCGG
>JBCCFL010000056.1:0-36394 GCA_039029735.1 Actinomycetota bacterium | reverse complement strand
CGATCCGAGTCGCTCACCGTCACCACCCAGGCCCGCGACGAACGCCACCATGCCCGCCTCGGCCTCGACACCGACGGCCGCTTCACCGCTCTCACCATCGACTCGGTGCGCAACGGCGGCGCCCACTTCGCCATCTTCGGTGGCGGCCCTCTCTTCTCCTGCCTCGGCATGGCCCCCGGCCCCTACGACATCACCCGCTACGGCGCACGGGGCCGAGTGGTGGCCACCACCACGGTGCCCACCGCCGCCTACCGCGGCTTCGGTCAGACCCAGGCCGCGTTCATCCGGGAGCGCCTCATCGATGACGCCGCCCGCCAGCTCGACGTCGATCCCGTCGAGCTCCGCCGCCGCAACCTCGTGCGCCCCGACCAGCAGCCGTTCACCAACCGGGCCGGCATCACCTACGACAACGGCGACTACGCCGCCACCCTCGACGCCGCCCACAAAGCGGCCGACGCCTGGCCCGCCCCGCCCGACGACGGCCGCTGCTACGGCGTCGGCTACGCCACCTACGTGCAGATGGCTGGCCTCGGCCCCAGCACCATCAACTCCCTGATCGGGCTCAGCATCGGCGGCTTCGAGACTGCCGCGCTCGCCGTCGACCCCGGCGGCGACGTGGAAATCGTGGTCGGCACTGTGCCCCATGGCCAGGGCCACGCCACCAGCTTCGCCAGGATCGTGGCCGACCGGCTCGGCATCGACCGCGCCCGGATCCGCCTCGCGCCGCCCGACACCGACCGCTCCCCGTTCAGCCTCTACGGCACCGCCGCCAGCCGATCCATGGCCGTGGGCGGCGCCGCCCTCGTGCAGGCCGCCGACCGAGTGGCCGACCAGCTCCGCGCCCTCGCCGCCGACGAACTCGAAGCGGCCGAAGTCGACATCGAGCTCGTCGACGGCACGGCCCGGGTGCGAGGCGGTGGCGGCGCGGTGGACATCGATACCCTCGCCCGCCGCGCCTGGCAGGGCCGGGGCCTACCGGCCGGGCTCGAACCGGGCCTGCACGCCCGCGTGTCGTACGACCCGCCGAGCTGCACCTTCAGCTTCGGAACCCACGTGTGCCGAGTGGCCGTCGACCCCGACACCGGCAGGGTGCAGATCGACCGCTACCACGTGGTGCAGGACTGCGGCACCGTGATCGACGCCGCGATCGTGGAAGGCCAGACCCACGGCGCCATCGCCCAGGGAGCAACCGCCTCCGTGCTCGAAGAGGTGGTGGTGGACGACCGGGCCAACCCGCTCACCGGCACCCTCGTGTCGTACCTCGTGCCGGGGCCCGACTTCCTGCCCGCCATCACGATCGAGCAGCAGCACACCCCGTCGCCCTACACCCCCGGCGGGATGAAGGGCATCGGCGAGGGTGGCACCAACGGCGCCTACGCCGCGGTGGCCAACGCCATCGCCGCCGCCATCCCCGACGCCGCCGCCGACCTCACCGCAACCCCGTTCAGCCCACAACGCATCTGGAACGCCCTCCGCCGATCGAGCTGACTACGACGGCTGTGGCACCGAGGGTGCCGCAGCCACACCCGACCGCAGCGACAGGCCAAGTGAAGCGCGGAGAGCGGCGACGCCGTCGTTCGGGGCCACGCCGTCGGGGCCAACGGGGCCGACGGCGGCGAGGAGTTCGCCGAGCCAGCGGCGGTAGGCGATCGACACCTTGTCGGTGCGCACCGAGATCTCGACACCCGGCGTCAGATCCATCTCCGGTGGATTCTGGCTGCACACCACCGGCTCGTCCTCGTCGAGCACCTGCTGCTGGAACGCCAGGTGCTCCGCGTCGTGTGCGGCGTCGAGCTCGTCGCTGCGGCCCATCATCCAGAAGCACCGAGTGGTGGCGAGGTCGACGGGCGACGCCGTCATCCACAGATCCCGCCGCACCCCACCCGCCATGTGGAAGGCGATGTTGACCGTGAGCGGCATCGGCACCCGATAGTCCGACGCTCCGAACATGGCTGTGGCCTCGGTGTCGACCTCGGGCGGGTCGTACCGGAAGCTCAGCTCCCCACCCACCCGCTCGATCTCGGGCAGCGGTGGCACCGGCTCGTCGCGCGAGCCGAGGCTGCCGTCATGCACGAAGGCGAAGTGGGCCAGGTCGACGAAGTTCTCCACCCGCCGCGGCGCCCCGACCGGCCACGTGTAGGGCTCGGGGGTCAGTGCCCGGAGCGAGGGTTCGTCGGCCATCGGGCACGGCGGGATCGGCGGATCCAGCCGATCGTCGAGCAGCACCCACACCAGCCCGTGCCGCTCCTCGGCTCGAAACGCTGGGGTGCACGCAGCCGAAGGGATCGGCGCGCCTGGCATCGACGGGATCTCCACGCACGCCCCGTCGGCCCCGTAGCGCCAGCCGTGGTAGGCGCACTGCAGCGCATCGCCGTCGACTGCTCCCACCGACAGTCGAGCCGAGCGATGCGGGCAGCGGTCGGCGTAGGCCACCCAGTGGCCGTCCGCCAGGCGGGCGATCGCAAGATCGGTGGACAGCACCCGAGCGGCCACCACCCGACGAACCGGGTCGACGTCCACCACCCGAGCCACCGGATGCCAGAACAGTCGCAACAACGCCGACCAGCCGTCGGCGCTCGTTGCAGTCACCGCTGCGGAGCCCGACACCGAGCCGGAACGAGCCGAGAACTCACCAGTCCTCGTCCTCGCTGTAGGCCGAGCCGCCACCCGAGCGCACCCAGGTCTTACCCGCGGTGGCATACGTCGGCAGCTCCGGCGTTGGTATCCAGTGCCCGTTGCGCACACAGCCCACGGGCAACAGCCGCTGGTCGCCGATCACCTCTTCTTCGCCGTCGTTGAACCGGGTGGGTCCATCCACCACGCGGAACACGGTGGCGTCGGCCCCCCGGCCCGGCTCCAACGACCCAAGGGTGGCAGAGCGCTGGATGGCCCAGGCCGGGTTGGTGGTGATCATCGGGATCACATCGGTGAGATCGAGCCCAAGGGCGAGGAACTTCGACGCCGTCTCCGCCAACGAGAACACCGGCCCACCGACGTTGAAGATGTTGAGGTCGGTGGAGATCGTGTCGGGGATGTAGCCCTGCTCGAACAGGCGCCGAGCCTCCCGGAACCGGAAGTCGGTGCCGGAATGGCCAACGTCGAGGATCACACCCCGCTGCACCGCCTCGCGGAACTCGGGCACCACCGCGCCCTCGGAGCTCACGAGCCCGCCGTAGCCCCGGAAGGCGTGGGTGACGATGTCGCCCGGCCGCAGCGCTTCGAGTAGTCGACGGGGTGGGATGACCGGCGTGTGGGGGAATCGCCCGAGGTGCACCATGATCGGCAGGTCGGTGGCCTCCTTGGCGGCATCGAGGAACGGCGACACCTCGGGATCACCGGTGTGGGTCACCCGTACCTTGAGCCCCACCACCACATCGGCGTTGCGTTCGAGCGAGGCGGCCAACTCGTCGGCGTTGAGGTTGCGGAGGTCGTTGGCGATCTCCAGCTTGTGGCAGATGAAGTCCTTGGTGGCGAGGTATAAGGCGTTGGGGTCGATGAAGGCGAGGATCCTGGAGCGGGTCTCGGGGTGGTCGATCACGGCCCGACGAGCGATGTCGAACGTGGCCCAGCCGCTGGTGCCACCGTCAACCACGGTGGGCACGCCCTGGTCCACACCAGGTGCATCGGGGGCGAGGCAGAAGTTACCGAGCCCCTCCATCACGTGGGCGTGGAGGTCGATTGCGCCGGGCACCACCACGCAGCCCGACACATCGATCGTCGTCGGGGCGTCGGTGGGTGGTTCGGGGGTGGCCATCGGGTCGACGATCGTGCCGTTCGCCATGGTGAGGTCGGCGGGCGCGTCCTGACCGGTGGACGGGTCGATGATCCGCCCACCCCGGAGCACGAGCGGCGGGCCGGGCTCCGCGGTGGACACGGGGGCGGGCATCTGGAGGTCGCCAGGTTCCATCCGCTGACCGTAGAACGGAGCTGTTTCCACCACGTTTCCGCATGCTTGCGATCCGTCGAACCGCCTCACCGTCGTGGCGTTCGCCACACCCGCTCGACGGGCCGGCCAGCTGAGACGTAGCGTCGCGGCAGAGGGAAGGAGCGCACCATGTTCGACCCTGCGCACGTGATCACCACCGTCGAGCAGCTGCGGGCGGTGACCGCACCACCCCGAGCAGCTCAGCAGACCAAGGTGGTGGGCACGCTCGACGACCACGGCCGTCGCTGGATCGGGCGGAGCCCGTTCGTGGTGATCGCCAGCGTGGATGCCACCGGCCGGATGGACGTCTCGCCCAAGGGCGACCCGCCCGGCTTCGTCCGCATCCTCGATGCCTCCACGATCGCCATCCCCGACCGGCCCGGCAACCGACGGCTCGACACCTTCGAGAACGTGATCCAGAACCCTCGGGTGGCGGTGATGTTCATGGTGCCCGGCCGGGGTGAGGTGCTCCGCGTGGGCGGCAACGCCCAGATCGTGACCGAGCCCAGCCTCATGAACGAGATGGTGGTGGCCGGGAGGCCGCCGGCCATGGCGCTCGTGGTGAACATCGACGAGGTAATGTTCCACTGCGGGAAGTCGGTGATCCGCTCGAAGCTGTGGTCGCCCGACGAGTGGGCGTCAGTCGACGGGCTCGCCAGCTACGCCCAGATCCTGGCCGACCAGACCGAGGCCGACGAGACCGTCGAGCAGATGGAGACCCGCTTCGCCACCTGGCACGACGGCAAGGAGCTGTACTGAGCCAACGCTGCCGCTGACCCGACGCTCGGGCACGGGTGCGGCGGCTGATGCGGCCAGCGGTGGCCGTGATCAGCTCAGTCGACGGCGATCCCGGGCCAGACCGCATCGACGATCCGAGAGGCATCGGCTGGTCGCATCGGCAGATGGCCGATCATCAGGCGGGTCCACAGCGCGCCGTAGATGGCGTCGAGCACCACCTCGGCGTCGATGTCGGCTCGGATCTGGCCCATCTCGATGCCACGTTCGAGGCGGGCCTGCGAGAGCTCACGCCTCGGCCCCCAGAAGCGCTGGCGGAACTCGGCGGCGATCTCGGGATCCGACTGTGACTCGGCCACCAACTCCCGGATGATCTGACCCGTCGGCGAGTTGAACAGCGTGACCACGCTGCGGAGGTGCCGTTCGAAGTCGGCTCGCACGTCGTCGGACTCGCGGAACGGGGTGGCCTTCAACGTGGCGTGCACCAAGGCATCGAGCACGACGGCGGTGCGAGACGGCCACCACCGGTAGATGGTCTGCTTCGCCACGTCGGCCGCCGCGGCGATGGAATCGACACTCACCGAGCCAGGGCTGCTGGCCCCCACCAAATCGAAGGCGGCATCGAGAACCCGCACTCGCGCGCCCTCGTCTCGTGTGCGGCCCCGTGGCATGGCGACATCGTAGGGAGGAGAGCCGCCAACAACAAGACCTTGCGTATTTGTAGACGAGCGGTATTGTTATTACGAGCAACGAGACGACGAGTCTTGTTGATCACGTCCGTCACCCGACCCCGATCGGAGCGCCACCATGACTGCCATCACCGTTCTCGGCCTCGGAGCCATGGGCTCCCGCATCGCCGCCGTCCTCGCTGCCAGCCCCGACCACACCGTCACCGTGTGGAACCGCAGCTCAGCGGCGGCGCAGGCCCTCGCGGCCACCGCGCCGGTCGCGATCGCCGACACTGCCCGCCAGGCGGTGGCGACGGCCGACATGGTGATCTCGATGGTCACCGACGACGCCGCCAGCGGGGCGCTCTGGCTCGACCACAACACGGGCGTGTTGGCGGCGATTGCCGATGGTGCGGTGGCGATCGAGGCGTCCACGATCACCAAGGCGATGGCCACCGAGCTCGGCGCGGCGGCCGCTGCCGCTGGGGTGGCTTTTCTGGAGGCGCCCGTGGTCGGGTCGCGCCCCCAGGCCGAGGCCGGCGCACTGTTCGTGCTGGTTGGCGGTGACGAGGGAGTGCTCGATCGCGTGCGGCCCGTGATCGACACCTATGCCAGCGCGATCCGCCCGGTGGGCCCCGTCGGCAATGCCGCGACCATGAAGCTGGCCATCAACGGGCTGTTCGGTATCCAGGTGGCCGCCTACGGCGAGATGGTGGGCCTGCTCGAACGGAGCGACGTGCCCTCCGATGCGGCCGTCGAGATCCTTTCCGCCTTGCCGATCACGAGCCCCGGCCTGCAGCGCATCCTCGGCCTGGTGGCCAGCCGTGACTTCGCCCCGAACTTCCCGGTGTCACTCGTGGCGAAGGACTTCGGCTATCTCCAGGCGCTTGCCGCTGAGGCCGACGCCACCGTCCCCCTGGTCGATGCCACGAGCGCCGTCTACGCCGCCGGCGCCGGCGGGCCCGAGGCCGAGCTCGACATCGCCGGCATCGCCGCTCGCTACCTCAGCGGTGCCGACACCCAAGCCGTGGGCTGAACCCGTTGCGCCGGCACCTTTCGAGCGAAAGACTGGCGTCACAACCCACCGCGAGATTGAGGGAGTACCAATGGCGTTTCACCCCTACCTCTACTTCAACGGCAACTGTCGTGAGGCGTTCACCCGCTATCAGGAGATCTTCGGCGGCGAACTCACGATCATGACGGGCCACGACACCCCGCCCGATGCCGGCATCCCGGAAAACAAAATGGACGTCGTCATCCACGCCGCCCTGATGAACGACGGCGAGCTGCTGATGGCGTCGGACTCGTTCGAGGACGACTTCGCAGGGCCGAACGACGGCATCTTCGTGCACTACTCGACCACGGATCTCGGCCGGGCCAAGTCGATCTTCGCCGACCTGTCGGACGGCGGCACGGTGTACATGGACGGCCACGAGGAGTTCTGGACGCCGTTCTTCGGCATCGTGAAGGACGCCTTCGGCATCCCCTGGCAGATCAGCGTGGAGGCCGAAGCCAACGCGGGCTGACGGCGGCACCACGTCGACCGCCTGAACCACGTGTCACAGATTCGGGTGGCGGCCCGGTCTTAGAGGTTGTGACCTTCGAGCAGTTCGTCGAGCGATACGAGGCCCAGCTCCGGGCTGGCCTCAGCGCGACCTACGGCCCAGAACTCGGGGCCGAGGTCACCGCCGACGCGCTCACCTACGGGTGGGAGCACTGGGCCCGCATCGACGCCATGGCCAACCCGGTGGGGTACCTCTACCGGGTTGGCCAGTCGGCGGCCCGCCGCTACACCCGGCCCTCCGGCTTCCTGCCGGCAGCCCCGGCGGCTGATGATCTGCCGCCGTTCGAGCCGGGCCTGGCCCCGGCACTCGAAGCGCTCACCGACGCGCAGCGCACGAGTGTGATCCTGGTGCACGCACTCGGCATGTCACAGACCGATGCCGCGCGCCTCCTCGACGTTGATCTGTCGACGCTGCGCACCCACGTCCGTCGCGGGCTCACCAAGCTCCGCACCTCACTCAAGGTGGACAGTCATGCCCGCTGATGGCCGCCCTCCCCATCTCGGCGACGGGGCCGACCGCTCTGATCCCGTGCTCGCCGAACTCGGTGCGTTCGGAGCGACGCTCACCGCAGACAGCGAACGGGCCGCCGAACGAGTGGCGGCACGGTCGAGCGTGCCGCTTCGGCCGACGCCGTCCCATCCGTCTCTCACCGACAACGGGCGCCGGCCTGATGGAGGCGATGCTGGTGGGGTACGCCGTTGGCAGCCGCGGGCGTTGGTGCTCGTTGCGGCGGCGGTCGCCGTGGCACTGGTTGGCCTGGCCGTGGTGCGATTCGCGCCCAACGGCCAGACGGTTGAGTCGGTGGACGAGCCGCCCCCCGGCACTGAGCAACCAACGCCATTGCCTGAGACTCCCTCGGAGGCTGATGCTGACGGTTCGCCCGACGCTGACGACAGCACCGACCTCGTCGACGCAGCCACCTGGCCCGGCCCCGACGCTGGAGAGGCGGTGATCCTCGCGGCCGACGGATCGGTGCTGGCCCGGTACGAGCCCCTCGCATTGCCCTCACCAACCACGACCACCCAGCCTTCGTCGTCGGAGAGCGACGAGGGGCCACCCCGACCCGCCGCCTTCGTCGATCCCACGCTCGACCCCCGCCACGCCGGATCGGCCGAGGTGTACGTGGCCGCCGTGGTGTCGAAGCTGGCCGAGATCGATGCGGACGGGCGGTGGGGCGGCGCACTCACGGCCGGCGGGGTGCGGATCCAGACGTCGTATCGGCCCGACCTCGCCGAGGGCGCCGGAGCAGCGATCGCCGGGTCCGCTCCGCTGATCGCCGCCGATCGGGAGGTGGCGCTCGTGTCGGTCGACGTCGAGACCGGGGAGATCCTGGCGCTGGCTGGCTCCGACACTGGCACCGACGAGGGGCTCACTCTCAGCCTCGACGGGGCCCGACCCTCCGGTGGGGCGTTCGGCCCGATCCTGTTGGCCGCTGCGCTCGAGGAGGGATGGACGGCAGCCGACGAGGTGCGGAGCGACGCACCGTGCGAGTTCGAGGTCGACCCCAACTCGGGGCTCGACACGTGGGTGGTGCGAGGAGGCGACGACGAGCCGACCACACGCCCGCTCAGCGAGGTAATCAACCCGCAGTACGAATGCGCCGCCGCCCGGATGGCCTTCGCCATCGGTCCCGATGCCGTTGGCGGCGTGGCCGAGGCGCTCGGTGCCGTGAAGCCCCCGGGATATGGCTACACCCCCACCATCGCGATCGGAGCTGTCGACAGCTCGCCGGTCGGCCTGGCCCAGGCGATGGCTGCGCTGGCCAACGACGGTGAGCGTCACGCCCCGTGGCTCATCGAACGCATCGACAGCGCCGACGGCACACCGCTCTACGTTCGACAGCCAGCGCCGACCGCGGTGGTGAGCCCACAGACCGCCCGATCGGTGATCGCCTCCATGGTGCGGCAGGCGGCCGAGCTCAGCTCAACCCGAGTCGCGCTCGATGAAGGGCAGGCGGTGGCAGGGCAGATCGGCGTCGCCCCCAGCACCGACTCGTGGTACGTCGGCACGACAGCCCAGGTGGCAACGGTGGTCTGGGTCGGCGACGCCGAGGGTGTCTTCGGCGGCTTCCCCGACGAGGATCAGGTCGCCGCCACCGCGTTGATCTGGACGGTGTACAACAACGTCGCCCACGCCGACCTCGACCCTGAGCCGTTCCAGGCACCGGAGCCGGCCACCGGCGGCCGCGTCCTGGCCACCGACGCCGAGATCACCACCGGCTGACTCACGACGAGCCCGCTGGTCGTCAGCGAGCCGAACGGCTCTCAACGAGGCTGGGTCGCTCGCTCGTACCGGTTGGGGAGGCCAGGGAGCGCGGCCTCGAGCGCAGCACGTGCCGCTTCGGGAAGCGGATCATCAGGCCCATAGAACGACCGTTCCACGCGATCGGCGAGACGGCGCACGTCATCGGCGGTTGCGTCCGATGGGACCGTCTCGTCGCTGGGCATGACCCAAACCGAGCCGAAGGCTGTGACGGCGAAGACGGGCGACCGGTTTCACACGGAGACAACATCGGGGAAACGACGACGGACGCCCACCGTGCGACGATGACGTCATGTCGATCGACGCAGCGATGATGGACCTCGCCATCGCCGAAGCCGAGAAGGGCCGGGACAGCGGCGGCATCCCCATCGGGGCCGTGCTCGCCGTCGGCGACCGGGTGCTCGGAGCCGGGCACAATCAGCGGGTGCAGCTCGGCTCGGCCATCCGCCACGGTGAGATGGACGCACTCGAACGAGCGGGCCGCCACCCGGCCACCACCTACGCCCAGGCCACGATGTACACCACGCTCTCTCCGTGTTCGATGTGCACCGGGGCGATCCTGCTCTACGGCATCGGCCGGGTGGTGCTCGGCGAGAACGTCACCTTCCAGGGTTCGGAGGATCTGCTGCGGGCCAACGGGGTGGAGGTGGTCGACCTCGACGACGAGCGGTGCATCGACATGATGGAGACCTTCATCGCCGATCACCCCGAACTGTGGAACGAAGACATCGGCGAGCCGGACGAGGCCGACGAATGACCTCGACGCTGCCCGACGCCACGGCGACCGCACCGGCCGCCACCAGCACGCCATCGGTCACGAGCGCCGTCGACAACACCACACCGGCGCTGCGCCGAGCCTGGTACGCCGTCGCCCTGGCGGCCGACGTCGGCACCGACCCCGTTCCCGTCACCGTGCTCGGCGAGCACTGGATCGTGATGCGCCTCGACGGGCAGATCGCTGCCTTCGCCGACCAGTGCCCCCACCGCCTGGCGCCGCTGTCGATCGGCACCGGCGACGGCGCCCGCCTCCGCTGCGGGTACCACGGCTGGGAGTTCGACGGCACCGGCGCCTGCACCCGCATCCCCGCCCTCGGCGACGCCGCCGCCATCCCGCCCAAGGCACAACTCCGGCAACCGGCCGGGGTGCAGGAGCGCTACGGCCTGGTGTGGATCGCCCCCGACGAACCGCTCGCCGACCTGCCCGACTTCTGGGAGTGGGACGACGCGGCGTTCGACACCTGCTGGAACTCCCCTCGCCCCACCACCGCCGGCGCCGGCCAGCTGTGCGACAACTTCCTCGATGCCGCCCACATTCCCGTGGTGCACACAGGCACGTTCGGTGTGCCCGGCTCCGACGAGCTACCGGCCGAACCCGTCGACCACGCCGACGACGGCTGGACGGCGAGCACCACCTACCGGGTGACCTACAAGAACCACGACGACCCCCTCGTGGCCACCGGCGAACACCCACTCGAACAACCGCAAGACCTCTACAAGGAGGTGCGGCCCGCCACCACCGCCTTCATCCGCCTCGGCTTCCCGCTCACCGGCAAGGTGATCGCCATCCTCTTCTCGTGCCTGCCCGTCGACGCCGAGCGCACCGTGGTGTTCAAGATGATGGCCCGCAACGACTTCGACGGTGACGCCGAGCGGTTGGCGGCGAGCATTGTGTTCGAAGACCAGGTGCTCGACGAGGACCTCGCCGTACTCGAGGCCTACCGCTCGAAGGCCCTCCCCACCAACACCACCGTTGAGGTGAGCACCCGGGTCGACCGGCTGAGCGTGGCCTACCGTCGCCTGCTGCACCGGATGGTGACCGATACGGCACCGGACTAGCCGGCCAGGCGCCGTCATCTGAGCGAACGAGAACGTCACATCCCCGACATCGACCGCACACGGCTGGGACTCGCGGCCGTCGTAGCGTGCCGCATGGCCGGCTCTCACCTCGACGCGCTCCACCGCCTCACCCAGCAGGCCCGCGACGATCTGGCCGCCCTCGCTCACCCCACCCGACGCTGGCTCCCCCCGGCTCGTACCGCCCGGGGCGACGCGATCGATGACGTGATCATCGTGGGCGGCGGCCAGTCCGGCCTCATCATCGCCGCCGCCCTCGAACGCGACGCCCTCGACTCGGTCACCGTGCTCGACGCCGAACCGGCCGGGCTCGAAGGGCCGTGGCTCCGCTATGCCCGCATGGCCGAACTCCGCACCCCGAAACACCTCGTGGGCAGCGAGCTCGGCATCCCGAGCCTCGCCCTCCACACCTGGTACGACGCCACCCACGGCCCTGGCGCCTGGGACGCCGTCGACCGCGTACCCAGGGAGGAGTGGCGCGCCTACCTCGCTTGGTACCAGAGCGTCACCGGCGTGACCGTTGAGAACGACACCGAGGTTCTCGACGTCCGAGCTGGAGGCGACGGCCACGTGGTGGTTCACACGGTGGTGGCGGGCCAGCCCATCGAGCGTCACGCCCGAACCGTGGTACTCGCCACCGGGTTCGAGGGAGCCGGCGGGTGGCAAGTACCGGCCTTCGTGAGCGACGCCCTCCCCGCCGACCGCTACCACCATTCGTGCGCCCCGATCGACTTCGCCTCCCTCGCGGGGCGCCGTATCGGGATCCTGGGTCACGGCGCCTCTGCCTTCGACAACGCCATCGCCGCGCTGCGAGCAGGAGCGGCCAGCGTCGACCTCTGTTTCCGGCGGGAGCGCCTGCCGCGGGTGAACCCGCACCGCTATCTGGAGTCGGCCGGGGTGATGACCCACTACTCGTCGCTGTCCGACGACACCCGATGGCAGATCGCCCGCCACTTCCGCGAGCACGACCAACCGCCGCCCCTCGGCAGCTTCCGCACGGCGATGACGATGCCCGATCTCCGGCTGCGTCCGGCCACACCCTGGCTGTCGGTGGCGCTCACCGAGCCCGACGCTCCGGAGGCGACGATTGCGATCGACACGCCCCACGGCGAGATCGAGGTCGACCACCTCATCCTCGCCACCGGCGCTTCGGTCGACCTCGCCGCCCGGCCAGAACTCACCACGATCGCGCCCAGAGTTCAGCTCTGGCGCCACCGCTACCAGCCACCGGCACACGAGGCCGACGAGCGGTTGGCTGCGCTGCCCTACCTCGACCACGGCTTCGAGTTCATCCCCCACTCGGCCGACGACGCCTGGGTGGGCCGGGTGTTCGCCTTCAACTTCGCCTCCGCGGTGAGCCATGGCCCCCACTCCACATCGATCAGCGGCCACAAGCATGCGATTCCCCGCCTCGTGCGGGGCGTGACCCGGCGGCTCCTGCTCGACGCCGAGGCCACGCTGGTGGATGATCTGAAGGCGTACCGCTCCGACGACCTGCCCGTTGACGACGACTTCGAGCACACGCTGCACGCCACGCCGATGGAGGCCGCCCGATGACCACCACCCCTCCCAACACCACGATCGTCGAGCTCCCCATCGAGCCGCTTACTGCCGAGGGGTTCGCCCCGTTCGGCACGGTGATCGCCCCGAGCGACGACGGTGCCCCGTTCGGGCCCGACGATGCGGTGCTCGCCCTGGACCAGGGCACGCCTCGCTTCTACACGATGCAGATCCCGGGCCGGGGGCTGCTGGTGCAGAAGATCACGCGTCACCGCCGGGTGACCCAGGTGCTCGCCGCGGCCGGCGGCCACGACTGGGTGGTGGGTGTTGCCCCTCCCCTCGCCGTCGATGAGCCCGACGCCGCCCCCGCCCTCGACGCCATCAAGGCGTTCCGCATCCCCGGCGACACCGCCGTCATGCTTGCCGTCGGCACCTGGCACGCCGGCCCGCTGTTCGAGGGCGAGCCTCGGGCGTTCTTCAACCTGGAGCTGTCGGACACCAACGTGGTGGACCACCACACCTGCAACCTCGTGGAGACCTACGCCACCGCCCTCCACCTCATCTGACCACCCCGCCCCACCCCACGCGACGGGAGCGGGGCGCTTCGGTGTCATGGCCCAGAGCTATGGTGGCGGCGTGGAGCATGACGACGTGATCCCAGCGTCTCCCTCACAAGAGGAGATCGAGCGCCTGGCCGATCGCATGCTCGCGTCCCATCGTCGTATCGGCGACGATCTGTCGAGCCCAGCGCAGGCGGCCCTCGATGCTGCCCTCCCGGGGCTCCGCGAGAAATACGAGCGTTCACAGCAGCGCCAGTGAGGCCGGTGAGGCTGTCGGATGACGCCGCAGCCGACATTCACCACCAGCTGGCCGCCGACAGAGCCGACCTGTTCTGGCGATTCGACGCTCCGGTGATGCTCGACGTGTTGGCCCGACCAGGCACCTGGGACGAACTCTCCTCCATCGGAATCGGGCGTCGACTGACCGTCGACGGCGTGACGGTCGCTGGCTTCCATGCCTTCGTGTCGCTTGACGGGCTCGGACCCAAGACCGGCCGCACTGGTGGTGTTCGCGCTCTCGATCTGGGCCGACGTATAGCCGCCCGACGAGGGCGGGTAAGGGCTGTCGGTGTCAGGCGTAGGTGGTGCGGATCTTGTCGAGGAGATACTGGCCCGAGGTGACGGGCTCGTGGATCGGGGTTTCGCCTGCGGGGAGGCATGACGGGAGGCACTCCACCTCGGCGAGCCAGTTGGGCTGGTGGAAGTACGGCATCGACACCCGCGGCACCGTGCGGTGCTCTGCCGGCGGCACCGGCACCCGGTGCTTGGTGGACCGCCAGCGATCGTTGGTCCACACCTCCATCAGGTCGCCGACGTTCACCACGAACGATCCGGGCACCACCGGCACCGGCACCCACTCATCGGCGTCGCGGTCGAGCACTTCGAGCCCACCGGTCTCGTCCTGGTAGAGCACGGTGAGGGTGCCCCAGTCGGAGTGCGGGCCCTTGCGGTACTGGCCCTCCAGCGGTTCGCCCTCCACGGGCGGGTAGTAGTTCACCACCAGGTTCGTGATGTGATCGTCGATCTTGTCGTCGAAGAACGCCTCGTCCAGGCCGAGGCCGAGAGCAAACAGCCGCATGAGGTGGGCCGAGATCGCTTCGAGCCGGGCGTAGTAGTCGAGCCAGATGTCCTTGAACCCGCCGACCTCGCCGGGCCACGGGTTGGCTCGCGACCACACGTCGTAGGAGTCGGCCCCAAGCGACTCGACCGTGGCCACACCCGGCTCACCGAGCCGGCACACCGTGTAGAGCTCACACAGGTCGGGGGCCGTCTCCACGTCGTTCGACGCCGCCACGTACGACGGCGTGGCGTACCAGCCGCGGATCGTCGGGTCGCCGGTGGCAACGGCGTAGGCCTGCTTGGTCTCGTCGGGGAGCGCAAAGAAGTCGAGGCTCACCCGCTCCATCTCGTCCACCAGCGCAGCGGGTACGCCATGGCCGGCGATCACGAAGAAGCCGGAGGTCTCACAGGCCCGGGCGATGGCGTCGGCCACCACCCGCCGGGCGGCGAGGTCGCCTCCGATCGACGACGAGATGTCGATCACCGGCACGTGCCCATCGATGATCACCACCGGATCGGCAGCAGAAGAGACAGTGGTTTCGGTGCTCATGGGTTCGGCTCCTGAGATGCGACGAGCCCGGCGTGACGATCGCCGGTGGTCTGGGTGGCCTCGGCCGGCGTCATCTCTCGGCCGCTCACCACCTTGGCCAGCAGGTGATCACCAGCGCTGATCGCCTCGTAGCGGGGCGGGGCGCCGGCATCGACGCAGACCGCCAGCGGCTCGATGATGGCGTCGGGGTTGGCCTCGTGGAAGTACGCCATTGATCGCCGCGTGAGCGACTCACCCGGCCGGGCCGGAATCACGCGGTGCACCGTCGATTGCCATCGGTCGTTGGTCCACGCCGCCAGCATGTCGCCAACGTTCACGAGGTAGTGACCGGGCGTTGGAGTGACGTCGAGCCAGCGGCCCTCGGCCCCCATGAGCTGCAGCCCCGGCACCGGGTCGGCGTAGAGCATCGTGCACATGCCGTAGTCGGAGTGGGCGCCGAGCCGCATCTGGCCGGGCAGCACCTCGGCGTTGCCGAAGCTCCGGTAGTCGAGGGCCCGCAGCACGTCGGGGGCCTGATCGGCCCGGGAGGTGAAGTAGTCCTCATCGAGATCGAGGGCGGTGGCGAGGATCGTCAGCATCCGCTGAGCCAGTGCCGACACCTCGGCGATGTACTCCTCCCAGATCGTCTGCATCTCAGACGGCGAGTCGGGCCACACGTTGCGGTGGTAGAGCGTCTGATGCCGTTCGGGGCGGGTCGCGGGATCAATGGTGTGGATCTGGGCGCCGGCGTTGAACGCCTGGAACATGTCGGGCGGGCTCTCCATCCCGGTGGAGTACGACAGCGCCTCCGCTCCCGGCGGTGAGTAGCCACGGTTCGCCTCGGGCGGCATCACGTAGGGCAGCTTGAAATCGAGCGCCTGATCGAAGAACGCAGTGGTCACCGCCTGCATCGAGTCGATGAGGCTCTGGGGCACACCGTGGCCCGCCACCTGGAGGAAGCCGATCGAGCGGTAGGCCTCGTCGGCCGCCTCCGCAATCCGGTTCCGGACGGTGCTCGAGCCAGCAGCGAACGCTGCGATGTCGACTGTCGGAACCGGTGCGTCGCTCATGGCGTGGTGCCCTCCGGGGGGTCGGGGTAGCCGGCTACGGCGGCCAGCATCTTCTCCTTCAGATCAGCAGGTGCACTGGAGCTGCGCACGCTGGCGCCAGCCAGGCTCCGGAGGTCGTCGTAGCCCCAATCGAACGCCTCGGAGCACAGGGCGTATTCGGCGGCGAGGTCGGTCTGGAAGTAGAGGGGGTCGTCGGTGTTGATGGTGACCGTCACGCCGGCATCGCGCAGGGGCTTGATCGGGTGGGCCTCGATCGACGGAACCACACCGAGCGTGAGGTTCGACGTGGGGCAGATGGCGAGGGGCGTGCCCGTGGCGGCCAGTTCGGCCACCAGCTCGGGTGTCTCGATGGAGCGGATGCCGTGGTCGATCCGATCGGGGCGGAGGTGGTCGATCGAAAGCCGCATGTGTTCGGGCCCGCCGGACTCGCCCGTGTGCACGTGCACCCGGAGGCCGGCGTTGCGGATCCGGTCGACGGCGGGGGCGAACCGAGCGCACCCCGCGCCGTCGGCCGACTCGTTTCCGTCGACGCTCACGCCCACCACGCGGTGGGTCGAGGCGTCGACGAGGGCGTCGACCAACGTCGACGCCTCCTCGGCACTCTGGTGGC
Organism: Actinomycetota bacterium; assembly: GCA_039029735.1. Lineage (GTDB taxonomy): Bacteria > Actinomycetota > Acidimicrobiia > Acidimicrobiales > SZUA-35 > CADEDH01. The sequence goes on along the minus strand of JBCCFL010000056.1, from coordinate 20,057 downwards.
GACCGATCGAAAGCGACAAACCGATCGGAGCCGATCCGTCGGCCTCGGCTGCGGCGAAGCCCTCGTCGAGGGCCTCGATCAACTCTGGGAGCCGGCCCTTCCAGGCCGGCCAGTGCGACGGGTTGAGAATCAGGTCGGTGTATGAGGCGCCGACGGCATCGCCGGCGCGGGCCTTGGCCACGGCCAGCGCGGTCAGATCCTCCGGCTCGGTCATCAGCCGACACGTCAGGTCGAGCAGATGAAGCAGCTCGTCGAGGTTGGTGGGCGCCTCCGTTGGCACCTCCAATCCAGCCCGGTCTGCGGCTTGTGCGACCACGGACGGGTCGAGACAGCCTTCGAGATGCACATGGTTCTCGGCCTTGGGCAGGCCGATGATCCAGGAGCGGTCGATCATCGAACACCTCGGAGGTAGGGAACGCCCAGGTGGATCGGGGCGTTGCTCCGCGACCGGTTGATCACGAGGGCCACGATCGTGAGCACGAACGGGAGGGCCAGGAGGAGCTGCTGGGGAACGTCGGTGCCCTGGCCCTGGATGGTGAGCTGGTAGGCCTCCAGGTATCCGAAGAACACCGCACCGACCAGGATGCGACCCAACCGCCAGTTGCCGAAGATGACGATGGCGAGAGCGATCCAGCCTCGACCGGCGGCAATCGTGGGGAAGAACAGGCCTGTGGCGAAGATGCTGAGGAAGGTACCGGCGAGGCCGGCCATGAGCCCACCGAACGCCAGCGCCAAATACTGGATGCGGTTGATGTTCACGCCACGAAGATCGGCGGCGGCCGGGTTGTCGCCAACGCTGCGTAGCTCCAGGCCGAACCCGGTGCGGTTGAGGGCAAGCCACGTGAGCGGGATCGCAACGAAGGCCACGTAGGTGAGCCAGTGCTGGGAGAACAGCACGTCACCGAACCAGGGGATGGCCGACAGCCCTGGGATCTCAACCACGTTCCACGACTGCACCGACGGCACATCGGTGCCGCCATCGTCGAACACGGCACGCAGTAGATAGAAGCTGAAGCCAACGCCGAGCAAGTTGAGGGCGAGGCCCGCCACCACCTGCTCCACCTTGAACGTCACGGTGAGCACGGCCATCACGAGGCTCACGAGCACACCGGCCAGCGCACCGAAGAGCACGCCGAGCACGAGCGAGTCGGTGCGGTCCACGGTGACGAACGAGATGAACGCGGCGAACGTGAGCGTGCCCTCGATTCCGAGGTTCAGGATCCCCGAGCGCTCGGTGACCATCTCTCCAATGGCGGCCAGCAGCAGCGGCGTGGCGATGCGGACGGCGCCCACCATCACGCTGAGCGCCACGGCGGTGGTCAGGTAGTCACCCATCGGCCTTGACCCTTCGGAGTCGGTAGTTGACGACGACGGCGGCCAGTAGCACCAGCACCAGGGCGAGGCCCTTCAGCACATCGACCAGCGCAGCCGGTACGCCGGTGGTGAGCTGCATCGTGGTGGCGCCATTGGTCAGCGCGCCGGCCACGATCGCAGCCACCACGACGCCCGCCGGTCTGAGCCGGGCCACCAGGGCGATGATGATCCCGGTGAAACCGAGGTTGTCTGAGATGTCGAGCTGGAGCCGGAGGTGGATGCCGGTGAGTTCGCTGGCTCCGGCGAGGCCGGCGATGGCCCCACTCACGAGCATGGTGGCGAGGATGATGCGGCGGCTCTGGATGCCGCCGTAGGTGGCCACTCGGGGGTTGGCCCCGATGGAACGCACCTCGTAGCCGAACGACGTGCGCTCCAGCACGAACCACACCAGCACCGCCATCACGAGGGCGATGATGAAGCCGAGGTGGAGCCGTCCGCTTTCGAAGATGCGGGGCAGGGCCACCACGTCGGGCATCCGGGCCGTCTGGTAATAGAACGAAGCTGGGTCCTGCCACCAGTCGGCCAGCAGGAACGACACGATGTTGATGATCACGAAGTTCAACATCACGGTTGCGATGATCTCGTTGACGCCGAACTGGGTGCGGAGCAGGCCGGCGATCCCGGCCCACAGGGCGCCGAACACCGCAGCGAACAGCATCACCGTGACGATGAGCGGGAACCGGGGCACGGCATCGGTCAGCAGGTCGCTGGCCCAGAAGGCGCCCATGGCCCCGGCGTAGAGCTGGCCTTCGGCTCCGATGTTCCACACCTTGGCCCGGAAGGCGAACGTGGCGGCGAGGCCGGTGAAGATGAGGGGCGTGGCCTGGACGAGCGTTTCGATCGAGGCGTTCCGGGTGCCGAACGCACCGTTGTAGAGCGCCTGGTAGGAGGCGAGCACCTCCGAGCCAGCGGCGGCGATAAGTACCGCACAGATGAGCACGGCGAGGAGGATGCCACCGCCGATGGCACCACCTTCGAGGTACCACGGCGTCTGGAGGCGCCGCTCGATCCGCCACCGTCGAGCGGCTCGGGTGCGAGGCGTCGAGGCCGGTTCACCGCCACCCGCCATCGCCAATTCAGGAGAGGCCGTATCGGTCACGCCGCTGCTCCTTCCGAACCCACACGAGCTGGTCCAGCCGACGATGCTCGCCCCAGGCGAACTCGCAGAGGGGATGCTCCGCAGGCTCGACTCATACCATCACCTCACTTGAATCGGAGGCGTCGACAACGCCGGCCATGAGGAGGCCCACGCGGTCGAGGTCCACCTCGGTGTGGTCCATCTCGCCGATAATCCGACCCTCGAACATCACGCCGACGGTGCTGGCGAGGCTGAGCACCTCGTCGAGGTCTTCCGACATCAACACGATGGCGGCGCCCCGATCGCGCTCGTCGATGAGGCGGCGGCGCACGTTGTCGGCCGCTGATACGTCGAGGCCGCGGGTGGGCTGGTGCACCACGATGAGGTCTGGCTCACCGTCGAGCTCACGGGCCATCACCACCTTCTGCAGGTTGCCACCCGACAGCACACGAGTGATGTGGGTGGGCGACGGCGTTGCGATTTCGTATTCGTCGACGGCCACTTCGGCCCGGGAGCGGAACGCCTTCAGCTGGAGGATGCCCCGCAACGAGAACGGCTTGTCCCGATGGCGACCCAGCGCCAGGTTCTCGTCGATGTTGAAGTCCATCAACAGGGCCTGATTGATCCGGTCGGCGGGCACGCTGCCGACACCGAGTGCGCTCACCGCCCGGGGGTCGAGCCCGGCGATGTCGGTGCTGCCGATCCAGACCTTGCCCCGATCGGCGGGCCGCACGCCGACGAGCACGTCGTAGAGGGCCGACTGGCCGTTGCCCGACACCCCGGCGATGCCGTAGATCTCACCGGAGCGCACCTCGAAGGTCACACCTCGAAGTGAGCCGCGTTCGGTGGCCGAACCCGCGGTCACGTCATTCACGGCGAGAACCCGGTTGCCGGGCTCGGGGTGGTCGGTCACCTTCGACAACTCGACCGAGCGACCGACCATCATCTTGGTGAGCTCCGCGGCGTCGACCGAGGTGGTATCGACGGTGTCGACCACCTTGCCCTTGCGGAGCACGGTCACCCGGTCGGAGATCCCGGTGACCTCGTGCATCTTGTGGCTGATGAGGATCACGGCCAGGCCGTCCTCCCGCATCCGCCGGATCGAGCCGAACAGCCGCTCCACCCCGGCGGGGGTGAGCGCGGCCGTCGGCTCGTCGAGAATGAGCAGGTCGACCCCGAGATACATCGTCTTGAGGATCTCGACCCACTGCTGCAGACCCACGGGAAGTTCGCCGACCGGCTTGTCGAGATCGAGGTCGATCTCGTAGGCCTGGCACAGCTCCTCCAACCGCCGGCGGACCCGATCGAGATCGAGCCAGCCGGCGCCGGTGGTACCGAGCGCCACGTTCTCCACGGTGGCCAGCGGCATGACCAGCTCGAAGTGCTGGTGGACCATGCCGATTCCCTGAGCGATCGCATCCCGCGGCGAGCGGAAGTCCAGACGCTCGCCGTTGAGCGTGAGGTACCCCTCGTCGGGGCTGTGTACGCCGTAGATGGTCTCGGCCAGGGTCGACTTGCCGGCACCGTTCTCGCCCAGCAGGCAATGCACGGTGCCTCGCCGGATCGTGAGCGACACGTTGTCGTTGGCCACCACCCCGGGGAACCGGGTTGTCACCCCGTGTACCCCGAGCAGGGCGGTGTCCAGATCGGCGTCGGCTGTCGTGGCCTCAGTGGTCATCGTGGCTGATCGGCTTCCGTCTCGTCGGTCCGTTCGGTCGATGTCGTGCGACTACTCGAACGGGGAGTCGTCGAAGGGCACCTCGAGCTCACCGGCCAGGATCTGCTCCCGGGTGCTGGCAACCAGTTCAGCCACGTCGGCGGGCACGGAGCCGGACAGCTCGGTGATGTCGGATCCGCCCTCCACCATCGAGTCGAACACGATCCGCTCCTCGGCGGGTGCGGCGTACGGGGTGCCCTCGGTGGCGTTGGCGTACCAGGCGTCGACCACAACCATGACGGCCGGGTCCCAGTTGGCCACGGCGCTGGCGAGCACGATGTCCGGGTTGAGGCTGGCCTGGTCGGTGAAGTGACCGAAGGCGAACACGCCGTCGGCGTCGGCCGCGGCCTCAACCGGGCCGAAGCGCTCGGCGTAGATCATGTCGGAACCGGCTGCGATCTGGGCCACCGCCGACTCGTTGGCGGTCACGGCGTCGAACCACGACTCGATGTAGGTCACCGAGGCGGTGATCTCCGGATCGACGCTCTGAGCACCGTCGATGAAGGCGTGCACGGGTGCATTCACGTTGGCGAACGGGAAGCCGGCCACCGCGCTGATCTGACCGGTCTCGGTCATCGAACCAGCGATGATGCCCATGAGATAGGCGGGCTCGTGGATGAACACGTCGATCCAGTAGACGTTGCCGCCCATGGCCAGGTCGTTGCCCGAGCCCGACACGCCGAAGGCGATGTCGGGGAAGTCGGGAGCGAGGGCGTTCACGCTGTCCACGTAGGCGCTGTGCATGATGATCATCTCGTAGGTGCCCGAGTTGGCGAGGTCTCGGCCGATGCGCTCGCCGTCGGCGTAGGCCACGTCTTCCACCAGCTGGTAGCTGACCTCGAGCCCGTAGGGGGCTTCGGCCACGATGCGATCGAGGGCGTTGATCATCGCGGTGTTCCAGCCCTCCTCCTTCACGCCTTCGAGCACCACGGCGATGTCGAGTGCGGACGGAGCGTCGCCCGCAGCGGCTTCTTCGCCGTCGTCGGTCGACTCTTCGGTGTCAGCCGATTCCTCGGAGTCGCTGGACACCTCTTCGGAGTCTTCAGCGCTGGTCTCTTCGTCGTCGCTCGAGCCGCACGCGCTGGCCACGAGCATGAGGGCCGCGAGTAGGGCCAGGAGCTTGTACAGATGTCGTTGCAATGGAGTCTCTCCCCGTTGAGGTCCTCGTTCGACTGGGTGTCGCACGGTGATGAACCAAGGTTCTGGCCAACGTAGGAGCCACGCATTGCACCAATATTTTCGATATGTGTCGGCGTGTGCTGACTATCTGAACGGAATCTCGCGGGGATGTTCCGGCGGTGTGAACAGCACCTTTAGGTGGACGGGTAGGGCTTGCGGCGCGTCGAGATCCATGCATCCATCGACGAATGGACGACGTTCCGATCATCGATATCGCACCATTTCTCGAAAGATCTCCGACAGGTATTCGTCAGGTTGGAGCAGAGGTCGACCGTGCGTGCCGAGAAATCGGCTTCTTCCAGATCGTCGGCCACGGCGTGCCGACGGCTCAGATCGACGCCGTGTACGACTCGGCCCGGGCCTTCTTCGCCCAGCCCGACGACCTGAAGGCCGGGGCGGCCCAGCCGGCCCCGGACCAGGTTCGGGGTTGGTCCGGAGTAGGAAAGGAAGGCTTGTCCTACAGCCTGGACGAGGAGGCGCCGGGGGATCTGAAGGAGAAGATGGACATGGGGCCCCACGGCGTGGACCGAGCCGATCCCTACTTCACCGGCGACGCTGCTGGCCCGCACTTCGCCCCGAACGTGTGGCCCAGCACGGTGCCCGGCTTCCAGGACGCGTGGGAGAACTACTTCACCACGATGAGCGGGTTGGCTCGCGATCTGATGGCGATGTTCGCGGTTGGCCTCGATCTGCCCGAGACGTTCTTCGACGACAAGATCGACCATCACATCTCGATGCTCCGGGCCCTCCACTACCCGAACCAGCCCGAGCCTCCCCTGCCCGGCCAGCTCCGGGCGGGTGCCCATTCCGACTACGGCAGCCTCACCATCGTGCGCCAGGAGGATCGCCCCGGTGGGCTTCAGGTGATGGCCAAGTCGGGCGAGTGGACCGATGTGCCGGTGGTGCCTGACGGGTTCGTGGTGAACATCGGCGACCTGATGGCGGAGTGGACGAACGACCGCTGGGTGTCGACGCTGCACCGGGTGATCAACCCGCCCCGGGATCGGGCCGATGATGCCGACCGGGTGTCGCTCGTGTTCTTCCACCAGCCCAACTACGACGCCATGATCGAATGCCTGCCCACCGTGCTGGAGCCGGGCGAGCAGGCGAAATACGAGCCGATCAGCAGCGGCGACCACCTCTACCAGAAGTTCGTGAAGCAGACCTCGATGGGAACGTCATGACCGAGACGACGAAAACCGGTGTGTCCATGTCGATCGCGTCGTACATCGCGGATGACATCGAGGCGCTGGCCACCTTCTACGCCGAGGTGTTCGAACTTGCCGAGGTGATGGAGCTTCGCTCCGACATCTTCCGCGGCCTCGACGTGGACGGGGTGACCCTCGGGTTCTCGGCCACCGTGGTCTATGAGATGCTGTCGATCGACAAATGGGCCGAGGCGTCAGGCACCCGCCAGTACCTCACGTTCGAGGTGGCGACCGACGAGGAGGTCTCGACCCGCACCGCCACCGCCGTTGCGCTCGGGGCCACCCTGCAGCACGAGCCCTACGAGACCTACTACGGCGCCTTCCAATCGGTGCTGGCCGATCCCGAAGGCAACGTGTTCCGCATCAACCACTTCCGCTGAGCGCAAGGGGGCTGGGCCAACAAGCCCGGTGGTCAGCGGGGGGCGAGCTTGTCGGCGAACCAGTCGAGGATGATCTCGGCCCGCTGCACCCGGTGGACGGGTGAGCCCGATCGCGACAGCTCGTGGTTCTCGCCGGGGAAGCGGTAGAAGTCCACCTCCTTGCCCAGCAACTTGAGGGCCACCCACAGCTCTTCGGCCTGCCCGATCGGGCACCGCCAATCCTCCTCGGAGTGGATCAACAGCATCGGCTTGTCGATTGCGTGGGCGGTGCGCATCGGGGAGCGCATGGCGTACTCCTCCGGGGCCTCCAGGTGCGTCACCCCGTGCTCGCTCACGAACGCCGTTGCGATGTCGCTCGACCATTCGAGCGCCGTCAGATTGTTCACTGCCCGTTCGGAGCAGAACGCTCGGAACCGCTCGCTGTGGGCACCGGCGAGCGTGGTTGCCATGTAGCCGCCGTAGGAACCGCCCAACATGCCCACCCGATCGGGATCGCAGAAGGGGAACCGGGCGAGTGCGGCGTCGATGGCAGCCAGCACGTCCTCGACGTCGACCGAACCCCAGCCCGTGCCGGGGAACCGCGGATGGTTCGGCCCGAGAATGGCGGTGCCCCATGCCGTGTCGCGCCCGCTGCTGCCCCGTGGGTTGCACATCACCACCACGAACCCGGCGGCAGCCTGCATCTGGGCCTCGTCGAAGAAGTACTCGCCGTACTGGGCAAACGGACCGCCGTGCACGTTGAGCAGCACGGGATAGCGCTGGGTCTCGTCGAACGCGGCGGGGCGCATGATCCACGTGTCGATCTGGTTGGTGCCGTCGGTGGTGGGCACCACGACGTGCTCCCACTCCAACGTGTCGGCCTCGACTGCGGAGGTGACCGTCGACGCTCGGGCGCCGTCGATGAAGAGTTCGGTGGGATGGGTGACGGTGGTTTCAGCGGTCACCATGCGGGCGGGCCTCCCGTCGGCCCCGGGGCCACCGCTCACGCTCACGTCGTACACGCTCTTGGGGCCCGAGGTGAGTGGTTGCGGGTCGCGTCCACCATCGGCCGCCAACAGGAACGCGTGCTGTGCCCCGTGATCTTCGGCGAGGGCGACGAGCGTCTGGTTGTCGACCCACACCGGCGGCGGATTGCCGCCAGCGCCGAGGAACGTGCGATCGAGGCCGTCGGAGGCCCACACGATCTCGTCGCGCGGCACGCCCCGACCGTCGGTGGGCACCACGCCGACGGCGCAGTTATCGCCGAGGGTCATCGGGTCTCGCTGGCAGATGAACGCCACGTGGGTTCCCCCGGGCGACACCGACGGCTGGGTGGCAACGATGTCGCCAGCGGTGAGCCTCACGAGGTCGGCGTCAGTTTCGGGATCAGCGTCGGGGCCGGCGGGTACCAGGTAGAGGTCGACGGCGAAGTCGGTGTCCCAGGTGTCGTGGCGGCCGGCAGTGGTGACGATCGCCGCTGAGTCGGCGGTCCACGTCACCCCGCTGTGCTCCGACGCACCGGGCGTGAGGTTGCGGACCACGCCCGTTCCATCAGCCGCCACCACGTGCACGTGGCTCGGCCGGTCGAACACCCAGTCTTCCCCGTTGAACCGTGCGAAGAAGCGCTCCACCTTGCGAGGCGACCGCCATGAGTCGTCGGCCACCTCGTATCGGGCATCGCGCGTGCGGCTGATGAAGCCGAGCTGCGTGCCGTCGGGCGACCAGGCCACGTCGCTGATGCCATCGGGCATGGAGCACACCGTGCGCACCTCACCGGGCCCGCTTACCGGCATGACGTGCAGCGTGGTCTCCGACGCGTTCTCTCCCCGCTTCGAGGTGAACGCGAGCTGGGTGCCGTCGGGCGACCACGTGGGCTGGCCATCATGGTCGCCGGCGGTGACCGGGTGGTCGTCGAGCCAGATCCGGGTGCGCACCGTGTTGTCGGCCAAGCTCGTGGTCGCCACGACGAAGGCGACGTGCTCGCCGCCAGGAGCGAACCGGGGTGACGACACCCACGAGCGACCGTCGATGAACCGCCGGGCCACGTCGTGGTGCGGCGACTCCGGGGCCGGATCCGACTGCTGGGAACCTGAGGTAGGCATGGATGGACCCTATAGCCCTGATCGACGAAGGCCAGATCGAGCTCGAACCAGGTAGATCTCCCTGCAACCGAACACGAACCACACACGTCTTTCATGGCGTAACTCGTACCGTCGCCGCATCGAACCACTCGATGGACCCGAAGGATCGTGTTCCATGTCAGCTCTCAACCGCTTCACCCCAATCGCAGGGCGGGATGCCGCCCCCGGCAACCCCGAAGTCGACGCCATCGTGGCGTCGGCTGCGGTGGCCGGGATCGTCGTGGCCGTGACCGAGGACGAGCGCGGCCAGCGGGCGAACCTCGACAACCTGACGCCGCTCGAAGTCGACGTGATCTACGACGGCATCAAGGCAAACCTGGACGCCCTGATCACCGAGATACTCGAACCTTCAGCACCGGTTGCGATCCGCCGCAGCGCCTAGCTGCACACCTCGATCTACTGTTCACTTTCATCGGTGTCGCCGGTAACCGAGCCTGCCTCCAGCGCCGGATCGGTCAGGCGCACGAACAACCCGGAACGGACCTTCGGCACGAAGTAGGTCGACTTCGGCGGCATCGTGCCGCCGCGATCGGCAACATCGAGCAGAACCTCAGCCGCGACCGGACGCATCCAGAACGCCACCTCGTCTGATTCGAGGCGCAGGGCGGCAACCGCATCGGCGTGGCCGGGGCCTGGCTGATGGATCACGGAACCATCGGCGGACGCCTCGTCGATACCGAGGATCGGTTCGAGCACGTGCCGGCCGAGCCGCACCGGGTCGATGTCGAGATCACCGGGCGGGGGTGGTGGCAGCTCCACCAGGTACCAACGGAGCTGCTCACCCCCGACCGCCATGGCCATCCAGCCCTCAGGCCGGTTGGTCACCTCCTCGGGGGTGACCACGCCACGAACAACGAATCGTTCACGAACCTTCGACAACACCTCCTCGCCGTCGACACCGCGCAGGATGCGATGGAAGGCGAGGTTGCGCAGCTCGGCGAACGGAAAGATCACCGACAACATCAGCTGGCCTGCCACCCCAGCTCGGGCTTGGTGGGCCGACGCGGCCGCAGCCCGATGGTGCCCGTCGATCAGGTAGAGCGGCTGATCGGTCAAGGCCTGGCGAACAACATCAACGTCACCCGGGTCGGACACCGCCCACAACGTCTGACGGAGATCACGATCAACCACCTCCAGATGAGGCTCGGTCGCAGACGTGACGCGTGCGATCACGGCCTCGACGGCCGGGGCCCCGTGGAAGGCCATCGCGATCGGGCTCGACTGGGCGCCGACGTGGGCGAGATGGCGGGCGAGCAGGTCGACCCGCGGCTGTTTGATCTGTTCATGGATGCGTACCTCGCCTGCGTCATAGGCCGCAGTCGCAGTACCGCACACCAAGCCGGTCTGGCTGTGGCCCGGTACCTCGAGGCGGTACAGGTAGAGGCTCGGCGCCTGGAGGGGCCCGAAGGCGCCGAGCGTCAGAAGGTCAACGAGGCTGGCCCGAGAACGACGCATGGCCTCGATGGCGGGATCGAACTCCCCGAGCTCGATGTCTTCCGGTGAGCGCGTGACCCCGAGATAGGAGTGCGGATAGTCAGCCAGATGCCGACGACGGTCGGCGGGCGACAGCGCATCGTGGGGTGGCGCCAGCACCTCGGCAGCCCACTCCGGGCGGACGACGCGCAGGGCAATCGGTTCGACGGCGACCACGCTCAGGCCGGTGTGGGATCGACGACTGCGACGTTCAACACCTCGTCGATCGCGCCGAGCGCCTCGATCACCTCGGGTGTCGGGTCCGGGTCGACGTTGATGGTTGCCACGGCGGCCTGCCCACCGAGGAACACCTGGTTTCGCATCTGCTGGACGTTGATGCCGCCCGTACGGAGCACACCGAGCACCTGGGCGAGCACACCAACCTTGTCGAGGTGGCGTACCGCCAGGGCACACGTGCCGGAGGGATCAGACCGGAGGTTCACGCAGCCGATGGGCGATCCTGCGAGGTACGACTCGATCACGTCGACGACACCTTCCGACACCGATCGCTGGGCTTGGCCGGTTGAGGCGCCGATGTGATGCGTACCGACAACCCGGGGGTGGCGGGCCAGCGCTGAATCGAACGAGCCCTTGCCGCCCGACGGTTCGTCGGGCCACACGTCGAGCCCGGCTCGGAGGTCGCCCGAGTCGAGGGCGTCCAGCAACGCGTCGCCGTCGACCACCTCGCCACGCGACGTGTTGAGCAGGATCGCGCCCGGCGTCAGCTTGGCCAGAAACGCCTGGTCGACAAGGCCCACCGTGTCGGCGTTCTTCGGCACGTGCAGGCTGACGATGTCGGACGTCTCGAGCAGCTCGTCGATCGTCTCCACCAGGCGGATGCCGATCGTGCGAATCGCCGACTGGGTGGAGGCCGGCCGGTCGGGGCGGCGAACGGTGGCGACCGTCAGCCCGAAGGCCCGCGCCCGTTCGGCAACAGCGAGGCCGATGTCGCCGAGCCCGATGATCCCGAGGCGCTTGCCGTACAGGCCGTCGGCCCGGGCGAACTCGGCCTTGTTCCAGGTTCCAGCCTGGAGGTCGGTGACGTTGTGGGGGATCCGCCGATCGATGGCGAGCAAGAGACCCATGGTGAGTTCGGCCACGGCGATGGCGTTGCGGCCGGGCACGTTGCACACGAAGACGCCGCGTCCGGATGCGGCGTCTTTGTCGATGTTGTCGGTGCCGGCGCCGGCCCGCACGATGAGGCCCAGGCAAGTGGCGGCCTCGATGGTGGCGGCGGTGACCTTCGTGGATCGCACCACGAGCGCGTCGTACCCCGCGATTACGTCCGGGAGGTCATCGGCGCTCAGTGCGGGATTCACCTCGCACTCGTGGCCTGCGGCGCGGAGCCGGTCGGGGCCCGACTCGTCGACGGAGTCGGCATACAGGATCTTCATGTCTGGTCACCTTCCAAGCCCGGTGCCGGCCGAGGCGGGCACTGAGGTCGTACGGAACGAGCGACACGGTATCGCTGGCGACGCTGCGGCGCCAGTGCAGCCTCCCTGCGCGCTAGACGGCCGCCGAGGGAGCCGACTCTGGTACTGGCTCGGGCGTGGTTCGACGTTCGTCGAGGCGCCGCCGCACCATCTCGGCGATCACGATCCCGAGTGGGGCTGACAACCAGATCGACAGCAGGATCGACACCGTCTCCATCTCACGGAAGATCGGGCCGGTGAACACGAGCATCACCCGGAACAGCCAGAACGCACCCCACATCGCCCCGGCGTGACGAAACATCCACCGTCGGTGGCTCGCCATGTCACCCGCTCGGATGTGGCGCACCCCGATCAGCGCCGTGACGAACACGAATGCCGACATCGAGTAGAACCCGAGTTCGGCCAAGATGCCGCCGTACTCCTCGACGGCACTGTGCTCGGAGGAGAGCCACACGGCTGCACCGGTGCCGAGCACGAGGGCGAGGAACCACGCCCGACCGACGAGCCGGTGCCGGCCACCTCGCGACGAGCCGCCGGGGCGGGCGAGCTGCAGATGCATGAGCAGGAAGGCGATGGTGTTCAGGCCGATGTGGGTGTACAGCAGGTTCGTTCGCAGCGCCGTTGCGTTCGCGAACCGTTCGTAGAACGCCACGCCCCAGGCCGGATGGTGCAGATACCGGCTGTCCCACACGGTGCAGGCGTTGTCGGGGCACGTCGCCAGCGCGGCGGCTCCCTCGTTCGAGGCCAACCCGATGTTGTCGAACACGTCGTAGAGGCCAACGAAGAAGGCGATTCCCGCCGGTGGGCCCTCGATGAAGTAGCGCCCATTGAGCACCACGAGCAGTACCAGGCCCCAGATGATGAAGGGCCCGTAGCCGCCGCGGCGTATGCCCCAGGCGAGGGTCAGCCCCCACACGGCGAGGGCGACGTACATCGCTACAACGTCCCACGCCATGACTGACCCCCTGTGTCGATGGTCACATACAGGCTAGGAGGAACCCACCGCTGGAGCCAGCGCGAGCCGCTGTGCAAGGCTGGACGTGGACCTGGGGAGGACCGTCATGACCACGAGCCGCACGACCAGCCTCGACCTCGACCGTGCCACCATCGAGGCGTTCCGGGCTGACGGGGCGGTGCCGCTGCGCGGCGTGATCGACGCCGACTGGCTCGCCGTGGTGGCCGACAGCATCGAGGCCGACATCGCCGAGCCGGGGCCGTTCTACCACGGGTACGACAACGGCGACGGCAAGCGGTTCCACGGCAACCTGCGGATCTGGGAGAGCCACGAGGGCTTCCGCCGCTACTGCTTCGAATCGCCCCTTCCCTCCCTGGCCCGCCAACTGATGGGCTCGGAACGGGTGAACCTCTTCTACGATCAGCTCTTCGTCAAGGAGGCCGACTCCGCCTCACCCACCCGGTGGCACAACGACCAGCCGTACTGGCCAGTGCGGGGGCGTCAGGTGGTGTCGTTCTGGCTGGCCATCGATGCGGTGGATCTCACCAGCGGCGGCCTCGAGTTCGTGGCCGGGAGCCACTGGTGGGATCGCTGGTTCCAGCCCGAGACGTTCGGCAAGACGGCCCACTCCTACAGCCGCAACGCCGACTACGAACCGATGATCGACATCGATGCCGAGCGCGATCAGTACCGCATTCTCAGCTGGGCTCTGGAGCCAGGCGACGTGCTGGCGTTCTCGGCGATGACGGTGCACGGGGCACCAGCAAACCAGCACCCCGAGCGACGGCGCCGGGGCTACGCCGTGCGCTACACGGGCGACGACGCCACCTACCTCGAAGCCGATGGGATGTCGGCGCCGTTGTTCGTCGACTACCTCGACAACGGCGACCCGATCGGCGGGGTGCAGTTCCCCGAGGTCACCCCCGACGTCACACCCCGCAGCTAGTTGCGATCCAGGGCGCCGAGGGTTGCGGTGGGCTCGGGGGTTATGAGCCTCCGGGCCCGGGTGTCATCGATGTACCACCGCTCACCGACGCCGAGCAGGCCGCTCCGCAGGCTCACCGCACCGGCATCCGGTGTCGCCCCCTGGGCCGTCCATCCGGTGACCTCGGTGCCATTCACCAGGAGTCGGCTGTTGCCGGCCTGATCGGTCTGGATCTCGACCTCGACCCAGACGCCGGTGCCGGGGCTACCCGCAGCGGCCGCGTCGGTACCGGTGGTGTTGCCGTCGCGTTGACGGAGCTCGACACCGGCAGCCGAGAGCAGCGCCGCTTCGAGGCCGTCGGCCGGGATCTCCGACGCCCTGGTGCCGGCGGCGAGATCCACCGCAGTGGTCGTGCTGACCCACCACCATGACGTGAACGCCACGCCCGGCTCGTCGACCGACGGGGCCGTGGCCCACGCGGCACCCTGGCCGGCCGCAGTCTCCGGTGCCAACAGGGAGAACGAGCCCGAGCGACTCTGGACGCCACTCACGGTCCACGCCCCAGGCAAACCGCTCTGGCGCTCACCGATGGCGACAAGAGCCGAACCGGCTGTGACCGCCTGGCGATCGAGGGTGAGTCGATCCGGGCTCAGCGCCGTGTGCGTGATCATCACCTGGTCGATGAGACCATCGAACCCAGCGCTGCCGGTGGCGTTGTTGCCGATCACGGTCGGCGTGTCCACATCGACGTCGAGGGTTCCGACCGCCGATTGACGGTCCACCTCGATGGCGTCGACATACAGCACGAGATCGGCACCGTCCCACACCGCCGCCAGATAGTGCCAGGCACCGGCGGCCACCGTGCCGCCGGTGACGGTGACGCCACCGGCCACGTCGAGGGTGGCCACCGCTTCCGAGCTGGCGCCGTCGACACCGAGTTCGACGACGGGGGCCCCGGCCGCGTCGTCTTTCGACACGACGAGGTCGGTTCCGGTCACCGCGTCGGCCCGGATCCAGGCAGCCACTGTGAGGGTGCCGTCCACCAGATCGATTGCGGGGCCTACGAGCCGATCGTCAGACCCGTCGAAGTCGACGGCCGAGCCCGCGGCGCCAGTGGTGGTGGCAGTCGTTGGATCGAGCCCGCCACGGGCCTCGGTATCGCTGCGACGAATCGAGCTGTCGCCGACCGTGGCGGCTGCGGCCGAGATCGTGGTGATGGCGTTCGACGCCTCCGAGGTCGCGCCATAGCTGGAGCCGCCGAGGTCTTCGGTGACGGTGGCCGTCACCACGGCCCCGGCCGCACCTGGTACAGCCACCGTGAACAGCTCCGCGCCCGTTCCGCCGTGGGTCACGGTGGCTGCGCCAAGGAGCGTCTCCAGCTCACCTCGCCCGGAGGGGTCGACGCCCCCTGCGTTGGCGAACAGCTCCACCCGGTAGGTCCCGGCGGGAGCGTCGAGCGCGAGCTCGGCGGTGAGCCAACCGTCGGCGGCGGACGCCGAGCGGAGATCGGGCGTGTTGAGCAGGTCGTTCGGACCGCTGTCGGCGTCGCCCGCATCGTTGTAGGTCACGCCGGCTCCGTCCTCGGTGCCGCCAACGAGGTCGATCGCGAGGGCGCCGTTGCCGGAGATCTCGTTGCTCAGCAGGCTGGTGTGCTCGGACGTGCCGACGTTCTCGATCAGTACGCCGTCGCCACCGTTGCCGGTGATGGTGTTGGCCTCGATGCGAGCGCCGGAGCCGAGGCGAACCACCACGCCGTTGCCCCCGAAACTGCCGATCCGGTTGCCTGCGCCGCTGCCACCGATTGTCACGCCGGTGGTGGCGCCCGCCACAGCCACCACGCCGTCGGACGTTGCGGCAGAGAACCCACCGGGCGATGCGTCGGGCAGTACCCCGAGGTAGGAGTCCCGAACGATCACGTTGGTGGAATCGATGCGGATGGCGTCGGCGGGTCCGGCGGTCAGGGCGAGCCCGGCGATGGTGGCGGGGGCCTGCACGTCGAGCACGTCTCCGGTGATGGCGGCACCATCGATGGCGACGAGCGGGGCCGTGGTGTAGCCCGTCTGGGTGGTGGCATCGATGGTGACCTCAGCGGTGATGGCCGGAAGGTCGGCGGCCAGCGTGGCGGTCCACCACGAACCGCCGTTGCCAGGATCGCTGGCGGGAAGCGCGAACCAGATCGTGTCGACTGGGGTGGTGGCGTCGTTGGCCTCGCCGATTGCAGCCCGCAGGGTGCACTCGGGGTCCCCCTCGGAGTTCGTGCTCCCGGTGTCACACTGGCCGTCGCCGGTGGTGGAATCCGCCGCGTCGCCGGTGGAGTTCACGATCACCAGATCAGGCGACGGGACGGCGAGCGAGAACTCCGACGTGGAGCCGAACGAGCCACCGCCGAGATCCTGGGTGGCGGTCGCGGTGAGGATCGTGGCAGCCGAGGTGGCCGACACGGTGAACGCCTCGGCGCCGGAGCCGGTGTGGGTCACGGTGGAGCCACCCAGGAACGTCTCGCCCTCGCCGTAGCCGGACGGGTCGGCGCTGGTGTTGCCGAACAGCTCGATGCGGTAGTCGCCGGCCGGCACGTCGAGGGTCAGGTCGATCACGAGGTCGCCTGCCACCCGCTGCACGTTCTGGATCTCGGGATGGTTGAGGAGGCCGTTCTGCCCGGTGTCGCCGTCGCCGTCATCGTTGGTGGTCACACCGTCGTCGCCGAGGTCGATGCCGTGGTCGTCGTTGGCGAAGATCGAGTTGCCGAGGAAGGTGTGGCTGGTGACCGTGGTGCCATGCGGGCGGATACCGTCCCAGGCGCTGTAGGCAATGGTGTTGCCCTCGCCCGCGCCAGTGCCACCGATCGTGACCGGGTCGGTCTGGCCCGAGTTGATGGTGATGCCAGCGAAGTTGTTCCCCAGATCGACGGCGGCGCCGGAGTCGGTGCCGATCGTGTTGCCCTGAATGAGCGTGCCCGTGCCGGCGCCATCGACCCGGATGCCGTTTCCGGCGTTGCCGCTGAGGACATTGCCGTTGCCCGCAGCGCCCACGATGGTGCCAACCGCATCGTTGTCGATGAGCACCCCATCATCGCCGTTGGCGAGTGCAGAGAGCCCAGTGACGTCGAGGCCGATCACGTTGCGGTAGAGCTCGGTACCAGAGGCCGCTGCGTCGAAGATCCGAATCCCCTCATTGGCGTTGCCGGAAATGAGGTTGTCGAGGATGTCGGTGTTGGGGGCGGCGGAGACCCGGATGCCCTTGTCGTCGTTGGCAACAGCAGCGGTACCGGCGGCGTTGGTGCCGATGCGATTGTGTTGGATGACGGTCCCCGACGTGCCGCTCCCCTCCACGCTCACGCCATCTTCGCCTGCGGTGCCGTTGCCCGAGATCACGTTGCCGTGGGCGGCGGTGGCCCCACCCACGATCGTGTTGAGGGCTCCGCCGGACACCTGCACGCCGTAGCCGTCGTTGCCGCGATCGAGGGTGCCAGTCGCGTCGAGGCCGACGAGGTTGCCGACCACCTGGTTGCCGTCGGCGCCAGAGTCCGAGACCTCGATGCCGTTGCCCCCGTTGCCCGAGATCACGTTCCCGGCACCGGCGGCGGACCCGCCGATCACGTTGTTCGTTGCCGTGGTGTCCACCCACACGCCGTGGCTCTGGTTCGGCAGCGGCGTGTCACGGTCGGCGGCGAGGCCGATCGTGTTCCCAAGCACCACGTTGCCGGTGGTGTTGGCCCGGAGCCGCACGCCGTAGAGCGTGTTGCCCGAGATGAGGTTGGCTTCGCCTGCGGTGGTGCCACCGATGGTGGTGGTGGATGGGCCGGCGTGCACCCGAATGCCCTCGTCGTTCGGAACGGCGCTGGTGCCGGTCACATCGGTGCCCACGTAGTTGCCGATCACCACGTTGTCGACTGCGGTGGCGCCAGCGATGTAGAAGCCGAGGCCGTTGCCGTTGGTGTGGCCCGACACCACGTTGCGGTCGGCGGGGACCGATCCCCCGATGGTGTTGCGGGCGCCGACGACATGGAGCCCGTGTTCGTTGCCGGGTAGCGGGGTGGAGCCGTCGGTGTCGAGCCCGATCCAGTTGCCGGCGATGGTGTTGTCGTCCGAGGCCACGTAGATCTGGCCCGAGTTGAAGCGGTGGATCACGAACCCGCGGATGGTGGAGCCGTCGGAGCCGGCGTCGAGGCGGAGGCCGTAACTCACCGCCGCCCCGTCGTCGAGCTCGATCGCCATCACGGCATCGCTGCCCGTGGTCTGGGTGTTGGCCGCGGCGCCGGGCTGGGTGGTGGCGTCGATCGTGACGGGTGAGGTGAGACCGGCGAAGCTGGTGGCCGGCGTGATCGACCAGACGCCGCTGGTGTGCCCGCTGTCGGTGGTGGGAATGTCGAAGTGGATGCGGTCGACCACCGTGGAGGCGTTGGCCTCAGCGATGGCGGCTCGCAGGGTGCACTCCGGGTAGCCGTCGGCGTTGGTGGATCCGGTGTCGCAGAGGTCGTCGCCCGGCGTCGCGTCGTCGGCATCGCCGGTGGAGTTCACGATCACGGTGGTGCCGTCGTGACGCACCCACACCCGGTGGATCGTGTCGTTGGCCGGCCCGTTGGGGAAATCGTCGACCTCCCACCGGTCGTTGGAACCGGCGTCGCCGCTGATGCCCCAGTGCTCATTGCTGGTCCGGTAGAAGGGGAAGTTGGTGAGGCTCAGGTCCCCCCGGTCGGCCCAACCGGTGTTGGTGTTGGCCGGCAGGTTGGCGCTGTGGTTGGTGAGCAACGTGTGGGTGGAGCCGATGCCGCCCTGGAAGAAGCTGTCGGCGGTGTCGCCTTGGAGTTCGCCGAGTATGGGTGAGCGGAAGTGGATCACGCGGGCGTGGCCCGAGCTCTCCCCGTACCAGCGCAGTTCGAGGTCGTCGGGTGGGTCGTCGATAGCGGCGGCGGCCGCCTGGCCGGCGTGACCCCAGTGGCTGGTCGTCGACAGGTCGGCGCCGAGTGCAGCGTCGGAGTACAGGGGCCAGCCCTCACCGGTGGTGCGGACGTCGAGGGCAGGGTCGGTGCCGCCGGCATGGTGGTACTGGAGCAGTTGCACCCAGCCACCGCCCTCGGCTGAGTCGACCGAGGCCTGGAAGGCACCGTCGCCGAAGTCGAACCAGCGGGTTCCGGCGTCGCTGGTGGGCACCTGGGCCAGCGACGTGTAGGGGCACGCCGACCCGTACCCGTTGCCGGCAGCGCAGATCGGCGAGAGGTCCAGGACGTAGAGGGCCCCGGCGTTGGAGGCACCGTCGTCGTCGTTGCGAGCCCCAGCGATGAGATCGATGTCGCCGTCGCCATCGAGATCGCCCAGGCCGTGCACCGATTCGCCGAACCGATCGCCGTTGTCGAGCGGCCCGGTCAGGCCACCGGCCGCCGACGTGATCGAATATGCCGCCTTCGCTGTGCCCGTGGCCTGGAGCAGGAGCACGTGGATACCGCCCCGCTCCGAACCCTCGTCGCTGCGTTGAGACTGGCCGACCACCAGATCCGGCACCCCATCGCGGTCCAGGTCACCCATCGGGCCAAGCCCGAGGCCGAAGCCGTCGTTGTCGCTGAGAGCGGGCTCCAGCCCGCCTTCGGTGTCAGAGATCTTCTGCTCGGCCTTCACCGTGCCGTCGGCGTTCAGGAACAACATGTGCACGGCCCCACGGTTGGTGCCGCCGTCGTCGTCGCGCCACGCGCCGACCGCAAGGTCGGACACCCCGTCACCGTCGACGTCACCCGGGGCGGCAACCGCACGACCGAAGAGATCTCCACCGTCAATGGCCGCCGAGAGGCCTCCACTGGAGGTTGAGATCTTCTGCTCGGCTTTGACCGTGCCGTCGCTGTGCAACCGCAGCACGTACACCGCGCCTGCGTTGCCGCCGCCGTCGTCGTCGTACCACGCACCGACGGCGAGGTCGCCTGTGCCATCCCCGTCGAGGTCGCCGAGCTCGGCCAGGGCAATGCCGAGCTGATCACCATCGTCGAGCGCAGTGATGAGACCACCAACGGTGTCGGAGATCTTCTGCTCCGCTTTGACGGTGCCGTCGGCGTTCAGGAACAACACATACACGGCGCCCCGGTTGGAGCCACCGTCATCGTCGCCTCGAGCACCGACAGCGAGGTCTTCGATGCCGTCGCCATCGAGATCCCCAAGACCGGCGACGCCAAGGCCGAGCTGATCACCATCGTCGAGCGCAGTGATGAGACCACCAACGGTGTCGGAGAT
>JBCCFL010000055.1:0-36898 GCA_039029735.1 Actinomycetota bacterium | reverse complement strand
GGTAACGAAACCTCGGTTGATTATTTTAGATGAAGCGACCTCAGCCTTAGATGTTTCTATTCGGGCGCAGATTTTGCGCTTGCTTGATCGTTTGCGTGAGGCCTATGGGTTATCTGGTGCGGGGCCCCGGCCCCGCACCAGCCGGGCTGACACCTGTTGGGGCGATCCGCAGTTCTGGATCGACCTGGGTACCAGCCGACCCAGCGTGTGATACTCCCGGGGTGATCGACTCGCCCCGGGCGTGGGCCATTGCCGTTGTTGCCGCTGTTGTCAACGGCGTGGCCTTCGGCACCGTCTACACGTTCGGTCGGTTCTTCCAGGCGATGGCCGACGAGTTCGGTGCCGGCCGCGGACCGACGGCGATCGTCTTCGCCGTCACCCTCTTCCTGTTCTTCGGCACGGGCGCCGCCTCTGGCTTCCTCGCCGACCGGTACGGACCTCGTCCGCTCGTATGGGCGGGGGGTGCCCTGTTCGTCACCGGCCTCGTGCTCACGAGCCGCGTTGACGAGCTCTGGCACGGGTACCTCACCTATGGGCTCGGCGCAGGCCTCGGCGGCGGCCTGTTCGTGGCCCCGCTCTTCGCCGCCGTTGCTGGCTGGTTCGACCGCTACCGGGCCATCGGCCAGGGCGTGGCGGCCACCGGCAACGGCCTCGGCACCCTCATCCTGTTGCCCCTGGCCGACTGGTTGATCGAGAGCGACGGCTGGCGCTCCGCCTACGTGACGCTCGCCGTGATCGCCGGGGTGACGTTCGCCCTCGGAGGCCTCCTCCTGCAGCGGCCCCCGGTGGAAGCCCCGCCCGCTGCCGGTCAGCACCTCCGTTCGGTGCTGCGGAGTGTGCCGTTCCGGCGCCTCGCCCTCGGTGGCGCATTGGCATCGGCGGCCCAGAGTTCGGCGTTCGCCTTCACCGTGGTGTTCGCCACCGACGATGGCATCGACTCCGCCGATGCCGCGCTCCTCGTCGGTCTCATCGGCGCCGCCAGCATCGCTGGCCGGCTCGCCCTCACCGGCCTGAGTGATCGGACAGGGCCGGTGCGCATGCTGCAGTACTGCTTCATCGGGCAGCCGATCGCCTTCGCGGTGCTGCTGCTCGCCGGTGGCGACTACCGGCTGCTTGTGCTCTACGCCGCCATCCTCGGTGTGGCCTACGGCGGCTTCGTTGCTCTCATCGGCCAGGTGTCCGCCCACCTGTTCGGGGTGCGTGGCCTCGGGGCCGTGCTCGGCTGGGTGTTCCTCGGCGCCGCGTTCGGCAGCCTGCTCTACCCGCCCATCGTCGGCTTCATCGCTGATGCCAGCGACTCGAACGGTCCTCCGAAGCTCGCCATCCTCGTGATCGCCGCCGTGGGTGCCCTCTATCTGTTCCGGCTCCGGCCCGACCCCGAGCCACTCCCGGCCGATGACGGCTCCGAACCGACGCCTCGAACTGCGCCGGCCTGACCTATCACAGCGGGCCTGACGAGCCAGTCGGACGCGTGTCAGACTGACCGGCCATGAGCCCGGCCGACGAGGGGTCGTCCCAACCGCTGATGCAACCCAACCCCGTGAAGGCGGCGTTGGCGGCCGGCGAGACGGTGTACGGCACCATGGTGTTCGAGTTGCTTGGCCCCGGTCTGCCCCAGATCCTGGCCAACGCCGGCGCCGACTTCGTGGTCTACGACATGGAGCACAGCGGCTTCTCGCCCGATCAGGTGAAGACGCAGCTGGCGTTGTGCGCCGGCGCGGGTGTCGTCCCGATCGTCCGGCCACCCGATGCGGTGCATAGCGAGACCGCACGCCTGCTCGACCTCGGGGCAATGGGGCTCCTGTTCCAGATGGTGGAGACGGCCGAGCAGGCCGAGGCGCTGGTGGCATCCACCCGCTATCCGCCTGACGGTCGTCGCGGCGCGATGTTCGGTGGTGCCCACGACCGATACCGGGGTGGTGCCGCCGTGCCCGACGTGATTGCCGGCGCACACGAGCGCACCATGGTGGTGGCGCTCATCGAGTCGGCGCAGGGCATCGCCAACGCCGAGGAGATCATGGCGGTGCCTGGCATCGACGTTGGCCATCTCGGCCACGGCGATCTCTCCCTCTCGCTCGGCGTGCCGGGCGACACGGCCCACCCCACGATGCAGCACGCAATCGACACGCTGCTCTCGGCCTGCGCTCACCACGGGAAGGCGGCCGGCTGCCTGGCCGGCACGGTCGAGGTGGGCCGCGACTGGGTGCAACGAGGGTTCCGGATGGTGAGCTACAGCTACGACATCGGATTGCTCACCTCCGCCCTGGCCGGCGGCATCGCCGCCATCCGCACCGGAGGTGACACATGAGGCTCGACGATGCCCAGGTGGGGGCCTACCGGAGCCGGGGATGGCTCACGGTGCCCGATGTGTTCAGTGCCGCCGAGGTGCAGCTGCTGTCCGACGCTGCGCTGACGGTGATGGAGCGACCCGGCCCCGAGGTGGGGCGGGAGGCCAACGGCGATCCCCACGTGTGCTGGGGGATGCACCTGTTCGACGATCGGCTCGCCACCCTTACCCGGCATCCCGCGTTGGTGGAGCCCTGCACCCAGTTGCTCGGCAACGAGATCTACGTGCACCAGTCGCGCATCAACATGAAGCAGACCAACGGGTCGGTGGTGGCCTGGCATCAAGACTTCGGCACCTATCACCGGGTGGACGGCGTGCCCGACCCGCGCGGGGTGATGATCGCGGTGTTCCTCGACGACGTGACCGCGGCCAACGCCCCGCTACTGGCCGTGCCCGGCTCCCATCACGAGGGCCTGGTGTCGACCGCCGTGATCGACCCCGGTGTACCCGACCACGAGGCCGTCGCCCGCTACCGCTACGACATCACGCCCGAGACGATGGCGGCCCTCGCCGCCCGCCGGGGCATCACCGACATCACCGGCACCGCCGGCTCGGTGCTGTTCATGGACATGACCGTGGTGCACGGGTCGTCGGTGAACATCAGCCCGCTGCGCCGACTCCTGCTCTATGTGAACGTGTGCCCGGTTGACAACCGGGGCGAGCGCTACGAGCGGCCCGAATACTACGCCGCCCGCGACTTCTCCCCGATCCAGCCGCTCGACCCCGAGTGCCTCCTGGCTCTCACGGCCTGACTGTGGGCGAGCTCCTGGTCGAACCGCTCGATGCGCCCCTCGGGGCCGCGGTCTCGGGCCTCGCCCCCGGCGCCCTCGCCCCGGCCGTGGTCGACGAACTCCACACCGCGCTCGGTGCCAACGGCGTGCTGGTGTTCTCGGGGCGAACGTGGTCGCCGGCCGAGTTCGTGGCGTTGGGCCGGGCGTTCGGCGAGCTGGAGATCCTGCCCGAGCCGGACAAGCGGCACCCCGACCATCCTGAGATCTTCAACCTCACCAACGTGCGCTCCGACGGCACGCTCGTCTACGCCGACGAACCCCAGGCCGTGTTCCTTCGTGGCACCGAACGGTGGCACACCGACTCGTCGTTTCGGGCCGTGCCCTGCCTCTGCACCATGTTGTACGCGATCGAGGTGCCGCCGACTGGAGGCGAAACGCAGTTCGCCGACATGGTGGCTGGTCTCGACGAGCTCACACGGATTGCGCCGGAACTGTCGGCCGAGGTGGCCGGGGCCGGGGTCGTACACAGCTACGAGTACTCCCGGGCCAACAATCCGGGTCGTCTCGAACCCATGACGGATGCGGAACGACGTAAGTACCCGCCCGTGGTGCATCCCCTCATTCGCAGCCATGCACAAGGCCGTCGCTCGCTCTATCTAGGCGGCCATGCGAGCCACCTGGAGGGCCGCGACGAGGATGTCGGGCGGGCACTGCTGGCTGAGATCGAGGGGATCGCGACCGCCCCCGATGTGATCTACACCCATCGCTGGCAGCCCTCTGACCTGGTTATATGGGACAACAGAACGGTGCTCCACCGGCTCCGGCCCTACGACATCGCCAACCACCGTCGTTCGATGCTTCGCATCACCGTGGCCGGCACTGAGGCCCCTCGATCAGGGTGAACCGAGCGGGTTCCCGAAACTCGGCGTTCACAAGCCTTCCAATCCAACGACGAATGTGACGGGCGTCTCGTCCGCAGCTTGCCAACGGTCTACCCTCTCTGCCACCGTTACTCCGGCATCTACATGGGGGAGACACTCTCTTGAGTTCACGTATCACCAAGTTGCTGGCGCTTCTGTTCGCGCTCGCACTCGTGGCCGCTGCCTGCGGCAGCGGGGACGACGAGGAAACGACAGACGTCACCAACGAAGTTGACGAAGAAGAGCAACAACAGATCGAAGCCGACCGCGACGCCGGCGAAGCCGAAGGACAGGACACCGCAGCAGCCGGTGAAGGAGAGCCTGTCCGCGGTGGCACCCTTGTTTACGGTATCGAGGCCGACTCGGCCAACCCGTGGTCTCACTACGCCACCTCGTGTGCCATCAGCTGCCGCATCGTGATGCGTACGGTGACCGACAGCTTGTTCATCACCGACACGAACGCTGACATCCAGCCGTATCTGGCCGAGTCGATGGAGCCCAACGACGACTTCACGCAGTGGACCATGACCATCCGTGAGGGCATCTCGTTCCACGACGGCACGCCGCTCGACGGTGCCGCCGTGAAGTACAACCTCGACACCTGCCGCTTCTCGCCGCTCACCGGTCCGGCCTTCCTCGGCTTGGATGACGTGCAGTCCGACGGCCAGACCGTCACCCTCACCTACGGCGCTCCGGAGGCCAACCCGGCTGCCGGTCTGCGTACCGAGGTCTGCGGCCTGATGTTCTCGCCGACCTGGATGGCCACCCTGGCCAACAACCCGCTGAACAACGCACCGTTCGTCACTGAGGAAGAGCAGGCTGAGCTCGACCTTTCCGGCGACCCGGCTGCCCCGGTCGGCGTCGGCGCCTTCGTGTACGACTCCTACACCCCCGGCAACGGCAACAGCTTCATCGCCGTGCGCAACGAGGACTACTGGCGTGGCGACGGCCCCAACTCGATCACCGGCGAGGGCCTCCCGTACCTCGACGCCGTCGAGCTCGTGGTCGCCGTCGACATCCAGGGTCGTTCGAACGGCCTGGAGTCGGGTGAGTTCGACATCATCCACACGGCCAACGCCGACGAGATCGCCAAGTTCGAAGGCGACGCAGAGTTCAAGACGCTGCAGGCCAACGACTTCGGTGAGACCAACTACATCCTGTTGAACGCAGCCCAGGGTGAGAACCCCACCCTGGCCTTCGTGCGTGGCGTCGACTCGATCGACATGGACCCGGGCGGCCTCAACGCTGCCAGCCCGCTGACCAACCTCAGCTGCCGCAAGGCCCTGGCCCACGCCATCGACAAGGATCGTCTGATCGCCGAGCGCTATGCCGGCATCGTGACGGCCGCCAACGGTCCGTTCCCTCCGGGCTCGCTCGGCCACCTCGATGACACCGGCTACCCCGAGTTCGATCTCGATGCAGGTGCCGCCGAGTTCGAGACCTGCAAGACCGAGAGCGGTCAGAACCCGGTCACCTTCTCGTTCAACACCACGAACGATCCGTTCAACGTGGAGACCAACGAGCTCATCTCGGCCATGTGGACCGAGGCCTACGGCGACGAGATCGCCGTCACCATCGCTCCGATCGAGCAGGGCCAGTACATCGGCCTCGCACTGGCCGGCGCCTTCCAGGCCCAGGGCTGGCGGAACCACGGCGGTGTGGATCCGAACGAGCAGTGGTACTGGTGGAGCTCGGCCACGGCCAGCCCCATCGATCCCGGCGTACCTGAGCTGGCCCTCAACTTCGGCCGCTTCCAGGATCCGGCCATGGACGCAGCCATGACCACGGTGCGTCAGAACCCGGATCCGGCAGCTCGCCAGGCTGCGGCCGAAGAGGTCAACCGCCTCTTCGCCGAGAACGTCTGGAACCTCTGGACCGTCTGGACCCTCTGGGGCGTGATCGCCGACCCGAAGGTGCAGAACATCACCGACTTGCCGATTCCCGACAGCGACCTGACCACCAAGCCGGTCATCGCTGGTAAGCACCACCTCACCCAGATCTGGTGCCTCGAGGGAAGCTGCGAAGGTTGATCAAGCCTTGAGTGAAGGGCCGCCTCATCGCACCAGCGATGGGGCGGCCCTTTGCCACTTCGGCCTCAGATAGGAGACGATGAGAACGTGAAGACGCTGAGACGACAGCCCGGTCGGCTCGCACTGGTCGCGTTGCTGGCGGTGATCGTGTTCGCCTGGTTCGCCCGGCCGCCGATACCGGTGACGTTCGGGCTGGTGTTCGCCATCGGCACGCTGGCCGCCTTCCTCACAAATGGGCGCTACGCCCTCAACCGACTCGTGTCGGTGATTCCCATCCTCTTCGTGGTCTCGTTCATCGTCTTCTCGCTGATGGCATCGCTGCCCGGCGACCCGGCGATCAACATCCTCGGACCCGGTGCCACCCCCGACGCGGTGGAACGGGTGAACGAGGAGCTCGGGCTCGACGAGCCCTTCTTCAACCGCTACGGCAACTGGCTC
Source organism: Actinomycetota bacterium (assembly GCA_039029735.1). Lineage (GTDB taxonomy): Bacteria > Actinomycetota > Acidimicrobiia > Acidimicrobiales > SZUA-35 > CADEDH01. The sequence goes on along the minus strand of JBCCFL010000055.1, from coordinate 30,432 downwards.
GGCGATGCCGTGATGGGCGACCTCGGCACCTCGGTGATCCTCCGGGAGCCGGTGGCCACCGGCGTGCTCCGCTCGCTCACCCCGTCGCTCCAGCTCATGTTCTACTCCCTGGTGCTGGCGATGATCATCGCCTTCCCCCTGGGCGTCTACACGGCCTACCGGAACGGACAGCGCTTCGACCGGGTGACCAACACGGTGATGCTCGGCTTCTTCGCCGTGCCGCCCTTCGTGCTGGCGATCGTCTTGCTGTTGTTCCTCGCTCTCGGCGGCATACCCATATTCGGGGTGGACGTCGGGCTCAAGGTCCTTCCTGGTGCCCGCTACGTGCCCTTGGGTGAGGATCCGGTGGACCACTTCCGCCACATGTTCCTGCCCAGCCTCTCGCTGGCGCTCGGCATCTCGGCCATCTTCATGCGTCTCCTCCGAGCCGACATGATCGGCACGCTGCGTCAGCCCTTCATCGACCTGGCTCGTTCCAAGGGCGTGTCGACGAACCGCATCTTGTGGCAGCACGCACTACGGCCCTCGATGTTCACCCTCCTCACGGTGATGGGCTTCACCGTCGGCGCGCTGATCGGTGGCGCCATCATCACCGAGATCATCTTCGTGCTCCCCGGTATCGGGGGCTACATGTTCAACGCCATCTTCCAGCGCGACTTCATCGCCGTGCAGGGGGGCACGATGGCGATCGCCACCCTCTACATCCTCATCCTCGTGATGGTCGACTTCCTGTATCTGGCGCTCGACCCTCGCCTGCGGAGTGGGAGGTAACCCATGACCGAAACACTCGGATACGAGGCGTCGGCCGCACCAGTCGATCCACTGGTGGTCGAGCCCGAGGAGGAGGGCGGCAGCGACGGTGTCAAGCGTCGTAAGCCCCTGGGATGGGTGTTCTGGACAGCGGTCGGCTTCCTCGCACTGTTGGTGTTCTCCGCCGTGTTCGCCGAGCTGCTCACGCGGATCGGGTTTCTGGCCGGCCCGGCCGAGACCTTCGCCGGCACCAGCCGGAACGGGCCGAGCGCCGCGCACTGGTTCGGGAACGACGGCACAGGCCGCGACATCTTCACCCGCATCATCTACGGCGCCCAGGTGAGCCTCGTCACCGCCTTCGTCGGGGCATCGCTCGCTCTGCTCATCGGCGGCCTCGTCGGTATGACCGCCGGGTATCACCGGGGTCGGGTCGACTCGATCATCACCAGTTTCACCGACGGCACCCTCGTGATCCCGCCGCTGATCCTGGCCCTGTCGCTGATCCTGTTCCTCGACCCTGACGCCCAACGCCGGGTGTTCATCCTGATCGTGGTGTTCATCCTGTTGTCGATCGCCCCGATCGCCCGGGTGGTACGTGCCTCCACCCTCGTGTGGTCGGAGCGGGAGTTCGTGCTGGCGGCCAAGACGATGGGCGCCCGCAACGGGCGGATCATGTTCCGTGAAGTGCTCCCCAACGTGGCCCCGGCCCTTGTCAGCTACTCGTTGATCGTGATGGCCAACCTGATCGTGGTGGAGGGCGCCGTGGCCTTCGTCGGCCTCTCGGTCGCCCCTCCCACCCCCACCTGGGGCGACATGATCAACAAGGGCCGCAACAACCTCGAGAACGCTCCCCACATCAGCCTGTTGCCAGCGCTGATCATGTTCCTCACCGTGCTCGCCCTGAACTTCGTCGGTGACAAACTCCAAGAGCGGTACGAGCCGCGGGAGTCGGTGCTCTGATGGCAGGCACCGGAAAGGCCCACCTCCGGGAGGCCGAAGACACCCTGCTCCGAGCCGAAGACCTCGTGGTCGAGTTCCCGGCCGGCACCACGGGCGGCATCGTGCACGCCGTGAGCGGTATCTCGCTCGACCTCATCGAAGGCGAGACCCTCGGCCTCGTCGGCGAGTCGGGCTGTGGCAAGTCCACAACGGGCAAGGCGATCATGCAGGTGCCCCACCCCAAGTCGGGCTCGGTCACGCTCGGCGAGGTAGAGCTCACTGCGCTCGACAGTGACGATCTGCGCCGCACCCGGCCCACGCTTCAGATGATCTTCCAGGATCCGATCTCGGCCCTGAACCCCCGGCGCACGGTGCGCGACATCATCGCCGAGCCGCTGTTGATCTGGTGGGAGGAAGAGGAGGGCCGCCCGCCCACCTCCGTGTGGCTGGAACAGTGGAGCAACGTGTTCGCCCGCGTGGCTGACGTGCTCGTAAAGCCGCTGCGTTACGTCATGCCAGTCGCCCTGGTCGCGCTCGTGCTGTGGATCACGAGCGAGGCGGCTGAGGACCGGTCGTTCGAGTCGGCCCTGGGCTGGACCGAGGTCCCGGCTCAGATCATCGGGTTCCCGGTGCTGGCCATCCTCAGCGTCATCTTCGGAGTGATCCTGGCGATGGCGTTCCTCTGGTTGTTGCTCGGCGCCCTGTTCCCGTTCGGCGTGATCGGCAGCGCTCTTGGTCGCGTGCCATGGCCTGTCGGGTTGGCGGCGGGGGCCTTCGCCGCCGCTGTGTCGGTGTTCATGGTCTGGCGTACCTGGAACAGCCTCACTGGCTGGCCCGTCTGGGCGATCCGGGTGATGATGATCGTGGTGGCCGTCATCGTGGTGGCCAGGTTCGTCTACTCGCTCACTCGGCCCCAACGGTCGAGCGCCCAGGGCATCGCCGTCGGTCTCGCCGCTCTTGTGGGGCTGCAGATCTTCTACATCTCGGGCCTCGACGGCCTCGTGAAGCTGGCCGTTCTCCTCGCCTCACTGGCCGTGAACTACGCCCTCTACCGGCTCGTGATGCGCCAGCTCCGATCCCGCCGAGAACAGCTCATGGCCAGGGCCGAGCCCAAGGTGCGGGAGATGCTCGAAACCGTTGGCATCAACCCGGAGAACGCACTCGACCGCAAGCCGTTCGAGTTCTCCGGTGGCCAGGCCCAGCGCCTCTCGATCGCCCGAGCCCTGATCATGGATCCGAAGGTGATCATCTGCGACGAGCCGGTGTCGGCCCTCGACGTGTCGGTCCAGGCCCAGATCCTGAACCTGCTCGAAGAGATGAAGGCGCGCTACGGGCTCACGCTGGTGTTCATCGCCCACGACCTCGCCGTTGTGAAGAACGTGAGCGACCGGGTGGCCGTGATGTACCTCGGCAAGATCTGCGAGGTGGCCGATCCCGACCAGCTCTACGCCGCACCGGCGCATCCCTACACCCAGTTGCTGCTGTCGGCCATCCCTCACCCCGATCCGTTGGTGGAGGCCCGGGCCCAGGAGGCCGCCTCCGATCTGCCGTCGCCGGTCAACCCGCCCAGCGGATGCCGGTTCCGCACCCGCTGCCCACTGGCCCAGGAACGCTGCGCCAACGAGGAACCGGAGATCCGGGAGGTGGCACCGTCGCAGTACGTGGCCTGTCACTTCCCGCTGATCGGAGAGGTGGCCCCGTGACCGAGACCAGCGCTGGCGTGCAGAACGCCGACCCCATCGCCCCCACTCGGGACGAGAAGCCGATCCTCGAAGTGAGGAACCTCACCACCGAGTTCGCCACTCCGGCGGGGCCGCTGAAGGCCACCGACAACGTGTCGTTCACTCTGCAACGCGGCAAGGCGCTCGGGATCGTCGGGGAGTCGGGTTCGGGCAAGAGCGTCACCGCCCGCTCGATCATGCGGCTGTTGCCCAAGAGCAACGTGAACTCCACTGGTGAGGTCACGATCGACGGCGTCGACATGATGGCGCTCAGCGCCAAGCAGCTCCGGGACATGTGGGGCCCCGAGGTGGCCATGGTCTTCCAGGATCCGCTCGGCTCGCTGAACCCGGTGATGAAGATCGGCCAGCAGGTCTCGGAGGGGCTGCGCATCCACCACGGCGTGTCGCGCCGCGAGGCCAAGGCGGCATCGCTGGCGTTGCTCAAGAGCGTTGGCATCCCGTCACCCGAAACCAGGATCGACGAGTATCCGCACCAGCTCTCGGGCGGCATGCGTCAGCGTGTGGTCATCGCCATCGCGCTGGCCTGTGGCCCCAAGCTGCTCATCGCCGACGAGCCAACCACGGCCCTCGACGTGACGGTTCAAGCCCAGATTCTCGATCTCCTCCAGGACCAGCAGCGTGAGCGCTACATGCCACTCGTGCTGATCACCCACGATCTCGGCGTGGTGGCAGGCCGGACTGACGAGGTGATCGTGATGTACGCCGGGCGAATCATGGAGCGGGCGCCGACCAAGGTGCTGTTCCGCGACATGAAGATGCCCTACACCGAGGCACTCTTCCGCTCGATCCCGAAGGTGGAGTATCCGAGCCACACCAAGCTCGCCATCATCCCGGGCCGCCCGCCGAACATGGTGGCCCCACCCAGGGGCTGCAAGTTCGCCGCCCGTTGCCGGTACGCCCAGGATCGGTGCCGGGAGGAAGAGCCCGAGCTCACCCCGGCGGTCGACGAGAACCACGTCTATCGGTGCTTCTACCCGGTGGGCACGCCCCAGGCCGAGGAGGCCCTGGCGGTGAACATCGCCAGCGGGCGCCTCACGCCAGAGGGCGAGCTGGTCGACGCCACCGAGTAGCCGCTGCCTCCGGGGCGGCTCCCTCCGCTTCGGTAGGGCGATCTCAGGTCTCGGGCCAGCGTGAGTGGAGCACGAACTCCACCGCGCCCCGATGGCCGGTGATCACCGACGGCATCGATCCGAGCACATCCCACCCGACCTCAGTCAATCCCTCTCGGGCCACATCGACCGCTCGTTGGAGCTCGGCGTCGTCGGTCGGCAGCGCGCCGGTTGCGAGTTCGAACATCGGCTTGACCAGGCCGAGGAAATCGGTGCCGGCCCGGGGTACGTCGTTGGTCGCAAGTTGTCGCCCCACATCGCGCAACGCGAGCTTCGTCACGTCACACACGATCAGATCCGGTCTCGTGCCGAGGAGGTCGGGCGTCACCTCGGCCACGTTGGTGCGTTCGAGGTTCACCACCCGATCGTCCTGACGGAGTGAGCCCAGCAACTGCCCGAACCCGACGTCCACCGAGAACACGCGGGTAGCGCCCGCATCGAGCAGGGCCTGGGTGAACCCGCCCGTGCAGGCCCCCAGGTCGAGCGCGGTCACGCCCGCGGTGGCCACGGCGAAGTGCTCGAGGGCTGGTGTGAGCTTGCGCACGCCCTGCAGCACGGTGCGGGGCCTCACCACCACGCTGGCGTCGGGCCGCACCTGGGAGGCCGGGTTCGTCACCACGGCGCCGTCCACCAGCACCCGATGCTCGGCCAAGGCCTCGGCCGCATCATCGGCCGAGAGCGGCGGATCGAGGCGGGTGAGCCTCTTGCGGAGCGCTTCTCGTCGGGCCACCCGGTCACCATGGCAGCGCCACCGATGGATCACAAGGCCGTGGTCATGTGCCCGTCACCGCCCACCTGTACGGTGTAAGGCAACGGATGTCCGCACGCAGGAAGGAGCGCCCATGAGCGAGGGCACCCCGGTGACCGACTGGGCCACCGATTTCGACCACACGGTTCCCGAGTACAACGAGAATGCCCACGCCATCTGGGACGACCTCCGCGACCGGTGCCCGGTGGCTCACACCGACCGGTTCGGTGGCACGTGGCTGCCAACCCGCCATGACGAGATCGCCGCCATCTCCCGTGACCACGAGAACTACACCTCGGTTGGTGTGATCGTGTCGCCCAACCGGCCCGAGGACAATCGGCCGATGGGCGGCGCCCCGCCCATCACGTCGGATCCACCCTTCCACGCCGAGGCCCGCAAGCTCCTCTTGCCGCCGTTCGCCCCGAAGGTGATCGCCGGCTACGAGGACACCACCCGCGCCCTGTGCCGCCAGTTGATCGCCGACATGCCGAGCGAGAACGGCGTGGTCGACGCAGCCCAGCACTACAGCCAGCACATCCCGGTGCAGGTGATCGCGGAGATGCTGGGCGTGCCGGCCGAGGACGGCGACGTGTTCCGCCACTTCATCCGCCTCATCATCGAGCAGCCCGGCGGCCAGGCCGACCTCCCCGAGGAGGAGACGCTCGGCTACTACCTCAAGCAGCGGATCGACGAGCACCGCGACGAGCCGCGCAACGATCTCATCACCTACCTGTTGAACGTGGAGTTCGCCGGTCAGCCCCTGTCGGACGAGCACATCATCGGCACGGTGCTGCTGTTGCTCATCGCCGGAATCGACACCACCTGGTCCGCCATCGGCACGAGCCTCTGGCACCTCGCCACCCACCCTGAGGACCGTGAACGCCTCGTGGCCGAGCCCGACCTCATGGCGACCGCGGTCGAGGAGTTCCTCCGGGCCTACGCCCCGGTGACCATGGCCCGGATCGCAGCCCAGGATCACGACCTCGCCGGCTGCCCGGTGAAGGAGGGCGATTGGATGCTGCTGCCCTTCCCTGCGGCCAACCGCGACCCGGACGTGTTCGACGATCCAGACAAGGTGATTCTCGACCGGGCCAAGAACCGGCACTCGGCCTTCGGGCTGGGCGTCCACCGGTGCGTCGGCTCGAATCTGGCCCGCCTCGAACTGCGGGTGGCGATCGAGGAGTGGCTCGCTGCGGTACCCGAGTTCACGCTCGCCGACGACGTACCCATGCGGTGGTCGACCGGTCAGATCCGCGGGCCCCGGGAGCTTCCGCTGCGCATCGGCTGATAGCCGAGATCGGGCCGCCAGGGTGGGTTCCTGGGTGGCATCCCTCAGGATCGCCTCCCTGGGCCGCCGCTATCGTCGACGGGACGCCTCCAGCTCGTGGCCCGCGTCGCGGTCCACCACCTGGTCGAGGCTGCCCGCCGCCACATCTGCTCTCCGTGCCCCACTCGTGGGTTCGGTCATCGTTGCGATGAGTTGAACCGGCCGGGCGCGCCCCGGCGAGGTGGGACGACCGTGCCGTAGCCACGCAGCAGGTGCGCCGGACGAGCCGACGGAGAACGATGACGTGTCGCTGCTGCAGTGGTTGATGAGGTGGTGGCCCGGCGCGCGGGCTCGCCGCCGGATGGAGAGCCGCCCGATCGGCACGATGGCGATCGGCGCCGGCCTGCCCGACGCCCACACCATGGGCACCCGCATCGCCTCGCTCGATCGGGCCCGGCGTCGTGGCGTGCGAGTGCCCGAGAGTTTCGCCGTGCCGGCGCAGGCCTCGTCGAGCGTGTTCGCCGCCACGTGGGCGCTCGAGCACCGCATCACCACCGTGTTGGTGCGGGCTGCCTTCCACAGCGACGACGACGAATCACAGTGGATCGATCTTCGCCGCACCGTGCCCGTCGACGGGATCTCTGACGCCATCGCCGAGATCCGGGCCGCCAGCCCTGACCTCGACGACGACGTTCGCCGCCACGTGCTCGTATCGGCTGCGATCACCGCCACCTGCTCTGGTCGAGCGCTGACCGAACCGGGCCGAGCACATGATCTTGCCGAGTGCGTCGGCCTCGACGATGACGATCACTCCGTTGACATCACCCACCTGCCCCGCCTTGGGCGGGCATCACGTGGGTGGGCCCGCCGCCTTCAGCGTTCGCTGCGGCGGACGCGAGCGGTGTTCGGCGACGTGCCGCTCCACATCGACTGGGCCGACGACGGCTCGACGTGTTGGGTGTTGGACGTGCGGCCCGTGACGCCGCCCCCGCGCAACGAGGCGCTCACCCTGGCCGGTCAGGGCCACCTGCCGCCGTTGCCGTCGGCCCTTGCTGTTGATGTGATGGCCGAAGTGGGTGCTCGTCTCCTCGACCGCAGTACTGGCATCGGCGCCACCGTCGGCGACGAACGGCCTCTCATTCACGTGGTGGCTGGCCGCCCGTTCATCAACCAGTCGCTCGTCGACGACCTTCATCGTCGGCTCGGGCTCCCCTCGATCGCCGGCGCGCCCTCCGATACTCCCCGGCCGGACGGACCCGGCGCCTCGTTGCCTGCGCCACCCCGGCTGCGGGTCCGGCGGCTCCTCGTGATGACTCCCGTGCTCGCCCTGGTGGCGTTCGGTGTGGCGCGAGGGATCGTGCGGGCCGGGGCGAATCGACAGCGCGTCCGCTCGCTCGGCACTGTCATCGCGGTGGACTTCCGAGCCGCCGTCAGCCAGCTTGCCGACATCAACCTCGCAAGCCTGCGGGGCTCGATACCGCTCGGGGTCGCATCACGGATCCTGCTGGCGGTGCTCAGGCGCACGCGCACACTCGAACAGCATCAGGCCTCACACCGACCGCTGGCCGCCCAGCTCACCGAGCAGCTCGCCGCCATCGACTCCGACGACGCCCAGGTGATGTTCCTGCGTCGCTTCGGTCATCGCGGCCCGTTCGAAGGTGATGTGGCCCGTGCTCGCTACGTCGACGACGAATCACTTCTGGTCGTCGGTCGGCCCGCGCCCAACACAGCCGGACCCGACTCCACGACCACCCCCGGCTGGTTCACCCGACTGCGCGTGCAGCTGACAACGCCAATCTGGGTGGCGGCGCGCTGGCTCATCGATCGCGAGGAGCAGCTCGAGGACGAACTGGTGCGGGCCACCGCCCGCTGTCGCACGAGGCTCGTCGACCTGGCAACCGAGGCCGTCGAGCGTCAGCGTCTGCGGGAGGTCGACGATCTGTGGCTACTCCGGGCGAGCGAGATCCGTCGGCTTGACGACGGCTGGAACCCGCCCGCCGCGCTCTGGGCCGAACGAGCGGACGAACGCCGGGCGCTGGCCGCGCTGGCGGTGCCGCCGACGGCCACCTTGTTCGACGATCCGATGGGATGGTCGCTCGCCTATGACGGGCCACGATCCACGCTGCGCGGTGTGCCGTCGGCTGGCGCCGCCGTGGCAGGCCGGGCCTGGGTGGCTGCGGCGCCCACCACGAGCGCCCCGTGGGACGTTGGCGAGCCTCCGGTACTGGTGGTTCGAGCGCTCGGGCCCGAGTGGATCGCCACGGCCTCGCTCGCGGCGGCCGTGATCGCTGAGGAGGGGACCGCACTCGACCCCGCCACGCTGTTGTTCCGATCGCACGGCTGCCCGGTGGTGGTCGGCGCGGCAGGCGCAGGGCGGGTGCTCGCCACTGGCGACCGCGTCGAGGTGCGGGCCGCCACCGGCTCGATCGACTGGCGCCCGGTGGCGACGACCGCCGCCGCCGACACAGGCGACGTGGAGCACGTCGGCTGACCTCCAGCCGTGATGGCATCCTGGGGGGCGATGGCTCCACCCCGTCGCTCTGTCTCCACTGACCAACGCCGGGCCAGGCTCGTGCATCGCCACGCGATGGTCGCACGTCTCCCCTCGGTCGAGGCCGTCACCCAAAGCCTGGTTGTGCTGCACGCGACCGACCCCGCCACCGTCTATCTGTCGGTGCTCGCCCGGCTGCAGGCGCCGACGATCGAGGCGGTGGACACGGCGCTCTACGACACCCGATCGATTGTTCGCACCTTCGCGATGCGCAAGACGCTGTTCGGCGTTCGCCGTGACGATCTGCCGATGGTGGAGCGGTCGGCCTCCGACGGCGTGCACGTCACGGCGTGGACGCGGCTCGCCAAGGTGCTCGTCGAGGCCGGGATCGCCGACCCGGACGCCTGGCTTGCTGGCGTCAGCCGAGAGCTCACCCCGGTTTTGGCCGACGAGCCTGACGGCCTCCCGGCGCGGACGATCACGGCCCGGGTGCCGGCGCTCGCCACCAAGCTCGTGCTTCAGCCCGGCACGACGTACTCGGCCACGGTCGGCGCCACCTCGCGAACGCTTGGCGTGTTGGCCGGGCGCGGCCTTGTGGTGCGGGGCCGGCCTACCGGGACCTGGACCGACCGTCAGTACCGGTGGCAGCTGCGATCGAACTGGCTCGACCCCGAGCCGCACGGTGACCTCGATCCTGTGGCGGCGGCGGCCGCACTCCTGCGCGCCTGGCTGGAACGGTTCGGGCCGGCCCCGATGGCTGATCTGCGCTGGTGGACCGGCTGGCCGCTCAAGCAGATCACGCCGGCACTGGCGCTGCTCGACACCGTCGAGGTCGACCTCGACGGCGACGTTGGCATCATGCTCGCCGACGACCAGGAGGATCTCGAACTGGTGCCCTGCGCCGCGCTGCTCCCGTCACTCGATCCGACGCCCATGGGATGGAAGGTGCGGCACTGGTATCTGGGTGATCACGAGGCGGCCTTGTTCGATCGCAACGGCAACATTGGCCCCACCGTGTGGGTGGACGGACGCATCGTTGGCGGGTGGGCCCAGCGGCCCGACGGATCGATCGTGACCGAACTGCTCGAAGACGTCGGTGCCGATCGTGAGCGCCTGATCGACCACGAGCGCCACCAACTCCAGACGGTGCTCGGCACAACGGTGGTGAAGCCGAGCTTCCCGACACCGTTGCAGAAGTCGCTCAGCGGCTGAGCCGCACGCGGCCGGACGCCACGGCCACAGGGCGCTACGGTGCCGAGATGCGCGAACTCACCCCGACTCGTCCGCTCCGCGCCCGCTGGCTGGCCCTCCTCGCAGCTCTGGTGCTGGTTGCCGCTGCCTGCGGTGACGACACCGAGCAGGGCCAGGCGACGAGCGACGTGACGAGCGAGGCCTCCGATGGCGACGGGGCCGACGATGCGGGCGACGGCTCCGACGGGGATGGCGGCGGCGCCGACGACGGTGCCGACAACGACGGCAGCACCGACACCACCTCCGACGGTGGTGACAGCGGCGACTCCGATGGTGATGGCGATGGCGATGGCGGTGCCGACGGTGGCGACAGCGACGGCGAGGGGAGCGGCGACGGATCGGGCGACACGACAGACCCCACCACCGAGCCCTTCACGGGGCTGCGCGTGGTGGCCGAGGGGCCAGACGTCGACGGTCTTCTCCGCTGGAACCGCGACGAGGCCCTCGAGCAGAACGCCGCCGGCGAGTGGAACCAGATCGCCGCCGGCCCGATGATCGAGATGGTCGACCTTCCCGGCCCCGCCGTTGCGGTGCAGCGCGAACCGCAGGCTCGCATCATCTACAAGGTGACCGGCGATCTCGTGTCGGAACTGCTCGTCACCGACGAGAACTTCTGGCTGGAGCTCGAAGGCGGCGGCACCGACCAGAACGGCAACGACGTGGTGTGGTACCAGCGGCACGACGAGTTCAACGGCTCGGATGACCTTCAGCGCACGCTCCGCTCCTACGCCCTCAACACCGAGCAGGTGATCGAGCTGGCCGTCACCGGTGGGTTCGAGAGCGGCACGAGCTACAGCGTGCTGACCGGCGGGACCGGCGTTGGCAACTGGGGCGGCGAGGGCTTCCTCGGCATCGAGATGGTGGATCTCACCACCGGCGCCATCGCCTTCAACTCCGATGCCGACGGGTTCGCCTGCTTCAGCGGCGAGGACTGCCCCTACTACGAGCACGCAACGATGTATGAGGGCGTACCCCACGGCGTGCGAGCCCTTGAGAACAACTCGGGCCAGCGGACCGGCGCCTGGGCGCTGTTCCAGTACGACACGGGAACGGGCACCGACACCAAGCTCCTCGAGTTCCCCGGCGTGCCCGACGCGTGGTCACCCGAGGACCTGTTCCTGGTCGGCAACACGATGGTGATGTCGATCCGCGACGCAGCGAACGAACCGCTGCCCGCCGTTGCGATCGACATGACCACCGGTGACTCGTGGACCCTTCCGGAGCCCTATTGGGTGCGGCCCGACGTCGGCTGATCGCACGGTGTGTTGCAACGTCGACCTCGGGTCGGCGCCTCGTCGGGGAGCCTGGGTCTACCAGTACTCCTCGTAGTGGATGTTGCCCGGCTGCTTGCGCCGGTCGAGGGTGAACCCACGGTTGGTCAGGATCTCCACCACGCCCTCCGGCTCGGGGTACGACTCCGCACCGTCGCCGCCCTCCCCGGGAAGGCCGATCATCGACGGGTTGCCGCACAGGAACACGTGGGTGCTGGCTGGGTCCAGCTCCACCCCGAACGCCGAGGCGAACTCGTCGTTGCGGATGAGGTCCTGGATGTAGCGCTTCGGTACGTCGGGTTCGCGGGTTGGCACCGGCAGGTAGTGGTAGTTCGGGTAGCGCCGTTCGAGGTCTCGGTGCTTCTCGATGTAGCCGAGGTCGGCCCACTGCCGCACCGAGACCGCCGACACCACCGGGCCGTGGTGACCCTTGCTGAGGAGCTCCACCACCATGGCGTTGTGCGGGGCCTCGCCGGTGCCGGTCGAGAGCAGCACCACCGTCGACGCGGGATCGCTGATGTCGGCCAGGGTGTAGCGCCCGGCCACCTTCGGGCCGAGATAGATCCGATCGCCGGGCCGCTTGAGGGCGAGGCGAGGGGTGAGGGCGGGGATGTTGTCCTCGGTTGGCGGCACGAGCACGATGTAGAACTCGAGTTCGTTGCCGCCGGTGTCGTTGGCCAGGTAGCCGTGCTCGTCGAAGATCCGGCTCGAGATCGAGTAGGAGCGGCGGATGAGCTTCTCCCACTTCTGATCGAGCCCCGCGTCTTCGGCCGGATCGATCCTGGCCTCCCAGTAGCCGAGCCCGAGCGAGGCGTACTGGCCCGGCAGGTGCGACGTGTCGCCCTGGTCGGGGCGCACCCGCAACACCCAGAGGTCGGAGTGCGTCGGCTCGAACTTCGTGATCACCGCGTTGTAGTGCTCGTCGCGCAGCTCGTCGATCGCCGCTTGGTGCTGGCGTCGGCGATCAGCCCGGGGCTGGGGCTGGGCGAGATCGAGGTCGGGGAACGCGCCCTGGGCGATGTCGAGCCCGATTCGCCATCCTGGGGAGCGCTGCTGGCCCTCTTCCGCGGCGGCCTCCGAGCCCTCGAACCAGATCCGACCGGTGGCCAGGGCCGCCTCGGTCACGCCGAGCTCGGCCGCCGGTACGGGTTGGCGAGGAGGAGCGAAGATCACGTCGTCGAACTGGAGGTCGGGGGTGCGACGATCGCTGAAGTAGGCCATCGGGCACCCGCCGACGAGGCCGATCGAATCGGGGAGCGACCGGTACAGCAGGGTGGCCTTGCGTTCGCGTTCCAGCCGGCGCAGCGCGTTCTCCGCCGCCGGCGACAGTGTGGTGGGGTCGAGGCCTCCACCGGCGAGCACCACCCGGCCGCCCTGGCGTGCGATGTCGTCGACCAGTTCGACGGCGTAGTCGTCGTCGCCAACGACCAGGATGTCCTGGTCGTCGATGCGGGCTGGCACGGTACTGAGGTGGATGTGGCCGCTGGTGGGTACTGGCAGTGACGGCTCCCATCCGTCGTCGAAGGTCTGCTGGGCCACCATCACGGCCCTGGCGTTGTAGGCCTGCTTGGTGGTGGTGACCACGAGGGATCCAGCGGCGCGGCCCTCTCCTGAGGCGGCGTCGCCCGGTGCTGGTACGGCGTCTATCGCCGTCACCGTTTCGCCGTAGCCGACGTCGAGCTGCTCGTCGCCAACGATCGTGGGGAACGCGAGCGACGAGGGGGCCACGATCCGCACCAGCCCCAGGCCCGAGCGCTGAGAGGAGATCGCAACCGACACGGCGGCTGCCGAGCCGCCGACGATGACGATGTCGTAGACGGTGGTCGCAGGTGTGGTCAGGGCCATCAGATCTCCTGGGGGACTAGAAGTCGAACCTCGATGCCGCCCGCAGCTGTGCCCGCTGGATATCAGCGAAGACCGTCGCCACGTTGTTGTCTTCGTCGATGATCCAGGGATAGGCAGTGGGGCGATTGTCGATTCGTCGGAAGCACTCCCGCACGAGGCGTGCAGACTCGACGTCGACGACCGTCACCGCCAGGGCGTAGGCGTTGAGGGTGAGCAGGTCGGGCGAGGTGGCCTCGCTCTGGGTCTCCCACAGATAATCCCTCAGCCCGGCCGTCAATTCCTCGACCGGTTCGGGCTCGGCCAGGTACTCGGTGAGCGAGTGGGGCGTTTCGGGTCCGAGGCCGCGCTCGAGGTGGGCGACGGGGAGGCAGAACATTGCCGGCGACGAGGGTTCGTCCTCGTCGGCCACCCAACGGGCGAAGTCGAACATCGCAACGTCGGATCCCCCGGACCGGCTCCCGAGGCCGAGGAGGTAGTGGAAGCAGGCATCGGCCCGGAACGGGGAGCGGCTGTGCGCGTTCTCGAACCGGTCGCGCAGCGTGTCGAGGTCGAGCTTGAGCCCGCGCCCACTGAAGAGCAGCAGGATCCACGGATCGGCGGCGGTCAGCTTCTCTCGCGACGCGTCAACGAGCAGTGCCTCGGCCGCCGTGAGCTGCTGCTCGAAGGCCTGCCGATCCGACACCGTGGCGTCGCGCCCGAGGGTGGCCAACCGCTCGTACCCGTCTCGAATTCGGGCGCCGCCCAGGTAGGTGAGCGAACGGGGCGAGGGCCGGGCGTCGGCGTAGCGCTCGAACACCACCGTCTCGATCGATGCGTCCTCACTGAGCAGCAGGAACGGATGGAGCCACGAGTCTGGGGCACCATCGAGCGCCGCGTCGAACTCGGCCCACGCCCCCTGATGGAGCAGGTGATAGCACTGCCGAAGGCCTGAGTCGCCCAGGAATGGGTCGAACCAGGTCGGGACGGGGCGTGCCTCGGTGTTCATGGGCCGCCCGGCGGGCCGGTCGTGGAGCCGCGCATCGAAGACGTACCGTATCGGAGCTGCCGTTGGGGGTTGCACCGCGAAGAGTTCGTACACTTGACCCCGATGCAGGCCATGTCAATGATGTGGCCCCGAGATCGAGAGTCGGTGAAGGACGCTCGAATCGATCGGGAGTCCGCAGCCCGGGTGTGGCGCTTCGCGCGGCCCTACCGCGGTCTGGTCGCCGGCTTCTTGGCCACCGTCGTGGTCTCCGCTGCATTGGGGCTCGTACCGCCACTGTTGTTCGCCCGGATCATCGATCAGGCCATTCCGAACCAGGACCGCACCCTGCTGGCCCTCTTCGCTGCCGCCATCGTCGGGGCGTCGCTGCTGTCGGGCGTGGTCGGCATCGTCGAGCGCTACTGGTCATCGCAGATCGGCGAGGGGGTGATCTTCGATCTGCGTACGGCGTTGTTCGATCACGTGCAGAAGCTCCCGCTCGCCTTCTTCACCCGCACGCAGACTGGAGCGCTCACCAACCGGCTCAACAACGACGTGATCGGAGCCCAGCGGGCGCTCACCGGCACCCTGGGTTCGGTGGTGTCGAACGTGGTTGCCCTCGTCACCACGCTGATCGCCATGGTGGTGGTTGAGTGGCGGTTGACCCTCCTCGCCCTCCTGCTCACCCCGTTCTTCTTGTTGCCGTACCGGCGCATTGGCGGCATCCAGCAGGCCATCACCAGGGAGTCGATGGAGCTCAACGCCAAGATGAACACCACGATGACCGAGCGGTTCAACGTGGCGGGCGCGTTGCTGGTCAAGCTGTTCGGCCGCGGGCACGACGAGGCTGAGGTGTTCGGCTCTCGCGCCGCCCGCGTGCGTGACATCGGGATCCGCTCGGCCGTGTTCACCCGTGGGTTCATGACCATGCTGGGCCTGCTCGGCGCCATGGGCACGGCACTCGTGTACGGCCTGGGTGGTCTCTTCGCCATCGACGGATCGATCACCACCGGCGAGCTGGCCGCCATGGGGCTGCTCGTCGGGAGGATCTACGGGCCGCTGACCGGGCTCACCAACGCGCGGGTCGACGTGCTGACGGCACTTGTGAGCTTCGAGCGGGTGTTCGACGTGCTCGACGCACCGAGCCCGCTCGTCGACAAGCCCGACGCGACGACGATCACCAACCCGGCCGGCCGCATCGAGTTCCGCAACGTGGAGTTCCGCTATCCCCGGGCCGACGAGATCATCGTGCCCGGCCTGGAGACGCCCTCGACCACAGTCACCGACGTGGCCACCGCACCGGTGCTCCGCGGCATCGACGTGACGATCGAGCCCGGCCAGCTCGTGGCCGTGGTTGGTCCGTCCGGCGCGGGCAAGACCACCCTCACCTCCCTCATACCTCGGCTCTACGACGTGACCGGCGGAGCGATCCTGTTCGATGGGCACGACGTGCGCGACATCACCCAGGAGTCCCTCCGCGCCGCGATCGGTGTGGTCGTGCAGGACCCGCATCTGTTCCACGAGTCGATCGGTGACAATCTCCGCTACGCCAAGCCCGATGCCACCCACGCCGACCTGGTGGAGGCGTGCAAGGCGGCCCAGATTCTCGACCTCATCGAGGTGCTTCCCGGCGGCTTCGACACGGTGGTCGGAGAACGGGGCTACCGCATGTCGGGGGGCGAGAAGCAGCGGCTGGCCATCGCCCGCATGCTCCTCAAGGATCCCACGGTGGTGATTCTCGACGAGGCCACGAGCCACCTCGACACCGAGAACGAGGCGCTCGTGTCGGAGGCGCTGACCGAGGCCCTCGATGGTCGAACCGCGATCGTGATCGCGCATCGGTTGTCGACGATCACCGCCGCCGACCAGATCCTCGTGCTCGACCAGGGTCAGCTCGTGGAGCGCGGCACCCACGACGAGCTGCTGGTCGACGGCAGGCTCTACGCCGACCTGTACCGCCGCCTGGTGGGAGAGAGTGTCGGATAGCCCCGGGCAGGCACAACCGGATACCCGAGATAGTTGAGCCGGGCTCACTCGGTCGGCCACGATGGCCCGATGTCTGATGAGCTCTGCGACCTGCCGGCCACCGAACAGCGAGGCCTCCTCGCATCCAAGCAGGTGTCGGCCCGTGAGCTCCTCGACGCCCACCTCGCCCGCATCGACGCCGTGAACCCCACGGTGAACGCGGTTGTTGGAATGGACGCCGACGTTGCGGTGGCCCGGGCCACCGCCGTCGACGACGTCGTGGCCGCCGGGGGCGACCCCGGCCCTCTGGGTGGCCTGGTCACGGCGCACAAGGATCTCGTCGACACCGCAGACTTCGTGACCACCCATGGCTCGACGGTGTATGCCGACAACCGGCCGGCGGTCGATGCACTCCAGGTGGCGCGCATCAAGGCTGCGGGCGCCGTGGCTCTCGGCAAGACGAACGTTCCCGAGTTCGGCGCCGGCTCCCACTCGTTCAATCCCGTGTACGGGGTGACATGCAACCCGTACGATCCCGGGCTCTCGGCCGGTGGCTCCTCCGGCGGAGCCGGCGCAGCGCTGGCGTGCGGCATGGTGGGCATCGCCGATGGCAGCGACGCCGGCGGCTCCCTCCGCAACCCGGCCGCCTGGAACAACGTGGTGGGGCTTCGCTCCTCGCCACGGGTGGTTCCTCGCCCCGGCCCCGGCAACCCATGGCAGACCATCCCGATCGACGGGCCGATGGCTCGCACCGTGGACGATCTCGTGCTCCTCCTGCGGGTGATGGCCGAGCCCGATGCCCGCGACCCACTGAACCGCGCGCTCCCGCTGCCCGACGTGCTCCGGCCCCCCACCAGGCCGTTGAGGGTGGCCTGGAGCCCCACGTTGGGTGGCCTCCCGGTGGACCCGGCCGTGGCCGCCGTGCTCGACACCTTCCGGGCCGACATCGATGGCCTCGGGTGGGAGGTGACCGAGGCCGAGCCCGACTTCTCCGGTGCTGACGAGTGCTTCGTCACCCTCCGGGCGTTCCTGTTCGCCAACGGGCCAGCAGGTGCGCTGGGTGATCGGCTCGCCGAGATCAAGGCCACCGTGCGCGATGAGGTGGAGCGCGGGCGCGCCCTGTCGAACGCCGAGGTGGCGGCGGCGTTCGCCCACGCCAATGTGTTGTGGCAGCGCTGCGTGACGTTCTTCGCCGACCACGACCTGCTCGTGGGCCCGGTCACCCAGGTGCCGCCCTTCCCGATCGACCAGGAGTACCCCACCGAGGTGGCCGGGCAGCCGACCAGCACCTACATCGGTTGGATGTTGTCGAACTGTCGGATCTCGGCCTGCCAGCTCCCGGCCTTGTCGCTCCCGGCCGGGTTCGACGACGCCGGGCTTCCGGTAGGGGCGCAACTCATCGGTGCACCGTGGGGCGATGTCGGTGTGCTCCAGGCGGCCAAGGCGCTCGAGACTGCGACCGGCCACGGCAGCCGGCGCCCCGACCTGTCGGCGCTCGCTGGCGCCTCGTCGTAGCCCGGGCCGGTTCGTCGCGGGGCTTGGTCAGCCCTGGTCGAGCCCGTCGTCGAGGTCGAGCATGAACGGCGGGAACCCACCAGTGGCGATCGGGCCCCAACGCTCGATCTCCACGGAGATGAGGCACTTGCCCTGGCGCGTCATCGCCGCCCGGTAGTCGTCCCAGTCGGGGTGCTCGCCCGAGACGGCCCGGTAGTACTCCACCATGCCGTCAACGGCATCGGGTACGTCGGTGACCGTGGCGCGCCCGTCGACCTGCACCCACGCCCCACCGAAGGTGTCGCTGAGCACGCACACCGAGGCCCGTGGATCTCGTCGCAGGTTGTGCACCTTGTCGCGGTGAGGGTACGTCGACACCACGAGCCGACCGTCCTCGGTGACGCCACCAGTCACGGGCGACGCCTGGGGGCGCCCGTCGGCCCGAAGGGTGATGAACGTCCAGTGGTGGCGGGGGCGCACGAAGTCCAGCAGTGCGGGGCGTTCGACGATGTCGCGGGTGGCGATCTTGCGAGCCATGGCGTCGAGGCTAGGCCCATGATGCACCGCGAACCATGACGGCGGGCTCGTCGGGGTTCATGAGCGCCTGATGAGAAGGATGAGAACCCTCTCATCCGGTCTTACAGGCCTCTCATCGCACCCACCGCACAGTTGGCCTCGGCACACACCAACCAGACGAGGAGATGCCGATGTCAACCACGACCACCCCCACCCGCTCCCGAGCGTCGGGCCGCATGATGGCCGCCGCCTTGCTCGGCGCGATTGCGCTGCTCGGTGCCGCCTGCGGCGGGAGTACCGCAGACGATGCCAGTTCGGAGGTGGCATCGATCAACGGCGGGAACGACGGCGCAGCAGCCAGTTCCGACGATGCCGGCGCCGACGAGGGCGAGCAGTTCGACAATCCCGAAGACGCGATGCTCGCCTTCGAGGAGTGCATGGAAGAGCAGGGCATCGGTGGGTTCGGTGACGACGCCGCCCCCGGAGCGAACGACGACGTGCAGGTCAGCGGGAGCGACGGAGACAGCGACCAGACGAGTGCCTTCGTCGTCGGCGGCGATCTGGATCCCGAGGAGTTCGATGCCGCTCTGAACGAATGCAACGAGCTGCTCGGCGACGCCGCTGGTGACTTCGAGATGACGCCCGAGCAGGAGGCCGAGCTGCGCGACGCAGAGCTCGCATTCAACGAGTGCATGGCCGAGCAGGGCTTCGACATGGGCTCGCCCAGCAGCGATGGCCTCACAGTGGACAGCGGCGACGACAGCGGCGGCGGGCAGGCATTCGAGATCGATGGCGATGTCGACTTCGAGGAGTTGGATGCGGCGGCCGAGACGTGCAACTCCGTGTTCGATGAACTGAGCGAGCAGTTCGAGGCGTCGGAGGAGGGCCAGTGAGGCGCCGCACCGTTCTCGCCGTGTCAGCGGCCGTGCTCGCCACGGCCGGCGTGACCGGGGCCACCGCGTCCCAACTGTGGGCGGCGCCAGCCGATGCCACCAACGACGATGCCGTTGAGGCAGCGGCTCCCCAGCGGACCGCCTCGGTCACCCGGGGTGATCTGTCCAACACCGAGGAGTTCTCGGCGTCGCTCGGCTACGGCTCGACCTGGAACATCGACACCACGGCTGACGGCACGGTCACCGACCGCCACGAGACGGGAACGATCGTGAAGCCGGGCGACACCTTGATCGAACTCAACCGCAAGCCGGTGACGCTGGCCGATGGCGACGTGCCCCTCTACCGGGAACTGCGCCTGGTGAAGAGCGGCGAACGCGACGACCTCGGCAACAAGCTCACGAAGCTCCAGGGCGACGATGTGAGCCAGCTCCAGCAGTTCCTCCTCGATCAGGGGTTCGACGACTCCGAGCGGCTCGAGGTCGATGGCACCTTCGGCTCCAGCACCGAGCGAGCGGTGAAGGCATGGCAGAAGGATCGTGGGCTGGCTGAGACCGGCAAGGTCGACGCCTCCCAGCTCGTGTTCTCATCCGAACCTCTGCGCATCTCATCCGAACCCCGGGTCGGCGAGACCTTCGGTGGGCTGGAGGTCAGTACCGCCACGCCCGAGGTCACCGTCAGCACCACCAACCGCAAGCGGGGATCGCTCCCTGAGGGCGCCGACGTGGCGGTGTCCCTCCCAGGCGGCGCCGAGGCCACCGGCACCGTGGTGAAGCAGGAGTCCGAGATCGGTGCCGACGGCACCCGGAGCTGGACCATCACGATCGAACTCGATGGCGACGTGACGGCCGAGAGCGGGAGCGCCGAGGTCACTGTCGAGAACGTGGTGGCCACCGACACGCTGATCGTGCCGGTCACGGCATTGCTGGCCCTGGCCGAGGGCGGCTTCGCCGTCGAGGTCCCCAACGGCGCCGACACCACCCTGACGCCGGTGACCGTGAGCGATGTGCTTGACGGTCGGGCTGCGATCGATGGCGACCTCTCCGAGGGCGACACCGTGGTGGTACCCGAATGAGCCTCGCCACCGTCATCGATCCATCCACCGAGGCCAGCCCGAGCGGCGGCGACGAGGTGCTCGTGCTCGACGAGGTGTCGAAGCACTACCCGACCACCCCGCCGGTGGTCGCCCTCGACTCGGTGTCGCTCACCATCACCCGTGGCGAGCTCGTTGCCATCGTCGGCGCCTCCGGCTCGGGCAAGTCGACGTTGCTCAACATCGTGGGCACCCTCGACCGGCCCACCGCCGGGCGGGTGCTGATCGAGGGCACCGCCACCACCGACCTGTCCGACACCGGCCTCGCCGGGCTCCGCTCCAACCGCATCGGCTTCGTGTTCCAGCAGTTCCATCTGCTCGAACAGGTACCGGCGATCGAGAACGTGGCCACGGGGCTCCTCTACCGCGGCGTATCGGGCCGAACCCGACGCCGACTCGCTCGGGAGGCCCTGGTGCGGGTGGGGCTGGAACACCGCATCAACCACCTCCCATCCAAGCTGTCGGGTGGAGAGCGCCAGCGGGTGGCGATCGCCCGGGCCATCGTGGGCGAGCCGGCGATCGTGCTGGCCGACGAGCCGACCGGCAACCTCGACAGCCGCACCTCGGAGGACATCGTCGCCCTGTTGCGGCGCCTCCACCGGGAAGGTTCCACGATCGTGGTGATCACCCACGATCGGGAACTGGCCGAGTCGCTGCCGCGACGGGTGACGATCCGTGACGGCCGCATCGTCGGCGACGAGCGGGTCACCACGGCTGGGGCGGCGGCGTCATGACCACCACGGCATCCACTCCTGTGGCGGCGCCCGAGGCGGGCACCGGAGCCGCACCGGGCACCCGACCCGGCCTGCGGCGTCGGCATCGATCCCGGCTGCGCACCACTGATGCTCTCGCAACGGGCCTCCACGGCCTCCGCGGTCGCAAGAGCCGGGCGCTGCTCACAGCGCTCGGGATCGCGCTCGGCATCGCGTCGATGGTGGCCGTCACCGGCATCTCGGCGTCGAGCAAGGCCGACCTGCTGGCCGAGATCGACCGGATCGGCACGAACCTGCTCCAGGTTCAGGGCGGCAACAGCGTGTTCGGCGATGCCGCACCGCTCCCGGTGGAGGCACCAGCGATGGTGCGCCGCATCGGCCCCGTCCAGGATGCGTCAGCGGTGTCGTCGCTCAAGACAGAGGTGTTCCGCAACACCTTCGACGAGAAGGCGAACGGCCTCGACGTGATCGCCACCGAACCGCAGCTGCTCAACACCTTGGAGGGCTCGGTGGCCGCCGGTCGCTTCCTCGACGCCGAGACCTCCACGCTGCCAACAGTGGTGCTGGGGTCGGTGGCGGCCGAGCGGCTCGGGATCGACGACCTCGACGGCGCCCCCACCGTGGACATCGCCGGTCGCCGCTTCGCCGTGATCGGCATCCTCGACGCCTTCCCACTCAACCCGGACTTGGACCGGTCGGTGTTCATCGGCAACGACGCCGCAGAGAACATCCTCGGAGCCGAGCTGGTGCCGACGGCGATCTACCTGCGCACCACCCCAGAACAGGTGGAGGCGGTGCGTGAGGTGTTGGCCGCTACCGTCAGCCCCACTGCGCCCAACGAGGTGAGCGTGTCGCGCCCCTCCGATGCGCTGGAGGCCCGGGCCCAGGTGGACCAGAACCTGCAGAACCTCCTCCTGGGGCTCGGCGGGATCGCTCTCCTCGTCGGCGGCGTCGGGATCGCCAACGTGATGATCATCGCGGTGCTCGAACGGCGCTCCGAGATCGGGCTGCGGCGAGCGCTCGGTGCCACCCGGCGCCACATCGCCACCCAGTTCATCCTGGAGTCGGCGAGCCTGGCCGCCTTTGGTGGCGTGCTCGGCATTGCGGTGGGCACCGTCGTCACCATCGGCTACGCCCGTCGGCAGGGCTGGCTGATCGACATCCCGGTCACGGCCCTGGCCGGCGGCGTGGTGGCCGCGTTGCTGCTCGGTGCGCTCGCCGGGCTGTATCCCGCCAGTCGAGCGGCTCGGCTCGATCCGGCCGACGCCGTCAGGCCCGGCTGAGGGAGCTGCCCTTCGTCCCTCAGCCCGGCTCTGTCCACTCCCATTCGGGACCGATTCGCGAGGAGGACTGATCACCCCAACCAACGGCGGCGCCCCGCCCCTGTTCCCTCTCCCCGGGGGCAGGGGCCCCGTCGCGTGCCGTGGCGGGCGCCACACAACTCGGCCTTACGGGTATCCCACCACTACGCTCACCCCATGATTGCCGCCGTTTCGTCCACCATGGATCAGCTCGAAGACCGCTTCCGTGCGGCGCTGCCCACCGACGTCACCTACGCCACGCTGCGGTTCAGTGAAACCCACGGCGAGCAGGTGAGCGTGCGGCGCGGGGTGGTCGAGCCCGTCACCACCAGCAGCGACGTCGGGGTGATGATCACCGTGTGGGACGGCGGTGGCCATGGCTACGCCGCCACCTCCGACCTGACCGAGGCCGGTCTGGCCGAGGCCGTGCATCGGGCTCGGGGTTGGGCCCAGCTCACCGCTGGCCGCTCGCTGGTGCCGCCGCCTGCTCACGCCGATGGCGCCGGCCCCACCGGAACCTTCGCCTCCCCGGTCGCACGACCCTGGAGCGACACCACCCTCGCCGAGCGCATCGAGATGCTGCGAGCCGTCGACCAGCGGCTCGGGATCGACGAGCGCATCGTCGACTGGGCGGTCGGTCTCGATCGCCTCGACACCGATGCACTGATCCTCACCAGCAACGGCGGTCGCATCGAGCAGCGGAGTCGCAACACCTACCCGAGCATGCGGGTCACGGCCAATGAGGGGTCGAACACCCAGAGCCGCACGTTCGGCGGCCACGCTTTCGTTGGCCAAGGCGGCCAGGAACTCCTCGACCGCTACGGGTTCGACCACGCGGCCGACCGGCTGCCCCGCGAGGTTCTGGCCCTCCTCGATGCCCCCAACTGCCCCACCGGCACGATGGAGCTGGTGCTCGCCCCAGACCAGATGGTGCTGCAGATCCACGAGTCGATCGGTCATCCGCTCGAACTCGACCGGATCCTGGGTGACGAGCGGAACTACGCCGGCACGAGCTTCGTCACCCCCGACATGTTCGGCTCATACCGCTACGGATCGGATCTGCTGAACGTCACCTTCGACCCCACTGTCGAAGGCCAGCTCGCCAGCTATGGCTACGACGACGAGGGCACGCCGGCCGAACGGCAACACCTCATCCGCAACGGCATCCTCGAACGCCCGCTCGGCGGGGCGATGTCCCAGGCTCGGGCGGGCATGGAGGGCGTTGCCAACTCTCGGGCCTGCAGCTGGAACCGCCCCCCGATCGACCGGATGGCCAACCTCAACGTCGAGCCCGGCACGTCGAGCTTCGCTGATCTGATCGGCGACATCGAGCAGGGCGTGTACCTGCAGACGAACAACTCCTGGTCGATCGACGACTCCCGCAACAAGTTCCAGTTCAGCTGCGAGTACGGCCAGCTGATCGAGAACGGCGAGATCACCGGCGTGGTTCGCAACCCGAGCTACCGGGGCATCTCGGCCACGTTCTGGCGCAACCTCTCGGGGGTGGGAAACCTCGACACCTTCACGGTCATGGGCACCCCGAACTGTGGCAAGGGTGAGCCGAACCAGATGGTCGGCACCGGCCACGCCTCACCGATCTGCCGCTTCTCCGACGTCGAGGTGTTCGGAGGCGAGCAGTGAGCACCCTCCAGACCTACTTCGACGAACTGGTGGCATGGGCCACCGATCAGCTCCAGGGCGACGAGGTGCTCACCGCCTCGTTCTCCGCCGAGGAGTCCGACTTCGTCCGCTTCAACCACGGCTCGGTTCGCCAGGCCGGCTCGGTTCGTCAGCGCTGGATCAGCATCGATCTCATCGAGGGGCAGACCCACGCCGAGGCCAGTGTGCAGCTGGCCGAGGACCTCGATCTCGACCGGGCCCGGATCGCATCGATGCTCCGCGACCTCCGCGAGCGGCGCTCGGTAGCTCCCCCCGACCCCTACCTCGCCTACGCGACCGACGTCTCCTCCTCGGAGCGGGTCAACGAGGGATCGGTACCCGAACCGGGCTGGGCGATCGACGCCGTGCAGAAGGCCGCCGGCGACAGCGACCTCGTTGGCATCTATGCCGCTGGCGATACCTTCTCGGGCTTCGCCAACTCGCTCGGCCAGCGCAACTGGTTCCAGGCGTCGACGTTCAACTTCGACTGGAGCTTCTACCTCCGGGCCGACAAGGCCGTGAAGAACGGCTACGCCGGCCGCCGATGGGACGACGCCGCCTTCGAGGCCAAGGTGGACAGCGCCCGCAGCCAGCTCGCCGTACTCGACCGTGCACCGGTGGAGATCAAGCCCGGCCACCACCGGGCCTACCTCACCCCGGCCGCGCTGGCCGAGGTGATGGACATGATGGCCTGGGGTGGGTTCAGCCTCGATGCCCATCGCACCAAGCAGACCCCGCTGCTGCGCATGATCACCGAGGGGGCCACCCTCCACGATTCCGTGACGATCACGGAAGACGTGGCCAACGGCGCCGCCCCGAACTTCCAGAACCAGGGCTTTCTCCGGCCCGACGAGGTGCGGCTCATCGACGGTGGCGCCTACCGCGACTGCCTTGTGTCGCCCCGCTCGGCGCAGGAGTACGGCGTGGCCACCAACGGCGCCACCGCCTGGGAGAGCCCCGAGTCGCTCGCCATGGCCGGCGGCGACCTCGGCTCGGATCACGTGTTGCCAACCCTCGACACGGGGCTCTACATCGGCAACCTCTGGTACCTGAACTTCTCCGACCGTGCGGCGTGCCGCACCACCGGGATGACCCGCTTCGCCACATTCTGGGTGGAGGGTGGCGAGATCGTGGCGCCGGCCAACGTGATGCGCTTCGACGACACTGCCTACAACCTGCTCGGCGCCAACCTCGTCGGCCTCACCGACGATCCCGAGACGATGCTCGACCCGAGCTCGTACGGGGGTCGGAGCTGGAGCAGCTATCGCCTGCCCGGTGCCGTGGTGAACGACATGGCCTTCACGTTGTAGGTCCGTCTCGTGGCCCTGCAGGTACGGCGCCCGATCGCTCTGGTCGGCGTCGTGCTGTGCGTTGTTGCCGCGAGTCTTGCAGCCTGCACGTCCGACGGAGCCGGCACCGAACAGCCGGTCGGCTCGGTCGGCTCAGTGGCGGAGCCGACCACGGCCCCGACACCAGCCCCGACCGCCAGCACGGCGTCGACGCTGGGAGCCGTCACCGACGAGCCTCTGATCGAGGTACTCACGACGCCCGGCCCAAGGCTTCACGACCGCTGGAGCCAGCTCGGCACCTTCGGGTACGGCGTGCGCCCCGCCGGGCCGACCCAGACGGTGCATCCCGCGGTGCCCGCCATCGCGGCCGATGAGCCAACGGTCGAGGTGCGTGCCCTGGCGGTGAACTGGGGCATCGACAGCTACGGCACCCTCGTGATCGCCGACGGACCAGCGGAGGCCGTACGACGGGTGGAGGTCGAGGCCGCCGATCTGGTTGCGTCCACCTCGGTGTCGGGATCGACCTCCGGCGACACCTGGCTCGCAGCGTTCGTTGCCGGCCACGGTGGCCCACCGGAGGTGCGGCGCCTGCTGGCGGCGATCGACGCCGTGATGGAACCGGATGGTGTGTGCGACTCGACCCCGGCCGCCTGCCCCGTTGGGGCCAGCGCCGGCTTCCCGCCTCCACCGCCGCTGCTCGTCACCAATGCCACCGACGGTGCATCGCCCGATGTGCCGTTCGATGTGGTGAACCTGGGGCCCGACGCCTCGTCGGTGTTCTCCGATGGCTATCAGCTGTTGTGGAGCAATGGCGGTCTGATGGTCACGACGTTCGAACCCGCGGCCCGGGAGCGCACCGACTACACCACGGCAGACGGTGAGTTCGGCCTCGCCGTCGGCGCCACCCAGGTTCTGGTCGACCCTGGCGCCGACGGGCAGGGTGGGATGGTGCGGGCACCGCGGTGCTGTCCCGATGGCGCCGATCTGGGGCCCGTGCCCGAGTGGTCCATCCCGGAGGCGTGGGCCGTCGACGGCGTGAGCTTCACTGGCAGCTTCGGGTTCGACGACTACGCCCTCGTGTTCACCGGCACCCTGTTGGCCAGCGGCACACCACAACCCTTCGTCGTCGCCGTTCCCGTCGACGAGCAGTTCCTCGCCCGCGCCGACGCTGGCTTCGACCTCGGCCGGGCGATGGCCACAGCCGAGCCGATCGAGCTCGCCAACCGCTGGACATCACCCCAGGGGCACAACGGGCAGCTCGCGGTTGTCGAGGAGCGGGACGACGGCTGGTACCTCGTGGTGGATGCGCTCGGCGCACCCCGCGATCTCCTTCGTTCTCGCACGCCGATCGTGAGCTACGCCATCGACCGTGGTGCAGTGAACGTTGCCGTTGCCGTTGGCGACGAATCGCATCACTCCGTGGTCTGGGCTCATCGTGATGCGATCTCCAACGTCGAGATCCGCGCCACCTCGGTTGCCTGGCACGGTTCGTACCGGGTGGAGTCGTGGGGCGAGGACTGACCGTTTGACAACAGCGTGGGCAACCAGCGTCTAGGCTCTCGCCCCATGGCTGCGACTGAGAAGGCACTGGCTGAACAACTGAAGGGCGTTCCGCTCTTCGCCCGAACCTCGGCGAAGCAACGCAAGGTGCTGGCTGGGCTCGGCAAGGTGCTCACCTGGAAAGAAGGCTCGATGCCGATCAAGGAGGGCACGAAGGGCGCCGCGTTCTTCCTGATCCTCGACGGCGCAGTCGACGTGTCCCGCAACGGTGAGAAGCTGGCCCGCCTCAGCGACGGTGACTTCGTCGGCGAGATGGCGCTGCTCCGCAACGAGCCCCGCAACGCCGACGTGACGGCCGTGAGCTCCACCACCGTGTTCGCCTTCGGCCGCCCCGCACTGGCCGCCGCACTCAAGTCGGAGCCCGCCATGGGCCTGGCGCTCCTGGAGGCAATGGCCAACCGGGAGCGCACGATCAGCTAGTCGGACCGTGCTCGTCCACGTCGTCGACGGCACGTACGAACTGTTCCGACAGTTCTTCGCCCGCCCATCACACGAGAATGCCAACGGCCTCGAAGTCGGCGGCGCCCGCGCCGTGGTGCGCGGCATGGTCGCGATGCTCGAAGAAGGCGCCACCCACGTGGGTGTGGCCACCGATCACGTGATCGAGTCGTTCCGCAACGACCTCTACCACGGCTACAAGGACGGCTCCGGGCTCGACCCGGCCATCCAGAACCAGTTCGGCCCCCTCGAACGCGGCCTTCAGGCGATCGGGGTGGCCACCTTCCCGATGGTCGAGTACGAGGCCGACGACGGGATGGCGTCCATCGCCGCCGTGGCCGCCGCCGACCAGCGGGTGGACAAGGTGCTGCTCTGCACCCCAGACAAGGATCTGGCCCAGTGCGTGACGGCCGGCCGCGTGCTGCAGTTCGATCGCCGCAACAACAAGATGTTCGATGTGACCGACGTGGTGGAGAAGTTCGGCGTGCCTCCAGAGTCGATCCCCGACTACCTCGGCCTGGTCGGCGACTCGGCCGACGGCTTCCCGGGGCTGCCCGGGTGGGGGGCGAAGTCGACCGCAGCGGTGCTCGCCCGTTACGGCCATATCGAGTCGATCCCGCTCGCTGCCGGGCAGTGGGATATCACCGTCCGGGGTGGCGCCAAGCTCGCCAAGACCCTCGCGGATCACATGGACGAGGCGCTGCTGTTCCGACGGCTCGCTGTGCTGGAGACCGACGCCCCCACGATCTCCTCCGTGGACGAACTGGCGTGGTCGGCGCCGACCAACGACCTCGATGCCGTGGTGGCGCTGCTCGACGCACAGGATCTGCCTCGTCGCCTCGCAGCCCTGGCTGACGCTCGAGCATGATCCGGCCCTACGTCGATGCGGACGCCGACGCCGTCCTTGCCCTGAATGCTGCCTGCGTGCCTGAGGTGGGGCCCATGGATCGAGCCAAGCTCGACGCCTTCGTGGAGTGGGCTCCCTACCTGCGGGTGGTGGAGGTCGACGGGGGTCTGGCCGGCCTGATCGTCGGCCTACTCGAAGACGCGCCCTACGACAGTCCGAACTTCGGCTGGTTCGCCGAGCACTACGACGCCTTTGCCTATGTGGACCGGGTGGCGATCGCCGAAGCCAACCGGGGCGAAGGATGGGGGCCAGCGCTCTACCGCGACTTTGAAGCCTGGGCTGGTGGCCAGGGTCGGCGCACGTTGTGTGCCGAGGTCAACACGGTGCCACCGAATCCCCGTTCACTGCGGTTCCACGATCTGTTCGGTTTCGACATGGTGGGTCAGTTCGAGCCCAACGGCTCGCCCGACTACAAGGTGGGCCTGATGGTGAAGACGCTGCGCTGAGCCCGCGGGGCCGACGAGGGCTCGACGAGGGGCAGGATCAGGCGTCCGGGTCGGCTTTGGCCCGGCTCGGGGCCACCCTCGACGGCTCGTTCGGCATCTTCGGGTACACGGGCGGCCACGGCGCATCGGGCAGGCCCCGCTCCCGGTCGGCCTGCCACCAGTCGAGCAACGGGGCGAGCGACTGGGCGTTGTCGTTCTTGTCGGCCCACGGATCGCCGGTGGCTTCCACCCGTTCGACCACCGTCTTCATCGTGAGGGTGTCGGGTTCGATCTCGGCCAGCTCATCCCAGTGCACGGGGGTGCTCACCTGGCCGCCCACCCGGGGCCGCACGCTCCAGGCGCCGAACACCGTCTTGTGGGGCGCGTTCTGGTTGAAGTCGATGAACACCCGGTTGCCCCGCTCTTCCTTCCACCACGCCGCAGTGACCTGCTCTGGGTGCCGACGTTCCAGTTCGCGGGCGAAGGCCACGGCGGCGAGGCGCACGTCGTAGGAGTCCCACCGAGGTTCGAGCGGCACGAAGAGGTGAAGGCCGCGACTCCCGGTGGTCTTCACATAGCAGCGGAGACCGACCTCGTCGAAGAGCTCCTTCACGAGCCAGGCCGCCGCCCGGATGTCGTCGAAGGTGATCCCAGTGGACGGGTCGAGGTCGATGCGCAGCTCGTCGGTCACGCCTGGATCGCTCGACCGGAACGGCCATGGGTGGAAGCCGAGGCATCCCATGTTGGCCGCCCAGGCCAGATGAGCGACGTCGGCGGCGACGAGCGCGTTGGAGGTGGTGCCGTTGGGCGTGCTGACCGTTGTGGTCTGCAGCCAGCCCGGTGCGCCTTTCGGCACCCGCTTCTGGAAGAACGACTTGCCCGACGCACCGTCGGGGAAGCGTTGCATGAGCGTTGGTCGGTCGTTCATCGCCCGCATGAGCGGCTCGGCCACCGCTGCGTAGTAGTCGATGAGATCGAGCTTGGTTTCTCCCGTTCGGGTGAAGAACACCTTGTCGGGGTTCGAGACCTTCAGCGTGTGCCCGGCCAGTTCGAGAGTAATGGACGGATCGGCCACGGCATCAACGTAGTGGGAGCAATGGGGCTCCGCAGCAGGTAGCTGCATTCTGTCGTATTCGGGGGCACCCGAGCATTGTGACAGTTGTGTGTCGACTGGAACTTTTGCCTGCTGGCGCGCGACGTACCGGTTGGTAATGGCGGGTTACAGCGGACCCGGCCGCGCCACGTCCCCAGGTTCGTACCTCGGCGGAAGTTGCTAGGAACCAGGGGGTTGGGTCGCAAAGATGCGATCCAGCCCCACTGGCTCCGGTTCGTCCAGCTGCTCGAACGTGCACTCGGCCGGTGTCTTGTCGGCCCGCCACCGCAGCACCTTCGTCACTTCGCGGAATCGACCGTTGAGCGTGCTGCCGTATTTGACCTCCACCACGCGCTCGATGCGGAGCGGTACCCAGGAATGGTCCTTCTGGGCATTCCAGCGATGGGGAGCACCGGGCATGCGGCCATCCGCGTGGGCCTGCGCCTCCGCCCACCCCCGCCACGGATGCTCGTCGAGGGCGTTCTCGGTGAGGGGGGCCAGCTCGTCGACCAACTCAGCGCGACGGGCGGCGGTGAAGCTCGCGGCGACTCCGACGTGCTGGAGCCCGCCCTCGTCGTTGTGCAGGCCGAGCAGGAGCGAGCCGACGCCTTTGCCGTCCTTGTGCCACCGGAACCCGGCCACCACTGCGTCGGCACTGCGGACGTGCTTCACCTTCAGCTGCGTGCGCTTGTTCTCCACGTAGGGATCGGCCGG
>JBCCFL010000054.1:0-38816 GCA_039029735.1 Actinomycetota bacterium | reverse complement strand
GGCGCTCGTGTGGGATGGAGCGTGGACGGGTTCCGGAGGAGCCCCTTATGGAGTTTCGCTTGGGGCGAAACTCTCCGGCGTGGCGCTCGTGTGGGATGGAGCGTGGACGGGTTCCGTGCTCGCTCGAGCTAGGAGGCTGCGGGGCGGTGGACCTCGGCGATGCACTCGTCGTCGCCGAGGGCGACCGACGACGACAATGCCACCTCGGTTTCGCCGTAGAGGGGGCCGAGCAGGCCCTTCACCATGCCCCGGTCCACGGCGCAGATCACCGGGTGCTCGATGGCCACATCGCCGAAGGGGCAGTGGCCCGACACGATACGTAGCTCCTCCCCGTGGCGCTCGGCGTGGGCGGAGAAGCCGTGGGCCGACAACGCATCAGCCACCACGTGGAGCGCCGATCGGAACGACCGTTGGCCGTCGACGGCGTCGCCCATTGACGCCGCCATCTGCTTGCCGAACTCGAGCCCCACCTCCTCGGCGAGCACTGCTGATTCGGCCTCACCCAGCCGCGACAGCGCCTTGCCGAGCAGTGTCACGAGAATGTCGTGCTGACCGACTCCGAACTCGAGCTCGAGGCCGGTGTCTCGCGCCTTGTAGACCTTGGCCGGGCGGCCTGCTCCCGACGACTGGCGCTGCGTCACCTCCACGTAGCTGCCGCCAACGAGCTTGTCGAGATGGTGGCGGGCCACGTTGGCGTGCAGGCCGGTGGCCTCGGCCACTTCACTCGCGGTGAGCCCGTCCTGGCGTTCGTGGATCAGCAGGTAGATGTCGCGCCGCGTCGGGTCGCCGAACGCCGAGGTGATGGCGGTCACGAGGTTGCCGAATTCCGTCGGGTTGAGGGCTCTGTCAGCCACGTCGGTAGTCTACCTTCGTTCATTGTTCCTATCGCCGTAGGAGAAATTCGTGGCCCTGACCACTGAGGCCGTCATCGAGGCCCTGCGCCCCGTCCAGGACCCGGAGCTACACCGCAGCATCGTCGACCTGGGCATGGTTCGACGTGTGGATCTGGCGTTGCCGAAGGTCACTGTGGCCGTCGATCTCACCATCGCCGGATGCCCTCTGCGCAACGAGATCAACCGTTCGGTCACCGACGCCGTCGTCGCCCTCGACGGGGTTGAGGAGGCCGAGGTGGAGTTCGGCGTGATGACCGACGAGCAGCGCGAGAACATCCGGCGCCAGCTCCACGGCAGCCCGGGCGACACCGCTGGCTCGCAGCAGGCCCACGGCCACGCCGAGGGCCGCGCCATCCCCTTCGCCGACCCCGACAATCGCACCCGCGTGATCCTCGTGGCCTCGGGCAAGGGCGGCGTCGGCAAGAGCTCGGTGACCACGAACCTGGCCGTCGCCCTCGCCGCCCGCACGAACGCAGATGGCACGAACCACAAGGTGGCCGTCGTCGACGCCGACGTGTGGGGATTCTCCATCCCCCGCATGCTCGGAGTCGACCGCGATCCCGTGGTGATCGACGAGATGATCGTGCCGCCCGAAGCCCACGGGGTGCGGTGTATCTCGATGGGATTCTTCGTCGAGGAGAACCAGCCCGTGATCTGGCGGGGCCCGATGCTCCACAAGGCCCTGGAGCAGTTCCTCACCGACGTGTTCTGGGACGATCCCGACTTCCTCATCGTCGACCTGCCGCCTGGCACCGGTGACATTGCGCTGTCGCTCGCCCAGTTCCTGCCCCGAGCAGAGCTGCTCGTGGTGACCACTCCCCAGCCGGCGGCCCAGAAGGTGGCCCAGCGCGCCGCCTACATGGCCCACAAGGTGAAGATCACCGTCTCGGGCGTGATCGAGAACATGAGCTGGTTCACCGGCGATGACGGGAAGCGCTATGAGCTGTTCGGCGCCGGGGGTGGCCAGGAACTGGCCGACCAGCTCGAGGTGCCGCTCCTGGCCCAGGTGCCGCTCGTTCCTGAGCTCCGGGAGGGGGGCGACACCGGCAACCCGGTGGCCTACGACCCCACTCGTGACCCCGAAGGGGCCTTCGCTGCCCTGGCCGAACGCGTGGACGTGGAGCTGGCTCCGAAGAAGCGCTTCCGGTCGGAACTCAAGATCGTCTGATCCTCTGAACCAGGCATCAGTACCGCTACGTTGGCAGCCATGGACGTTCGTATCGGGATCGCACAATCGGGTCAAATCCTCGAGATCGAGTTGGCCGAGGACGCCGACCGGGACGAGGTGAAGGCCCGTCTCGATGCCGTGCTGGCCGGCACCGAGCAGGTGCTGTGGCTCACCGACCGCAAAGGCAAGGACACTGGGGTGTCCGCGGAGCGGGTGTCGTTCATCGAGTTGAGCTCGGCCGACACCGACCGTCGAATCGGGTTCGGCTGAGCGACACCGAGTCGTCGTCGCCGTCGGGGGCCGTTCCCCGCCTGGTCGTCGTGGCCGGAAAGGGCGGCGTCGGCCGCACAACGGTCGCGGCCGGGATGGCGATTGCCACCGCCACTGGCGACAATCGCGTACTGGCGATCGATGCCTCGGCCGGCTCTGGCCTGGCCGCCGCGCTCGGGGTGCCCGACGCTGAGCCGGGGGAGATCACCCCGGTGCCCGGTCAGCCCGGCCTCTCGGTGCTTCCACTCACCACCGAGGCCGCGATCGACGAGTACGTGCGCATGACATTGCGCACCCCGATCGCGCCACGGCTCCTGGCCCCCGTGGCTCGCATCTTCGACTACGTGGCCGTGGCGGCGCCTGCGGTGCGCGAGATCCTCACGATCGGCAAGATCGGCCACGAGGTGCGCCGCCAGGGATGGGATCGGGTGATCGTCGACGGTCCGGCCACCGGCCACGTCGTGGAACTCCTCGCCTCGCCCGACAATCTCGCGGCGATCGTTGGTTCGTCCGGGCCCCTGGCGGACGAGACCACGTGGCTGCGGGCCCTGCTCAGTGACCCTGCCCAGGCCGGAGCTGTGGTGGTCAGCCTGCCCGAGGAACTCCCGGTCAATGAGTCGGTGGAGCTGATCGAACGCCTCCGCTCCGACACGCCGGTTGCGGTGTCGGCTGTGATTGTGAATCGGATGCCGCCAGCGGTTTCCGACGACGGGCGGGCCGAGGCCGAGGCCCTGGCTGCCACCGAGTCGCCCCTGGGGGCCGTGGCCGCCATCGCCGTGACCCGCCGCGATCGAGCCGAGGCAGACATCGAGGCCCTGGATGCGCTCGACCTCCCCCGTCTCGTGATCCCCGACGATCCCGACAACCCGGTTGGTGTCGTGGTCGAAGCGCTCACCGGAGCCGACCGGTGACCGAGCACACCTCGGCCCTCGATGCGTTGCTGGCGAACGGTGAGGCGATCCTCGTGGCCGGCCCCGGCGGCGTGGGCAAGACCACCGTGTCGGCTGCGCTGGCGGTTCGCGCCGCCCAACACCACGGTCGGCGGGTGCTCCTCGTCACGGTGGACCCCGCCCGGCGGCTGGCCGACGCCCTCGGCGTCGAGGAAGTCAGTCAGCTCACCACCCCTGAGCCGGTGCTCGTGCCGGTCGGCCCTGGTGACGGGCGGCTGTGGGCCGTGATGGTCGACATGGCATCGAGCTGGGACGCCCTCGTCACGCGATTCGCCGAGGATCCGGCCGATCGCGACGCCTTGTTCGACAACTCCTTGTACCGCACGCTCACCACGCGCTTCGTGCAGAGCCACGACTACATCGCACTCGACCACCTGTGCGAGCTCACCGACGACGAGCGCTACGACCTCGTGATCGTCGACACCCCGCCGTCAGGGCATGCGCTCGACATCCTCGACGCCCCGGGTCGCATGCTCGAGTTCTTCGATTCCCGGCTCCTGCGCTGGCTCACGGCGTCGTACCGCACGCGGTTGGCTGCGGTGACGGCCCGCCCGTTCCTGGCCGTGGCTGAGCGCCTGCTGGGCGGCCAGTTCCTGAGCGACGTGGCCGAGTTCTTCTGGCTGCTGTCTCGGTTGCAGCCCGGGCTCGTGGCCCGGTCCCAGCAGGTGCAGGCCACCCTTGACGACCCCGCGACCCACGTCGCGCTCGTCACGTCGGCCGAAACACCGGCGTTGGCACAGACCGATGCGCTGCGCGCCGCCCTCGTGGATCGAGGGCGAGCGCCCGCGTTGCTGGTACACAACCGGGCATCATCAGCCCGCGCCGACGTTGCCATCGACGACGTGGTCGATCCGTCGCTGCGGGCCGCGGTTGAGGCCGTCGTTGGATCGGCCAGGTCGCTGACGGGCTGGTGGGCCGACCGCGATGGTCAGCCCGACACCCTCATCACCGTGCCCCGACGGTGGGACTCGGTCCACAGCGTGTCGGCCCTCGGCACCCTCTTCGACGACGGATCCCAGGTGAGCCAGTAGCCTCGGGTTCCACCCACCTCAGGAGTGCACCGTGGCCAGCCTGAACGACATCGTGCGGCGCCAGACCGACCTCTCGTCGGACGAGGGCGCCCACCTGCGCCGCCTGGTCGGGTCGTGGGGGCCGTTGGCCGACCTGTGCTTCGCCGACCTCCTGCTGTACACCCCGGTGCAGGCCACCGATGGTCAGCGGTTCGTGTGCCTCGGGCAGATCCGGCCCACGACGGCCCAGACCATGTATCGCGACGATCTGATCGGGCGCTACGTGACCGGCGACGAGCGGCCGATGGTGCGCGATGCGCTCGCCACCGGCGAGATCCTCCAGAAGGAGTCGGATCTCCCCGACGGTGAGCGGGCCACGGTCATGGCCGTGCCGGTGCGGTGTGGGAATCGCGTGATCGCCGTGCTCACCCGCGAGACCACCGTGCTCGGCCACCGTCAGTTCGGCGACCTCGAACTGGCGTACCTGAACGTGTTCGAGCGGCTCGTCCAGATGATCAGCGAGGGGGTGTTCCCCTTCTCGTTCGAGGACCCCGACACCGAGGTCTCTCCTCGGGTCGGCGACGGTGCCCTCGTGCTCGACGGGGAGCTGCGCGTGATCTACCCGTCACCCAATGCGGTGTCGGCCTTCCACCGGCTCGGCTATCACGGCAACTTCAACGGCCGCCCCCTCGACGACATCGGCTTCCGCTCCGAAACCGTTCCAACGTTGCTGAAGCTCCAGGTGCCGGTGGTCGAAGAGCTCGAACGCGGCGACAGCGTCACGATCATGGCCCGCATCCTGCCCCTGGTCGACCAGGGGCGAGTGGACGGCGGGCTCGTGTTGCTTCGAGACGTGTCGGAGATCCGCAGCCGCGAACGCCTACTCGTGTCGATGGATGCCACCATTCGCGAGATCCACCATCGGGTGAAGAACAACCTGCAGACGGTGTCGTCGCTGCTTCGCATCCAGGGCCGGCGCGTCTCGGCGCCAGAGGCGAAGGCAGCCATTGCCGATGCCCAGCGACGCATTGGTTCGATCGCCGCCGTGCACGAGCTGCTGTCACGGGGAGGCGGTGACGACGTGGTGTTCGGCGACGTGGTGCGGCCGATCCTGCAGATGGCGGAGGCAAGCCTCGTTCCCGTGCAGCTCCGGCTGGTGGGGGAGGGGCCGGTACTGTCGACCACCGCGGCCAGTTCGCTCGCCGTGATCCTCAACGAACTCGTGCAGAACGCCGTTGAGCATGGGTTCCCCGCAGGCTCGGACGGCGGCACGGTCACCGTCGAGCTCGTCTACACCGCCTCGGAACTCACGATCCGGGTCCACGACGACGGGGTGGGTGTGCCCGACGGTTTCGAGATCGACGGGCAGTCGGGCATGGGCCTGACGATCATCAACACCCTCGCAAAGGGTGATCTCAACGGCACGCTCACAATCAGGCCAGCCACCGCACCCCAGCCGGGCACGGTGGCGGAACTGACGGTTCAGGTCGATCCGCGCTGACCGTGGTCGGCCAGCGCGGTCGATCTGGGTTCAGCGACGGCGGCTGAGGTAGGTACGGCGCAGGTGGCGGCGGTCGTCTTCCGACGTGGCGCCCCACACGCCCGAGTCCTGGTTGGTGCTCAGTGCGAATTCGAGGCATGGAACCCGGGACGGGCAGGCCATGCACACTGCACGAGCGGCCTCGATCTGTTCGACGGCCTGGCCAGTGGTACCGACCGGGAAGAACAGTTCAGGGCTGGTGTCGCGGCACGAGGCATCTGCGCGCCATGACAGGTCCGGTTCCGGATCAGGTTTGCGGGCGGCAACCCGCTGGGCGATCCGCTCGAACTCCGAGAAATCCGGGGTTGCTACTTCGGTTGGATGAGCTAGAGCCACACGTCCTCCCCTTGGTGGCGATGGTGTCGACAGGTCCGGTTCTGCTGATGTTGCGTGTCCCTCGTTGCACAGCGTTTCGGGTGAGGGATGACAACGTCGAACCGGCGGCCACATCGGCGGTGCCGCCCCGGTTTTTGGGGTCGCTCGAAGATGGCCCAGGTCGCCCCTGACGCCATTCCCCGTTCGACCGAAGTTCCGCCAACCGGTGGGGTTCTCGGTTCTCGATCCTTGCCGACACACTAGAAGATGTTTAGAAGTTCGTAAAGAGTTGTTGTTGACGAATGTCACAGAGTGGTCGCGAGATTGTGACAGACTGCACCCCGAGCGAGGGGAGCGTTTGTATCCATGGTGCGCATCATTGGCCACAGAGGCGCGTCGGCATCACACCCCGAGAACACGATCGAGGCGTTCCGGGCCGCCGCCGACCAGGGAGCACACGGGATCGAACTCGACGTCCGGCGGAGTGCCGACGACGTGCTCGTCGTGTTCCACGACGCCCATCTGCCCGACGGGCGCCTCGTGCGCAACGTGACCTCGGCGGAACTCCCCGACCAGATCCCGACCCTGGCCGAGGCGCTCGCCGAGTGCCACGACCTGTGGGTCAACATCGAGATCAAGAACCTGCCCGGCGATCCCGACTACGACGCCGAGATGGGGTCGTCAGTGGCCGTGGCGGGTCTGATTGCGGCCTACGATCTCCCCCACGGGGTACTCGTGTCGTCGTTCGACATCGGCAACCTGGATCGCATCCGATCGATCGACCCTTCCATCGAAGCCGGATGGCTCGTGTGGGGTGAGACCCAGCCGGCCGTGCTGATCGAGCGCACCGTGGCCCACGGGCTCCAGGCGATCCACCCGCACGACCTGCTGGTCGACCGATCGTTCGTGCAGCGTGCCCGCGATGCCGGGCTCGCCGTGAACGTGTGGACCGTCGACGATCCCGATCGGATTCGCCATCTCGTCGAATTGGGGGTCGACGGCATCATCACCAACGATCCCGCGGGGGCGGTGGCCGCACTGCGCTGACGGGCGCCGCCGCCGAGCCCGTCCACCGCGCCGGCCGACTGCGCCCGCCCTCTGATATGTGTGGTTACCGGTGGGTTGCTCTACCATCGGCGCCCATGAAAGTCGTCGTCTGCGTAAAGCAAATTCCCGATCCGGCCGACCCTGGTGCGCTGGATCCGGAGACCAAAACCCTCAAGCGTGACGTCAAGCTGATCCTCGACGAATCCGACTCCTACGGCGTTGAGATGGCCCTCCAGCTCGTCGACGCGGCGGGCGAGGGCGAGGTCACCCTGGTGTCGATGGCTCCGAACTCGGAGCGGTCCGGCCTGGCCACTGCGCTCGCCATGGGCGCGGCCTCGGCCACGCTCATCTCCGACGATTCGTTGCTCGGATCCGACGCCCTCACCACGGCCAAGCTGCTCGGCGCCGCCATCTCGGCCGCCGATGCCGACCTCATCATCGCCGGCTCGGAGAGCTCGGACGGCTACACGGGCACCGTGCCGGCGCAGATTGCCGGCGTGCTCGATCTGCCGGCCGTCACCGCCGCCAAGTCGATCGAGGTCGACGGGTCCAGCGTGAAGGTGCAGCGCCAGACCGACGCCGGCTACGACGACGTCACCTGCCCGATGCCCTGCGTCGTGAGCGTGACCGCCGGTGTGGTCGAGCCCCGCTATCCCTCCTTCAAGGGGATCATGGCAGCGAAGTCGAAGCCGGTCGAGGAGAAGACGGTTGCCGACCTCGGCTTCAGTGCCGATCAGGTCGGCTGGCACGGAGCCCAGCAAGAGATCGTGGACATCGCCGAGGCGCCCCAGCGCGAAGCCGGCGAGGTCATCGAGGACGACGGTGAGGCCCACCTCAAGATCGTCGAGTTCCTCGAGAGCATGAAGGTCATCTGAGGCAGAGGAGAGCGCGAACATGACTATCGACAAGCTCTGGATCATCGCCGAAGCGAGCGATGGTGAGGTGGCCTCGACCACCCTGGAACTGCTGACGAAGGGCCGCGAACTGGCCGACACAGTGGAGTGCATCTACGCCGGTGACGATGCCGACGACCTCGCAGAGGCGCTCGGTGAGTACGGCTGCGAGACGGTGCACCAGACCGGTGACCTCGACGGCGCGCTGGTGGGCGTTCCAGTGGCGGCGGCGATCGCCGACGCCGTTGAGTCGGGCGACGGTCCCGACGCCATCTGGGCCGCCACCACCTACGACGGCCGCGACATCGCAGCCCGTCTTTCGGTGAAGCTCGACCGAACGGTCATCACCAACGTGGTCGACGTCGAGCTCGACGGCGACGACATGGTGGGCACCGAGCCGGTGTTCGGCGGTACCACCGACGTGCGCACCAAGTCGCTCGGCGACGGACCGCACCTGATGCTGATCCGCCCCAAGTCGTTCGCCCCCGAGCCGAGTGGCGGCGCCGCCGCCGACGTGGAGGATCTCGACGTTCCCGACCTCGGAGCCTCCGGTGGCGCCGTGGTCACCGACCGCCACGTTGAAGAGTCCGATGGGCCGAAGCTCGACGAGGCCGCCGTGGTCGTGTCGGGCGGTCGTGGTCTCGGCGACCCCGAGAAGTTCGAGATGGTCGAGACCCTGGCCAAGCACCTCAACGGTGCCGCCGGTGCGTCGCGGGCCATCGTGGACGCCGGCTGGGTGCCCTACTCCTACCAGGTTGGCCAGACCGGCAAGGTCGTGAAGCCCGACGTCTACGTGGCTGCCGGCATCTCCGGCGCCACCCAGCACCTGGTTGGCATGAAGGGCTCGAAGAACATCATCGCCATCAACAAGGATCCGGAGGCGCCGATCTTCGCCGTCGCCGACCTTGGCATCGTCGGCGACGTGCACAAGGTGATGCCCCAGCTCATCGAGGCCCTCGAGGGTCGCTGACCCCCACCTCGACACCAAACACATACGACGAGATCGGTGCCGGCTCCTCCACGGGGGCCGGCACCGGCGCGTCAGCTCAGATCGTTGAAGGTGGCCCTGGCGTCGATGTTCATGAGCGTGCCCACGGGGTTGATCTTGTCGGGCACACCGTGGGTGGTGATCCTGGCGTCGGAGAAGAACTCGTTGTCCAGGTAGATCCAGTTGTCGGTGTCGTCGCCGGCAGGGGTCTGGGGTATCGATGCGAACGATTCGCTGGGCAGCTCGGCCCGCACGGCGGCGGCGACGTCTTCGGGGGTGGTGTTCGGATACGACACCGTGAGGGCGTAGTGCACGCTCTGGCGGGTTTCGGTGGTGGTGTGGAGGCCAGCGCCTTTGAGTTCGCCGTCCGGAGGGAGCGGTATCCCCTGGGCCCACCCCGAGAAGCGGTCGCGCAGCTCGGTGTCGCTGGCAGGGACCTCGTCGCGGTAGCGCAGCCGGACCTCGGGGCGGCTTCCGGGGGCGGCGTCTTCGCCGGTGGCCCTGATGTCGATCACGAAGTCCTCGAATGGGTAGGCCGACGCCGGCACGTCATAGGTCAGCCGCCGCACCGGCGTGGTGGCACTGGTCTGGTCGACATCCGCGGTGAGCGTCCACCCGAGGTCGGCCACCGCTCGCTGGTAGAACGCCGCAAGCTCCTCGACGGTGCCCTCGGCTGTGAAGCCGATCTCGGCGGTGAGGGTGTGTGCTGATCTGTCGTCGGTCTGGCGCACGTCGGCCCTGATCTCGAACACGTCGGCCCGGGCGGGGGTTGCGAGTTCGGGGAAGGGCAGGAACCGCTGCATCTCGAGCGACACGTTGCTCGTGCGCCCGTGGGTTTCCTCGACCACGGCCTGAAGCGCCGGAGCTGAGGCCAGCGGCACCACCACCGGGCCTCCCACAGGGCCGACGGCCCAGGCGGTGCTCACATCGGTCGGGCCGGCGTCGAGCACACCGACCTCCTGCTCTTGCGCTGGCAGGGCCGGCGCGGCCCCGATTTCCTCGCTGCCAATGGTGTTGCTCGGTGCCGCATCGTCTGGCGACACCACCCCGCATCCCGCGAACAGCAGGCCGAACGCGCCGATCAGCAGCGGTCGTGCCGCCCGGACGGGGGCCGAGGGGGAGCGCATCCTCCCCGCTGTCTTGCACTCCGCTCCGTCAGTCATCCCAGTCGGGTCGGGCCTCCACCCACACGCCTGCACACCCCGCTCGATCCAACGTATCGTCGCCGGACGACGGCTCGGCTGCCAGGGGAAAGGTTTCTCACAGCAGCCTCGCCAGTGGCCTCACCAGCGGAGTCACATGGGCGCCGCAGCCGTCACCGCCGTGTGCGATGATGACCACGTGACTGATCTCGATCAGCTGACCAACGAGACCGTCGAGCTGCTCCAGGCGCTCATCCGCAACCAGTGCGTGAACGACGGCACCCCCGAGTCTGGCCACGAGGAGCGGAGCGCACGCCTGCTCGAGAACGAGCTGGAAGGCACCGGGGTCGACATCGAGCGCTTCACGCTCGCCCCGGGGCGCGACTCGATCGTCGCCCGCTGGTCCGGTACCGATCCCGATGCCCCGGCACTGTGCCTGATGGGCCACACCGACGTGGTTCCGGTGTCGCCCGACGGGTGGACCCACGACCCCTTCGGCGGGGAACTGATCGACGGCGAAGTGTGGGGTCGCGGCGCTGTCGACATGTTGAATCTCACCGCATCGATGACCGTGGTGTTCCGCCACCTCCTCCAATCAGGCAGGCGGTACCCGGGCGACATCGTCTACTTCGCCGTCGCCGACGAGGAGGCTGGCGGGAAGCTCGGTGCTGGCCCGCTGGTCGACACCGAGTGGGATGCGCTCCGATGCGACTACGTGCTCACCGAGTTCGGGGGCACGCCCCTCCACTCCGACGACGGCACGTCGATCCTGGTGACCACCGCCGAGAAGGGGATCGGCTGGCGCCGGCTCACCGTGAAGGGCTCTCCCGGCCACGGCTCAGCCCCGTGGGGGCGCGACAACGCACTGATCAAGGCGGCCGAGGTGGTGCGCCGGCTCCACGAGTACGCTCCGGCGCCCCGGCTGGACGAGCGGTGGGGGGCTCGGATCAAGGCCATGGGCCTCCCGGAGGATCTCAGCCGCCGGCTGCTCGATCCCGGGGCACTGCGCGATGCGCTGGGTGAACTACCGCTGGAGACGGCGGCGCTCGCCCACTCATGCACCCACACCACATTCAGCCCCAACGTGGTGAGCGGTGGGGTGAAGACGAACGTGATTCCCGACCGGGTGGTGATCGAGGTCGACATCAGAACGCTGCCGGGCGAAACCCACGACGATGTCGAGGCGCACCTCCGGGCTGCCCTCGGCAACCTCATCGACCACGTCGACGTCGAGGTGATCCAGGAGGACCCGTCCACGTCGTCGCCGATCGACAACCCGCTCTGGGATGCGCTCGTCGCGTCGATGCGCAACGTCTATCCCGGCGCCGCCGTGATCCCCAGCATCGTCACCGGAGGCACCGACTCCCGATTCTTCCGTAACCGCGGAGCGGTGGCCTACGGCGCCGGGCTGTTGAGCCCCGCTGTCGACTTCAATGAGTTCTGGCGGCGCTTCCACGGGCACGACGAGCGGATCGATGTCGAGTCGTTGCGGCTCACCACTGGGCTCTGGCTCGACGTGATCGACCGCCTGTGGACCTGAGCTGATCCCAGGAATGGTCTCGGTCACCACCACGACCTTCGGCGCCGCCGCCTCGACCCTCGGTCGCATGCTCGACGAGCGCAGGGGCGATGACCCACTCGCGCCCGGGCTCGTGGTGTGCAGCGCCCCCCTGGTGGCGGTGAGTGTTCGCCGGGCATTGGGCCGTCGCCCCAGCGGGATCGCCGGGGTGGCGTTCACCACCCTCGACGCGCTCGCCGGTGAGCTGGCCGGCCCGGCCATGGCCGCAGCCCGGCGCCACCGGGCCACCGAACTCGAGCGTCAGATCGCCATCCGGGCCGAGTTGGCCGAGCGCCCGGGGGCATTCGGCCGAGTGGCCGCCCACCACACCACCGAGGAGCGCCTACTCCGGCTCGATCATCAACTCGGCGGCGTTGGCGAGGACGTGCTCGCCACCGTCCAGGCCGCCGGCCTCGGTCTGGCCGGCGATGCGGTGCGGGTGTTGCGGGGGGCGCAGCGGCGGCTCTCGGCCTGGGGCCGCAACGAGTTGGCCGACGCCGCCATCGCCGCTCTGGCCGAGCTGCCCCACGGTGCCCGCGGCCCCATCGTGATCTATCTGCCCGAGCCGGATGATCCCTTCGAGGGCCGGCTGGTGCGGGCGCTCGCCGAGCGGTCCGACACGGAGGTGTTGGTTGGCCTCGTAGGTGAACACGAGATCGATCGGCGTCACCTCGGCCGGTTGGCAGGGTGGAGCATCCAGGTGCCGGTGCCCGCCATCGCGGCGCTCGAACCGGCCGCCCGGGTCGAGGTGGCCGATCCCGACGACGAGGTGCGCACTGCGCTGCGCGACGTGGCCGCTCAGGCCGCCCAGGGTGTGCCGCTGTCGTCGTTGGCCGTGCTGTACTCCACGGCCGATCCCTACGCTGCCCTCCTCGAAGACCAGCTCGACCGGGCCGGGTTGCCATGGTGCGGGCCGGGGCATCGCCCTCTTGGCTCGTCGCTCACGGGTCGCTTCGTCCGGCGGCTGCTGGCGCTCCGGGCCGATGGCCTGGAACGTGAGCCGGTGATCATGCTGGCCAACTCCGCGCCGCTTCGCCTCGACGGCGAGCCCATCGGCGATGTGGCCGGTTGGGATCGACTGTCGCGCCTCGCCGGTGTGGTGGACGCCTCGCAGTGGGCCAGTCGATTGGGTGGCCTCGCTGCCAGCATTGACGAGCCCCGCCGGGAGCGCTGCGAGACGCTGGCTCGGTTCGTGGCCGACCTCGGCGCGCGGCTGCATCCCGATCCTGAGCCGACGACGTGGCAGGGGTGGGCCCGTTGGTTGCGCTCAGTGCTCGACGGGTACCTCGGTGCCGACGACCTCGACTGGCCGGAGTGGGAGCGCGGGGCCCGCACGCGGGTCGAGGCGCTGCTCGACGAACTGGCCACGTTGGATGGCGCCGGCGGCCCGGCCCCCGACGGTGACGCGTTCGCCGCAGTGATCCTCGCCCAGCTCGACCGTCAACTCGCGGCCGGGCGGCCATTCGGCACTGGCTTGTTCGTGGCCCCGGTCGACCAGGCTGTCGGGCTCTCGTTCGAGCGGGTGGTGGTGATCGGGCTGGCCGAGGGCGTCTTCCCCCGAGTGGCTCGCGACGACGCGCTGCTCCCCGACCAGGTACGAGCGGCCGCAGGCGGGATGATCCCGGCCGCTGAGCACCGTACCGCCCGTGACGTGCGGGCCGTGGCGGCGGCGCTCGCCGGATCCAATCGGGCGCCGCTGGTGATCAGTGCACGCGGTGACTTGCGCAGCGTGCGATCGCGGGCGTGGCCCCGTCTGCTCGACGGTGTGGTCGGGCCCTCCACCTCGGTGGCGTCGCACCATCGCGCGCTCGTCGATCACGGGCGCCCTGCTTCGCGCACCGATTTCGGCTTGCAGGCCCTGATCGAACACGTGGACGGGGGCGATCCGGTCCACACCCACGAGCTGGCCGAACGCGATCAGGTGGTCGCCGTTGGTCTCGATCGCCATGGGGCACGCCAGCGAGGCACCCTCAACCCCCACGTGGGTCTCGTGCCCGCAGTGGGGCTGGACCTCTCGGATCGGCTGTTCTCGGCCACTGCGCTGGAAACCTACGCTGCGTGCCCCCGCCGGTACCTGTTCGGGCGCGTGCTCCGGCTCAACGAAGAGGAGCGGCCCGAACGGATCGACGAGATCACGCCGATCGAACGGGGAAGCCTCACCCACCGGGTGCTCGAACGCTTCGTCGGTGATGCGTTGACGGCCGGTACCGTTCCCGAGCCCGGTGAACCGTGGCCAGCCGCCGCCACCG
The DNA here is from genome assembly GCA_039029735.1 of Actinomycetota bacterium. Classification (GTDB taxonomy): domain Bacteria; phylum Actinomycetota; class Acidimicrobiia; order Acidimicrobiales; family SZUA-35; genus CADEDH01. The sequence continues at coordinate 24,793 of JBCCFL010000054.1, read as the reverse complement.
ACGCCCTCCAGGCGTTGCTCGACGAAGAGATCGGCCTCGCCCAGGCCCGCGGCCTCACCGGAGGTCGGGTGAGCACCCGCATCCTCCACCGCAAGCTCGGCCTCGAGATGAACCAGTTCCTCGCCACCGACAATGCGCTGCGGGCCGAGCGCCGGTCCACCCCAGTCGGGGTCGAGCTGGAGTTCGGCACCACCGAGGACGATCCGAGCCTCGTGAGCATCGGTGACGGCCGTGCCGTGAAGCTGCGCGGGTTCGTCGACCGAGTGGATCGCACCGAGGACGGCGGCGTGCTCGTGATCGACTACAAGGGCGGCTCCGACGCAGCGTTCCAGGGGATGGCCGCCGATCCGCTCGACGGCGGCCGTCGCCTTCAGCTTCCCCTGTACGCCCGGGTCATGGCCGAACGTCTCGGCCGCGACGGGCCCCGCACAGCCCTGTACTGGCTCACGCGTTCGGGCAAGGTCCGGCCTGTCGAGCTCGAGGACGGGCTCGACGAGCATCTCGATCGCACCGTGGCCGCGGCCCTCGACGGCATCACCGCCGGCGTGTTCCCCGGCGTTCCGGGAGAGGCGGTTGGCTGGCCCAAGGTCACCTTCTCGAACTGCCGGTACTGCGAGTTCGACGTGGTGTGCCCCACCGACCGCCACCGCGAGTGGGAACGCCTCGCCGTCGACGAAACCGTGGTGAAGCTCGCACCGCTGTTCGACCTCGACGAGCCCGACGATGGCCGCAACGGTGACGCCGCCGCAGCCGAGATCGCCGGGGCGGCCGCCGTTGCCGAGGCCCAGCCGTGACCGGCAACGGCACGCTGCCCGACGCCGCCGATCGGGCCCGGGTGGTGAACGAGCTCGACGGCACGCTGTTCGTCGAGGCCGGGGCCGGGAGCGGAAAGACCAGCTCGCTCGTCGACCGGATCACGAATCTGGTGGCCGGCGGCGTGCCGGTGAGCCGGATCGCCGCGATCACGTTCACCGAGGCGGCCGCCCGCGAGCTACGCCACCGGGTGCGCGAGGCGCTCGAGGCGAGGGGAGAGGCGCAACGCGACCGCACCTTGATCGTTGCTGCCGGCGAGGTGGAGAGCGCAGCGTTCACCACGCTCCACGGGTTCGCCCTCCGGCTCCTGATGGATCACCCGGTGGAGGCGGATCTGCCGCCCGGCTTCGGGGTGGCCGACGAGATTGCGTCGCTGCTCGAGTTCGAGCGGAGCTGGCGGCTGTTCACCGCTCGCATCGGCGACGATCTCGATCTGCTTGATCTTCAGGAGCGGGCGTCGGTGCTGAGCGTCGAGCTGCGCCGGTTCATCGACATCGCCCGGCGCTTCGACGACAACTGGGACCTGATCGCCACGGTCGATCGCACGCCGCCGCCGCTGTCACCGCTGGATCTCGGGCCCCTGCTCACCGAGGCCGCTGCGTTGGGGCCGCTGGCCGACCAGTCGCTCTCGGCCGAGGACAAGCTGGCCGTCGGCATCCGCGAGTTCGCCGCCGAGGCCACCGACATGATCGATGCCGATGCGCTCAGCCAGCTCGAATGGCTGGCCACGGTGCGCTGGCCAACCCTCACCTGGGGTCGCAAGGACTCCTGGGTGCGGAGCGTCACCGTGGCCGAGGCCCGGGCCGAAGTTGGTGCGCTGAAGGATCGGATCGCCGAGGCCGTTGACGTCTACCGCGGCGAGGTGATCGCCCAGTTCATCGCTCGTGTGGCCGACTTCGTCGACGTTCAGGTGGAGGCGCGCAGGGCGAGAGGCGAATTGTCGTTCCACGATCTGCTCGTGCTCGCCCGGCGGCTGCTGCGCGGCAACTCCCGGGTGCGTGAGGCGCTCCATCAGCGCTACGACCGGCTCCTGCTCGACGAGTTCCAGGACACCGATCCGATCCAGATCGAGCTCGCCGTGCTCATCGCGGCGTCGGGCGAGGTGGGCACCACCCCGTGGCCCGAGCTGGCCGCGGCCCTGCAACCTGGCAAGCTCGTCGTCGTCGGTGATCCCAAGCAGTCGATCTATCGCTTCCGCCGGGCTGACATGGCCGTGTATCAGGCCACCGAGGATCGTCTTGCCGGCGACACCACCCGCCTCACCACCAACTTCCGTTCCGTTCCCGGTGTGGTCGGTTTCGTGAACGAGGTCTTCACCCATCTCATCGGTGACGGCGAGCCGGGGGCGCAGCCGGCCTATCACGCGCTCGACGCCGAGCGCCGCGCCGACCCAGAGCCCGAAACGAGCCACCCTGTGCTCGTGCTCGGCGGGGAGCACCCGAAGGCCACGGCCGTCAACGACATCCGCCGTGAGGAGGCCACCGATGTGGCCAGCGTGATCTGCACGGCCATGGCCGAGGAGTGGCGCACCGAGCGAACCAAGGGCACATGGGTACCGCTTCGCCTGCAGGACATTGCGGTGCTGATCCCGTCCCGTCTGTCGCTGCCGTCGCTCGAAGCGGCGTTCGCGGCCGCCAACATCCCGTTCCGCCCCGAGACCAGCTCGCTCGTGTACGCCACTCAAGAGATTCGCGACGTGATGGCCGGCGTGCGGGCCGTGGTCAACCCGGCGCACGCCATCGACGTGGTGGCCGCGCTGCGCTCGGGCCTGTTCTCGATCGGCGACGATCACCTGCTGTCGTGGTATCGCCTCGGTGGTTCATGGAACTACGAGCTTCGGGATCGGTTGCTCGACGAGTCGGAGCACACCGCCGAACTCATGGCCAACCCGGTGTGGGATGCCCTCGGCGTGCTCCGCACGTGGCACGCAGAGCGCTGGTGGACCACCCCCTCGGCACTGATCGAGCGGATCATCACCGAGCGTCGGCTACGGGAGGTGGCCTTGGCCGCCCCTCGTCCCCGCGACCGGTGGCGGCGTTACCGGTTCCTGGCCGAGCAGGCCCGGCTGTTCAGCGCCACCCAGGGCGGCGATCTCTCCGACTTCGTGGCCTGGACCGAGATCCAGGCGAGCGATCTCGCCCGCATCACCGAACCGATTCCGGCCGAGCCCGACGACGACGCCGTTCGGGTGCTGACCGTTCACGGGTCGAAGGGACTGGAGTTTCCGATGGTGATCCTGGCCGGTGCCCCAACCGTGGAGGCCAACCGGGCCCGTGGCCCCCAGGTGCTGTTCACCCCGGCAGGCGAGGCCGAGGTCCGTATCGGCCGTGGGCGGGTCACTCAGGGCTATGAGATCCAGGCGTCGGTCGAGGAGGTGCTCGATCGGTTCGAACGGGTGCGGCTCCAGTACGTCGCCGCAACCCGGGCCCGTGATCTGCTCGTGGTGAGTGCCCACCACAAGGAGGGCTCGACGTGCGGCGGGCGCCGGATGTGGCATGCGCTCACCGACGTGGCGGGATGGGCCCCGTTCGAGCGGCCCGACGATGCGCCCCGGTACCGGGTGGAACCCCCCACCCAGCTGCGGCTCGGCTCAGGCTCGTTCGGCGACACCGAGCGTGCGTGGCGCAACGAGCAGAACGTGGTGCTCGACGGGGCAGCCGAACCGGGCTCGATGTCGGCAACGGCGTTGGCGGAGTTGTTGGCGCCCGAGCCTGCTGCGGGGTCGGAGACGGCGCCCGGGGCCGAGATCGTCATCGACGACGATCGACCGGAATGGCGTCGCGACGGGCGAGGCGCGCCGGTGGGCACGGCCGTTCACGCCACGCTCCAGATGATCGACTTCGCAGCGCCCGACGATCTCGACGCTGTTGCCGTGTTGGAGGCCCGCCAGGCCGGTGTGCCCGAGCTCGCCACCGAGGTGGCCGCCCTCGCCCGCGCCGCCCTCGCTGCGCCCGTCATGGACCTGGCGCGGGCGAACCGCCACTGGCGAGAGCTGTATGTGGCCGCCACGATCGGCGAGACCCTCGTGGAGGGATTCATCGATCTCTGTGTGGAGACCGACGCCGGCCTCGTTGTGGTCGACTACAAGACCGACCTCGTGTCGGGGGCCGACGAGGCGGCCGAGAAGGTGCAGTTCTACCGCATCCAGGGCGCGACCTATGCGCTGGCCCTCGAACGCATCGTCGGCCAACCCGTGTCGCAGTGTGTGTTCGTCTTCGCCGGACCGGACGGCCCGATCGAACACACGGTTGAGGATCTCGCTGCGGCGATGCGCCAGATCACCGAGGCCCTCGGAGCCGAGGGCCTCAGCGCTCAGCGATCAGACTCGTAGAAGCAGCCGTGGCAGGGCGTTGGCCCGAAGTGGGTTACGTGATCGGTCCACGTCTGCCCGTTGTGGTAGCGAAGTCGGTGCTCCCGGTTGGGATCCGGGTACCAGCCCGCCTCGCTGATGCTGATCGTGCGCTGTTCGACAAGTGTCATGTCCACACATCTCCGTTGATGTCGGATCGTCTTGTGTTGTGATGCTCCGGCCCAATCGGCCGTTGCAACAGCCTCGTGAGGCCGCCTTGACCATAGGCAACCAGGAACCGTCTGCGCCGTTATTTCGCCAGGTACATCTCCCCAGCTGGGGTGTGACTGCCGATCCCGAGCGGTGCTACGACTTCTGGGGTCGCAGGCGCAGCCGTTGGGGTGATCGTTTGGGTACCCGTTCGATGAGCTGGCGGGCTTCGAGGTCGACCTTGGTGTAGGTCGTGATGTTCTTGAGGCGGCCACCGGGGAAGGCGGGGTGGTTGCCGAGACGGTCTTGGGCGATGTCGATGATGTCCTTGAGGGCGATGGTGCCGTCGTCGTCGGCGAAGTCTTCGATGCTGGCGAGGATGAGGTCGCGGACGAGTTCGTACTGCTCGACGTCGAGGGTCCAGTCCTCCATGCCTCCTTCGAGTGCCCCGTTGAGAATTCGGACCCGTCCTCGTTGGCGGTCGATGCGGTCTTGTTCGAACGCCTCTGGCGGGACGTGCCAGCCGCCGTCGAGTCGACGTTTCGCCATCGTTGGTCTACCTCGTGCGCTCGCTGGTCACTGATCGGTGGTGTGCCGTGACTCGACGTGGCTCTTGAGCATCTCCAGGTCCCTGACGTGTAGCCGGCGAACCCAGCGTGACATGCCGGCCTGGACGAGATGTCGAACCCCCGCCGGAAGAGGAACATCGGCTTCGAACTCCAACGCAGCGCGGGTGCAACGCTCGTCGAGTGGGGTCGCCTCGAACGTCACTGTCGGGGTCATGGTTCTGCCGAACGGGCCACGGTTCTGGAGCTGGTTCCGAACCCGGCGTCCTTCAACGGCGATGATCCTCTGGCGGCCTTGGATCGTGCCTTTCTTGTCTCGGAACACGATCTCAGAGCCTGGCGATGTGCTGTCACCCTCGACCGAGCAGGTGAATCCGGTCGCCTCGGGCCACGCCGACCACGCCATGACCCGATCCTGGTCGAGCATCGCGTCAAACACCTCCTCTGTGGGAGCGTCGATGTCGATCGTCTCGGTCCACTTCATCACGTCGGGCATCCTTCCCATGGAGCAACCGCATCATCTTGACAATCAAAATGTTTGTCTGTCAAGATGCTTTTGGGGGAGGTGTCGTGTCAGAACACGAATCCAGTCTGTTCGCCCAGATTCGTGAACTCGGCGCAGCGATGGACGTCTTCGAACGGGAGGCGAGCCAGGCTCTGGGCCTCAATCGATCCGACCTCCGGGCGCTGAACGTCCTCGAACACGGCCCACAGCCGCACGGAGCGATCGCCGAAGCGCTTGGCATCACGAGCGGATCGGTCACTGCCCTCGTCGACCGCCTGGTCGAAGCCGGCTACGTCGAGCGCCAGCCGAGTCCCACCGATCGACGTCGTGTTGAAGTCGTTCTCACACCAGCGACCTACCAGGCCTTCGCAACGGTCTACAGGCCCTGTGGTGAGGCCGTCGAAGCTGCGTTGAGTGAACTCACTGGCCAGCAACAGCACGCAGCCGCTACGGCGCTCGAACTCGCAGCAGCAGCGATTCTCCACGCCTCGTTCCAACTTCAACCCGACGACTGACCCCGAGGGACACCCCCAGATGTGCCGACGGTGCCGAGCAGCGACCGATCAGGCGACGTCGAGCAGGGCGGCGGCGGGGGCGTGCTCGGGGAGGCGCCCTTCGGCAGCCCGCTGGGTGAGGTGGGCCCGGCCTTCGTCGCACTCGTTGACGAACGGGCACCAGCCGCATAGCACGCCGGGGTTCGGCTCGAACTCGTCGGCCTCGCAGGCTGCGTTCACGGCCACCCACGTTTCGGCCAGGCGACCTTCGGCTTCCTCGATACGGCGCTCGGTGACGCTGACCTCGAGCGCCCGCTGGCCGAGGTACAGAAGCCGAGCCTTGTTCGGCTGCCCCTGCCCGGAGCGGTCGAGCGCGGCGGCGTAGAGCATCACCTGATGGAACTTGTCGCCCCGGAAGCGGATGGAGGGGAGGGTGCCCGACTTGTAGTCGCTCACCACGAGCTGATCGGCCACCCGTTCCACCCGATCGATCACCCCGACGAAGGGCACCGAGGCCAGGTGGACCGACAGGTTCTGCTCGGTGGACACCACCTCGACGGTGGCAGGATCCTCCAGGCGCCACAGGCCGGCGATGGCGAGCCACGACTGCCACCGGAAGGCCCGAGCCTCGTCGGCCCCCAGCTCCAGCGCCTGATAGTCCTCGTCGGCCTCGACGTCGGGCCACAGCTCCTTGGCGAGAGCCTTGGCCTGATCCACTGTGCGATGGGCGGCCGGGAGGCCACAGAGCAGCTCCAGCACCCGGTGGGCGAACGTGCCGACGAGTGCGGCCTGGCCCGATGGCTCGGACCGCTTCTCGATGTACTTGAACTGCCACCGCCGCCGACACTGGTCGAACGCCGCAGCCGAAGACGGCGAGAGGTGGGCGGGCAGATCGGCCATCGAACGATTGTGCTCGAACGCAGTGACAATCAGGTGGATGCGGGCGGCAGCCAATCTGACCGTCAGAAGCTGCGTCCGCCCCCTGAGCCACCCGAGCCGAACGAGCGCCCGCCTCCTGAACCCGAGCGGCGCGACGAGCCGCGGGGCCGCAGGACGCCACCGCCGAGTGTGCCCCCGGGCATGCGACTGGATCGTCGCTGTTGCGTGCGCCGCGATCGGGGCTGGCGGCCGAGGCCACCTCCGCCCAGGATCACGCTGCCGAGCGCGCCGCCAAGGCCACCCATTCCGCCCATGCCACTGCGACGGCGCCGGGTGGGCACCCGAGGGGCCCGGGGTGCCGGTGGGGCGCTCCGGGGTGCGGGAGGGGTCGAGCCGAACACCGATTCGTCGGCCCCGAGGGCAGGGCGGTCGTTGTCGAGCCCGCGGGCCGAGCGTGAGGCTGCGTTGTCGTCGGCTTGGCGCTGGGCGGCCTCGGCCTCCTCGGCGGCCTCCACCTCGGCCGGCGATGGCGGCACGGGGCGACCGTCGAGGCGGGCCTCGATCATCTGGAACTGCCACTCGGCGTGATCGATCTTGGTGTCGAGTGCGTCGATCTCGGCCACCGTGGACGCTCCGTCGATGGCGTGGCTCACCTCTTGGTAGGCGGCGCTGGCCTCTTCGTAGGCCCTCTGCAACTCCGCGTCGCCGGAGTCGATCACCCGGTCGCCGAGGCCGAGCACGTGGTCGGCGTTGTCGCGGAGCTGCTCCTTGATCTCGGCCCGATCATCCTCGAGATCGGCGACGGCGTCGGCCTTGTCCTTGCTGCGGCTGCGGAAGGTGCGAAACAGCCAGAAGCCGCCGAGGGCGACGAGCCCGACCACGATGATCGTGCCGAAGCTGCCGAGCCCACCCCCGCCCGAGTCGCCACTCGTCGTTGCGGTGCCGGTTCCGTCGGTGGACGTGTCGGTCGAGGCTGCAGGGGCGGCCGCGGTGGCGGCGTCGACGAATGCATCGAGGCCGCCCTCAGCGTCGCGGGAAGCAAAGGCGTTGAACCCGGCGTTGAGGCCACGTTCGATCGAGGGGGTGTCGAGGGTCTGGGACCAGGCGCCGACGCCGCTGTTGGTGAGTACCACCACCGTCGGCAGGTCGGAGGTGCGATCGGCCAGGGCGTTCGACAACTGCTCGGCCGCCGACTCGGCGTTGTCGTCGGAGTCGAACCACACGAACGCCACGCCCCGATCGTTGGCGGCGTCGATGGAGCCATCGAGCCCCGAACCACCGTCCGCCTCGAGCCAGCGGCCCGTCGCCGCCAGTTCGTCTGCGATCTCCTCGACCGTCGCCTGGGCCTCCGCCGTCGCCGGAACGAGCAGCAGGGCCAGGCCGAGCGCGGTCGCCACCAGGATTCTCTTCAGCCAACCCACGACCAGGAGCCTACCGGCACCCGCTCGGGCCGCCCGGCTGCCCGTCGCCGTCACTGGCAGTCAGTAGCGTGGCGGCCATGACGGTCTCATTCGGCTACACAATCTTCTACGTGGCGGACGTGCCGGCCACGGTCTCGTTCTACGGCGACGCGTTCGGCCTCTCCGCTCGCTTCGTCACCCCCGAGGGCGACTACGGCGAACTGGAGACGGGTGGCGTCACGCTGTCGTTCGTCGCCCACGAGTTGGCCGAGTCGAACCTGGTGGCGGCCGGCGGCTTCGCCCCGTTGCCCACCGACGGGGCGCCGGTCGGTGCCTCGATCACGCTTCTCACCGACGATGTGGCCGCCGCGGTCGATCAGGCCGTGGCGGCCGGCGCCCGGCCCTACGTCGGCGTCACCGAGAAGCCATGGGGCCAGACCGTGGCGTACGTGATCGATCCCAACGGGATCCTGATCGAAGTCGCCACCCCCATGGGTTGAGCCGTCTCATGCAGCAGCAATGCGGAGTAGTCCGCACGGCCCGCTGAAGGTCACGTACGTGACTGCTGATGGCCTCGTTCTCCTTGGTCAACCGTGAACACCACGGATGACCAACAGGAGGAGCAGTGCCATGAACCTCGAAATCATCGACGAATACACCGGCCCCATGCTGTCCAGCCCGCAGAAGGTGCGGATCCACCACGATCATGCCTTCGTGGCCGATCTCGGCGGCCACCGAGTATCTGTGTTCGACCTCGATGCGAACTATGTGGACCAGATCGGCACGGGCCTGATTCCGAGCGCAGCCGATCTCGCCATCCGGGACGATCGGCTGCTCGTGAGCGGCACCGGGTACAACATCTACGAGTTCGACGTATCGTCGTCAGCCTTCGTCTCCGTAACGCCCGTGCCGAGCCTGAACATGCGGGGCATGGACATCCGGCCGGCGTCCATGGGCGAGACCGTGATTGCCGACAGCGGCTCCCATCTGCTGATCAGCCTCGACACCGCCAACAGCTTCGTGGGCACCACCGGTACGTCGGTTGCGCCGGTGATCAGCAACCCAGGGCCGCGGGACTTCGCTCAGTGCCAGGACGTGCTGATCGTCGACGACCCCGACTACGGCGAGATGATGATGGTTGCCGATCATCAGAATCGGCGGATCGTGGCTGTCGTGCTGGATCCGAAGGTGGCGATGGTCAAGATGGATCCCGTCGACTTCGACGCGGCAACCATCACCTACGACGGCCCCAGCAACTTCCGGCCGACGGCCATCGCCTACAACCGCAAGACGAGGACCATCTTCGCCGTCGACGGTGCCGGTGGGGACGTGTGGTTCGTCGACATGGCCAGCGGCTCGATCGCCGTCGGCTACAACGCGTTTCAGATCGGGGCCGGTCAGCTCAGCAATCCGGTCGGCATTGCCGCCACCGACGACGTGCTGGCGATCACCGACTACGGAACCAACAAGATCCAGACGCTCAAGATCGACTCCTGAGGCGTCGATTCCCGACCTCAGAACAGCAGCGGAACGAGTTCGGGATCGCCGGTCAGCACCGATGCGGCCTCGATCCCGAGCCAGCTCTGCGCCAACGTGGCCAGGTAGGTGTCGAAGGGAACCTCGGTGGGAAGGTTTCCGCGGCCGTCGACCAGGTTCGGGGCGGTGTGCACGCCGTAGCGACCGGCGGCCACCGGCCCGGCCACGAACATGACCGACGCGGAGCCGTGGTCGGTGCCGCCCTCGTTCTCGGCCACGCGGCGGCCGAACTCGCTCGTGGTGGCCACGAGCACCCGATCGGCGGCGCCGTCGGCCTCGATCTGGGTGAGGAACCCGTCGATCGCGGCGTCGAGCTGCCCCATCAGCTGGTTGTGGCGGTTGCGGTGGTTCTCATGCGTGTCGAATCCGCCGATGCGGGCGTGCACCACCCGCACGCCGATGTCGGCGGCGATGAGCGTGGACGCCAGCGCCAGCTGGCGGCCCAGGCCGCCACCATCGGTGAACATCGAGTTCGACTCGTCGGGCTCGCGTTCGAGCTGGGCGTTCACTGCGGCGCCGAGCTGCAGGAGCTGCCCCCACGACGAGCCGACCATGCCCATCATCTCGCTCTCGTCGCGGGCGAAGGCCGGGAGGCTGTCCTGATAGGCCAACAGCCGGTTGTCGTCCGACGCGGTGAGGTATCGGAGCGATCGCGGATCGTCGAGCGCCACGGTGGAGGCCTGGGAGTTGGCGAAGCGGGGCGTGGCGCCGCCCACCGACAACCCGACCAGCGGTGAGGCGTCGTCGAGGGTGTCGGCGAGGCGAGCCAGGAAGCCGCTCTGCTCCTCACCGTCTCCGTTCACGTCGCCGCGGTCCCAGCGCTGCACCATCTCGAAGTGCGAGAGGTTGCCGTCGATCGGGCCAACGCCCTCGACGATGGCAAGCCCTCGCTGGTGGAGACGGGCCAGGTTCGGGTGCAAGCCAACCTCCGAGTCGAGGGCCAGCACCTCCTCGGCTGCGATGGCGATGCTGGGCCGTACGTCGTAGTACGCACCATTGGCGTAGGGCACCACGGTGGACAACCCGTCGTTGCCCCCCTCCATCTCCACCAGCACCAGCACACGATTCGGAACGGCGCTCCCCAGCAGCTGCCCCTCAGTGGCGGAGGTGGTGTTGGCGCGACTGAGCACGCCCACCTGCGTGCTCGGCTGGGCGACGGTGGGCGGCGGCGTGCGATCCCGGCCGGCGTAGACCACGCCGACGCCGGCCGCAGCAGCTCCACCTGCGACCATGAACTGGAGGAAGCGGCGCCGCGCCAGCACGAGGCCGGCCCCGTCGCGACGATCCTCGGCCGGGTCACCGGTCCCGCTGTCGGCGCTGTCACCGGCGGTGGCCTCGTGGTCGGAATCTTCATCGCCGCCAGCATCAGCATGGCTCCCGCGGCCTCGACTGGATGTGGCACTGCGGGCCGACCGTGAGCGCGGGGCTGGCAGCACCGGGTCGCCGAGGTCGGTGGTCGGGTCCTCGTCGGGGATCGACGCCTCAGGCTCGGCAATCCGGGCCAGCATGTCGTCGTCGCCGGTGGCGAGGAACCGGTCGTAGGCCGCATCGGCTCGGCTGGTGCTGAGCCTGTCGTCGGGCTGGACCACGGGCACCTCGCCGGTGGGAGCGCTCGACGGGTCGGGGGGAGGGAGGTCGAGATCGTTGCTCACTGCAGCTGGAACTCCGGACTCCCGAGAGCCAGGCGCCACCGCACGTCGGCCCGTTCCTCCTCGCCGAGCTCGCGCCCGATCCCCACCTGGTTCAGGGCATCGAGCGTGGCCTGGCTCACGGCCACGATGCCGCAGCGATCGAGCACGTGCTCCACCGTGCCGGGGAGGGCATCGCGGAGATCGCCGAAGCCCACCGAGAAGATCAGCGATCCCCGGTTGAGCATCGAGCCCGGCTCCAACCATCGCTGGTCGGTGGGCCACCCGGCCACGTTGGGCGGCTCGTATGGCACCTGGGCTGTGCGGCGGGTGGCGTTCAACAGATCGATCTCGGCCCCGGTCACGCTCACGAGCGCCCCCACGAACTCCACCCCGGTGCGGGGCCGTCCGTAGTCGGGAGCCTCGTCGAACCACCGGTGGGTGAGGATCTGGCGGAGCAGTGGCTTGATCTCGAGCTCCTGTTCCTGCCACCACTGGCCGAGTTCCACCGCCTGGCGGGCGTCCAGCCAGCCGCCGGTGAAGTAGTGCCAGATCTTGTTCGACACATACGCCGCAGTGGCCACGTCGTCGCACAGGTGGTCCACCACCATGGCGGTGTCGAACTCGGCCTGTTCGCCTCGGAACAGCAGCGGGGCGATGAACGACCGCTCCCGCTCGAAGCTGACCTCGTTGTTCTCTCGATCGACCACCCATCCGGCCAGCGCGCGAGCGGCCACCTTCACGTCGTCTTCGGTGTGGTTCCCGATCCCGACGGTGAACAGCTCCATCAGCTCACGGGCGAGGTTCTCGTTGGGATTCGAGGCGATCGAGCCGTCGCCGTTCAGATACTGGAGCAGGGCCCCGTCGACCACGAACCCCTGCAGGAGTTCACGGAAGTTGCCGAGGGCGTGGGTGCGGAGCAGCTCCAGCTGGCGGCTCATCAGCACATCGGACGAGACGTCGTTGTGGTTGGTGGTCAGGTGCGTGTGCCAGAACCAGACCATCCGTTCATAGAGGCCGCTCGATGGATGGAACATCTGTTCCAGCCACCAGCGAATGATGTCTTGTCTGTCTTCTCGGGGCGGTCTGCCGGCATCACCTTCGTCGGCGAGAACGAAGTCGACCGCCTCTTCGTACGACTGCCCCGATAGCTCGTCGATGAGGGTGTTGTCGATGATGAACGATGTCCGCCGGAGAAGCCTTGCAACCCGGCTGCGCACCGGATCGCGAACGACCAGCTCCATGTCGCAGCAGTGTAACGACAGCGCTGACCGGGTGCATCACCTGGTGATTCGCCGGTCGCCGGCCCCGATGGCGCCCGATTCAGGGCCGCGATCAGTCGGCGTCGACCGGCTCGGGACGGCGGCGGGCCGTCACCTGGGCCCACTCGAGTGTGATCACCCGAGCCTCGACCTCGGCGCCGATGGCCAGGTAGGCCTCGTTCCAGTTCCGGAGCCGGATGTACCCACGAACGAAGTCGGTGACGTATCGGAAGGAGAAGCCGACCACGCCCTGGTCGGACCACTGACGAACATGGACGAGTTCATGGCACAACAACGCATTGCGGCCGTCGGCCGGGGTGGGCACGGCGAGGAACACGAAGCGGCCGAGCGACAGCCCGGTGTAGCGCCCTGGCAGATCGGGCACGCGAATGACCTGCACCCGTCGAGCCAGGTCGCGGGGGAGCACGTCGTAGGAGGCGAGCTCCACCTCGTTCAGGCGACGGATCCGAGGTTCGGTGGACGGCTCGGGGTCCATGACCGCGACCCTACCGTTCCCATGCGGCTCGGTGTGGCAACCCTGGCCACACGGGCTGACCCGACCTCAGCCCGTGTGGTGGGCAAGAATGGGGCTGAGGGAAGACGTAAACCGCATCCGTGCCAGACCGACGGGACGGGTTGACGAATGGATTCGGCGGGACTCGTACGCTGGAGGGTGTGTCTGTGAAGAAGCTCGTGGGCCTCGTGGCGATGATGGCCGGTTTCGCCGTGGTGTTGCGGCTCGTTCGCGGGTTCGTCGGTGGTGGCGACGCCGCAGTCGGCGAGGGGCCCGTGAACGCCCGCCGCACCCTGACCCGTAACTTCCGGCTGGCCCGACTCGGTCTGCGCAGCGGGCGTCGCTACGCGGTCCACCGGGCCCGCACCACGTTCGCGTCGGTCGAGCGGGCCGAGGAGCTGAACACCGAGTTCCAGATTCAGACCGCCGAGGAGGTGACAGCGGAGCTGGGGAACATGAAGGGCGCCATGATGAAGATCGGGCAGATGGCCAGCTACCTCGACACCGGCCTCCCCGAACCCGTGCGGCAGACGCTCGCCTCCCTCCAACACGACGCCCCGCCGATGGCTCCCGAACTGGCGGCCGAGCAGGTGAGGGCCGAACTCGGCGCCGACCCGACCGATCTGTTCGAGGAGTGGGATCCGCTGCCGATCGCCTCGGCCTCGATCGGCCAGGTTCACCGAGCCATCACCCGTCAGGGGAGAGCCGTCGCCGTCAAGGTGCAATACCCCGGCGTGGCCGACGCCGTTGCCTCCGATCTTCGCAACGCAGGATGGCTGTTCGGAGCGCTTGGCACGATGTTCCCCGGCGTCGAGCCGGAACCGATCGTCGAGGAGATCCGCAATCGTCTGCTCGAGGAGCTCGACTACACCGTCGAAGCCGAGAATCAGAGGCTGTTCCACGGGTACTTCGATGGGCATCCCTACGTGTCGGTGCCCGGTGTGGTCGACGAGTTGTCGACCGGTCGTATCCTCACCACCGATCTCGCCACCGGGTCGCGCTTCAGCGACGTGGTGCACTGGAGTGAGGACGAGCGGAACCTCGCAGCGGAAACACTGTTCCGGTTCTCGTTCGGCGCCATCTACCGCCTACACGCCTTCAACGGCGACCCCCACCCCGGCAACTACCTGTTCAACCCGGGAGGGAAGATCACGTTCCTCGACTTCGGGCTCGTGAAACGGTTCGACCGCACCGAGACCGTGCTCTTCGAGGACCTCATCCGTGAGATGGTGGTCAACCGCGACATCATCGCCTTCCGCAAGATCGTGGAGGAGGCCGGCATCCTCGACCCGGCGGCGCCGTTCTCCGACGAGCTGGTCGAGGAGTACTTCTCCTACTACTACCGCTACGTCATGACCGACGGGCTCGTCACGATCGACGCTGAATACGCCGCTGGTGGGGTGCAGCACCTGTTCGACACCAGAGGCCCCTACAGCGAGCTGATGAAGCACCTCAACGTGCCGCCGTCGTTCGTGGTGGTGCAACGAATCACGCTCGGTCTCATGGGCCTGTTCGCCCAGCTCGAGGCCACCGCCAACTGGCAGGGCATCGCTCGCGAGCTGTGGCCGTTCACCTCCAGCCCACCCTCCACCCCCATGGGGGAGGAGATCCTGGCCTGGCGGAGGGCCCAGGGGTCGTCGGTCGCCGGCGTCTAGCGAGGGCGCTGCTGGCTCGCACCGGTGGCGGTCGGAGGCCGACCGGGCCGCTGCGGTGCCGGGCAGTGGTCCGGCGGGCATGGCGTGGGCCAGACCCCCTGGGCGCCGAGCGCGACCGGTGTGGCGCCGTCCATCCGTTCGAGGACGAGCTCGCGGATCATCGACACGAACTGCGGATGATTTCCCGTTGTTGACACCCGCCTGTACCCGAGGCCCAGATCAGCGGCGGTGGCGGCGGCCTGGGTGTCGAGGTCGAACATCACCTCCATGTGATCGCTGACGAACCCGACGGGCACCACCGTCACGTGGGGGGTGCCGGCTTGGGCGAGGTGGTGGAGGTGGTCGTTGACGTCCGGTTCGAGCCACGGCACCTGCGGGGGTCCGCTCCGGCTCTGGAACACCACGTCGTGAGGGGCGTCGGCCACACCGGCGGCCGTCAACACAAGGCGCGCCGCCTCGGCGAGCTGCGATTCGTAGTCGCACCCGGCCGCCATGGAGTTGGGGATCGAGTGGGCAGTGAACACCACGTGAGTCGAGCCCGCGAGCGGATCCACGCCGTCGGCGGCGAGGGCGTTCGCGAGGTTGGCCCCCAGGGGCTCGATGAAGCCTGGGTGGTTGTAGAACAGGCGGAGCTTCGTGAGTGCCGGTGCGTCGTCGCCCACCGCAGCGGCGGCCCGGGCCAGGTCCTCGCGGTACTGCCGGCAGCCCGAGTAGGTGCCGAAGGCGGACGTGACGAACACGAGCGCGTTGCGCACGCCGTCAGCCGTCATCGTGGCGACTGTGTCCTCGACCATGGGGTGCCAGTTGCGGTTGCCCCAGTACACGGGAAGGTCGATCCCGTTGGCCGCGAACTCTGAACCGAGGAGCGCCACGAGTTCGCGGCACTGGTCGTTGATGGGGGACCGGCCGCCGAACAGGTCGTACTGCTCGGCCACCTCGGCGAGGCGCTCATCGGGAACGCCTCGGCCTCTGGTGACGTTGCGCAGGAACGGCAGGACGTCGTCTGGGCCTTCAGGCCCACCGAACGACAAGACGAGAACGGCGTCGTGGCTCATCGCCGGGAGGCTATCGAGCGGATGGGAGCGGGGTTCAGGATGCGAGTTCGACCGGGAGTTCGCCCCGGTAATGCTGACGGGCGCGGTCGCGGGCCTGAATCACGGCACGCCGACTCGGCGACCGTGGTGCGTAGCCCGCCAGAGCCCGCTCCTCGTCGTTCTCGCAGCCCCAGAACCCGTGCTCGCGGTTGAGGCGTGCGGTTGTGCGACAGGCGATCATCACCGGGCATGCCATGCAGTAGGTGGCTGCGATGGCCTCACGTTCAGCCCGACGTTCGGGCCGTTCGGCCGCAGGGCCGAAGAAAACGTGGGTGAGCCCTTTGCAGATCGCCTCATCCGCCCAACTCACGTCCGTATCCGGATGGAGCGCGAACTCGGTGTCCATAGGTACTCATACTGACCGTTTCTGAGCGATCGGTCAAATGTTCGTGACGAAAAGCACAAGCTCGTGTGACCGTCGCCTCTGGCGGCGGCCCGGAGCTGCCCGAACCCGGTGCCGGGTCAGCCTCCGTGGCGCAGCAGCTGGCCCGAATGGGTCTCGGTCTGGCGGTCGTCCTCGATGGTCACCTCCCCATTCACGAGCACCCAGCGATACCCCTTGGCCCGCTGGATTCTCCGCCACTCGCCGCCCGGGAAGTCGTGCACCACTTCCGTTGGCATGATCTCGAGGTTCTCGTAGTCGTACACGATGATGTCCGCCGGTGCCCCGACGGTGATCGTGCCCCGGTCGGTGAAACCGGCGAGCTTCGCCGGGAGTGCCGACAGGCGCCAGTGCGCCTCCTCCAGCGAGATCCACTCATTGGTCCGTACGTGTTCGGTGATCGTCTCGGTGGGGTAGCGGCCGGCCGTGAGGAACTTGGTGTGGGCCCCACCGTCCGACACGCCGTACACCGTGTAGGGGTCCTGCACGATCTCCTTCAGGTACGGCGAGTCGCCCTGAGGCGGCATCACGAAGAACGCGGTCTTGAGTTCGTCGGCCACGGCGATGTCGAGCAGGGCGTCCACCGGGTGGGTGCCGGTCATCTCGGCCACCTGGGCGATCGACATCTCCCGGTAGGGCTCGGTGGTGGCCGTGCGGGGCCCCAGCACGGTGATCGTCTCCAACGGCGCCGTGGCCACCATCGGCAGGTTGTCGCGCAAGCCGGCCCGACGAGCGGGATCCGCCAACTTGGCCAAACGCTCGGCCGTGCTACCGGTCGTGGCCTCACACCATTCGTCGGAGTCGTCGAAGAGATTCCACTCCTCGAAGGTGAAGGTGAACCCGGCGTCGGAGGTGACACCCTGGCCGTACACGGGGATACCCCGCTCGCGGCAGCGGGCCAACCACTGCAGGCTCTTGCGGTGGACATGGGGCCGGTCGCTGAACGCCTGCACCACGTTGAACAGCACGGGCCGGCCTGAGATCGATGCCAGTTCCTCGTAGTGGGCCTGATCATGCTTGGGGTCGTTCGTGGTCAGGGTCAGCTGGGCCACGCCGGTGTTGCGCTCGGCCAGCACCGAGGCGAATACCCGGCAGGTCTCGTCGTGCATCACGTCGGTCGGCATCGGGGTGCCGTCCCAGTCGCGCTGGACGGCAGCGGGCCCGATGGGGGGCGGCGGGAGCCGTTGGGCCGACCAGCCACAGGCGCCCGCATCGAGGGCGTCGGCGAACAGGCGAGCCAGTTCGGCGTGCTCGGCGTCGGTCGGCATGCGACCAGCCTTGGCATCGTCGCGGCCGAGCACCGACACCAGCGCCGGGCCGACGGGGAAGTAGGGGAGCACGTTCACGGCCTTGGCCGTGCGGTCGAGGCTGTCGAGGTACTCGGGGAAGCTCTCCCAGTCCCACGGCAGACCCAGGGCCATGGCGTCATAGGGGATCGCCTCCACCCGGGTCATCGACCGCATCGCGTCCTCCCGTGCATCCGCTGCCACGGGGGCGAAGCCGAAGCCGCAATTCCCGATGGCCACCGACGTGATGCCGTGCCAGCCCGACAGCGTGCAGTACGGGTCCCAGAACACCTGGGCGTCGTAGTGGGTGTGCAGGTCGACGAACCCTGGGGCCACGTTGAGGCCCTCCGCGTCGAGCACGCGGGCAGCGTCGCTGTGGTCGAGGCGGCCGATCGCCGCCACGGTTCCATCGGTGATGCCGACATCGGCCCGGACTCGTGGTGCCCGGGTGCCGTCGAACACCATCCCGCCTGCGATGATCAGATCGAAGGTGTGCATTGGGTCCCCCTTGGTTTGGCGGGCCGGCCGATCCCCCTGGTCCAGCCGCCCGGGTGGTGCGGTTTTCCCCGAGGCTACGGCCCCGGCCGCGAGCCGTCAGATTCCGGGTCGTTGGGTGAGCACGACTGGAGGGTCGCTCCGAGCACCAGCATCGTTCGCGCGCCGCTACCCTCGGATGGTTCGTATGCGTGCGCTGACCTGGAACATCTGGTGGCAGTTCGGCCCCTGGCAGGAGCGTCAGCCGGCGATCCAGGCCGAGTTGGCTGCGGTGGATGCCGATGTCGTGCTGCTCCAGGAGGTGTGGGCCACCGACGACCACGGCGATCAAGCCGAGCGCCTGGCTGCCCCGCTCGGCTACCACGTGGAGCGCACCACGAAGCCCGATGGCTCACCGCATGCGTTCGGCAATGCGATCCTCAGCCGTTGGCCGATGACGCGGCGCGAGCAGATCACGCTGTCGGGCCCCGACGGTGGCCCGTCGCACCGCTCGGCGCTGGCGGCCACCGTCGCCGCACCGACCGGCGAGTGGCTCGTGGTCACCACGCATCTCGCGTGGCAGTACGACCAGAGTGCCCTGCGGTCACGTCAGCTGCAGGAGGTGGTCGATCTCGCGGTGCGTCACCGGTCGGCCGAACCCGACCATCCGCCGGTCATTCTCGGCGGCGACCTGAACGCCGTACCCGAGTCCGATGAGGTGCGGCGACTCACCGGACTGGCCCCGCCCTACACCGACGGGCTGGTCTTCACCGACTGCTGGGCTGCCGTTGGTGATGGCGACGGTGACACCTGGACCCGCGACAACCCCCACTCGTCGGAGGCACTGTGGCCCCGACGCCGGCTCGACTATGTGTTCGTGACCTGGCCTCGGCCGAAACCGCTCGGGAACCCCGTCCGGGCTCGGCTGGTCGGTTGCGCGGCGCATGGCGGCATGGTGCCATCAGACCACTACGGCGTGGTGGTGGACTTCGACGATCGGCCACCTCGACAGGAGCGACGATGAGCGACCTTCCCCCTCCCAGTGGACCGCCTCCAGCCGGCCCTCCAGCGGGCTGGTACCCCGATCCCGATCGGCGCCCCGGGGGAACGGGCTATCGATGGTGGGACGGGACGAGGTGGACCGAGGCTCGCACCGAGGAACCCCGGCCCCATGGGTTCGGGCTCACGCCTGTCGGGGAGTGGTCGAGCACCACGCTGCGGCTGGTCGCTCAGCGGTTCGGCAACCTGTTCCCGCTGCTCGTGTTGTTGGTGGTGCCGACTGCCCTCGCCAGTGGGTTCAGCGGCTGGTGGCTGCTCAACGGCGTGGTGTTCGACACCGAGGCCGAAACGTTCTCCGAGTTCTACTCCAACCCCGATGTGCCGGCGATCGCCTACGTTGCCTCGTCGGTCACCACCGTGGTGTCGCTGCTGGCGGCCTTGGCCGTGCTCGTGTGCGCAACTCGCCAGATCCGGGCCCATCTGGACGAGGAGCCCGAGCCCTGGTCAGCGTCGATGTTGCACGGGCTGCGCCGCTTCCCGGCTGCGCTCGTCGCCAACCTCGGCGTGGTGTTGCTGCAGATCGGGGTGCTGCTGGTGGCACTGATCGTGGGGGCGATCTTTCCGCCCCTGCTTCTGCTCACGCTTCCTGTCGCGTTGTTCGTGATGCTGTTGCTCACGGTTCGCACCGTGTTGATCCCCACGGTCGCCGCCGTGGAGGAGTCACCCACCCAGCCGCTGCGCACGAGCTGGAACCTGACGCGAGGTCAGAGCTGGGCCGTGGTCGGTCGTCTCGCCCTGTTGCTGCTCTTCGGCTTGTCGATCTCCCTGATGGCCTCGGTGGTGTCGGCGATCGTGCTCCAGATCGTCGGCGGCGCCGGCACCGAGCCGATCGAGGCCGGGGCGACGGAGATCCGCGGTGTGGACCTGGTTGGTGAGAATCCGGCGGTGTTCGCCATCCGCCAGTTGATCGGTGGCCTCGGCAACGGCGTGTCGTTGCTGTTGTGGGCCGCCGGCTTCGCCCTCGTCCACCGCGATATTCGGGCTCGCCTGGAGGCCGAGGTGAACTAATCTCGTTCCCCCGCCAGCGTCGAGCACTCGGCTCGACGCGTCGCGTGGTCGGAGGACGAGCAATGGGACACGAACCCGCCGATCAGGCCCTCGCGGCCGAACAGTCGCGTCTCGACACCGCCTACGAGCACCTGGCGGCCATGCGGGCCAGGGCCCGGGAGATACTCGCCATCAGCGATCGCATCGTGCGCGAGGAGGACTCTGCCGATGCTCGCGTTGCCCAGTATCACCTGGCGCGGCGGGAGGCGGCGCTCAACGAGGATGGGGGTCCGCTCTGCTTCGGACGGATCGACACCGACGACGCCGAGCAGTGGTACATCGGCCGCCGCCACGTCGAGGACGCCAAAGCTCGGCCCGTGGTGGTCGACTGGAGGGCCCCGGTGTCGGCTGCGTTCTACCGAGCCACCGGAGTCGATCCGTGTGGCCTCGTGTTCCGCCGTCGCTTCATCACCGAAGGGCGCACGATCGAGGCCCTCCTCGACGAGGACCTCACCGATCCCGAGTCCGGGAGTCAGGGCGGCCTGCCCGATCCGCTGATCGCCGAGTTGGAACGAGCCCGCTCGGGGCAGATGCGCGACATCGTGGCCACGATCGCCGCCGAACAGGACGTGATCATCCGGGCTCCCCTCGACGAGCTGATGATCGTGCAAGGCGGCCCGGGCACGGGGAAGACCGCGGTCGGGCTCCATCGGGCCGCGTACCTGCTGTTCGATCACCGCGAGACCCTGATGGAGGCTGGCGTGCTGGTGGTTGGGCCGAATCCGCTGTTCCTGCGCTACATCGCCGAGGTGTTGCCGTCGCTGGGAGAGTCGTCGGTCACCCAGGCCACGCTCACCGGTCTCGTCGCCACCCGGTTCAAAGTGGGAGCGACCGAGGCCGACGAGGTGGCCGGGCTGAAGGGACGGGTGGAGATGGCGGCGGTGCTGCGCGCAGCGGCCCACCAGCGATTCACCACGCCACCCGACGGTCTCGAACTCCGGGCCGGCCTGGCGAGGGTGCGGATCGAGGCCGACGATCTCGAACAGATGCAGAAGACGATCCTGGCCCGGCGCATGCCGCTGAATGCCGGTCGCGACGTGCTGCGCCGAATGGTGATCCAGGAAGGCTGGCGCCGTCATCGTGAACGACCTGGGGTTGATCCGGCCGGTGAGCCGCTGTTCTCGTCTGCCCTGCGAAGCGACAAGATGCTCACCACCGCGATCAACAAGATGTGGCCAACGATCCAACCCGCTGCCCTGGTGGAGGGTCTGTACCGGTCCCCGAAGCGGCTGGCGGCCGCCGCAGCCGGCGTGCTCGACGCCGATGGGCAGGCACTCCTCAAGCGGGCGGCCGCCAAGAAGGGCGACGACGCCCCGTGGACCACCGCCGACATCCCCCTCCTCGATGAGGCCCAGTGGCTCTGTGCTGGCGTGCCGGCCACCTACGGCCACGTGGTGGTGGACGAGGCGCAGGACCTGTCGCCGATGGCGCTGCGGATGCTGGCCCGCCGGGCCGACGGCGGATCGATGACCGTGCTCGGCGACCTGGCCCAGGCCACGGCACCGGGGGCAACGGCCTCGTGGACCCGGGCGGTGGAGATCGTGGGCGACCATCGGGCGGAGGTGACCGGCCGCGACCACGGGATGCAGATCCGCCAAGCCGAACTCACCGTGGGCTATCGGGTTCCGGCTGCCATCCTCGACGTCGCCAACCGGTTGTTGCCCGAGGCTGCACCCGAGGTGACCCCGGCCCGGTCCGTCCGCCCCGGCGGTGATCCACCCCTGGTCCTCGACGTGGCGCCCGACGCCGTGGCCCCGACGGTGGCCGACGAGGTACGGGCCTTGCGGGCCCGAACCTCCAGCGTGGCGGTGGTCGCCCTGGAGGACCGTTTCGACGAGATCGCCCAGGCACTGGATGCCGTTGGCGAGGCCACCGAGCGTGTGGGCGCCGCAGGCCTGCCCGGCGCGTCGGCTGTTGCGCTCGTGACGCCCCGGGCCGTGAAGGGGCTCGAGTTCGATGCCGTGGTGGTGGTCGAACCGGCCCACGTCGCCGCCACCGATTCAGGGCTGCGCCACCTGTACGTGGCCATGACACGGGCGGTGCAACATCTCGGCGTGGTGCACGCCGAGCCCCTCCCCGCCGCCCTGGGCCGAAACCCATGACAGCTGAACCCGATCGGCTCTTCTCCGATGCCGAACTCGCCCAGATCTACGACGACCTCGAGGGCGATCGCCTCGACCTCGACCACTACGAGGCCCTCGTGACCGAACTGGAGGCCACCAGCGTGCTGGACGTTGGCTGCGGCACCGGTGAGCTGTCGCTCCGCCTGGCTCGGTCGGGCCTGGAGGTGACCGGCGTGGATCCCGCGCTCGCCTCACTCCGCGTGGCCCAGGCCAAGCCGGGAGCCCACCGGGTGCGCTGGATCCACGGAACGGCGCCGTCGTTGCCGCCGTTGGCGCTCGACCTGGCGGTGATGACCGGCAACGTGGCCCAGGTGTTTCTCACCGATGACGACTGGGCGGCCACGGTCGCAGCCGTACGGGCCGCTCTGGTACCGGCGGGCTCCTTTGTGTTCGAGACCCGGGATCCGCGAGACCAGGCCTGGGAGCGGTGGCACGCAGAGCCGAGCCGCACGATCGACACCCGGATCGGGCCTGTGAGCCGCTCGATCGAGGTGACCGACGTTGCCCTGCCGCTGGTGTCGTTCCGTGTCGACTACGACGTCGCCGCCTCGGGGCAGCAGCTCAGCTCCACCTCGACGCTGCGGTTCCGATCCGAGGCCGAGGTGCGGGCGTCGTTGGCCGCCGCTGGGTTCGCTGTCGACGAGATCCGTGATGCTCCCGATCGACCCGGCCGGGAGTTCGTGTTCATCGCCCGCGCCCGGTAGGGCCCCTTCGTCAGGCCCCGACCAGGCGCAGGATGCGACCTGTGACCGTTGTCGGTGAGCGGGCGGGCGCTCAGGCGGTCTGGTAGTTGTCGACCAGCTGCTCGAGGCTGGAGGCCAGATCGGCCATCTCCTCGGCGTTGGCCCTGGCCTGGCTGGTGGAGGCCCGCGTCTCGTCGGCGGCACCGGCCACCGAACCGATCGTGGATGCGATCGAGCTCGTGGCGCTGGCAGCGTTCTCAACGTTGATGCCGATCTCGGCTGTGGTCACCGACTGCTCCTCGACTGCGGCGGCGATCGAGGCAGAGATCTCACTGATGTGGTTGATGATCTCGCTGATCTGCTCGTTGGCCTCGATGGCATGGCCGGTGTCGGCCTGAATGCCCTGCACCCGCTTGGTGATCTGCTCGGTGGCGTCAGCGGTCTGGGTGGCGAGGTCCTTCACCTCGTTGGCCACCACCGCAAAGCCTTTGCCGGCCTCGCCGGCCCGGGCCGCCTCGATGGTGGCGTTGAGTGCCAGCAGGTTTGTCTGCTCGGCGATCGTGTTGATCACCTGGATCACCTCGCCGATCGTCGCCGAGCTCTGACCGAGACGTTGGATCTTCTCCGACGACGTGGTGGACAGCTCGACGGCGTCGGAGGCCACCGTGGCGGCGGTCGCTGCGCTGTTGGCCATCTCCTGGATGGTGGCGTTCATCTCGTCGATGGCAGCGGCGACCGAGGCCACGTTGCCCGACACTTCCTCACTGGCCGACGAGGCCGACGTGGCGGTGGCCGAGGTGCGATCGGCCGAGTCGTCCATCGACGACGACACGTTCTGCAGCTCACGAGCCGAACGGCCAAGCGTGACGGCCGATTGGCCGAGCTTGTCGATGGTCTCCCGCAACGAGGCGATCATCGCGGCGATCCCGACGCCGAGGTCGCCCGGAAGCTCCTGGTCGAGCACAGGGTCGGCCAGGTGGCCCTCAGCCACCGCAGTGGTCTTGGCCCCCACCAGGTTCAGCACGTCGGTCATTTCGTTGAACGACCGTGCCAGCTGAGCTACCTCGTCGTTCCGGCGGATCTCGAAGTCCTGCACGGTGGTGTCGCCCTCGGCGATCCGGCGGGCCGCATCGGACATCTGGGCCAGTTCTCGGCGCACACTCATCAGCACGAGCGCCAGCACCACGATCGTCACCAGCACGAGGGCGGCGCCGATGGCGAGGGTGGTGGTGAACGCCGACTGGGCCTTCGCCCCGAGCTCGTCGGCGAGCACGATGAGCCGCTCGGCCTGGAAGTCCTCGGTCTCCTTGAGGAGGTTGATGCGCTGGGTCATCAGATCGAACCACTCGGTCGACTCGATACCCCAGCCGCCGTCGGGATTGCCGATCGCAAGTTGTTCGAGGGCGGCGATCTCGGCCACCACCGGCTCGGCTTGACGCACCGTGTGGTGCTCGAGCACCTCGGGGTCGGCCAGACCCTCGAATGAGTCGAGGTAGGCGTTGAATGCGGAGATGAGCGACACAACAGTGGCGAACTGTCCGGGTGCGAACTCGTCACGACCGAAGGCCGACGAGAGCTGGGCCCGCTCGATGCCCGAGCGCTCCTTGGCACTGAGGAATGCAGCGTAGGCGGCAACGCCACCCCGCAGCTCGACCTCGGTGGGAAGCAGACCACCGGCGGACACGGCGTTGATCACCTTGGCGTTCATGGCGGTATACCAGCCGATGATCTCGGGCAGCGCGATGCTCTGGCCGAGTACGGCGGCCCGCTGCTGGTCGAGCTGGGCGAGGTCGACCTGGACGGCATCCGCGACGTCGAACACCTCGGCGGGCAGCGTGTCGCTGTTGTCGGCGAGGAACTGCTCGAACTCGGCGCGGCGCACGTCGGTGGCCGC
>JBCCFL010000053.1:0-38891 GCA_039029735.1 Actinomycetota bacterium | reverse complement strand
TGGACGATGCCACGGATCCGGAGCGTGTCGTCCGCCTCGCGGTAGGCCCGCACGTCGTAGGTGCGGTGATGCACGAGGTCACCGGTCGGTTCAGGGGGAAGCTCGGCCACAGCCCGGCGATGGTAGCGGCCGTCGCCCGACTGAGCCGAACCGCCGCAGGGTGGACGGCCCCGTCAGCGGCCCATGTGCATGCCGTCGCCGGTGAGGGACAGCTTCGGGCCGTACTTCGGAGCGCCGGCACTCTTGGCCATGCGGATCACCCGCCAGCGATGGCCCTCATAGGGCGCCAGCAGCTCGAGCATGCGTTCGTCGGTGCCCCGAGGCTCGCCGGCGAGCAGCCAGGCCACGTTGTTGGGGATGTGGTAGTCGCCGACAGGTACGGCGTCGGCATCACCGAGCGATGTGGCGGTCACCATCGCCGCCGTCCACGGGCCAACGCCGCGGATGTGCTGTAGCCGGGCCTGCACGGCCTGAGGATCGTCGTGGTCCACGCGCTCGAGCCGCGGCATCTCCCTCGCCACCCTGATGAGGGTTTCCGCTCGGGTGCGTTCCACGCCGAGCTGGTGGAACTGGTGGTAGGCCATGCGGGCCACGACTGCCGGAGCCGGAAGGATCCATGCGGTGCAGGGGCCAGGGGCGGCTTCACCGAATCGGCGTGCCAGCAGCCGGATCGCCTTCTTGGCGTTCTGCGTCTGGACCTTCTGCCCGAACACGGCGCCTACGAGGGCATCCCAGAGTCGGTCGGTGCGGGCCATCAGGAACGGTCGGCGGCGCCACATCCGGCCCAGCTCACCGGTGGGTTGAAAGCCTGTCAGATCGTCGTCGGCGCCGAGAAGGCGGGGGGCCTGGTCGAGCAGCCATGCCGAGCCGGGACCCCAGGCCGACGCCATCACCTCGGTGTCGCCCTGGCGCTCCAGCACGAGCGATCCGACGCCCTCGGGGGTGCGGGTGCTCCACAGCGCCTCGGTGGGGCCGATCAACACGGGGTTCTTGGCGCCGCGCACCGTGCCCGCCAGCGGAAGGGTGGCGGGCACCTCGATCACTCGGGTCTCGGCGTCGGTGGTCACCGCGTCCGACCCTAGCCGTCGCCCTCGTCGATGGTTGTGGTCGGCCGCTGTGGCGTGCCACCGTGAGGCCGTGACCACGTCAGCTTCCACTTCGCCTGCATCGTCGTCTGCTCTGGATCTCGACTGGGCTCGATCCTGGTTCCCCGCCCTCGACGGCCGCCACGACGGGGCGTTCTTCGAGAACGCAGGTGGGTCGTACCCGTGTCGCCCAACGATCGAGGCACTCACGCAGTACTACCTCGACACCAAGGTGCAGCCATACGCCCCCTACGGGCCCTCCCGCGACGGTGGTGCCGCCATGGACGCGTCCCGCCTGCGGTGGGCTGCGGCGCTCGGGGTCGAGACCGACGATGTGTCGTTCGGGCCGTCGACGTCGGCCAACACCTACGCCCTCGCCCAGGCGATGGCGGCCGTGCTCGGCCCGGGCGACAACGTGGTGGTCACCAACCAGGACCACGAGGCCAACACGGGTGCGATCAGGCGAGAGGCCGAGCGAGCAGGAGCCACGGTCTTGGAGTGGAGGATCGATCCCGACACCGGGCTGTTGGCGCTTGACGATCTGGCCGACCTGCTCTCGGTGGCAGGCCGCACGCGGGTGGTGACGATGCCGCACTGTTCGAACATCGTGGGGATGGAGAACCCTGTGGCCGAGGCGGCTGCGATGGCGCATCAGGCCGGGGCCCGGATCGTGGTGGACGGGGTGTCGTTCGCTCCCCACGGCCTTCCCGACGTGGCGGCACTCGGCGTCGACGCCTACCTGTTCAGCCTCTACAAGGTGTACTCGGTGCATCAAGGGGTGTTCGTCACCCGCAACGGGTTGCTCGATGAGCTACCCAATCAGGGCCACGGGTTCAACGCCACGGTCGCGGCGCGTCGGCTCACCCCGGCTGGGCCCGATCATGCCCAGGAGGCAGCGGCGGGTGCCGTGCTCGACTACGTCGAGGCGTCCCACCGCCATCACACCGGCACCGAGGCCGCTGATCTCCGGCACGCCATGGCCGATGCGACCCGTCGGTGGCAGGCCCACGAGGCGGCCCTGTTGGCGCCGTTGCTCGACTGGCTCGCCGCCCGCAGCGACGTTCGGGTGCTCGGTCCGATCGCGCCCGGGTCGGAGGCCGATGGCCGCCATCGGTGCCCCACGGTGGCGTTCGTTCCCGCCACCCATGAGCCCGACGCAGTAGCCAGGCAGCTCGGTGAGCGAGGTGTGTGGTGCGGAGCTGGCACCTTCTACGCCCCGCGGGTGATCGAAGGGATGGGCGAGGACGTGGAGCGAGGCGTGGTGCGCCTCTCGTTCGTCCACTACACGAGCGAGGCCGAGGTCGACCGGGCGCTCACCGCTCTCGAGGCCGTCTTGTCGTGACGCGCTAGCTGGCCCGGCTCAGGCGACGGCCTCGGTCGGGTCAGTCGAGTAGGCCGCGGATGAAGAACTCGGCTCGTCGGTTGAGCGCCGCCGTCTGCTCATCGTCGGACTCCGACGCACCTTCCTCGCCGCGAGCTTCGATCGTCAGGCGGTCGGGGTCGATGCCCTGGTTCACCCAGTAGTTGATCACGGCCTGCGCTCGCTGGCGGGCCACCTCGCGGTTGACCTCCTCCGAGCCAGCGGCGTCGGTCTTGCCAACCACCGTGATCGTCACGTTCGGGTTGAGCAGCAGCAGCGTGGTGCCCAGATCGAGGATCGGCAGGAAGGCCGGTTGGACCTCCACGCTGTTGAACTCGAACAGCACCACGTCCTCGACGTAGAGGGGAGCGCCGCTGGGGAACGACGACGAGGGATCAACCTCGTACTCGTTCACCACGTTGTCGGGGCCGACCACCGCGGCAGCCCGGCTGGCGATCTCGTTGCCGATCTCCTCCGAGGGCACCGTGCCCCGCAGAAACACCACGCCACCGCTGAACACGGCGAACCGCTCGCTGGTCTCGCCCTCGACCACCTCGGCTTCGGTGGTCTCTGTGGCTGGGTCTTCCGTGGTGGTGGGAGCCTCGGTGGTGGTTGGTGCCTCCGTGGTGGTGGTCGACTCCACGGCGGTGTCGGCGGTCTCAGGGCCGGCGACGTCAGTGTCGTCGCCAATGGCCACCTCGTCGGCGGCATCGTCTTCGGCGTCGATCTCATCGGCAGCCACCGTGTCGTCGCCCTGGCGGAAGCCGAACCAGTACCCGGCGGCCCCGACCCCGGCCAAGAGAAGTAACCCGAGCAGGCCGATCAGCAGGGCGCTGACCCAGCTGCGGGGCTTCGGGGGCTCCGGCGTGACCGGAGTGCGCAGTTCGGGTTCCTGTTGCAAGGCTCGCCCAGCCCAGCTGGGAAGCTCGCTGAAGTCGTTCATCGCCCGTCCTTTGGGGGAAGAATCAGATCGTGGAGCCGGGTCCGCGCCGGCCGGCTCGATCCATGGTAGAGGCGATGTCGGGGATCCAGTTGGCCCCCTTGGATGAGTAGCTGTCCCACGGCACTGCGCCGGGAGGCCCCATGGGGGCGAGGGGTCAGCCGGCGAACACCGTTTCGTCGAACACCACACCGCTGGCCAGGGTCTTGTGTACCGGGCAGCGCACGGCCACCTCCTGAAGCCGGGTGCGGGTGGCGTCGTCGAAGTCGCCATCGATGAAGATCCGCGACGAGATCCGGTCGATCATCCCCGCGTGGTCGTCGTCGCACTGTTCGCAGTCGTCGGCGTGTACGCGGTCGAAGCTGTACTCGGCCGACACCGAACGTAGGTCGATGTTCTTGCGCTTGGCGTAGAAGGCGAGGGTGATGGTGGTGCAGGCGGCCAGAGAACCCAGGAGCAGGTCATAGGGGTTCGGGGCGGTGTCGTCGCCGCCCATGCTGACGGGCTCGTCAGCGTGCCACGTGTGGGTGCCGTTGGTGATCGACACCTGGTAGTTCTCGGTCAGCTCTGCCGTGATCGAAGCCATGGGTGGGCAACCCGATCGCGGCGCGATCATTCCCGGCGCTGGGTGATCCAGCGGCCGAGTGTCGGCCGATCAGGACCCGGAGCCGATCCGGTTGGCCTTGAGCGTCTCGATGATGTCGTCGAGCACGAAGTGGAACTTCCGCGAGCCCGGGAGCCGACTGGCTGGAAGGCGGCCGTCGCCCGCCATGTTCAGCACCGTTCGGCTGTTCAGATCGAGCAGCTCCGCCACCTGGGCCGTGTTCAGAATGGGTGGATAGGCGGCACGCACGGCGTCGTAGCCATCTTCAACCTCAGCCATGAGCGGAAGATTAGCACTCAACTACTCTTGTTTCCGACCTTGTTGTCGAAGGATCCACGGGATTTCTCGAAACAGCACCATTCATGGGGCAGATTCGTCGTCAACAGGGGCATCAGCGGCCGATTCGCTGGCCTCTGGAGCGGGCTCGATCGAGTGAAAGACCGATCGCTGGCCACCCGGGGTGAAGTAGACCGTGTAGCGCTCACCGTCGGTGAGACCGGCAGCCTGGTCCTGATCGAGTGCGAACCGGGGGCCGTTGGTGATCGAGCCGACCTGGAGGTGGACGTCGTCGCCCCGGGGGACCAGGCGGATCTTCGCGGTGGTGGACCGCACGGCGCGGTCGCGGATCGCTCGCACGTAGGTGGCGATGAAGCCGATCACCACCACCGGCACGATCAGCAACAGCGTGACGGTGTACACGATGCCGATCAGCACCGGGAGTGAGATCGCGTTGTCGGCGCCACCGGCACCTCCGCCGGCGACGACGATCGAGATCACGAGGGGCGGACCGAGCAGCAGCAACCACAGCGCCAGCCGTCGACGCCGTTCGTACTCGCGTCGAACCCGCTCCACTTGGCGATCAGTGAGCCGACCGTCGCGGTTGGCGTCGAGATCGTGCTGGTTGAACCCGAATCCGTCGATGACCATCGCTACTTGGGCAGCTCCGTGAACGGCGTGTCGCGGGCCGGGCCAGGCTCCTTGGGCAAGCCGAGCCCCCGCTCGCCGATCACGTTGCGCTGCACCTCGTCGGTACCGCCGTAGATGGGGGGTGCGGGGGAGAACAGGATCAGCTCCTGGAGTAGGCCCTCGGTGGCGGCATCGTCGCCGACGATGGCGGCGTCGGGGCCGAGTATCTGGCCGCTGAGGTCTCGGGCGAGATGGAGCGTCTGGGTGTTGAGCAGCTTGGCCAGGTTGCCCTCCACCCCTGCGCCGAGACCGGTGTTCTTGCGCCCCGACCGGCGTTCGGCGGCTTGACGCTTCATTGTCATCGACGCAAGCCGGTAGAGCATGTGGAGCTGGGCCAGGCCGTCGCGGATCACCGGGTCGTCGGCCTTACCTCTCGCCTCGGCCTCGCTGCTCAACAGGCTGAGTACCCGACGCCCCACCGCTCCCACGGAGATGGAGCCCCGCTTGCCCAGGAACTCGCCGACGGGCCGGTCGAGGTGGCCGGCGATCGCGCCTGGTGAGGCGGTGCCGAAGCCACCGCCGTGGCCACCGCCGATCCCGGCGCGCTCGTACATGAGGGTGGCGTTGGCCACGGCCCAGCCGCCGCCTTGGGCCCCGATGATGTCGCTGTGGGCCACCCGGGCCTCGCTGATGAACACCTCGTTGAACAGCGCCCGGCCCGTCATCTCAGTGAGGGGCCGCACCTCGACACCGGGCTGGTCCATCGGGAAGCCGAAGTACGTGATTCCCTTGTGCTTGGGCAGATCGGGGTCGGTCCGGGCGATGAGCATGCCCCAGCTGCACTCGTGGCCGTTGGAGGTCCACACCTTCTGCCCGGTGATCACCCATTCGTCGCCGTCGCGTTCGGCTTTGCACTGGAGGCCGGCGAGGTCTGAGCCGGCGCCCGGCTCGGAGAACAGCTGACACCACCCCTCGGTGCCATCGAGGATGCGAGGAACCCAACGAGCGATCTGCTCGGGGTTGCCGTGGGCAGCGATCGTGGGTGCGGCGAGCAGCATGCCCAGCCCGCTGGGCCCACCGACCACCCGTCGGTCGGCCAGCACCTTGTTGGCGGCAGTCGCCTGGGCGCCGGTCCAGCCTCGGCCGCCAGCCTCCTCGGGCAGCGTGGTGTTGACGAGCCGGTTGTCGGCCAGTCGGCGCCACCACTCCTTGACGCTGATCTCAGGGTCCCAGTTCTCATCGACGAAGGCGTTGGTGAGCGCCTCGATCTCGGTCACCGTTTCGTTGGACACCCGTCCTCCGATCGCGAAACGGGTACCGGCCAGATCCGGTACCGGCCCACAGTTTGCCGGTTCCGCGCCAACCCTGTCACACCGCTGGGGGCGAACTCGTGAAGGCCCGCCTCCGGCGGGCCGGTTTGCATCGTGGGTGTCGTCTTGGCCCATAGGAGGGCGATAGGGGGCGATGTTCGCCTGGGGGCGAACTCGTGAAGGCTCGCCTCCGGCGGGCCGGCTTAGACCAGAGGCCAGGGATAGCGGTGGCCGCCGGTTTCGTCGTCGGGGAACTCGCCGGCGTCGAGCAGCGCGCTCGCTCTGCTCACCATGGCGTCGGTCTCGAACGTGTCGAGCAGGCACTGCAGTTCGGTGGACGGGCCCGCGTCGACGAAGGCGGCGACGGCGCCGCTGACGTCGTCGCCGAGCGGCTCGCCGACGAAGTCCCACATCACGGTGCGGAGCTTGTACTGGGCGTGGAACGCCAGACCGTGGTCGATGCCGTAGATCCGACCGTCACGTCCGAGGAGGCAGTGGCCCGACTTACGGTCGGTGTTGTTGGCGATCACGTCGAAGGCGCAGAGCCGGCGCAGATCGTCCAGCCCGATGCCGCTCTCGTGGAGGGTGAAGTAGTGCTCGGAGAAGTCGGCGTCGACGAAGGCCTGAAGCGACCCCTCGCCGAAGGGTCCGGTGGCCACCACCGTTGGCGGGATGACGGCCCAGCCGAGCTCGGAGGCCAGGAGGTAGGCGGCCACTTCACGCTTGTAGAGATCGGGCGGGAAGTCCCACAGCGGGCGCTCGCCCTTCCCAGGCTTGTAGATCGCCTTGTGGGTGGGGCCGCCGTCCTGGGCGCTCTCCTCGTCGTCGCTCATCATCGTGACGAGGAACGTGGCGTTCGAGCTGTACGGCATCCGCCCCTCGATCTCCATCTCGCCGTCGGTGAGAACGGCCAGGAGATCCTCGGGAGGAAGATCGAAGGCGGAGTCGGCTGAGGGCGTGTCGGGCGAGGTGTCGGCCACGGGCCCTAGTTCAGCCGAGGACAGGCATGTCCGGTCGGGTCGAGCGGCTGGCCGCACAACCGGCACGGTGGCCGCCCGCCCGCCATCAGTTCGTCGGAGGTCGCCACGAAGCGGGCGGCTTGCACCACGTTGAGGTGGGCCCGGATGCGGGCGCCCTTGGGCGGCGACTCGAACAGGTCGATCTCGTCGAGCTCGTCGTCCTCGTCTTCGTCCTCTGGCACCATCTCGTCGACCACGAGCACCACCTCGGAGTCGGCCTCGTCGACCCCGACGGCGATATGGCCGACGACCCACTCGGCGATGGCCGGCTCGACGAGGGGCACTGGGCCGGCCTCGTTCGGGCTCGGCGACGGGAAGTCGTCCAACACGCCCTTCAGGAACTGGGCGAGCGCTCGTACCTGTTGCTTCTCCAGCCGGACCGACACCAGCGACGCATCATCACCGACCTGGAGGTAGAACACACGCTGGCCGGGTGCGCCCTCGGCCCCAGCGGTGAAATGCGTGACATTTCGAAAGTCGTAGGAGTCGCTCATGCTCAGCTCGGTACGAGTTGGGTGAGATCGTCGCCCATCGAATTGGTGGCGAGAACAACGGGACCTTCGGCGCCGTACATGATGGCGGAGATGGAGCACGGACCGATCACGATCCGCTGGAACAGGTCGAGGTGGGTGCCCATGGCGTGCCCGACGGCAGCCTTGATCGGATCCGCATGCGAGACCGCCACCACGGTTTCGCCAGGATGGTCGGCCACGATGCCCTGGAGCGCGCCGCAGATCCGCTGCTGCATCTCAACGAACGACTCGCCGCCCGGGAAGCGGAAGCCGCTGGGGTATCGCTGCACCGTCTTCCATTCGGGCAACTTCATCAGCTCGCTCAGCTTGGCCCCGGTCCACTCGCCGAAGTCGGCTTCGAGCAGCCCACGATTGGAGCGAACGCGGAGCCCGAGGCCCTTGGCGATCGGGGCTGCGGTCTCCTTCGTGCGCTCCATCGGGGAGGCGTACACGGCGGTGGGGGCTCTCTTGAGCGCGGCGATGCGCTCGGCTGCACGCTCGGCCTGGGCGACGCCCTCGTCCGCGAGGTGGAGGCCCTTGGCCCGCCCGGGGAGCACGTGGCCGGTTGTCGGCGTCCTACCGTGCCTGACCAGCAGGATCGTCGTCGGTTTCGGGCCCTTCGAGCGTGCCATTGCATCCCACGCTATCTACGGTTCTCACCGTGCCCTCTGCCCGGTCCGACTCCCTCGATGTCATCGCCGCCGACGTCGGTGCCTGCCGGCAGTGCCCTCGTCTCGTCGAATGGCGAGAAGCGGTCGCGGTCGAGAAGCGGGCGGCGTATCGCGATTGGGACTACTGGGGCCGCGGTGTTCCCCCCTTTGGTGACCCCGCCGCCCAGATCGCGGTGGTCGGTCTCGCCCCGGCGGCCCACGGTGCAAACCGCACCGGGCGGATGTTCACCGGCGACCGGTCGGGCGACTGGCTCTACGCCGCCCTCCATCGGGCCGGTCTCGCCAACCAGCCCACCAGCGTTGACATCGACGACGGGCTCGTGCTCGACGGCGTGATCGTGACATCGCCGGTGAAGTGTGCGCCGCCGGCCAACAAGCCCACGCCAGCCGAGCGCGACACCTGCATGCCCTTCCTCGCCCGGGAGCTCGACGTGGTCGACCCATCGGTGTTCGTCGTGCTCGGCGGGTTCGGGTACCAGGCCCTGTGCCATCATCTCGGAATCAGCCCTCGCCCGAAGTTCGGGCACGGGGTCGAGGTCGTCGATGGGCAGGGTCGGCTCGTGATCTGCAGTTACCACGTCTCGCAGCAGAACACCTTCACGGGCAGGCTCACCACCGACATGCTCGATGCCGTGTTCGCCCGCGCCAAGGAGGCGGCGTTCGGATGAGGGGCCGACATTGGCTGGGCCCGCTGGCCGTGGCGGCGCTCGTGCTGCTCGGCGCCTGCGGGTCCGACCCGGCTCCGACGGCGTACTCCGCCGAGAATCGTGAGGCGTTCATCGCTGCGTGCACCGACAACGCTGGCGACTCCCGGGTGGTGCGTGACGTGTGTGAGTGCACCTGGGATCGCATCGAGGCCAATGTGGCGCTCACCGACCTCACATCGATCGAGGAGTCATTGCGGCTCGATGCCCTGACGCCGCTGCCCGACGAGGTGACCACTCTGCTCGCCGAGTGCATGGTGACCGAATCGGGCCTCTGAGCACCATCAACCGGTGTGGCGTACTGGTTCGGCTCTCGAACGATCGGTGCAGATTCGGTAGCATTCGCCCATGACCGACACGGCTCCACCCCCAGCTCCAGCCAAGCCAACCCAGCGCTGGACGTTCCAGTGGAAGGAGTTGTACGACGAGGTGATCACCTCCGGGCTGTGCACCGGATGTGCCGGCTGCGTGATCGCCTGCCCTCACGACGTGATCGGCTACAAGCACGAGCCCGGCGCCTACAAGCCGTTCCACCTCGAGGACGAGCTCGGCCCAACCGACTGTGGGCACGGCCAGAAGGGCTGCACCTCCTGTACGAGGGCGTGCCCTCGCTTCCGTGACTGGGAGACGGTGGCCGACGAGCATCTGTTCGGGCGCACCCGCGAGGCCGACGAGATGTCCGGCATCTACAAAGACATCCTCCTCGTCCGCGCCGCCGACGACGGTGTGTTCGAACAGGGCCAGGACGGTGGGCTCGTGTCGGCCATCCTGATCTGGTGCCTGGAGAACGGCATCATCGACGGCGCCCTCGTATCGATGTTGGAGGGTGGGGCCGGTGGCTGGAAGGCCAAGCCGGGCGTCGCCACCAACGCAGAGGAGGTGCTCGCCGGCGCTGGGAGCCGCTACACCTACTCGGCCAACACGATCGCCTTCGACGAGGCCAAGGAGAAGGGCCTCGAAAGCCTCGCCCTGGTCGGCATGAGTTGTCAGACCTCGATCGCGCCGGTGATGTGGCACCGCAAGGTGGGCAAGGTCTCGCGGCCGATCAAGCTCAACATCGGGCTCCTGTGTTCCAAGAGCTTCGACGATTCGATGTTCGACGAGCTGTTCTGGCTCAAGTACGGCCTCGCCAAAGAGGACATCGTCAAGATGAACATCAAGGGCGTGTTCCAGGTGTGGATGCGCAACGGCGACTACCACGAGATCAATCTCAAGGAGTGCCACGCCTGGACCCGCGAGGGCTGCAATCACTGCCCGGACTTTGCTGCCGAGCACGCCGACATCTCCACCGGCGGCATCGGCGAGACCACCGACTGGACCCTGACCATCGTTCGGACGGACCTCGGGCGGGCCATCATCGACGCCATGATCAAAGACGGCGTGATCGAAACCCGCCCCGGTGACGACGACCCTGGGGCGATCGCCCTCATGCACAAGCTCGCAGCCAAGAGCCGCGAGCGCTGGCCATCGTGGGCCAACCCCGAGGCGAGGGTGGGTCTCACCAAGAAGCCGTAACGCGGTCCTGGCCGGTGCCGTCGGAGGCGCCAGTGCCGATGCCGGTCACCGTGGGCCGCCGCTCAGGCGGGCCGTACCGATGGGCTCAGTGGCGACGCTGGTCGGCCAGGTCGATCAGATCCTGGGCCACATCGCGGGCGGCGCTGATCGGAACCCCGATGGGGGTGCCCCGAATCACCTGGCCGTGCTGGTTGGTGAGCAGCGCCCGCCCAGTGGGGTCGATCTGGAGCACGGTGGCGCAGTAGGGCGGCAGGTCCTCGATCTCGGGAGCCAGGATCACCACGCCCAGATCACCACTGATGGCATCTTCGTGGGTGAAGCCGTTGCCGTACTGGCATGAGGTGTCGAGCAGCGCCACGGGGTACGTGCCGTCGTCCTCGTCGGGGAGTTGCAGCGGGCCCTGCTCCACCAGCTCTTCAGCCCACGTCCACGATTCGAGATCCTCCCATTCCGGGGCGAGGTGGATCTGCAGCTCGTCGGTGGACATCGCCCGCAGCGCCAGCACGACCTGGCGGGCACACGCTTCGGCGGCCGAGGGGGTACCCACGATGCCGAAGGGCCCATTCGTCAGGTCGACCACCACGGGGACCGACGGGAGCGCCAACAGCGGCTGGATCTGGAAGCCGAGGTCGGAGGGAATGGCGTTGATATCGGAGAAGTTCGGCAGCCATGGCACGTCGGCCGACATGGCGGCGAACTGTGCGAACTCGGGGTGCCCGGGTGGGCGGGTGCCGAGGATCGGGGCCGCGCACTCGGCCCGGATGGCGAGTTCAGCCGGGTCGGGGTGGCTGAACCGCTTGCGGGTCGCGATCTCGATACGGGTCTGACGAACCGCCTCGGTGAACTCCCAGGTGACCACGTCGGTCTGGGCGTCGTCGTCGACCTTGTTCTTGCGGCGGAGCAGCCCTCGTCGCTTGGACGTCTTCTCCGGTGGGATCTCGGCGAGCTCGGCCGGAACCTCGATCAGCGGATTGTCGTCACCGTCCTCGAAGGCGTGGGCGTCCACCCAGTCGCTCGCCTTGGGCCGATCCTTCACCGGCTGGATGGTGAAGCGAGCGGTGCCGACGTCGAGTACGGCCGAGCCCAACACGGTCGGCTCGTCGATGGGCTCACCGTCGATGCTGGCCTCAGCGGAACCGGGCACGATCACGGCTCGGTCGTAGTCGTCGATCAGGACGCTGAAGCCCACCGAGTCGTCGCGGTCGGCGAAGTCGTAGGAGCGCTCCTGGAGATCCATGATCGTGCCGGCAGTCAGGCCGGCGATCTGGCGCAGCTGGAGCATCGGCCGGTTGGCCGGCGGTTCGGCGATCACGCCCTCGTCGTCCACCGCGTCAGCGTCGGGTACGAACTCGTCGACACCGCCAGCACGGGCGGCGTCGATCACCGCATCTCCAACAGGCTCATCATCGGTCTCGACATCGACATCGGCGTCGAGACTGGGATCGACATCGACGCTGGGATCCAGATCCTCCACAGCCTCGACGGCATCGTCGACCAGAGCGGCCTCGGTCACGCCCTCGGCGACCACCACCTCGTCAACCTCATCGTCGGTTGGCGCAACCTCGTCGTCGATCGGCTCAACCCCACCGTTGATCGGCTCAACCTCATCGTCGATCGGCTCAACCTCATCGTCGGTTGGTGTGGCCGGAGGTGTGGCGGCCTGGGCGGCCGCTGCTGTGCTGGCGGCGATTCGGGGCGCCGGCGGGGTGTCGGCA
The DNA here is from genome assembly GCA_039029735.1 of Actinomycetota bacterium. GTDB lineage: Bacteria > Actinomycetota > Acidimicrobiia > Acidimicrobiales > SZUA-35 > CADEDH01. The sequence continues at coordinate 26,550 of JBCCFL010000053.1, read as the reverse complement.
ACCAGCGCGTCGCTGGCGGGCGGAGAGCTGGCGAACGAGGTGGCTGCCGGTTCGTCCTCGAGGAACGGGCCCGGGGCGGCGAGGCGGCGAGGGCGAGTCGTGCCCGACGGTGGCAGCAGCCGGTCGGGATCACGGGCCGGACGGTTGGACGAGGCCGGGCGCCTGCTGGTGGCGCCGGCCGTGGTTTCGGCCGGTGGGGGGTCGTCGGCCGAAGGCTCGTTCTCGGTTCCGGCGTTCGCTGCGGTGTCGACCACTGCAGTCGCGTCTGGCTCGGACACATCAGTCGCATCGGGGGCTGCGTCACCCTCGGTGGCGATCGCGTCGCTCGTCGGCGCCTTCGTGATCGCCTCGACCTCGGTGGTCTCGCGGGCGTTGAAGTCGGAGCGGGGATCGACGTCGGTGCCAAGGCCATCGGCGGGGCCCGGTACGACCGGGAACGACCCGGAGTCCACAGGCCCGGCTGTGGTGGGGTAGATGGGCGGGGCCGGGACCGTGGCGGAGTCCGGGGCGCCGTTGGTGTCGTCGTCGATCAGGTCGTCCACCAGCTCGGCGTCCACGATGTCGGCGGGGTCGGGCGCCGCGTCACCGGCGCCGTTCTCGTTGGTCTCGACCAGCTCGCCGTCGACCACCTCGCCGTCGACCACGGTGTTGTCGGTAGCGGCGTTGGGGCCCGAGGCGCGCGTGCCAGCACCATTGGTGCTCGTCTGGGCCGCGTCTGTGCGCTCGTTGCTCCAAGCTGAGGTCGTCATGTGCCGTCCGTGTGGAAGGTCGATCCGTGTTTCGAGTCCTGCCCTGCGCCGGACGACGATTCTACTTGAAAACCCTGTGACTTTTTCGGTCGGCCGTACCCCCCGGCCGCCAGCCGAGCCTCAGGGCCTGACGAGTGCTGCCCGTTCGGCCTCGCACTCCTCGCGCACCCAGCAGCCTTCGAGGTGGTCATTCACCACGCCCATGGCCTGCATCGCGGCGTAGGCCGTGGTGGGTCCAACGAAGCGGAATCCGGCCTTCTTGAGTGCCTTCGACAGGGCCGTGGACTCCGGCGTCGAGGCCGCCACGTCCGCGTATCCCCTGGGTGCGGGCCTGGGATCCGGTTCGTGGCTCCAGAACATCTGAGCAAGCGAGGTGTCGGCGTCCCAGAGATTCACGAGTGCACGAGCATTGTTGATCGTGGCTTCGATCTTTCCCCGATGGCGCACGATGCCGGCGTCGCCGAGCAGCCGTTCCACGTCGGAGTCGTCGAATCGAGCCACGGTTTCGGCGTCAAAGTTGGCGAACGCAACTCGAAATCCTGGGCGTTTTCGCAGGATGGTGAGCCAGGACAGGCCCGACTGGAAGCCTTCGAGGCACATCTTCTCGAACAGCGTGCGCTCATCGGTGGTGGGCCGACCCCACTCGTGATCGTGGTAGTAGGCGTAGTCCAGAGTCGACGCGCCCCAGGCGCAGCGGCCGTTGGCATCGGTGGCCGGATCGAGACCGGCCCACGGGGCGGGCTCGCCCGCGTCGAGGGCTGGCCCAGGCTTGGCCTCGGCGAGGCCGAGGATGACGTCGTCGGACATGGGCGCAGTCTGCCAGCCGCCCCGGCGGCACACACGGGCGTGCCCGCTACGGTGATCTGAGCGGCGGATCCCCGATCACAGACAGGAGCACCGCCGTGACGCACTGGCCGGACCCGTATGGTCCGCCTTCGGCCGAACATCCGGCCGAGCGACCACTGGCTCACGATGATCCGCCGGCCGTTCGCCGGCGCCGTCGCCCCCGCCGTTCGTGGGCCGAGCGCATCGTGATCGGTGTCGCGGCGATGCTGATCCTCGGTCTGATGATGTCGGCGGCCACGCTCACATGGGGCCTGCGCCGCTACCAGGACATCGCCTTCGTTCCTGTTCCGGAGGCGAACCCGGCGCCCGCCGGCTCGGCCGAGAACTGGCTCCTCGTTGGTTCCGATTCCCGGGCCGGCATCGACCCCGACGATCCGAACGCGGGCGCCTTCCTGGCCGAAGCCGTGGAGGGCACCCGCACCGACACGATCATCGTCGCCCGGGTGGATGGGGCTGGGCGACGGGTGGATCTGATGTCGTTGCCACGCGATCTGTGGGTGCCAATCGCCGGCGGTCCGACCGAGGGGCGGATCAACTCGGCGTTCAACCACACCGACGGCGCCAATCGGCTCGTGATCACCGTGGAGGACTATCTCGACATCGAGATCAACCACTACGCCGAAGTGGACTTCGTTGGCTTTCAGAGCGTGATCGACGCCCTCGGTGGCGTGCCGATGTGGTTCGACGGCCCGGTGCGCGATGCGAACTCCGGCCTCGACGTCGGCGAAGCAGGCTGCCGCACGCTGACAGGCAGTGAGGCGCTCGCCTTCGCCAGGAGTCGCAAGCTCGAATACCACGACGGCTCCAGCTGGCGGCGTGACCCGACCGGGGATCTCGGCCGCACCGCTCGCCAACAACATCTCCTCACCCAACTCGCCGGTCACGCCTCGGCCACCATCGATCTCACCGATCTGGGCACGATCGACCGTGTGTTGCGGGCCGGCGGTTCGAGCCTGGTGGTCGACGATGGGGTTGGGGCGTCCGACCTCATCGGCCTCGCCCGGGTGCTCGCAGGTATCGGCGCCGACGGTGTGGTGCGCCACGGCCTGCCCGTGTCGCCGTTCCGCACCAGTGGGGGCGCCGAGGTACTCGCCGGTGATCTGGCGGCGGCCCAACCAACGCTCGAGATCTTCCGCGGCCTCGGTGTGCTGCTTCCCCAGCCGTCAGAAGCAGCCGCCGCCGACACCTCCGGTGATGGCACATCCGGCGATGGCACCGACCCAACCACTCCTGGTACCGACGGCGTCTCCGATCCGGCCGGCCCGGCGCTGGCGTCGATCCCACTCGAGGTGCACAACGGCGCCGGGGTGCGAGGGCTTGCGGCCCGGACAGCCGAGGAGCTGGAGGCCCACGGGTTCTTCGTGCGGGAGCTGGCCAATGCCTCGCCCCCCGATGACGGGCTCACGACGGTGCACCATCCGGCCGACCTCACGACCGAGGCGGCCGCCGTCGGCGCCGTGTTGAGCGAACAGCCCGCCTATCAGCTCGATCCGACGCTCGACGCTGTGATCGTGGTGCTCGGACGCGAGCATGCTGGCGTGCGTGACGTGGCGGCAACCACCACCACGACAGCCCCGGAAACCACCACCACGGCCGCGGCCGCGGTGGCCGACACCATCGTTGGTGTGGTGCCCGGCCCGGCGCCCGATGGCGAGGTCTGCAGCTAGAGCTGGCCGATGGCGTCGACGAGGCGCTGGGCCACCTCGGTGGCGGTGCCATCCTCTGGGACGAACCGGTGCTCGGGGCTGATCGGCGCCTCGTACGGGTCGTCGATGCCCGTCATGCCACGGATCTCGCCCGCCCTGGCCTTGGCGTAGAGGCCCTTCGGATCGCGGCGCTCGCACTCCTCCAACGGGGTGTCGATGAACACCTCCAGGAAGGGGAGCTCGGCGGCGTCGTGTAGGGCCCGAGCCAGATCACGGGCGGCCCGATAGGGGCTGATGAGCGGCACGATCGACACCACGCCGGCATCGGCGAACAGGCGGGCCACATGGGCCACCCTGCGCACGTTCTCGTCGCGGTCGGCGGCGGAGAACCCGAGGTCGCCGTTGAGGCCTTGGCGGAGGTTGTCGCCATCGAGCAGGTACGCCGGTCGACCGGCCTCCAAGAGAAGCCGCTCCAGCTCCACGGCCACGGTCGACTTGCCCGACCCCGACAGGCCAGTGAGCCACACGGTGACGCCGGCCCCTCCGGACGCCGACCACCGTGAGGTGCGGCTGACTGCACTCGGATGCCACACCGTGTTGGCGGTGACTGGGTGCGCGCTCGACGCCGAGGCGCCTTCGGTGCCGTTCACGGGTTGGTTGGCTCCAGCGCTCAGTCGGTGCCGACGATCATGCCGGCGGCCACGGTGACCTGGGTGGCTTCGTCAACGAGGATGAAGCTGCCCGTGTTGCGGTTGCGCTGGTAGTCGTCGGCCAGGAGCGGCTGAGTGACCCGGAGGCGTACACGACCGATCTCGTTGAGACCGAGGCTGGTGGCGCCCTCGTCGCGATGCAGCGTGTTGATGTCGAGCCGGTAGCGGAAGTCCTTCACCATGGCCCGCGCCCACTTGGTGGTGTGCTTGATGGAGAGTTTGGCGCCCTGGGTGAGGGTGGTCTGATCCGACATCCAGCAGATCATCGCCTCGAGGTCCTGGGTGACGGCCGGCTGGTTGTTGGGCCGACAGATCATGTCGCCCCGGCTCACGTCCAGATCGTCTTCGAGGCGGATCGTGACCGCCATCGGGGCCGCAGCTTCCTCGACGGGGCCGTCAGCGGTGTCGATCGCCTTGATCCGGCTGGAGAAGCCGGAGGGCAGCACGGTCACCTCGTCGCCCGGCTTGAGCACGCCACCGGCCACCGTGCCGGCGTAGCCCCGGTAGTCGTGATGCTCGGTGCTCTGCGGGCGGATCACGTACTGCACGGGGAACCGCACGTCGACCAGGTTCCGGTCGGACGCGATGTGCACCTCTTCGAGGTGGTGGAGCAACGTGGCGCCCCGGTACCAGTCCATGTTGGCCGAGCGGTCAACCACGTTGTCGCCGTGGAGGGCCGACATCGGGATGAACGTGAGGTCGTGCACGTCGAGCCGGGTGGCGAACTGGGTGAACTCCGCCTTGATCTGCTGGAACACCTCCTGGTCGTAGTCGACCAGGTCCATCTTGTTGACGGCCAGCACGAGGTGGGGGATACGCAGCAGGTTGGCGATGAAGGCGTGGCGCCGCGACTGTTCGAGCAGCCCGTGGCGGGCGTCGATCAGGATGATCGCCAGATCGGCGGTGGAGGCACCGGTGACCATGTTGCGGGTGTACTGAATGTGGCCCGGCGTGTCGGCGATGATGAACTTGCGGGCTGGCGTTGCGAAGTAGCGGTGGGCCACGTCGATGGTGATGCCCTGCTCCCGCTCGGCCCGGAGCCCATCGGTGAGCAAGGCGAGGTTGGTGTGCTCGTCGCCCCGACTGGCGCTGGTGGCCTCGATCGATTCGAGCTGATCCTCGAAGATCGACTTCGAGTCGTAGAGGAGGCGGCCGATGAGCGTGCTCTTGCCGTCGTCGACAGATCCGGCCGTGGCCAAACGAAGAAGATCCATCAGTGCTTGCTCCTTGTCTCATGCGAGCCGCTCACTGCCAGGGACGTTTCGGCCGCTGGCCGAAACTCCAGGCGGAGGGCTCCGTCCCGACGCACGTCCATATCTAGAAGTAGCCCTCCTTCTTGCGGTCTTCCATGGCGGCTTCAGTCCTTCGATCATCGGCGCGGGTTGCGCCGCGTTCGGTGATCCGGGTGGCCGCGACCTCTTCGATCACGGCCCCGATGTCATAGGCGGGGGAGTCGACGGCGCCGGTACAGGTGGCATCCCCAATGGTGCGGAAGCGCACGAGGCGCTCTTCGACCACCTCGTGGTCCTGCACGGTGACGTAGGGAGTGACGGCGAGCCACATGTTGTCGCGCTCGAACACCTCACGTTTGTGGGCGTAGTAGACCGAGGGCACCTCGATCTCCTCGTCGCGGATGTAGTGCCACACGTCGAGCTCGGTCCAGTTCGAGATGGGGAACACCCGCATGTGTTCGCCGGGCTTCACCCGCCCGTTGTAGAGGTTCCAGAGTTCGGGACGCTGACCCTTCGGATCCCACTGGCCGAACTCGTCACGGAAGCTGAAGATGCGCTCCTTGGCCCGGGCCTTCTCCTCGTCGCGGCGGGCCCCGCCGAAGAGGGCATCAAAGCGGTGCTCTTCGATGCCGTCGAGCAGTGCGGTGGTTTGCAGCAGGTTCCGGGAGGCCTTGGGGCCGGTCTCCTCGACCACCTTGCCAGCGTCGATCGCGGCTTGGACCGAGGCGATCACGAGGCGCACACCGGTTTCGGCAACGCGGCGATCACGGAACTCGATCACCTCGTCGAAGTTGTGGCCGGTGTCGACGTGCATGATCGGGAACGGCACCGGGGCGGGGGCAAACGCCTTCACCGCCAGATGGAGCATCACGATCGAATCTTTGCCGCCCGAGAACAGGAGGACCGGCCGCTCGAACTCGGCGGCCACCTCTCGAATGATGTGAATCGCTTCAGCCTCGAGTACGGCGAGGTGCGAAAGGGTTGTCTTCATCATGCGTCCGCTTTGTTGAAGGTGGTATCGGAGCCGGGTTGATCTGTTTCTAACGGCTCAACGCCAGCCGCTGTTGAGTCGAAATGCTCAGAAGCCCGTTGTTCTCAGTTCGTCGAGACCGGGGTCGATGGTTTTCAGACGTTCGTCCTCGACCGAAAGGGCTGTCCGCCATGGCAGAGAGCGGTGGTTCAGTCGTCCAACTTAATGAGTACGCGGGGGTCCTCAAACGTGGCGCCCGGCTGATCGGCGGGGTGGTTCTGGCGGGTGCGGTGGTCGGCACGCTGCTGCTCGTGGTGCAGCCTCGGTCCTATGTCGCCGAGGCCAGGGTGCAGGTGCGCCCCATCGTGGCCGACAGCGACGACCCGAACCTCGACCTCGGCCGCCAGATCGACATGGACACCGAAGGCGTGATTGCCCGCTCGCAGCGCGTGGCGGAGCGTGCGCTCGCGTTGCGCGGTGCCGCCGATGAACTCGGCGTCGACGACCTCGCCGCCACCGAGGTGGCCGCCTCCGCCGACGGCCTCGAAGCCGACCAGGGCGCCGTGCGCGCCGCCATGGCCCAGACGAGCGTGGAGACCGTTCGCGACTCCACCGTGCTCGCGTTCACCGCCGAGGCAGCCAGCGCATCGCGGGCGCAGGCCGTGGCCCAGTCGACGGCGGTCGCGTACCTGGCGTTCCGCTCCGAGCAGGCCCTGTCCGCTGGCGAGTCGTCGCGTGCTCGCCTCGCCCGGCGCGAGGCCGCCCTCATCGACGAGCTGCGCCTGCTGCGCACCGAGGCGCCGGGCGTGCTCGCCTACGCCGAGATCTCGAAGAAGCAGGAGCTGACCGTGATCGGCTCCACGTTCGCCAACCTCGAGGGCCTCAGTGTCGACCCCGGCGTGGTGATCAGTGATGCGGCGCTGCCATCGGCGCCTGAGGGCACCCCGCTCATCGCCGGGCCGATCATGGGTGGCCTCCTCGGCCTGGTGGTGGCCCTGGGCGGCGTGTTCCTGCTCGATCGCACCGATGATCGTCTCCGTCGTGGTCGCCAGGAACTGTCGGCCCTCGGCGTGCCCTTGCTGGGCGAGGCCCCGGTGGGTCGGATCCAGCCTGGCGCCACCGGCGGGTCGCCGTCGAAGATCTTCCCGGTCAACACCACCGGCGGCGATGCCTACCGACGGCTCCAGGGCACGGTGTTGTTCAACCTCGATCGGGAGAACCGGTCGCTCATCCTCGTTGCCGGCGTGACCTCCACCCAGGCCGCCACGTCGGTGGCGGCCAACCTCGCCGTGAATGCGGCCAGGGCTGGCCGGCGAACGCTGGTGGTGGGCGCCGACATGCGCAACGCCCAACTCGGCCGTCACCTCGGGCTACCCGCCGTGTCGAGTGGCCTGAGTGACGTGATCCTCGATGGCGCGCTGTTGTCGGAGGCGATCCAGGGTGTTGACGGGTTCGACGATCTCGATCTGCTCGGGTCGGGCACCAACGTCGATCAGCCGACCGACGTGTTGCAGAACGAGGCCTTCGGGCGCCTGATGTCGGCCGTGCAGGCCGACTTCGATCTCGTGGTGGTGGAAGCGCCCCCGATCATGAAGGTGGCCGACGCCGTGGACGCCGCCGGGTTCTGCGACGGCGTGGTGCTCGTCGCCGAACAGGGTCGTGATTCGCGCCAGGCCATCGCCGACTCCGTTGACCAGCTCCGAGCAGTGGGCTCTGAGGTGGTTGGCATCGTCGTCACTGACGACGCCTAGTCCCGATGGCTGCACCCCCGGCTCCCACGCCGCCGCTTCCGCCCCCCCTCACCACATCCCGGCCCGACGCCAGCGCCGAGATCGGCTCGGCTGCGGCATCCGCCGACCTCAAGGGTGTTGGTCGGAGCAAGGTGTATCGGGCCGAAGCAGAGGCCCCGTTGCCGCTGTGGCCGGTCACGTTGATGATCGCCGCCTACCCGCTATGGTTCCTGCTCGGGTTGGGCGGGTTCATGTGGGTGGTGCTCGCCGCTCCGATGGCAGCCTCGCTGATCCGTCGCCGTGACCTCCAGGCGCCGAAGGGGATCACGTTGTGGTTGGTGTTCCTCATCGCCGTCGCCGGCTCGGCGTTCAGCCTCGACGACGTGGGTCGGGCCGCCGGCTACGCCCTGCGGGCCGGCTACTACGGCAGCGCCACCGTGTTCCTGCTCTACCTGCTGAACGGGCGGGCCTCGATCGCGATCCCCCGCATCATCCGCGCCTTCGTCGCCCTCTGGTTCGCCACCGTGATCGGGGGCTACCTCGCGCTTGTCGTGGGGGACGTGTCGTTCCGCTCGCCCATGTACTACCTGATGCCCGGGGCGCTGCTGCAGAACGAACTGATCAACACCCTCGTCACGCCTGGCTTCGCCGACCTGCAGGACATCATCGGTTTCCCCGTGCCCCGCCCGAAGGCGCCGTTCCCCTACACGAACAGCTGGGGGTCGATGATGGCGCTCACCACGCCGTTCGCGGTGATGGCGATGCTCGACGAGCGGGTGGGGATCTCCCGCCCGATGCTCCGCCTCGGGCTGATCGCCGCGGTGGTACCGGCGGTGGTGTCGCTCAACCGGGGTCTGTGGTTGAGCCTGGGGGTGGCAGCGGTGTACGTGGCGCTACGGCTCGGGCTCGATGGTCAGACCCGGAACGTGGCCCGCCTCGCCATTGCGGCGATGGTGCTCGGGCTCGCGCTGTCGTTCTCGCCACTCGGCTCGCTGATCGCCTCACGGATCGACAGCGGTCACTCCGACGATGATCGGCTCGCCCTCGCGATCGCGGCTGTGGAGGGCGCAGTGGAGCGACCGGTGTTCGGCTGGGGTGCCCCTCGCCCCAACGGGAATCAACCGTCGGTTGGCACTCACGGGCAGATCTGGATGGTCACGTTCTCTCACGGGTTCGTCGGCATCGTCGGCTTCATGGGGGCGCTGGCGTCGTTCGCCTGGCATACCCGCAAGCAACAGACGGCCGCAGGGTTGTGGGCCCACGCCGTGCTCGTGGTGGCGTTCGTGCAGTCGCCCTTCTATCTCATGATCCCCCACGCCTTGTTCGCCGTTCTGGGGGCGGTGGCCGTCGCCCTCCGCTACCAACAGGAGCTGGCCGGTGACCGTTGACGTGATCTCGCGGGTGGGAGCCGCTGCCCTTGCCATCGTGCTCGTGGGCGGGGCTTGCAGCGCCGATGCTGGCGGTGACGGCTCGGCGCTGCGGAGCGAAGCGCTCGCCCCCGACGAACTGCCCCGGGTGGAGGCCCCCGGCGACACGGGCGGAAACGCCCCCGGCGATGGCGAGGCGGGCGACGGCGCAGCCCGCCCCGCAGTGCTCGTCGGGGCAGCCGTGCCGGGCTCCGATCCTGAGGCCCTCGCCGGCCTTGAGGCCGACATCGCCGCCACCGTCGGTGTGGTGCGGGTGTTCACCCGATGGAACACGCCGTTCCCGACGGCCGACCATCAGCGCCTCCTCGACGAGGGCAGAACCCTCCACCTGTCGGTGCGGCCCCGAACCGACGACGGCACCGTGATCGCCTGGCGGGCGCTGGCCGACGCCGAACCCGGCTCGGACGTGTACGAGCGGCTGGTGGAGTGGGTCGACGCCGTGGCGCCGCTCGGCGAGCAGGTCTACTTCACGATGAACCACGAGCCTGAGACGTCGGACTCGGCTGCCAACGGTGATGCCGCCGACTTCGTGGCTGCGTGGCGGCGCACCGTGGAGGTGCTGCGGGAGCGGGGCGGCACCGATACCCGCACCGTGCTCGTGCTCGGGCGCAGCGCCTACGCCTCGGGCGAGATCGACGAGTGGTACCCCGGCGACGACGTGGTCGACGTCATCGGCGTCGACCCCTACAACTGGTACGACTGCCAAGGCACCGACCGGCCATGGCTGATGCCCGACGAGCTGTTGGCGCCGGCTCTGGCGTTCGCTGCCGAGCACGGCAAGCCTCTCGCCGTCCCCGAGATCGCCTCCAGCGAGGACTGGGCCAACCCGCAGCGCAAGGCCGACTGGATCGATGCCCTGGCCGACACCCTCGCCACCCCATTGGTGGCCGAGCAGGTGGAGTTCGTGGCGTGGTTCAGCGTGATCGACCGGTCATGGCCGGGTTGCGCATGGCCGTACGACTCGTCGACGGAGTCGGCTGACGCCTTCGCCCGATTGATCAGCCGGTTCGAGCCAGCCGGCTGAGCGGCGCCGGCAGCAGAGCTCCGAAGAACCCCAGCCGAACGGCGGCCCCGGCGGCCACCGGGCCCAGGAGCAACGCACCAACGGCGATGGTGACGGCGACGCCTCGCCATGAGTCGGCGGCCAACAGCCCTACCGGCACCACGGCGGCGACTGCGGCGGCGCCGAGCACCGTGGCCGTGGTCGACTGAGCCCGCAGATCGCCGATGCGGTGCACCAGGAGCGCCGCCGCCCCGTTCTGGATGATGACCGCGGCCCCCCAGGCGATGGCGGCGCCGACGAGGCCCCAGCGGGGGACGAGCAGCCACGCCAGCACGAGGTCGGTAGCGAGGGCGCCTACGGTCACGAGTAGCGACATGCCGCTGCGGCCGAGCATCAAGAGGGCGAGATCGGCGGGGCCGGCGAAGCTGTTCGCCAACATCGCAACAGCCATGATCGCAAGCGCCGATCCGCCAACGGCGTAGCTCGGGTCGAACACCGTGGCCACCGTGGAGCCGTGGAGCGCGAGCACCAGGAAGTAGGGCCAGGTGATCAGCACCATGAACGCCGTGGTGTTCTGCAGGAGGCGCTGGGCGCCAGCCCGATCATCGTCGACCAGCGCCCGCCGCAGCGGCCCCGACGTGGCTTGCCCGATGGCGAACACCGCGAAGTTGCCGGCCGTGACGAAGCGGCTGATCGACCCGTAGATGCCGGCCAGAGCGGGGCCCGCAAGGGCCGAGACGATCACCACGTCGAGCCGTTCGAGCGCCACCTGGGCTGCGCTCGACACGGCCCGCGGGCGGGCGTAACGCCAGAACGCCCGCATGCTGGGCGCAGCGTCGGCTCCGGCGGCGAAGCCGCCTAGCTGAGCCGTGGCAGCCACGGTCGCTCCCGCCGCCAACACCACGGGCACGCCCCAGGCGAGTGCCAGCGACTGGGCCGACGTCCATCCCGCCAGCACCACCACCGTCACGGCCCCCACCTGACCGAGCGGTCGGAGCACCTGGTTCACCACCACAGTGGGTGTCATCGACCCGAGGCCGCGGGTGGCGCCAAGCAGGCTCACGGTCAGCGCCCAGAACGGCACCACGACGGCGAGGAGACGCAGCATGGTGGCCACGTCGTCGCCACTCGACCCCGCGATCGCACGACCAGCCGGATCGGCCATCGCTGTCAGGGCGAGTCCGGCTCCGGCGCCGACCAGCGTGACGGCCAGGGCAGTGGACAGCACGAGGCGTCGCAGGTTCGGGTTCGACCCCTGCGTGGCCTCGGGGAGCGACCACACGAACGCGGTCATCGTGCCGAGGCTGCACGTGTTCCCGGCGATCGTGATCACCGCTGTCGCAGCGAAGAACACGCCCGCTGTCTCGGCACCAGCGCGGGCCACGAGGAGGGCCAGCCCGAAGTTGGCCACGGTGGTGACCACGGCCCCGAGCAGGGCCAGCGGGGCCGCCACCCGCCGAGCGTTCACGGGCGACGTTGGAGCCGGCGGCGCAGGAGGTCGGTGGCGACAGGCCCGAGGGCGGCCAGGGAGCCGCCGCTCCACCGCTGGTCGGCCAGCCGTTGCTCGCGGGCGATCAGCTCGACGAGGTAGCAGTCGAAGATGGCCTCGACCTGGTTCCGGCTGAGGTCGAGCCGGAGGGCGTCGAGCACGCGGGTCGCCTCCGTTTCGAGTACCCGGAGCGCGAGCGTGTTCGAACCACCGGGGCTTCGGCGGTGCCGCTCGAACCGGTGATGGAGCAGATCGAAGCCGACGGGGCGCCCCCAGCCGGCGAACTCCCAGTCCCACAGAGCGATGGTGTCGCCGCGAGCGGCCTGGTTCCACGGCGTGAAGTCGCCGTGCCAGAGCCCGATCGTCACTCGCTCGGCACCGTGCCGGCCGAGCAGGCGATCGATGTCGGCGGATTCGAGCAACGGTTCGACGCCCTCGGCAACGGGGCGAGGGGAGAGGAACGGCAGGTCGGCCACGGCCGAGGCTGGTGCGGCGTCGGTGTCGGCCAGGGCAGTCACCACCTCGGCCGGCGAGCGGCGGGGCCCGCGGGCGACTGCGGGCGGAGCGAGGGCGGAGGTCACCACCACGGCCAGCTCGGCGGTGTATTCGGTGGCGATCACCACCGGGGGGTGGAGCCAGGCCGGCAGCTTCCCGTCGATGGCGGTGAGCACGGTGGCCTCGTCGATCACGAGGTCTCGGGTGAGCGGAGACCAGCCCACCTTGGCAAAGCCGATCACCGCACCGTCGGGGCGGATCAACTGCAGGACGGGCTTGCGGTTGCGTCGACGGGGGCCGATGGTCACGGCCGCAGTCAGCTCGGGTTCACCGAGGCGCACCGCGAGGCGCTCCACGAGATCGAAGCGGGGGAGCCGCATGCGGTCGCCCGGCATTGCCCCGGCGAGGCCGACCCGACCGGCCGCTCGGGCGGCCAGGGCCATGGCCCGATCCCGCCGCAGGTCGCCGCCCACCGCTCGACGCATGGCGCCGGCGGCGATGCGGGGCGTGTCGATGGGAACGAGCAGGCGGGGTTCGTCGGCAGAGGGTCGCACCAGGTACTCCGACACGCCGGCGTCGCTCGCCGTGCCGAGCACGTCGTAGAGCCAGCGGAGATCGTCGTCGAGAGTGGCCGGGGGAATCGTCAGGAGCGCCGACATCTCTCCCCCGTCGGCCGCGAGCCTCGGAAGCTGAATCGTGTTGCCCATGCAGCACCACACAGCTCTTCAGAAATCTGGGCCGAATGTCGATACCCACCCATGGCCTGGATCGCAGAGCGGCGTGTCGGGGCTGGGGCAGTGGCGGCAACAACCGACGATCGACAGCGGGTGCTGTTGGTGTGTTCGGCTGGTGGGCATCTCTCTCAGCTCGTGGAGCTTCGACCCTGGTGGCAGCATCACGAACGCTGCTGGGTGACGTTCGATCAGGCCGACGCGCGCTCCAAGCTCGACGGCGAGGTGGTTGTCCCCGCCCATCACCCCACCACCCGCAGCGCAAAGAACCTCCTGCGAAACCTGGTGCTCGCCGTGCGGGTCATGCGCCGGTTCAAGCCCGACGTGGTGATCTCGTCGGGCGCAGGGGTGGCGGTGCCGTTCTTCCTGCTCGCACGGCTCACCGGTGTCCCGACCGTCTATGTGGAGGTGTACGACCGGATCGACAGCCGCACCCTCACGGGGCGGCTGTGTCACCCGTTGTCCTCGCGCTTCTTGACCCAATGGCCCGCCCAGGCTGACGCGTACCCGAGCTCGACCCTGATTGGACCCGTCTACTGATGACGACATTCGATACCGACCCAACCTCTGAGCTCACGATCATTCCCTCGCCGGCCTACGGGGCTCCCCCCGGCCCCGGGGCGCTCGTGGTTGTGTCGGTCGGGACCGATCACCACCCGTTCGACCGGCTTGTCGGAGCCGCCGATACGTGGGCGGGGGCCCACCCGGACGTGGCCGTCGTCGTGCAACGAGGCACGTCGACGGCCACCGTCCATGCCGAGAGTCGTGAGCTGATCCCCTACGACGAGCTGTGTCAGCTGTTCGAGGCGGCCACCGTGGTGGTCACCCACGGCGGGCCGTCGACCGTGATGGACGTTCGGGCCGCCGGCCGGGTGCCGATTGTCGTTCCCCGCGATCCTGACTTCGGCGAACACGTGGACGGCCACCAGCTGCGCTTCGGGTGGCACCTGGCCAACGAGGACATCGCGCAGGTTGCCACCGACATCGCCGAGTTGCCCGGCTTGCTCGATGTGGCCGTGGCCCACCCTGAACGCTTCGTGGTGGGGACCTCGGGCCACGTGGCTCCGGGGATCGTGGCCTTCGCCCGCGAACTCGACGAGCTGCTCGGCATCGACACCCCGCTCGACCCGCCAGGAGATCCCGACGCCCGTCCGGCCGCGTCGGACCCATCAGCCGACCACTCGGAAGGACGTGAGGCGTGAAGGCTCCATCGGTCACCCATCTGACGGATCGTTCGGTCACGGTGGTCATCGCCACCCGAGATCGGCCCGAACTGTTGCGGCGCGCCCTGGACGCCGTGTGGAGTCAGGACTTCGCCCACCCGATCGAGGTGATCGTGGTGTTCGATCGCTCCGAGCCCGACCAGTCGCTGGTGCGGATCGACGAGGCGCTCGATCGCCGGATCGTGGTGACCACCAACGTGCGGGCGGCCGGTCTGGCCGGGGCTCGCAACAGTGGGATCGACGCCGCCCGCAACGCGTGGATCGCGTTCTGCGACGACGACGACGAATGGCTCGACGGAAAACTCGCAGCGCAGTTCGCCGCGCTCGAGGCCCAGCCCATGGCACGGGCGGCGTGCACGGGGATCTTCATCCGCTACGAGGGCAACGACACCGCCCGGGTGCCCGACCCCGCGTTGGTGACCCACGAAGGGTTCTGCCGCGACCGGATGACCGAGGTGCACCCGTCGAGCTGGCTTGTGCACCGCGACACCTTGGTGGATCAGATCGGCTACGTCGACGAAATGCTGCCCGGCAGCTACGCCGAGGACTACGACCTCTTCCTGCGCACGGCCGAGGTGGCCCCGATCGCGGTGGCCGAGGTGCCGCTGGTGCGGGTGTGGTGGCACGGAGCGTCGTTCTTCTTCGAGAAGTGGAACATGATCGACCAGGCCCTCGACTACCTGGTGATGAAGCACCCGGCGCTGTCAGCAGACCGGCGGGGGTTCGCCCGTATCGAAGGTCAGCGGGCCGTGGCCCAGGCGGCGATGGGCCATCGCCTGAGGGCGCTGCGCACCGCCGGTCGGTGCGTCACCCTCAACCCCACCGAGCGGCGGGTGCCGGTGGCGCTGGCCGTGGCGGCCGGGGTGCCGGCCGGGTGGGTGCTCTCCTCCGCCCACCGTTTCGGCAAGGGGATCTGAGCCGGCGGCGGTCCGGCTACTGGCCGGCGATCCAGGCGAGGTGCTCGGCCGGTGACGCGAACGGCGCACCGGGCACGCACCCGAACCCGGATGGCGGCGAGGTGAGCGTGGTGATGCCGGTGAGATCGCGGGCGTTCGCCATCGAGTAGCCGAGATCGAGGGCAGTGCTTGCGATCTCATCGAATGATTCGGTGAGGCCCGACTCCACGTTGTCGGCCGACGTCAACGCAACGCTGGCGGCGATGTCGAGGTTGGCCTTGTTGATCTCGCCGTGGAACACGTTGCAGCTCACCGTGGCGCCCCCGCCGGCTTGGGAGTCGACCAGCTTGATGGCATGACGGCCGCCGCCGTCCACGCCGTCGAGTTCGTAGATCACGAAGTGGTTGTTGGTGATCGTCCAGGTGCCGTCCACGTTGCCCTGGGAGTGGGTGGACAGGCCGTTGGCCTCGTAGAGCACGAAGTTGTCGGTCACGGACACGTCGCTCGCGCTGCCCCAGTTGTCGCCGAACAGCAGCGGGTTGGTGTAGCCGACGAGAAGGTTGCCGGTGATCTCGATGTCGCGAGCGGGGCCGGCCTGGATCTGCACGAAGTCGGCGTGGGAGGCGGCGTTCCACGCCCAGCGGCCGTTGTCGGAGCGGTTGGAGCCGTAGTTGTGGCGGATCACCCAGTTGGCGATGTCGGTGCCGCCTCCGGTTTCGGCCTGGAGGGCGTCGGCCGACGGGTCCTCGATGCGGTTGTGTTCGAACACCACGTTGTGGCCGTTCATTCGCACGGCGAACCCGCTGGAGCCGCCGACGGCTCCCCCGATGGAGTCGAAGTGGATGTGGTGCAGGTGGAGGTCGTTGGCCTCGTCGCGCAGGCGGATGCCGGCGTAGGTGAAGTCGCGGATCACCATGTCGGGCTGCCAGTCGGCGCCCACGGTGGTGCCCCCGATCTCGATATGGGCCCCGGTGATGTTGAACAGGTGGCTGTTGGCGTCCTGGCCGTCGAAGATCACGGCGCCGGTGGTGCCTGGCGTCTTCACGATCCGCACGGGGCTCGCAGCGGTGCCCTCCACGGTGATGTCGATCTCGCCGCCGGTGTAGGTGCCGGGGTCGAGATGCACGAGGTCGCCCGGCTGGAGCGCCGGCCAGATCTGATCGAGGTTGCCGGGGGAGAGGCGATGGTCGGGATCGTCGCCGGGTGGCGATGTCGTGGTCGAGGTGGTTGTGGTGGTGGTCGGCTCGGTGGTGCTGGTGGTGGTCGGCTCGGTGGTGCTGGTGGTGCTCGACGGCGCGGTGGTTGATGGCGGTTCCGTTGTGGTCGACGGCTCGGTGGTGGTGGACGGAGCCGTGGTAGGTGTGGGGTCGTCATCGCCGCCGTCGCTCCCATTGGCAGGGGCGAGCGAGAAGCGGTCGATGCGGGCGCCGTCCTCCCGCACGTACAGGCGGAGCTGATTGGGGCCGGCGTCGAGGTCGAGGGTCACGGGCAGGGCCTGGTCGGCGTAGCCGGTGGTGTGGGTGAGGTGCCAGGCGTGCTTTGGGCCGTCGTTGGCCCGCACCCAGAACGAGTCGGCGGTATCGCCGGTGGCCGATACGTGCCCGGTGAGTTCGTAGGCCCCGGCCGTAGGAGTGTCAACGCAGTACTCGGCGTAGTCCTCCTCCACGTCGCCTCGGGTCACGCCGTCGTCCACCGAGCCGGTGGCCCATCCGTTGGTGGCAGTGTCGTCGCCGATCACCACCATGCGGCCGTCGAGGGCGGTCGCGTGCTCGGCCTCTTGGGTGAGCGCGCCGCATTGGAGTGACAGCTCGAACCAGTCGAGGCGGGCGCCGTCCTCGCGCATGTCGAAGGTGAGGCGATGGGTGCCAGCTGTGAGCGCAAGTTCCACCGGCTCCCAGGCGGGGCCGGACGTGAGGCTGGTCACCCGGTAGGTCTTCGACACCGGGAGGTGCCAGTCGAACGGGTTGCCGTCGTCGACCGTGACCCAGAACGAGTTGCTGGTGCGGAGCGGTGCGCGCACCGCGGCGCTCACGGTGTAGGTGCCGGATCGGGGGACGTCGATGCAGTACTCGGCCCGGTCGGCGCCGAGGTCGGTGGCGGTCCAGACGGCCTCGCCGTTGTTGCGGCTCCCCATGGCTGCCCCGCCATTGGCGTCGCTGTGGGTGATGATCTTGAGGCGGCCGGTGAAGGAGGTGGCGTCCTCGCCCTGTTGGGTCAGCCCGCGGCAGCCGTCGTCGGCGAGTTGGAACGACACCGCCGATGCTGCGGCACCCACGAGCGTGACGATGCCGACGACAGCCACGACGGCAAGCGCTCGGAAGCGGGGGACGGGAGCCACGGGGATTCGACCTCGAGGTTGGGGGCGGGGGCGTGTGCGCGAATCCCTGCCCCAGGCTCCGCAGCCGAGGGTGAGCTTATGGAGCGCTGACCAGCATGTCCACCGTTCGACAGGTATTTCTGCCCAGTTGTGGTGGAGTCAGCCGACGTCGGTGGAGAGGAGGTCGTCGTAGGTCTCGCGCCGAACCACGAGACGGGCGTCGCCGTTGCGGCAGAACACCACCGGCGGCCGCAGGATCTTGTTGTAGTTGGAGCCCATCGAGTGCCCGTAGGCGCCGGTGACGGGGGTGGCCACGATGTCGCCAACGGCCACATCGTCGGGCAGGCGAGCGGAGCGCACCAGCAGGTCTCCCGACTCGCAGTGCTTGCCAACGAGGCGGGCCTCGGTGGTGCGGTCGGCGGTCACGGCCCGGGCGAGGAACGACTCGTAGCCGCTGCCGTAGAGCACGGGCCGAGGGTTGTCGCTCATGCCGCCGTCAACGGCCACGTAGGTGCGGATGCCGGGGAGGGGCTTGATGGTGCCCACGGTGTAGAGGGTGACGGCGGCGGCTGCGGCGATGGCCCGGCCAGGTTCGATGCCGATGGTGGCGGTGATGCCGGCCTCCGCGGCGGCCTTCTGGATGATGCGGGACCACTGGGTGATCGTGGCCGACTCCTCACCTTCTACATAGGCGACGCCGAGCCCGCCGCCCACGATCAGCTCGTCGAGCCCGAACGGGTTGGCGAAGGCGCCGAGGGCTTCGACGGCGGCGGCGAACGAGGCGACGGCGAACACTTGGGAGCCGATGTGGGCGTGAAGGCCGACGAGGTCGACGGCGTCGGAGTTGCGGGCCCGTTCCACGGCGGTGGCGGCGGCGCCGGTGGAGACGGTGAAGCCGAACTTCGAGTCGTCCTGGCCGGTGGCGATGTAGTCGTGAGTTTCGGCCTTGATGCCGGGGGTGATCCGGAGGAGGGCCTTGGGGGTCGGCATGCCCTCGGCGCGGAGGCGATCGAGACGGTCGAGTTCGTCGAAGCTGTCGACAACGATGCGGCCGACGCCGACCTCGATGGCGTGACGGAGCTCGGCGATCGACTTGTTGTTGCCGTGGAACGTGAGCTTGTCGGCGGGCACTCCGGCGGCCAGGCACACGGCGAGTTCGCCGCCCGACGCCACGTCGATGCCGAGACCTTCTTCATGGGCGAGGCGGGCCATCGCCCGGCAGAGGAAGGCCTTGGAGGCGTAGACGGCGTGCTCGCCGAAGGCGTCGGCGGCTTCGCGGCAGCGGGCGCGGAGGTGGTCCTCGTCGTAAACGAAGGCGGGGGTGCCGAACTCGGCGGCGAGGTCGAGCGTGTCGCATCCGCCGATCACGAGCTGCCCGGTCGGACCGAGCGAGGCGTTGTCAGGCAGCAGTGACCAGGGGAGAGGACTCATCGTCGTTCCACGGTAGGGCCTGCCGGCGGGCTTGGCGCCAACGTTGTCGGTGGGGCCGATTCGGTGAAACCGGGGCGCTGGTCAGGCCGGGCGCCGCTAACGTGGTGCCTCCCAGCCCCCGTAGCTCAGTGGATAGAGCACTGGTCTCCGGAACCAGGAGCGCAAGTTCGATTCTTGCCGGGGGCGCCGCAGCTCACCCGCTTGCGGAGCAGGTTTTTGCAGGTCAGCGGTTCGGTCTGGTTTGACCGCCGTTGCCTGCCATGAACGCTGATTCGCCCCCGTCTACGGACCAGGGGCGGACCAAGTCAACGCAGATCCGAGATCGATCGGGGGCGGCGGAGCAGTGGGAGAAGCGTCGAGCATCCCAACCGACATGCGAGAAGCGAACCCTCTGCGTTCGCGGAGTCATTTGCGCGTTTGCCAGATCCGAGCGACCAGTTCAGTCGACGCATCAGGTCTTGATGCAGTCGGCGCTCCGCTGAGCCACGTCTTCGATCTTGGTCGGATGAACTCCTTCGTCGACGCAACAGATGGGATCGCGCCACGTATCGCAGCCGTGGCTCATCGCAGCCAGATCGAGCTGGCCGGGGCACGTTGGGCCGAGCGAGAAACCGACTGGATGCGGCTCCGCGTGGACGTTGCCGGCGGCGGGCTCGTTGACGTCAGGCTGATAGCGACTCCGTGGAGATCTCTGACCGACACGCTGCACCTACTGGAGGACCTGTACTACGAAGAGATCGAAGGTGAGCCCACCATCTGGGATGCGAGCGACATCGATGATCCGGGCGAACCGCCAGATCGTGTCCAGCCGATGCACCAGGTCGTCCTGCTTCCCGACGGCCACGCCGAACCCGATTGGAATCTCTGGCAGCGGCTTATCTACAGATTCGACGACGACGCCCGTCGCGAGTTCACGTCGATCTCACAGCCAGCCGAGTTGAACCGGCGGTTTGGGCAGGTTGCGGCCGTCGGCGCCTACGGCACGGTGCTTTGGCAGCAGCAAGCTGACGTCGAGCAGGGCGTTGTCGTGTCCGCAGCACTGAACGTGTCGGCGGTGTCGAGCCTCCAGCAGACCCGGGCGCTCGCTCATGCTGCCCTGAGTGATCTCCACCGCAACGCAACGACGAGCGACGACGCCTACCTCACCTCGGCTCGGCGCCGACAGTTGCGGAGCGAGCTTGTCGGGACCCAGGAGACACTGAGTGCCCTAGAGGCCGAGTTGACCTTCGGTGCCGAGGCCTCGACGACAATCCGGCCCATGCTGCCGAGCCTCCGGATCGAGTCCTATCACGGCGCACTCTATGAAGCCGCCGGCATTCGAGATCAAGCAATAGGTGTCGAGCGAATGCTCCAAAGGCTTCGAGCCAGCGTCGGCGACGAGTTGGCCACCCTGCAGAACGCCGAAGCCATCATCAGCGAGCTTCGTGTTCGACGCTGGTCGCTCGGCGCCCAACTGCTAGCAGGCATCACCGTCCCGCTCTCCCTAGTCCTCGCCTACTTTGGAGTCGCGACGACCGACGTCGATCGAGAAAGCTCGCTGCTCGATCTCGACCTGTACTGGCCGATCTATTCGGCCGTGGCGCTGTTGATCGGCGCGGTTGGACTCCTTGTGATGGCATCACAGATGTGGGACCGTCGCCGCATCCCCCGATCAGGTCGAGCAGCTCGCCGCTTCGGTTAACGCGGAGCGCATTCGGAAAGCGCGGACAGGTGGAGGAGCTGCGTCATCACCTCGGAGGCCCGGCCATCTAGAGCTCTGAGCTGGAGGTTTGGGTTTCCGCACCCCTGCTCCCTATAGAAAGACACGTATCGAGTCTCCCGGTAGTTGTCGAGGCGATTCGAGTTCAGAAGGTCCCGGTCCGCTACCCGGGGCCTTCGCTCATTTTGGGCCTTCTTGCGAGGTCCGCCTCGACAACAAAGAATGGAGCCCTGGGCCAGCTTGTCGGACAACCCCGACGTGTAGCGGCGTCACCGGCACAGCCCGGGGCTCCTGACGCATCTCGCCTGGAGACCCGAATGCCATCGCACAAGACACCGCTTCATACAACCACCCCGAGTAGGCCACCGGGAGAAGGAATGAGCCCTCGAGCGGTTCTGCTCTTCGTCGTCTCGGTCCTGCTGATCCTGGCGGCCACAGCGACACTCGGCCTCGACAACGATCAGCTCACGGCAGTAGCGGCAGCGACCGTGGCCATTGTTGGCGCTGGCGCCGCGGCCACGAAGGTCAGCCCGTGAGTTCGGTAGCGAACGCCGACCTTGCGCACGCCTACAACGAGTGGGAGCCAACCATTCGCGCACTCGCTCGTCGGCGTGCGCCGTTCGTGCGAAATGGTTTGACCAGCGACGACCTGGCGCAGATCGGCGCTGTTGCTTTCGTCAGCTCCTACCCGGCATGGGATCGAACTCACCCGTCCCAGGCCGCATGGATGCGCAAGGTGCTGGCTACTGCAATGACGGATGCGCTTCAGGCGAGCCAGTCTGTGGTTCGGATGCCAGGTCGTGTATGGAGGCTTCGGGCACATGTGGCGAATGCTGATAGTGATCTGAGCCAGCGCCTTAGGAGGTCACCGACGTCCGACGAGATCGCAGTTGCGGTCGGATCTACTCC
Organism: Actinomycetota bacterium; assembly: GCA_039029735.1. Taxonomy (GTDB): domain Bacteria; phylum Actinomycetota; class Acidimicrobiia; order Acidimicrobiales; family SZUA-35; genus CADEDH01. The sequence continues at coordinate 5,047 of JBCCFL010000053.1, read as the reverse complement.
GGAGGCTATTGACGAACTCAGGAGTAAAGCGTCGCCACCCCAGTCGCTCGATGAGGTTGGAGCCGACGGAGTAGAACGAGGCTTGCGCCTGACCGACGATCGTTCGTGGGAGATATACGATCAGATCGCAATTCGACTTGAACGCGAGGCGCACCTGAGCGGGCTGATCGATGGCCTCCCGGAAGCGACGGCCGAGGTCCTCCGCTTACGTTGGGGTCTCACTGAGGCTCAGGTCGATCTCACGCCGGCTGAGATAGCGGGACACTTCGGTAGGTCCACCGAGTGGGTTAGGTTGCGTCTACGGGATGCGGAAGAGCACATACTGAGCGGCGGTGTAGACGCAACTCGACGGCGCGACCGAACGCCATCCGGAGGAGAGCTCGCAGCCCAGTTACTCGCAAAGGACCTCGCATGGTACCGGTTGGTCGGAGAGCGGTTCGACGGCCGCGATCTTGCGAGCGCTGATCTGCGTCATGCCGTCCTCAGGTCCGCCAGTTTCGAAGCGTGCGACCTAAGCGGCGCCAATCTCGCTGGTGCGGACCTGACGGGCGCGAATCTAGCCGCAGCGCGCATGACTGGTGCCAACCTGGAAGGCGCAAACCTTCTAGGCGCCACGATGAGGGGGGCAGACCTCAGTGGCGCAAATCTGTCCGGGGCAACTGTTGACAAGGCGGACCTTGATGGCGTGACTGCCGTTCGCGCCAACTTCGCCAATGCTGCGATCTCCCAGGCTCTTCTGACCGACTGCGACCTTAGTAACGCGAACTTCCAAGCCGCCGAAATGAGACGTTGCTACCTGAATAGATCCCGCGCTGAGAAGGCTGACTTCCGACGGGCGGACCTCACCTCGGCTGACATGAGGGGCCTGAGGGCGAGTCGAGCACGATTTCGCCATGCGATTCTTGAACGATGCCGACTCGGTGGGTCCGATCTTGTGCATGCTGACCTGGGTCACGCCGTCTTGATTTGCGCCGAGATGCCGAACTCGAATCTCAGAGACTCGGATCTCACCAATGCGAGTCTCGCGAATGCCAATCTGCAAAGCTGCAATCTGAGGGGATCGACGCTCGTCGGGGCACGCCTATATGGCGCCTATCTCACCTACGCCGACATGCGGTGCGCTGATCTTTCCGGGGCCACAATGCATCGAGCGGTGCTCGGTAACACCGACCTTCAAGGTGCCGAACTCCGTGGCACGCGATTTCGGCTATCCGATCTTGCCCGGCACGGAGCTCGGATCGATGACCCGCGTGTCGAACTCGACATCGGACCTCTTCGAACTCGCAAGCCGGCACGGCCCTAGCCATCGTGCGGGACTAGGGAGGAGTTCTCCTTAGAAGTGTCGAGCCTCGACCTCGACCACGCGGAGCAATCGGTCGATCATACGGTTGACTAGTCTCGACTCTTCGATGACTCCTGTGGAGTCGAAGAGGGCGCGATGGTACGCGCTCGGCCTCAGGCTCCGGAACAGCGGCCGGACTGTCGCCGCAGCTTCGGCTCCGAAGGTGAGGTCAACTTGGAGTCGGGTGAGATTGCGCGCGAGTTCGGCGCGCAGCGTCGCTTGTTCGTCACCATGCGCAATCCCGTCGACCACCGCTAGGTGGGCGAGCGCCTTGCGTCGGACATCATGGACGCAGGCGGTCGCCGCCACTGCGAGTGCCGAGGAGATGATCAGCGCGCTCTCGACATAGTCCTGATGGCCCCACAACACTGCGCCGTAGGCTCCAACAGCTGCTAGCTGACCGGGCCGCCGGTTGAGTTCTTCGGGGTGAGCGATTGAGGAGTGCTCTTCGATCGCATCGAGATCGGCCCGGTAGACGAGCCGTTGTACGGTCTCGAAGCTTGGCTCTTCCTGGCTGTCAGGCACGAAGACGAGTTGGTGTACAGGGCTCACGGCATCGAGGTGGCCAACATCAGGGACGTTGAGCACGTCCCAGTCGGCTCGCTCACCTGAGAAGGACTCATAGTAGAGATCTTCGAGCAGCGGAATCGCATCTTGAAGCGACGGCCAGGGGATTGCCAGGAGCCGCACATCGACGATGCCCCCGCCCGGTATCCCGAGGCGGAGCCTTTGCCATGACGCCTGACGTTGGCCCGAACGTGCGCCGACAAGTTGCACTTCGCTTGCGTGCACGGCGGCGATCAGGGTCGGTGCTAGCGGGCCTGCTGCGTCGAGGGAGTCGGCGAGGCGACCGAGGTCCAGCCCAGCGGTCGCCAAAGGGATCTCTTCCGGTGTTGCGAATCGTCCGTCGGTAACGACGGCGCGCACCTGGCAGATCCGGAGTTGGTCGCGTCGGCGGAGGGGGGAGTGTGCCCACAATACGTCCGAGTCGTTCATAGCGGATTCCATTGTGCTGGTTCATCCAGCGTGGCCACACGATGGATCGCTTCTTGTCGCGACTCTGGCCGGTGGTCCCAGAGCGTGAACAGCCACGCGACCATCGTGAGCTGTCTGAGTTGCACGAAGATCTGGAGCAGGTCTAGATCCACGTCGTGGCCGTAGGCACCGTAGAACGCTTCCCAGGAGCCGGCGACGTTCGGCAGGCGGTGGTAGGCCGTGTACATCGGGGCGAGGTCGACCTCGCGGCAGCCAATGGCGAGGTCGTCCAGGTCGATCAGCAGATATTGTGTGCCGACCCGGACGAGGTTCCCGAGGTGGGGGTCGCCGTGGACGAGGATGTCCTTGGGCCAGGCCGGGAACGTCTGCTCCAGTTCATCGAGACGTCCGGCCACCTCGTCGACCATGTCGGTCGGGACGCCGCTCGTTCTGGCCACGCCGATCCGGTAGGACCCGCGGCCGAAGCCAGCCCAGACAGGTAGTCCCTCGATCGTTGCAACCTCGTGCAGCTGTGCCAGTACCGGCGCTAGCGACTCGCTGGGATCTGACTGTGGGCTCTCGCCCAGAGGCCAAACGGTCACGAGTTGGCCGCCCTCAAGATGGAGCGGGTCGCCTTGGCGCGGGGCGAGGATCGGTGCCCCTTTTGCCGCAAGAGTAATCATCCGCTCGTTCTCTGCGCGAAGAAGCGAAGCCTCAACGGGGCGTATCGGTACTCGGTACACGTTCGCCTGGTCCTGATCGGCGAAGACGTAGTTGTTGCCGACTCGCAGAAGCTCCAGCTCTGTCACCTCGTAGCCAGCAGCGGTCGCTGCGGCAATCACGGAGGAGCGAACTGTGGTCTCGTCGTCGTCAGGCACTGCGACCCGCCCCGCGGACCGCAGTATCGTCGCTGCGTTCGACACTATCGAGCCGGTGCTCGATAGTCGTCACCCGATCGGCCAGGGCGTCGAGGCGTTGAAGGACCCGTTGCTCGAAGTCCGTTCCGTGTTCGCTCGCGGCGGCATTGCCAGCGAGGCGCTCGGTGTCGAGATCTGAGCGCACGAACACGCCCCTGCCGGCGACGCCGTAGACGAGCCCCTCCGACTTGAGGGTGTTGATTGCGTTCTGGGCGGTCTGGCTTGCGACCTTGTAGCGCCGCTTCAACTCGGCATTGGTCGGCAACTTCTCGCCGGGCCCGATTGTGCCCGTGACGATCGATCGTCTGAGGTCTTCGACGATCTGCAGGTAGGGCGATCTCGTGTCGTCAGGTCTTGGGGAGGTCATCGTCTTCCAAGCCTAGTTCCCGCAGGGCCTACCTAGGTGGCCTGGAATTTCCAGTTGGATTCCTTGACAACTCGTCCTAGGTTTTCTAGAACAAATGGGAAGCAGGTGGGCCCCAGCAGTTGCAGCTGCTGAGGCCCGGTCCAAGTTCATCCATCCCGTGTGTGCAGAAGGAGTCACTCAGGTGGTTCAGCGTAAGCGTCGTGCCGTGGCGGTCCCGCCGCAGTTCTTGACTGATTCGGAGTACCGGGCTCGCCGTCTGGCTGAGCTTGGCGCCGATGCCAAGGCGTCGGATGAGGCCATCGCCGCTCAGGTAGCAGCCGAGGAGGGGCGATCGTGACCCCGCCGAACGCAATGAACGTCGCACCGTGCGACGCCGCCTTGGCCGAGACGATCGACACGGTCCTCGATTCCCAGGCCGGCCTGATCGCTGTTGTGGGCGACGAGATGGGTCATGACGAGTTGGAGGCTCTGGTGCGTGATCTGGCTGTTGAGCTGCTCGATGTGTATTGGTCGTTGTACGGGGAGGGTCCGCCGTGACCCTCGTCTTGGTCGCCACCCCCGATCCCGAGTGGCGCGAACCAACTGCGGCGGAGCTGGCCCAGTTGGAGGCCGAGCGTCCGCTGCTCGATGCCGAGCTGGCGGTGGTGTCGGCCGAGTGCGCCTACATCGCCCGGCCGTCGATCGAGGCCCGAGCCCGTGTCCGCCGAGCCGAAGCAGCCCTCAGCCGCGTTTGCGCTGCCGCTGTCGGTCGTGAGGTGCCGGCGTCGTTGGAGCTGGCGTTCGCCAGCCATTCCCGGGATCCCCGAATCAGTGAAGGAGAGGTGGCGTGATGTCGCCCATTGAATCCCCTATGCCCGTGATTGCTCAGATCGACTCGATCGGTGCCAAGTTCACCGCTCTCGCTACCCAGGCCCTCGCGTTGCTCCTCGGGGCGGTTGTGCTGCTGGGCACGATCTGGGTGGTGTGGAACCTGTTGGTGACGATGTGGAAGAACCCGTCGGCTGGGAAGCTGGCCGCAATCGTCGGTATCGGCATGTTCGCGGTGTTCTTGGCCGGGGCTGCTCCTGGCGCGCTGGACACGGCGTATGCCTATGGGCAGTCGTTCTGGAGCGCCCCGTGACCGATGCCGGCGACCTTCTCAGTGACGTGCACTTGCACACGATCCGCCGGTTCCGCACCGCGTGCACCACAGCCGCTCTCGGCGGCGCAACCGTCTCCATGGCAGCCAACGTGCTCGCATCGGATGGCACCCCGGTCGGGTGGGCGGTCGGGCTGACTGCTCCGGCTGCATTCATCCTCGCTTCGGAGATCGCAGCGTTGGCGATGGACTTGCCCTCTACTCGTGGTGCCCGGTTCATGCTCCGTGCCATCAGCGCGCTGCTGGTTCTGATTGGTGGGTCGGCGGCGGTGGTGTCGTTCGGTCACATCCGCGAGGTCGTTGCCGGT
>JBCCFL010000052.1:0-42510 GCA_039029735.1 Actinomycetota bacterium | reverse complement strand
GGCGCCGTCGAAGAGTTGGCGACCTCGCTGCGAGCCGGATCGGAGATGGCGATTCGGGCTCAGGAGGCGCTCGGGCGGATGTCAGCGGCCACCACCGACAGCCAAGAGTCGATAACCAGGTTGGAAGAGGCGGGCCTGGAGATCGTCGGCATCGTCGACACGATTACCGAACTGTCGAGCCAGACGAACCTGCTCGCCCTGAACGCCACCATCGAGGCCGCCCGGGCCGGCGAAGCTGGTCGGGGGTTTGCCGTCGTGGCGAAGGACGTGAAGGATCTCGCCCAGCTGACGAGCACGTCAGCCACGAACATCACGACCGTGGTGGATCAGATTCAACAGCGCCTCGACGCATCGGGAACCGCGACCGAGACCATCTCCGGCCTGGTCGCAGGGTTGGAGGCCGACCAGCTGGCCCTCACCGAGATGGTGTCGCAGCAGACCGAGACGGTGGAGGAGATCTCGGGCACCGCGTCGTCGGGCGCCGAGGGGGTGAGCGAGATCGCAAGCGCGATCCGCCGGCTCGACGCTCACGCCGCCGACCTCGCCGGCAGCTCAGCAGTCCACCGCTGAGCCCCCTCTCGCCGACCCAGCCCTGTCACTGAAATCCCCGCCCTCGAAGAAAACCGGGCCGACGCGTAAGAACCTGATCGAGCCCAGCGCGTTTACCTTGCAATCGGCTGCAGTTCCTCGCGTTTGGGCGTCTTTCCTCATGCCGAACCGTACGAGGAACCAACAGAGTGTGTGGGGCCTTCGTGGCGAGGGGCGGGAGGAACAATGCAGGCGGCAAACCAGATCAGCATGCCCCGTGCAGCTGATTCGGCTGAACTCAGTACTCGAGCTGTGGCTGCTCATGGAGCGGTGCCCCTCCGTCGGCGCGTCGGCCAACGGGTGTTCGACGTCAGTGTGGCGGTCGCTGCGTTACTGGTGATGTCTCCGCTGATGGTCGCGATCGCTGTGGCGGTGAAGATCTCGAGTCCTGGGCCGATCATCTACCGCTCGCGGCGGTACGCCTTCGGCGGTCAACGGTTTGGCATGCTCAAGTTCAGGACGATGGTGACAGCGGATCGTCAACGCGAACTGATGAATGCCGATCCCCAGGCAAACGCTCACATGTCGCGGGAGTTCAAGCTGAAGGACGATCCCCGGGTCACAACGATCGGCCGGCTTCTTCGCCGCACGAGTCTCGATGAGCTGCCCCAGCTGATCAACGTCGTTCGCGGCGACATGAGCATCGTCGGCCCGAGGCCCAAGTTGGAAGACGAGGGCACCCGCTATGGCGGGCTCCTCGATCTCGTTCTGTCGGTTCCCCCCGGGATCACGGGCAGTTGGCAGACCAGCGGCCGCAACGACCTGCCGTTCGAACGACGTATCGATCTGGATGTCGAGTACGTGATCGGTCGGAGCTTCACGTGGGATCTCAAGATCTGCGCCCGGACGGTCGCCCAGTTGCTCAGCCCCAAGCGCCACGGTGCCTATTGAGTTGAGGCCGAGGACGTTGAGGCGCGCGTCATGAGCTGCGTCGTCGTCACCGGAGCCACCGGCTACCTCGGAAGTCACGCCTGCGTCGCGTTGCTCAACGCCGGGCATGTCGTGATCGGGATCGACGACCTTTCGAACTCATCCCCTGAGGTACTCAATCGAGTTGCGTCCCTCGCACGCCCGCTGGATCAGTTCCATCAGCTCGACATCCGCAACACGGACGAACTGACCCGAGCCCTCCACGGCAACGCAGTCGATCTCGTGTTTCACTTCGCCGGCGTCAAGTCGGTCGCTGAGTCCGTCGTAGATCCGCTGCGGTACCACGGCATCAACGTCGCCGGCTCTGTGTCATTGGCTCACGCAATGGCGGCGACGGGAATCGAGCGGTTGATCTTCTCGTCATCGTGCACCGTGTACGGCGAAGGTGGTTCGCCCGATGCCATCTCGTGTGTGAGCGAATCGACGCGGACGCAGCCGATCAGCCCGTACGGATGGTCGAAGCTCCTCGCCGAGCGAGTCTTCGCCGATGCCGCGGTGGCGCACGGGTGGCGGGTGTGCGCGCTCCGCTACTTCAACCCCGTGGGCGCTCACGACAGCGGCTGTCTCGGCGAGTCGCCGAGTGGAGAGCTGCACAGCCTCGTGCCGCTGGCTACGGCCGTGGCTGCCGGGCATCGCGACAAGCTCTTCGTCTTCGGATCGGACTACGACACTCCGGATGGCACCTGCGTTCGCGACTACGTGCACATCGACGATGTGATCGACGGTCACCTGAAGGCGCTCGACCGAATCGACGACCTGGGGCCGTTCACGGCAGTCAATCTCGGCACTGGAACCGGCTACTCGGTCCAGGACGTGATCGCGTGTGTACGCGCAATCACCGGATCTGCGGTGCCCATCGAGCACGCCCCTCGTCGAGCCGGTGATGCGGCAGGCTTGTTTGCGGACGCCGGCCTGGCCCGCGATCTGCTCGAGTGGAATGCGGCTCACACCCTCGAGGACATGGTCGCCGACCATTGGCGTTGGATCACAACGAACCCGACTGGCTACGGCTGAACCCGGCGTGACCGTGAGGCCTACCCTCGGCGGATGGCGGATGATCAATACCGAGCCACCCGCCTGAACGGTCCGAACGACCATCTGAGACGATCGGCGCGCGGCGCGGGGCCTACATGGCAGTGACACGGGTGACGAAGGTGGCGATCTCGTCGATCACCTCGGCCCGGTTCGTCTCGTTGACGAGCTCATGGCGCGCGCCTTCGTACACCCGGATCGTCTTGTCGGCGCTCGGCATCGCCTCGACCGCAGCCAACGAGGTTCGGTAGTCGACGAACGGGTCGTCGTCGCCATGACAGAACAACACCGGCATCGTGAGCGCACCGATGTCGGCCTGGAACTGGTCGAGTGCGACCATCTCCGCTTCGAGCAACGGCCGCTTGTAGCGACCCCGATAGATGAGAGGGTCGGTGGCGTAGCCTTCGACCGCGGCGGTGTCGCGGGACATACCGGAGAAGTCGGTGGTGGCCGGTGGGAGTTCCGGCTCGGCGAGCGCATCGCGGGCCCAGGTCCAGTCGCCGATCACCGCTCCGAGCAGCACGATGCCGGCCACCTCGCCAGGGTTGGTCTGGGCGACGCGCGACGCGAGGAGCCCTCCCATCGAATGCCCGATCATGATCAACGGCAGCTCACCGTGCTCGGATCGGGCGATGTCGACGAGGGTTCCGATGTCGTTCACGACATGGCCGAAGTCGGTGATCAGGGCTCGCTCGCCGTCGCTGTGCCCGTGGCCCATGTGATCCTGGGCGTACACCACGGCTCCGCCGTCGACGAGGCGGGCAGCCACGTGGGCGTAGCGGGCGGCGTACTCGGCGTAGCCGTGAACCACCACCACGATGTGGGAGGGTTGGAAGTCGGGCTCCCACCGCTCGTAGTGGATCGAACCCTCAACGCCAGCGAAGAACAGCACGACCTCGTCCTAGCACGCCACGGCCGAAATGGGGCGTGCGTGCGATGAGTTCAAACGCGGTTCATCGAGGGCTGGTGGTGCGGTCGATCCAGTGGCTGCCCAGCCCGGAGGTGAAGCCACCGTCGACCACGATGTGCTGGCCGTTGAGCCAGTCGTGGTCGCCGATCGACAGCCAGGTGAGCACCTGGGCAATGTCGTCGGGCTGCGCGTGACGCCCGATCTGGTCGTGGATCCAGTCCATCTGCGATGCACCGACCTGCTCGGTGAAATCCCCGAAGATCGGCGTCTCGACTGGCCCTGGCCCGACATCGTTCACCTGGATGCCTCGCTCCAGGCCACGGCCTGCCATCCGCATCGTGTAGACCACGACGGCCTCTTTGGAGAACGTGTAGGAGTCGGTCCCGCAGGTGGCGCCGTTGGCCGCCCACCAGTCCGCGCCGGAGGCGAAGTCGGGCGTGTCGAGCAGCTCAGTGTGCTTGTCGAACCGCTTCTTCCACTGGTTCCCCGCGATCGAGGCCACGTTGACCACGGTGCCGCCGTCGGCGATGCGATCCCAGAGCGACTCCGTGAGGTGTCGCAGGCCGAGGGTGTTGACCGCCAACACCAGTTCGTCGGGCACGGTTCCGGGCACGCCGGCGATGTTGAGCAGCGAGGCGTAGGAGCCGTCGAGCTGGCCCACCACCTCGTCGATCGAAGCCGGGCTCGACAGATCGCAGTGGTAGTGCGCCGCAACTCCATCGGGCGCGTCCTTGATGTCGAGCGAGATCACGTCGCGGCCGGAATCGACCAGCCGTTTCGTCGTTGCGTTGCCGATTCCGGTCGACGAGCCGGTCACGATCACAGGTCCATCAGCTGCCATCGCCGCAGCATATGGCCGCCGCCCTGCCGGGTGCAGGTTGACGGGCGCTCGCCGGTTGGCGGGCGTCAGGCTTGCGGCGTCGGTCGGGTGGCCGAGGCCGGTCGGAAGGCGTCGATGTGCTGCGGGTCGGTGGTGAGGTATGGGCCGTCGATGAGATCGACGCAGTAGGGCACGGCCGCGAACACGGCGTCGAGGCACTCGGCGATGGCCTTGGGCTGACCGGGCAGGTTGATCACCAACGCACCGTCGCAGATGCCAGCGGTCTGTCGAGACAGGATCGCCGTTGGCACGGCCTTGAGCGACGCCGTCCGCATCGCCTCACCGAAGCCCGGGAGTGGCTTCGAGCACACCGCCTCGGTCGCCTCGGGTGTGACATCGCGGGCGGCAGGGCCTGTTCCACCGGTGGTGAGGATCAGGCAGCACCCCTCGGCGGCCAGCGCTCTGATGGCCGCTTCGATCTCGGACTGCTCGTCGGGAACGACCTGTGGTTGCGCCGACCACTCGCTCGTCAGCACCCGATCGAGGTAGTCGCGAATCCCCGGGCCTCCGCGGTCTTCGTACTCGCCGCGGCTCGCTCGGTCGGACACAGTCAGAATGCCGATGAGAGCTGGAACGTCTGTCGTGTCTGTCACGCCGTCACGCTAGCGAGGCGGTACGTCCGCTCATGAACCTGGCCAACTGCCATTGCGATCGCCCTGAATGGCTGGACAATGGCCCGATGGTGAGAAGGACCAATCTGACGATGCGACGATGACCAACGACTCGAGCCCGAACGGCGGCGCGCCCGAGCCCAGCGTGCTGATCTGCCGGGGTTGCTGCTGCGGGAGTTCCCGGAAGCACCCCGAGATCGACCACGACGCCCAGGTGGAGGCCATCTCGGCCGTCGCTCGAACCCGGGTGGTCGATTGCGTTGACGAGTGCTCGTACTCCAACGTGGTGATCGTGCGCCCCGAGCCAGGGCGATCCATCTGGTTCGGCCGGCTCACCAGCGAGGTCGCCACGGACGAACTCTGCGAGTGGTTGGAGGCAGGCGCGCCGCTTCCCCTCCCCCCGATTCTCGACGTGTTCGACTTCGTGCCACAGAAGGGCACGGTGCGCGACTAATCGACGGCAAGCCTCACGACGCCTCCGTCGGCTCGGCCAACGACGAGGCTCTGATCTCCGGTCCATCGAAGCCGACTCGTCTCGGAGTCGGACTCGAACGCGGTGATCGGCGAGAGTTCCTCGCCCGCCTGTTTAGGTGCCCGCCACACGATGGTGCGCCCGTCACCGCCACCCGTTGCGATCGCCGAACCCGACGGGCTCCACGCGAGATCTTCGATGGGATCATCGTGACCGGACGCCGAGGCCGGTGTGGTGCCGGACGGACCGCTGCCACCGAAGTCCCAGGCTGTGAGCAGACCGAGGCACGCCACCGCCAACCACTGGCTGTCGTGGCGAAACGCGAGCCGCTCGATCTTGGATGGGTAGCCCGCCATCGACAGATCCTTGCCACTCCACAGCTTCCAGATCTGCACCACGGGCTCCTGCGCACCCGCGCATGCCCACTTGCCGTCGGGTGACGTGACGAGCGAGAGCAGCGAGCCTTTCCACTCGAAGCGGCGACGACGGCCGGCGCGCTCCCCGACCACGTCATGCCAGCCGATACCGCCGTAGGCAGTCGCGCCGACACGAGAGCCGTCAGCCGACCAGGCAACCGCCGTGACCGTCGAGGGCTGATCGTCGAAGTCGTGGACCTGCACGGCGTTCTCGTCCGTGATGAGCAATCGTGGCCCAGCACCGATGGCGAGACGGGGCGCCGACGACGACCACGCAATGGCCGTGACCCACGCCGAGACGTCGACCACGCCCTGAGCCCCACCCGTACGGTTGTAGACGCGAACCAGGCCGTCTTGGCCGCCGACCGCAACCCGTTCACCGTCTGCCGACCACCCGGCGCTCAGCACCCCCATCTCATGGTGTTCGAGCGGCAACCTCGATCCGTCGCTGATGTCGACAAGTGCAGCGTCACCAACCAGGGATCCCACAATGGCCTGGCCGCCGTCGGGGTGAACCTCGAGGACATGCACGTAGTCGTCAAGGTCCACCCGCCACTGGGCCACGGCGCTCGTCATCGTGTCGGTCATGCCAGGCAGGCTTGGAAACTGGCTTCGAGCTCGGCGCGGTCGAGGTTGCGGCCGATGAACACGAGGCGGTTCAACCGCGGCTCGCCTTCAGGCCAGGTTCCGTTCGCCTGGCCATCCAGGAGCATGTGCACACCCTGGAACACGTAGCGGTCATCCCATCCTGCAACGGAGAGAATGCCCTTTGATCGGAAGATGTCGGTGCCCTTGGTCTGCAAGAGTTCGCTGAGCCAACGGTTCAGCTTCTCGATGTCGAGCTCGCCCTCGAACTCGAACCCCACCGACGTGACCGTGAGGTCGTGCTGATGCTCGGCCTCGGGGTCGAGGAACTCGGGCTCGTCGGCCAACACGCGATCGATCGAGAACGCGCCGACTTCGAGGATGGCGTCGAGATCGACCTTGCCGTGCTGGGTGCGGACGATCGGTGCCAGGGAGTTGATCTCGCGGATGCGAGCTTCTACCTCTTCCAGCTGTGCGCCGTCGGCGAGGTCGATCTTGTTCAGAACGACGCGATCGGCGAAGGCGAGCTGTTCGATGGCCTCGTTCTCCACCCCTTCCGGCTTCTCGTCGTCCAGGTGAGGAATGAGATGCTTCGCATCCACGACGGTGACGATCGCATCGAGCCGCAGCTGGGCGGACATCTCGTCATCGACGAAGAACGTCTGCGCCACCGGCGCGGGATCGGCGAGGCCGGTCGTCTCGATCAGGATCTGGTCGAACTTGTCCTTGCGCCGCATCAGATTGCCGAGGATGCGGATGAGGTCGCCTCGCACGGTGCAACAGATGCACCCGTTGTTCATCTCGAAGATCTCTTCCTCGGCGTCGAGCACGATGGCGTCGTCGATACCGACCTCGCCGAACTCGTTCTCGATCACGGCGATTCGCTTGCCGTGCTGCTCGGTGAGGATGTGATTCAACAGTGTGGTCTTCCCAGCGCCGAGGAAGCCGGTCAGCACAGTTACGGGAACGCGATCGTCGGTCATGCACTCATGGTAATGAGTATCATTCCTATTCGACTAGGGGCCGGAAATGGCGCTGCGAGTAGTGTCTTGAGCATGGATGCCACCGAAGCCAAGGACATCGTTCGGGCCGAGATCGAGCGGCTGACGCCAGCGCTGATCGACCTCTCGCACTCGATTCACGCCAATCCCGAGCTGAACTTCGACGAGCACCACGCCCATGAGGCGCTCACGGGCGTGTTGGAGGACAACGGCATCGATGTGGATCGGGGCGCATACGACATGCCAACCGCATTCGATGCTCGGGTCGGCGCCGCCGATGGGCCGACCGTTGCCGTGCTGTGCGAGTACGACGCACTCCCCGGCATCGGCCATGCCTGCGGCCACAACATCATCGGCTCCGCCGGGCTCGGCGCCGGGATCGCGGTGGCGAAGGTGGCTGCCGCGCTCGGCGGGAGAGTTGCGATCCTGGGAACACCCGCCGAAGAGGGCGGAGGCGGCAAGGAGTTCATGATTCGGCGAGGGGCCTTCGACGACGTGGACCTGGCGATGATGGTCCATCCGGCTGACCGCGACCTCCGCACGATGCACACGATCGCGATCCAGCAGCTGCACGTCACCTACGACGGCCAAGCCGCCCACGCCGCCGCTGCTCCCCACAAGGGCCGCAACGCGCTCGACGCCGCCGTTCTCGGATACAACGCCGTGGCCGCACTACGCCAGCACATCCGCCCCGACGAGCGAATCCACGGGATCTTCACCGAGGCCGGCGACAAGCCGAACATCGTGCCGTCGCGCGCCGCAGCCGAGTGGTACGTGCGCAGCAGCAAGATGTCGAGCCTGGAAACGCTGAAGGAACGAGTGCAGCGCTGCCTCCAGGGTGGGGCCGATGCCTCGGGGTGCGAGATGGAATCCGAGTGGATCGATCCACCGTTCTACGACATGCTCGACAACCACCCGTTGCTCGACCTCTACGTCAAGAACGCCATGGACGTCGGACGTCACCCGATGCCCGAGGACGAGAGCGCGATGGTGGTGGGATCCACCGACATGGGCAACGTGAGTTACTCGGTGCCGTCGATCCATCCGCTGATCAAGGTGGCCCCGGAAGGCACCGCGATCCACACCCCGGACTTCGAGGTGTTCGCCGGTGGCGAGGAAGGCGACCGCGCCGTGATCGACGGTGCACTCACGATGGCGTTGACGATGGTCGACTGCTTGGCCAGTACCGATACCCGCGAGGAGATCCGAGCGGCTTCCCCCCGGCCCTAGCCGAGGGCCGTCTCTCCCCTTCGCGCGAACAGTCGACCCTGGGTTGGCCTGGGGCACGATCGGCGAGAATGTCCGCTGCGGCACGGGCACCGCCGAGGTTGCCTGCCGCGGGGCCGATGGTCAGCGCCGCCAGTGCGCCCACCACATGGAACCCGTCGAGCCATTCGAGATCGTCGGTCAGGATCGGCCAGCCGGCAACATGCGGAGCACCGCCGGCGGCCAGTTGCGCCAGCGCCGGGTCGGCGCGGAGGTCGGGGACGGTACCCGTCGCGCACCAGACGTGATCGACGTGACACTCCACTCCGGCCAGCCCGACTGTCGGGCCGTGCTCGGACGACCAGGCGGCAACGGCGCCGGCATCGTTCAGCTGGGTGACGGCCGCCGCGCGGAGAGCGTCGCGCAGATCCGAGGTCATCGAACCTCGACGCGCTCGCTCCACTTCACGCCGCCGCTCCTCGGGATCCCCGATGGCCCGGAACGGGGTGAGATGGTCATCCATCAGCCAGCCTGCGTCGACGTCGAGATCGGCGACCTCAGCCGCACCGCGGCGCAACAGGGTGACCACCGCACCGCGACGGGCCGCTTCCAACGCCAGTTGGCCCGCGGTCTGGCCGCCTCCGATCACGGCGATCCGTTGACCGGGGTCCACTACGCGCACGTCAACATCGCTGCCATGGATGATTCGGTCACCGAGTTCGATCCCATCGGGAACGCGGCGCAGGCACGGGTTGCCAGCCCAGACCACCTGACGGGCGCGAACGATCTGGCCGGTGCTGAGGCGCGCCGACCACTGCAGGTCGGGATGGTCACCCGATGCCGGCTCGATCTCGACGACAGCGGCGGGGATCACCCGATCCGACAGGCTGGTCCGCCGGAGCAGATCGTCGCAGAACGCCCGAAAGGCCGTGGTGGTCGGGCGCTGGAGTGGTCCGACAGCGGTCTCGACGCTGCAGCTGGCAGTATCGGCCGACGAGCGGCCCCATCGGTCGCGCGTCTTGATGAACGCCATCGAGTCCGGGTCGGGGTGATGAACACCAGGGCTGCGGAGCACATCGATCCGTTGCCGGTCGAACGCCGCATCCCACCCAGCCATCCACGAGCCCGCTGGATCGACGACCATGAGGCTCGCGACCAGCGCCGGCCGGCCACACAGCCAGCGCGCGGCCACGGTGAGCGCCTGCGGCCCGGCCCCGACCACCAGCGTGTCGGTCTCGGTCACCACGCGATCAGGATCTACGATCGGACCGTGCCTCATCCCACCGTCACCCCAGCGTTCCTTGACGATCTCATCGAACGGTGTCGGACCGCCTTCGGCGATGACGGGCACATCCCGCCGGCCCATGCGTCGATCCTCGACGACCTATCGACAGTGCGCGACCACGTTGCGGCCATCGAACACCGCGACCTCGGGGAGTGGATCCGAGACGTGCCCAACGAACAGCTCGGCGACTTCCTTGCTGACATGGAGGTCACCGCTCGTCAGGCTGACGCCGACTCCGACATCGGATCGTTCATCTCCGCGCTCGCCGACTGGCAGACCACAGCCGAGGCCAACCGCAACGACTGGTAGGCGTCGCCCCCGCCAGCCGAAGGGCAGGTTCTCATCAGGACGAGCGAGCGCCGCTCGCCGCAGCTTCGGACTGGGCCAGCTCGAACCACTCGATCACCTGCTGCAGGTAGCCATCGCCGTACTGCTTGGCGAACTGCGCCGTGTGCGAGTCGTCGGGGTCACGCAGCGCTACGAGCCGAGTTTCGATGAACTCGTCGGTCAGCTCGATCCCGCAGTCGATCGTGATGCAGCGCCGCCACTCGGGGTACGTCTCGGGGAAACCGATGGCCATGTCGACACCGTAGCAGGATCAAGAATGATTCTCGTTCCCAGATCAAGCGCTGTCAAGGGCAGGCGATGTCGCGGTCACACAACGCAGCAGGCGTCGTACACGCAACGACAATCGGCACAGTCGCGGGGGTCGGCCACCCCGCAGTGGTCGAGCATCGCCTGCTTCAGCGCCGTGCGGGCCCTGTGCAGGCGTACCGCCGCGTTGTTCGTCGACACGGCGAGCCGGCGAGCGGCCTCACCCAGCTGCAGGCCGTCGAAGTCGACGAGGGCCAGGATCGATGCGTAGCTCGGGCGCAGCCTGCCAGCCTGGCTGACGCTGCACTCGCAGGGATCCTCGACCGGCACCTCTCCCTGCTCGGGAAGGTCGGCAACGGCATCGACGTAGCGCCGCTCGCTCGCCCGCTTTCGGGAGGCGTCGATGATCAGATTGCGGTGGATGCGGTACAGCCAGGCCACGACCCGATTCGGATCCTCCATCGAATCGGCGCGTTCGATCGCCCGCAGAGCCGCGAGCTGCAACACATCGTCGACATCCTGGGGCCGCACCCGGGCGCGTACGAACGCCTCGAACTCCGATTGCCTCGCTCGGAGCGTCTCGGCAATCACCTCGCCATTGGTGCGGACACCAGTCGGTCGATCCATCTCGTTCAGGCTACGTTCGCGACTGCGCCTCGGGGCAACCGCAGGCTGGCTGGCAGGAGCAGGCGGAGCCGCACGTGCAGCGTTCGCCGCAGCAGCATCCGGCCGCCGTGGGCTCGCAGGCACATGGGGTGGGGCAGGTGCAGGTCATGATCGTGGCTCCTCTGATGTCGGTTCCCTAGAGCTGACGATTGAGGGGGCCGGATCATTACAGTTCGATCGCCCCGCAGCCGGATTGCGGCTGCGAGACTCGCCCGATGACACTCATCCCGTGTCCGATCGACGAGAACCGAGCTGGCCTCCGGCTCGCTCGGGCGTACTGCTCATGAGCGAACGCACCATTCAGGACTTCTCACTTGACTTCTTCTCCTTGGAAGGCGTGCGGGCGATCGTCACGGGAGGGAACCGTGGCCTCGGGCAGGCCTACGCCGTCGCAATGGCCAAGGCCGGTGCGGACATCTACATCCCCACCATGGCCCCCGACGATGGAACCACCGGAGAGATGATCGAGGCCTCAGGTCGCCGGTGCGAGATCGTCACGGCAGATCTCACCGAGGGCGGCGTGCCCGCCTCGGTCGTCCAGGGTTGTGTCGACACCTTGGGTGGGGTCGATGTCGTGATCAACAACGCAGGCATCGGTATCAACGTCGACGACGTGCGCCAGTTCGACCGCAACGCCTGGGATCCGATGGTGGCCGTCAACCTCACCGCTGCGTTCGAGATGAGTCACGCGGTCTCATCCATCTTCATCGAGCAGGGCCGCGGGAAGATCATCAACGTGTGTTCGATGTTCTCGTTCCGAGGTGGTCAGCGCTCGCCGGCCTATGCCGCGACGAAGCACGGCATCGCCGGGCTCACAAGGGCCTTCGCCGACGAACTCGGCCCCTTCGGCGCACAGGTCAACGGCATCGCCCCGGGCTACTTCGCCACGGCGCTCACGTCGGAGACGCGCGCCGATCCGGATCTCAACAAGGCGGTGCTCGACCGCATCCCGGCGGGCGAATGGGGCCACGTCCAGGATCTGATGGGGGCCTGCGTGTTCCTCGCCAGCAGGGCGTCCAACTACGTCAACGGGCACATTCTCGCCGTCGACGGCGGGTACCTTGTGCGATAGCTGAGCCCCCTTCGCTCCAGTCAATCGCCGCGGACCCACCCCTCTTACAGCCAGGATGCACCAGTGTCGTCGCAACAAGCCCCGCCTCTGACCCGCGACGCGATCGTCCATGGGCTCACCGATCTGATCGGCGCCGATCGCGTCGACACCGACGAGCAGGTGCTGAGGGAGAACAGCCTCGACCGGTACCGCAAGCTCGAGGACATCTTCGGCATCTACAACCTGCCCATCCCCGCCGCAGTGGCCCGGATCGAGAGCACCGACCATGCGTCGAAGGTGCTCGCCTTCTGCAACGAGCACGGCATCAATGTGGTGCCGAAAACGGGCGGCACCGCCACCGAGGGCGGCCTCGAAACGATCGCGCAGAACTCCGTGGTGCTCGACGGCAAGGCCATGAACCAGATCATCTCGATCAACGAGTTCGACATGCAGGCCACGGTGCAGTGCGGGGTGAAGCTCCAGGACCTGGAGGACGCGGTTCGTGCCGTCGGCCTCACCACCGGGCACTCGCCCCAGTCGAAGCCGCTCGCCATGTACGGCGGGCTTGTCGCCACCCGGTCGATCGGGCAGTTCTCGACGCTGTACGGCGGGATCGAAGACATGGTCATGGGCCTCGAGGCGGTGCTGCCGTCGGGCGAGGTGGTGCGGATCAAGGACGTACCGCGCCGAGCGGCCGGCCCCGACATCCGCCACATCATCATCGGCAACGAAGGGGCGCTCTGCTATGTCACCGAGGTGACGGTCAAGCTGTTCCGCTTCTACCCAGCCCACAACCACTATCTGGGCTGGCGTCTCGACGACATGAAGCCAGGCTTCGAGATCCTGCGCGACGTGATGGCCGCCGGATACAAGCCGTCGGTCGCTCGCCTCTACGACGCCGAAGACGGCGCCCAACACGGATTCGACGCCTTCGCCCCCGGCCAGTGCGTGCTGATCTTCACCACCGAGGGGCCCAAGGGCGTGTCGCGGGCCACCGCCGAGGGCATCGCCGAGATCGTCGACGCCAGGCCCGAATGCACGCCGGTCGACACCCAGATCATCAAGGAGTGGTTCGAGCACCTCAACTGGGGGCCCGAGAAGCTGCTCGAAGAGCGCGAGCTCATCCGAGAGAACCTGCGGATGGGCTACACCACCGAGGTGTCTGGTAACTGGTCGGTGATCAACGAGATCTACGAGAACGGCATCCGGCGGGTGCGGGAGGAGTTCCCCCACGTGGCCGACATCACGATGCTCGGCGGCCACTCGTCGCACAGCTACCAGACCGGCACCAACATGTACTTCGTGTACGACTACAACGTGGTGGACTGCACCTACGAAGAGGAGCGGGAGAAGTACCACATCCCGCTGAACGCCATCTTCGTGGAGGAAGCACTCAAGGCTGGCGGGTCGATGTGTCACCACCACGGCATCGGCAAGTACCGGGCCCCGTGGACTGCCGAGGAGCACGGGTCGGCCTACCGGTTGATGACCGGCCTCAAGCGTGACCTCGATCCCAACGGGATCATGAACCTCGGCTGCATCTTCCCGGTCGAAGACGGCTGAGGCCAGCCACGTCATGGCAACGCGGCGGTTCGTGATCGGGGTCGACGTCGGCACCCAGAGTGCGAAGGTGCTGATCTTCGACGATGCGGGGGCGGTGGTGGCCGAAGGGCATCGAGCACTGCGGCCGATCGAGATTCCGGCCCCGAACCGGGCGATCCACCCTGACGACGACCTGTGGGACGCAACGGTCTCGGCGCTCACGTCCGCCGTGGAAGCCTTCAGGGCGGGCGGCCACGACGTGGCCGACATCGCGGCGATGGGTATCTGCATCATCCGTTGTTGCCGGGCGCTCCTTCGGCCGGACGGCTCCCTCGCCCATCCCGTGATCAGCTGGATGGATGAGCGCCTCGACCATCCGCACACCCACGAGGCCCAGTACGGCGACGTGAGCCACGTCACCACCACGTCGGGCTACATCGGGATGCGCCTCACCGGTGAGCGAACCGACACCTGTGCCAACCTCATCGGTTGGTGGCCGGTCGACGACCTGACTCTCGACTGGTCTGACGACGACGAGCTGTGGAGCGCCTGCCGGCTCACCCGGGCTCAGGTGTTCGACCTCGTGAAGCCCGGCGAGCAGCTCGGCCTCGTCACCGCCGAGGTCGCAGCCGCCACCGGCCTCCCCGCCGGCCTGCCCGTGATTGCCACTGCGCACGACAAGGCGGTCGAGGCGCTCGGCTCGGGTGTGCTCGAACCGGGCGTTGGCCTGGTGTCGCTCGGCACCTACATCGCTGCGATGACACACGGGCCGCGCCATGTCGCCGACGCCGAGGCGTTCTGGACGTTTCAGGCGTCGATGCCGGGCCAGTACCTCTACGAGTGCTGGGGCGTTCGTCGCGGCATGTGGACCGTGAGCTGGTTCCGCAACGAGTTCGGCGATGCGGCGGTGGCCGCAGCCGAGGCCATCGGATCCCCCACGACAGGGCGCTCGATCGAGGAGCTGTTGAACGACGAGGCGGAGCGTGTGCCGGCCGGATCGGAAGGCCTGCTCACGGTTCACGACTGGGCTGCTCCCCCGCACGCGCCGCTTCGCAAGGGGGCGATGATCGGCTTCGATGGTCGCCACGGCCGGGCCCACATGTACCGCTCGGTTCTCGAGGGGATCGCGCTGCGACTGAAGAATCACATGGACCCGATGGCGGCGGAACTGGCCCAGCCCTTCACGGAGCTGACCGTGAGCGGGGGCGGCGCCAACAGCGATCTCATGATGCAGATCCTGGCCGACGTGCACGGCGTGCCAACAAGCCGCAATCGCCTGCGGAGCTCGGCGTCGATCGGCTGCGCCATCAACGCCGGTCTGTTCGCTGGCCTCTGGGCATCTCCCGTCGAAGCTGCCGCACACTTCGTCGAACGAGACGACACCTTCCACCCGATCGCCGATCACACTGATCGGTACCGCCGTTTGGCGCAGGTGGAGGCCGAAGTCCACACCCACCTCGATCCGATCACCGAGCGCCTCGGCTGAGCGTGTTGTCCGGCGACGTTCAGAGCAGGTCGCCCGGCCGGCAGGCAACCACGCCGTCCAGGGCCATGATGTCGCCGAACGCCCGGGCCAGGGCACGGGCCCGGAACGGCTGACCAGACAGCCAGGGGCGCAGGGCGATGAACAGGTGGCGGCCACCGTCGTCGGCCATCACCTGCGCCGACTCGACCAGCACACGGCAATACCGATCGATCGGAACCCGACGCTCACCCATCGTGTGGGCGTCGTCGGCGGTGAGCATCAGCGGGATCGACCAGAGCTCCCCCGTTGGGACGTGCATCGGATAGGGCTGCTCGTCGTTCACCCAGTCGCACACGTAGCGGACGCCGGCCTCGGCGAGCAGCGCCGGGGTTCGCTCCGACTCGTTGTACTCGATCCCGAACCAACCGTCGGGCCGAGCCCCAGTCACGCCGGCCACGGCGTCGAGCGACTCTGCGATGTAGCTCCGCTCCTCGTCTTGCGACATCCGGTTCGAGATCATCCGGCTGAGCGAGACGCCGTGCCCCACCAGCTCGCAGCCCCGGTCGCGCACGTGGCGGGCCAGCCACGGGTAGCGCTGCACGGTGAGCGCGTCGATGGCAACCAGCGGCGGGATGCCGTGCCGCTCCAGGAGGTCGAGTAGACGGAAGATCCCAACCCGGTGCCCGTACTCGCGGTGGCTGTGCATGACGTAGTCGGGAAAGGGCAGTGGCAATCCCAGGCCGCCAGGCAGGGCGCGGTTGGTGATCGCGCCCTGCGGCGGCTGCCACTCCAGGTGCTCCAGCACGAGCATCACCGAAACGGTCAGGCGAGCGTCGCCGGGCAGGGCGCGGGGTTCGCGGGTCGAGATCGGAGACCAGTCGTAATGGCCGTGGTCGAGCCCCGGCCGGCGCTCAGCGGGCATTGCGTCTACTCCGCATGGCGCTCGGCCGCGGCGAGCGCATCGTCGTAGTGGTTGGCGAGGTAGTGCTCGGCGATCTCCGCCGCTGTGCACTGCCACACCGCGTCGTGGCCGAGGATGTGGTCGAGGATCTCGTCGAGATACCGGATCCGATGGGGGGCGCCGGTGGCGTAGGGATGGAGGGCGAGACACATCACGCGGCCGCTCTCTGCGCCCTCTTCGTAGAGCTGATCGAACTGCGCCTTGCAGATCGAGGCGAAGTGATCGGC
Source organism: Actinomycetota bacterium (assembly GCA_039029735.1). GTDB lineage: Bacteria > Actinomycetota > Acidimicrobiia > Acidimicrobiales > SZUA-35 > CADEDH01. Next base: position 26,088 of record JBCCFL010000052.1, on the reverse strand, counting down.
CTCGTAGTGCTGGTTGTAGACGGGGGTGTCGTTCAGCTCGACGGTGTAGGGCACCGACACCAGCCGCCCGGACTCGACGGCGATCGGTACCGGCTGATCATCGTGCATCCAGTCGGCGTGGTAGATCAGGCCTGCTTCAGCCATGAGGTCTGGCGTTGCCAGTGTGTTGGAGACCGCCGGCCCGAGCATCCCCTTCAGGGGCTGACCGGTTGCCCGCAGGCAGGTCTCGACGTTGTCGCGATAGAACGCCCGCTCCTCGTCCTCGTTCAAGGTGGTGAGGTACCGGGTGTTGTAGATGCCGTGCGACATCAGCTCCCACTGGCGGCTGATCATCGCCTCGCTGATCTCGGGGAAGTGGTCGAGCACGGCAACGTTGAGCGACACCGTGCACGTCACGTCGTAGTGATCGAACACGGGGAGCAAGCGCCAGAAGCCGACCCGGTTGCCGTACTCACGCTCGGCGTAGCCCCGCACGTCGGGATGGGGCGACCGGGGCCACGGATTGCGCACCCCGTCTCGCGGCGGCATGTACTCGTAGAACTCAATGTTGGGAGCCACCCAGAACGCCACCCGGGCATCGCCAGGCCAGCGGATCGGAGGGCGATCGATGATCGGGCTGTAGGCAACCCGATCGCCGGGCAGCGGTCGTGGGCCGATCATCGCCGCAGCCTACGATGCCACCAGCTCCCCGGCGAACACGCCACTGAGGTGGCGCGCGCGACGGGGGCGCGAGCTGAGGGCGCCGTCACTGTGAAGTGGATGCCATCGGCGCGGCGAGGTCAGCCGAGGGCGTAGTGACCAGCCACGAGCACCCCTGCGATCACGATCTCGATGACCAGTGGCGGAATGACCGATTGGCTGACACCGTCGACGGCGAGGCTCACGAGCCGGCCGACGATCGCGGCCGCCATCACGAGGGCGACGGCGAGAAACCAGGTGGTGTCGTCGGTTGCCAATCCGGTGATGATCATGGCGGCGCTCGCCAGGAACAGCCCGCCAAGAACGCTTCGAATCTCGCTGAGGCCGGGGATGCCGTCGGGGGTGAGGCCAACGGCGTCGCCCATGTTCCTTGGGAGGAACATCGAGCGGATGCCAAGGGCGGTGAGGGGAATGGCGAGGATGCCGATGATGATCTGCGTGAACGTGTCCACGGTGGGCTCCTGGGGTGTGTGATGGGACGAGATGTGTGGTCGGCTCGGTTCAGGAGGCGTCGTTGGCGATGTGCTGAGCCCCAGCGCCAGTGGCGAGCCGATTGCTCTCGCGGGCCAGGTCGTCGGCCAGCGCGCCCATGCCCTTGCGCATCTGCTTGTCGGTCACGCCCTTGGCCATCCGGCCGAGCCGGTTCGGGTTGTAGGTGACGTTCAGCGTCAGGTGCGTTCCGCTCTCAGTGGGAGCGAGCTGGAAATCGGCCTCGGCGTCGGTGACGGGCATCCTGAACGTCTCGTAGAGATGCACGGTCATACGCTGGTTCGGGGCGTGGTGGGTGATGCGCTCGTTCACGCCTCCCATCGGCACGAAGTCGCAGTGGCGGGTGGTGCCCTCGCCGACCGCGCCGGTGGAGGTGAGCGCCGAGCGCTTGATCCCTGGACTCCAAGCGGCGATGTTGCCGAAGTCGTCGAGAACGGACCAGACGATCTCGGGGGTGGCGTCGATGTCTCGGGTGACGGTGAAGGTGTTCATGGCGTGTCTCCTGCCTTGCGGTGTGGTGTGAGTGACCCCGTGTCGTAGTTTTGCAACGCACGTTGTCGAACTGATGATAAGTTATACAACGCATGTTGGAAAACGCAACCCCCTCTGGCGCGAAACCTGGTGGCAGACCGCCGGAGTTCGACCGCGAGCACGTGCTGGACGCCGCCGTGACTGCCTTCTGGACGTCGGGGTACAAGGGGACAACGGTGAGAGATCTCGAGCGGGCGACAGGCATCGACAGGTCCACGCTCTACCGGACCTTCGGCGGCAAGGACGGCCTCTACCGTGCCGCTGCCGACACCTATGTCGAGATGGCCTCGACCCAGCTCTTCGCTGTTCTGCATCACGGCACGCACGGAGTCGTTGACGTGCTCACGTTCATCGACACACTCGCCGGCAGCTTCCGGGCCGGTCAGCCGCCGGGATGCCTCATCGTGAACGACATGGCCTCGGTCGGCGAGCACGACGCCACGCGCCGCTATCTCAACCTGCTCGGGACCGGGCTACGGGCCGCCCTGACGAGGGCCAGCGATCGCGGGGAGTTCCCCCTGGCCAACTTCGTACCGCTGATGGGCGAGCACCCGACCAGAAGGCGCTCCTGATGGTTCGCAGCTGAGCGCCGACCCGCCCGGGTCAGCAGTCGTCGAGATCAGGGATCTCGACGTCGAGTTCGGCCATCGCAACGCGCCATGCCTCGTGTGCGGCCCGGGCTTGAACGCGATCGTCGGCTGCCATCAAGTCGCCGACGAGCTGGCGGTGGAAGTGGTCTTCGTAGCGATCAACGGCAACCAGTCGACGGCTCAACACCGCGGCCCGAGCGTGATCATCAGCGAGCCTGGCCTCGTCAGAGAGCCGACGGACAGCGGCCACATAGGCGGCCTTCGCCTCGTCGCGTGCGCCGATACTCCAATCCTCGGCCCGATCCTCGGGAAGGAAGTCGCCACCATAGATGTCGACGACGAGGTGATCGTCACCGCTGGTCAGTATCCGCTCGAGGTCGGTCGACACCTCACCGAGATCGAGGGCGACGGTCTCGCGGTTGGCGATGAGCCCGCCGCGGAGGACCTTCCTGACCGCGGACAGCTGAACGGAGAGCCGCGCACCGAGCCGGCGGCGGTCGGTGTCGTCCGGCCAGAGGAGATCGATCAACTCCTCTCTCGGGACAGGCCAGCCCCGGGCCGCGACCAGCCGCTTGCAGAGCTGGCGAGCCTGCCGGGCACCCCAGGCCGACACCGGTACCTCCTCGCCGTCGGCCACGACAGTGAAGCGCCCCATCGTGACGATCTCCGGCGTCGTCCGCGCAGGAGGTGCGGGGCGGTGCTGCACGGTTCCGGTGATGAATCGCTCGACCTCGTCGATCCAGGCGTGGATGTCTCCCGCGAACCCGAAGTGGTCCACTCCGTCCACCTCCACCAGGGTGGCGTTCCGGATGCCGGCTGCCGTTTGGCGGGCCAGGTCGAGAGGCACGATCGGGTCGCTCGACCGATGAAGGACGAGCACCGGCACATCGATGTTGGGAAGGATCTCGCTGACGTCCACCTCGTGGTTGATCTCCAGCAGTTCGAGCAGCGACGCGCTGTCGGCTGAGTTCCGTTCGTATCGGGAGTTCCACTCCCGGTACTCCTGGTCGTTGGCCATCGTCGGTGAGAACGCGTCCACCATCGGCGATTCAGCGGTTCCCCACACGGATGCCAGCCACTCGTACCGCTCCTTGCGGGCGACCAGTTCCTCATGATCCAGATGTGGGGTGGTGCGAGCCCCGGACCCGAAGATGGTCACGGTCTCAACACGTTCGGGGTACGTGGCAGCGAACATCAACGTGGTCGGCCCGCCCCCGGACTGTCCGAAGAGGTGGGCGCGGTCGAGGCCCACCGCGTCCATCACCGCACGGAGATCCTCGACTCGCTCGTCGATGCCAGGCATTCGGGTCCGGCGATCAGAGCAACCCGTGCCCCGCTTGTCGTACGGGGTCCAGCGGGCGAAGGAGCCGAACCGCTCGAACATCTCACGAGCCTGAGGCAACTCCCACACCATTTCGATGTTCTGCGCCAAGGGCGGGACGGCCACTACACGAGGGCCATCTGCGAGACCGTAGTCCTGGTAGGCGATGCGGGCCCCGTCACGGGTGAAGGCGAACTGAAGGGGCGGAGCCGATGTCTGATGCGCGGTCACCGTTCCGTCGGCCGAGAACGAGCGGTCTCGCTGGGGTCGCCTCCCATGCCTGCGAACGCTAGTCGCGCAGCACGTCGGGGGCGACGTTCGACCCGGCCGTCGAACGGCTCCAAAGGATTCGCGAAGGCCGGCCGGGAGTGTGAGCGATACCGACTCACAAGGAGATGATCGATGACCACTACCACGACTGCCGCAAACTCCACCGCCGCCGAACCCAGTTCACGGCGCCTCCGCACGACCGTCGCCGGTCTCGTGGCCGCGCTACTCGCAGCGGCTGCGCTCGTCACCGGCGTTGCCCTGCTCGGCGGCAACGACACCGTCGCCGAGCCGCTCACACCCTCGCCAGCCCAGTCGGCCTCCGACGGCGAATCCGATCTCATGGGGTCCAACGACTGCGCCTTCTGGTGCTGACCGTGGCTCGACACGTCGCCCGGTGTGGGGCCGTGGGCACACGTCCAGGCCCGCGCCACGGGGAGTTCGTCTTCGACGGGATCAGCACGGCCAACTGACCGCTTGTGTGGTGGGCGAAACTCCGGGGTTCCGCGCCAGTCGAACCGCTAACTTGCCGGCGTGCCCATCGAACTCCGGAACTCAGACCGGCTCGCGCCATCCCAAGGATTCGCCCACGCCTCGATCGCTCCCGCTGGGCGCCTCGTCCACCTCGCCGGGCAGATCGGCACCGACGCCAGCGGGACCCTGGCTGACGGGCTGGCAGCCCAGACCGAGCAGGCGTTGGCCAACCTCGTAGACGCGCTCGCCGCGGCGGACGCCGCACCGGCCAACCTCGTGAAGACCACCATCTACGTGGTGCAGTGGACCGAGGCGATGCAAGCCGACCTCTTCGCCGGCATCGTGGCCGCCAGCCAGAAGGTGCCGCTGCCAGAGGTGCCCGTCACGCTCATCGGGGTGCACTCGCTGTTTCGCGATGCGGCCCTCGTCGAGGTGGAAGGGGTGGCCGTTCTGGAGACGTCGCCACCGCCAGCCTGACAGGCTGCGCCCGTCAGCGCGCTAGCCGTCGAGATAGAGGCGGAAGCCCTCCGCCTCAGCCTCGAACCCGGCTGCCAGGTACAGATCGTGCGCGCCGTCGGTTGCATGGGCCTTGTGCGACAGCAGCTGGATCTTGTGGCAGCCGTGGCGCCGGGCATCGTCGAGCACACGGTTCAGCAGCGCCAGCGCGACCCCCTGTCGGCGGTGGGCCACCTTGACGACCATTGCCTCGATGAAGCCGGTCGGCCGGCAGTCGTAGGTGACATTGGGCAGGATCAGGAAGGTCGCTGTGCCAACGAGTTCACCGTCGAGGTCGGCCACGTAGACGGTGACGTCGTCGGTTGCCATCATGCGCTCCCACATGTCGACCTCGTTGCTCGTGGGCTCGGTCGGCCATGGCCGGCGGCCCTCGTCGGCCCTCGACAAGACCTGGAGGACCTGCAGCAGATCGTCCCGCTCAGCAGGCCTGACGGTGTAGCTCACAACCGAACAGTAGCCATCCAACCCCGGACGAGGACGGCGCAGAAGGATGCGGGTGCGACGACGCTTCGGTCGCGCCCGCCGAGCTTCTCGAACTCCCTCAATAGACCATGCTCGAGAACGCCGGTCTCTTGGCGACTACTGATCGATGTTCGGACGGATCAGTGCCGTGGACATCATGGGGTAGTCCGTCTCAGCGACCTCGAGACCAGATGCAACAATCAGATGGCGGCTGCTGCCCGACTCGAGAATCCAGACATGCGAAGGATCGAAGCGATCTGCGCCAACAGAGACCATCGCCTCATCTCGCTCGCCTTCGGTGGCGGCGACGACACGTAGCCCTCTGATCAGCGTCGGTGTTCTGATGTACTCAACGCCTGAGAAGTGAAGATCGAGGTGCGGTCCATCCCAGTCTTCTCCTGGACTGCGGATCACCATCTGGGCAAGGCTGACTCGGTAGTCCCAAATCTTGAAGGTCAGCTCGGGGAACGAATACGGCTCCGGCACTCGTCTGCTGCTGACCATCAGACCGACGGTAGCCGGGAGTGGCGCATTGAGGTTCCGGTCATGCGCCCGGTGCTCCCCTCTCTCTTGGAGGCGCCGGTCGGAGATGGCGCAGCGTCCTGAGTCAATCGCTTGGCTGCTCCTCACTGAGGTGTTCGAGCGTTCGGCCGACTGGCGGGAGGCGGGCGATCCGGTCCGCGAGGTCAGTCGCCAGTGCGCCCACCTCCACCATGTCGTAGGAGCCTGCGAGCGATCCGTCGCGGTAGATGTCGCGCGCCCGGATGAGCTGATCACCTGCTGACGGCTCGAGTTCTCGGAGCACCCAGTCGGCGGCGACGTCTTTGGGAGCCACCTCCCCGGTCGCAGCGGTGAACAGCATCCGACACAAGGTGAGCAGCACGTTGGTCGTGTCTGAGTCCAGCTCATCGATGAGTTGGGAGGCCTCCACCTTCATGGCCGCAACGAGCGCAGTCAACGGAACCGGGACCAGCAGATCACTGGCGGGAGGCCCGACGATGGGCACCGAAGCCGTCAGCACCGTCGTTACGAGCGGCGCCAAGTCGTGGTCCACCACCTGGGGTGAGAGGTAGCCGGCCTCGAACTCGGCTCGTAGCCACTCGCCGTACTGGAACTCGCGAACAGGCGTGTCGGGCCACGGCACCACCGACGCTCGCCGAGCGACGGTCACCTCGACGGGCCGGCCAGATCCAGCGTCGTCCGGCAAGCCGGACACGGCGCCCACGCCAGCGACCAACGCAACGCGCTGCGCATCCTCGAGTGGCTCGCCGACCACGACGAAGACGTCGAGATCACTGGCTGGGCGAAGGCCGCCGTGAACGGCCGACCCGTACTGGTACATCGCGACGATCTGGTCGCCGATAGCGGCTTCGAGAACACGGAAGACCGCCGCGAGCTGGTCATCGTCGGCGGCCACGAACGTCAAGCGTACGGCCGAGGGACGAGTCGGAACCTGCGCACTCGGTCGAGCCTCAAATGTCGAGCACCTCAAAACGACGAAACCCCGCCTCTGGGGCGGGGTTCAGGCGCACGTGCCCGTGGAGCCTCCTGAGAGAATCGAACTCTCGACCTTTTCCTTACCATGGAAACGCTCTGCCGACTGAGCTAAGGAGGCCTGACCCGAGGCGACCAACCGATGGGCGCCTACACGGTACCCGGAAGTCTGCCACGGCTCATGTCGACACCCAACCCGCAGGCGTGGCGCCGGCCCACAACTCTACCGGCGTGAATCCCGAGCGGAACGGAGTTTCCGCACCGCCACTACCCTTTGTCGGCTGTGCACGTCCGCCTGGCCAGAATGGCCGACGCCGAAGCGCTCTGCGCCATCTACAACCGGGCGGTCGAGTCGTCGACGGCCACCCTCGACCTGACCCCCCGCACCGTCGAGCAGCAGCAGGCCTATCTGGCCCACCGATCGGGCGGGCTCGCCGTGGTGGTGGCAGAGACCGCCCCACGCGCTGACGCCGGCACCGCTGGCACTGACGACGAGACAGTCGAGCCTGAGATCGCCGGATTCGCCAGCCTGAGCTTCTACCGCGACCGCGCCGGTTACCGCACCTCGGTGGAGGACTCCATCTACGTGGCCGACGAGCACCAGGGCACGGGCGTCGGAGGCAAACTCCTCGCCGAGCTGATCACGATCGCCTCCAACCGCGGCTTCCACTGCGTGTTCGCCCGCATCGTCGACGCCCAACCAGCGAGCATGGCCTTGCACACGCGCCACGGGTTCGAGCTGGTTGGCATCGAGCGGGAGGTGGCCCGCAAATTCGGCCGCTGGCACGACGTGGCCCTCATGCAACGCATGCTCTGATTCAACGGCCAGCACCGGCCGCCCGACCCCACCCGAAACAGGCCGACACCGCGGTTGTGGGTTGGCGAATCAGGTAGGGCTTGCCAACGTGGTCAGCTAGCCTCGTACAGCCGAGGGTCGGTGCCCGAGTGGCCAAAGGGAGCGGACTGTAAATCCGCCGGTTACGCCTACGTAGGTTCGAATCCTACCCGGCCCACACACTGCGGGGAGTGCCAACACAGGCGCTCCCCGTTTGCGTTCACGAGCCCCCCTCGGCACCCGGCTCACCGCCTGAGCGACGAGCCAGCAACAGGTCGGGCTCGAAGCGCATCACCACCGCATCGGCTTGGTTGAGCACCTCCAGCTGCAGGGTGACAGTGCCGCGATCGGGGCGGCGCTCCGACGCTCGCACCGCCAGTACCTCAGCCCGCAGACGAAGCACGTCGTCTGGCCGGACCGGGTGCAACCACCTCAGCTCGCGCCCTCCCGGCGACCCGAGGCTGGCCGGCCCCAGCAGCTCGGTGAGCATGCGCATCATCACGGATCCGGTGTGCCAGCCGCTGGCGATGAGGCCACCGTAGATCGTGTTGGCTGCGGCCTCCGGGTCGACGTGGAACCGCTGCGGGTCGAACTCCGATGCGAACTCGACGATCCGGCCGGCCGCCATGCGGTGCTCGCCCACCACCACGGTGTCGCCGACGGCGAAGTCGTCGAACCACCGCTCACTCCACGCCGCAGATCGAGTCACGGGGCGAGGATAGCCACCCGGTCTGACCAGCGTTAGCGTGAGGCCATGCCGAGTTTCGACGTCGTCTCCGAGATCGACATGCAGGAAGTCACCAATGCGGTTGACCAGGCCAGCCGCGAGGTGACCACTCGCTACGACTTCAAGGACACGGACTCCTCCATCAACCTCGATGCCAAGGGCATGACGTTGACGATGGAGTCATCCAGTAGCGACCGCATGATCGCCTTCCGTCAGATCGTGGAAGAGAAGATAGTCAAGCGGAAGATCTCGCTGAAGGCCATTGAGTTCGGCGACGTGAGCGACGCCGCTGGCGGCCGCTCCCGTCTCGTGGCCTCGCTCAAGGCCGGGGTCAGCTCCGACATGGCCAAGAAGATCAACACCCACATCAAGAACATGAAGCTCAAGGGTGTGCAGTCGCAGACCCAGGGCGAGCAGGTGCGGGTTTCGGGCAAGAAGCGCGACGACCTTCAGGCCGTGATCGCGTCGCTGAAGGAGGCCGACTTCGACCTCCCCCTCCAGTTCGAGAACTTCCGGGACTAGAAGCCCGTCTGGCGCCACTCACCGGAGCGGAGCCGAGAGATGCGATCCTCGGCCTTCGGGTGGGTGGAGAACAGGTTCGAGAAGCTGGCCTTGCGCCCGGCCAGCGGGTTGATGATGTAGTGGCTGGCCTGGGTCTGGGGGACCTGGGACGGCACCTGCAGTGAGAAGCCGTGCAGCTTCTCCAGCGCCCTGGCGAGCGGCTCACCGTCGTTGATCATCCGGGCGGCCGTGCGGTCGGCCTCGTACTCCCGGCTGCGGCTGATCGCCATCTGGAGCACGCCAGCCGCCATCGGAGCGAAGATCGCGAAGGCGAGCAACACGAATGGGTTGCTCCCCCCGTTGCCGTCCCGGCTACCGCCGCCGAAGAAGCGGGCGAAGTAGGCGAACTGGGCCATGAAGCTGATTGCTGTGGCGATCATGGCCGCCACCGACCCGATCAGGATGTCGCGGTTCTTGATGTGGGCCAGCTCGTGGGCCAGCACCCCGCGGATCTCGTCCCACGACAGAGTGCGGAGCAACCCCTCGGTGACGCACACCGCAGCGTGGTTCGGGCCACGCCCCGTGGCGAACGCATTGGGCTGCTGCTCGGGCGACACGTAGATGCGAGGCATCGGCATCTCGGCCACCTGGGTGAGCTCGTGCATGATCGCGTGATACTCCGGGAGCTGCCCCGGCTCGACCTCGACGGCCCGAGCCGACCGGATTGCGAGCTTGTCGCTGAACCAGTACGAACCACCGATCATCACGACCGAGATGCCGAATGCAATGATGAGCCCGCCCTGCCCGAAGAACGAGCCGCCGAGCATGATGAGGCCGGCCAAGCCGGCCAGAAGGACTGCAGTTTTGACGCCGTTGGCCATGATCTCCCCAACGCATGGGATCGAGAAACAGTTCCCTGATCAGGGTACCGCCACCACCCCCGACGACCCGGACCTGAGAGATCTTGTATGGATTTCCTCCGCTGGCAACCCAAGAGGGCATGAGTGTGACGATTGAGCACGAGGTGCCGGTGGACACCGTGGATGGGCTCTACCAGTCTCGCTACGAGGCCGAACTCCGGCGAGCCACGCTGCTCGTCGGATCGGCGGCGGTGGCGCAGGACGTGGTGTCGGAGGCTTTCTGCGACGTCATTCGACGCTGGGACAGCATCCGCGAGCCGGCTGCCTACCTGAACCGGGCCGTGCTGAACGGGTGCCGTCAGGCGGGCAAACGGCGGCGCCGGGAGGCCCCGACCGACCCCGCTGAGCAGGCGCTTGCCGGCCGGACGGTGAGCGACGAATTCGACCACCTGGCCGACGCCGTGGAGACGCTGCCCTGGAAGCAACGAGCCGTCGTGGTGCTCAAGTACTACGAGGGCCGCACGGAAGCCGAGATCGCCGAGCAACTCGGCATACGTCCCGGCTCGGTTGGACCCACCGCCCGACGAGCCCTCGATCGCCTGCGCAAGGAGGTAGCACGATGACCGATCTCTTCGAATCCCAACTGACCGAGGCCCTCCATCGCCGGGCCGACGAGCGCCACAGCACCGCCCCTTCCCTCGCCGAGCTCCATCATCGGGCCCGGACCGTCCCCGCGTCCTCCACTGCCCCCGCCCCTGGGCAAGGCCCGAGGCTGCTGTTGGCTGGCGTGTTCGCCGCCGTGGTCGCCCTCGGTGCGATCGGTGCATGGCGGATCCTCTCCGCCGACGACACCGTGGTGGAACGCATCGACTCTGCCGACGATCCCGAGAGCGAGCCCGGACCTGCGCCCGTCGACCCCGACGATCCCCTCACCTGGCCGGTGGACGACGGCAGCCCCGAGCAGTTCCGCAAGGGGCCGAACGGCGAGATTGCCACGTTCGACGGCGAGGTGATCAACGACGAGATCACCGTGTTCCTCGACGGGTGGTTCATCGCCCGCTGGAACGACAGCGACCAGGTCTGGAACCGTCCACCCGCTGAGCCGGGAACGGCCATCGAGGTGCCGCTCACCCAGGCCATCAGCGGCGACCTGACCACGGTGGTCGAGGGCGACGTGGGCGTGGCCGCCGAGGCCTGCGGCATTCCCGGCCAGGAGACGTGGGCGCTCGACGGGACGAGTTTCGAGGGCCTCCACGTGTACGCCGACCGCCCCGAACTCGGCGATCTCCTCCCCCGGCCCATCACTGACATCGGAGCTCAGCCCGAGCACGCAGCCGACATCGCAGCCGCCCAGGCCGACGTCGAGGCCGCCCTGGTTGGGACGGACCTCGAACCGATCGTGACCCGGCTCATCCAGGTGGACGTGGAAGGCGACGGCATCGACGAGTTGCTCATCGAAGCCAACACGGCCGACATCGACGGCGACCTGTTCAACAACAGTGACCAGTACTCGCTGCTCCTGCTGCGCCGCATCGGCGCCGGCGGCGACGCCGAGACGGTCACGCTGCACGAAGCCATCGGCGAGGACGGGCAGCCGTACCTGCTGCGGGCCACCATCGCCGCTGTCGCCGACGTCAACGGCGACGGCGTGTTCGATCTGGTGACCCGAGACGACTACTTCGAGGGCTTCGGCGGCTCGATCTGGAGCCTCGACGGCGACCCTGCGATCCAGGTGCAGGGTGGCTGCGGAGCCTGACCCTCGACGCCAATCCGCAGCTACACGCCGGACACGCAGACAACCGGGGGATCGAGCCACCAGCTCGATCCCCCGGCGGCGTACTCCAGGTGAGGGATCGACGCCACCACCGGGGGAGGCCATGACCGCGACATCAGCGAGACCGTCACAGACCGGGGCACGAGGATCGGCGCTGCGTTCGATGGGGCTGGGGCGGATGGGCCTCGGCCCCTGTGTGGTGTGCCCGTGCCCTGGATTCAGCGGACCAGGCCTGTACTGCAACCGCGACGACTGCGGCCACCACTACGACCGCCACTGAACCAGGCCGAGCGTGACGTCAGGCGCCCTGGAGCTGCTCCAGCTCGTCGGCGCTCAGGCAACTGAGCATGCGTTCGATCGGCTCGTTGTCGTTGTCGCTTCCGAACAGGAGCCACTCGGTGTACTCCTCGGTGGTGAGCGCTGCGTCCATGCATTCGACGGTGGACGGGGCCACGACAACACCGTCGGCGGCGAACATGACGGCGAGGATCTCACCGAAGCTCACGCATTCGAACAGTGGCCCGAGCATCGCCATCTGATCCTCCTGCGGCAGCGCAGTGGGATCGGCCTTCGGGTTGTCGAGGAACTGCGACCACAGCGGCGTCAGGTCGACCTCGTCGAACGCCGACAGCACGCACTCCTCGTCGGCGCCTGCGGCGATCACCGGATCCTCCACCATGCCCTCGTACACCCAGCCGGCGAGAACCGACGGCGGCACGCATTCCGTCAATGCCGCCACTGCCGCTGGATGCGTCTCGACCGGCACACCGGTGCTGTCGCCAACGGCGGCGAGGGCCACCATGAACTCGGGGCCGTCTTCGGCCACGGCGGCCTCGCCGAAACACGCCCCAACGCTCGGGGGCACTTCGGCGATGTCGGTGCCGTCGGTGAAGCCGTCGAGGAAGTGGGCACCGAGCAGCTCCGGCCCGGCGCAGACGCCCAGCATCTCGAACAGCGCGAGCTGCTCGTCGAGGGTGAACTCGTCCAGCGAGAGCTCGTCAGACGCCGTGATCAGCGTCGCCGCAATGCTGGGGCGCTGGATCGCCTCCTTGGCGAAGCACAGCTCCACCTCGACTGGGAACTCATCATCCGACATCGACGAGGCCAGAGCCGCCAGGGTGGCCTCTTCGTCGGGCAGGACGGATCCCTCGACCGGGTCTGCGCCGTTCGCGCCATCGGCGCCCGCGGTGCCTGTCGCGGCGTCGCCGGTCTGCGCCGCGTCAGCCGGGAGCTCGTCCGGCATGTCCACGGCGGTGGTGGTGGGCGTGGTACCGCAGGCCGCGCCCACAACGGTGAGCGCGGCGAGCAACCCGATCAAACGCATCGTCATGCGTTGATCGATCGGCCCCGAAGGGCCGTGGGCTTTAGTCGTGCGTCTTAGTCGTCGTCTTCGGTCTGGGCCCGTTCGGCGATCTCGGCCACCACGCCGGGATCGGCGAGGGTGGTGGTGTCGCCGAGGGCTCGGCCGTCGGCCACGTCGCGCAGCAGGCGGCGCATGATCTTGCCCGAGCGGGTCTTCGGCAGGTCGGGCACGATGATCACGGTTTTGGGCCGAGCGATCTTGCCGAGCTTCACCCCGACGTGCTCGCGGATCTCGTCGCCCAGCTCCTGCGACGGCTCGTTGCCGCCCCGCAGGATCACGTAGCCGATGATTGCCTGACCGGTTACGTCGTCGGTGCCACCCACCACCGCGGCCTCGGCCACCGACGAGTGGTCGACGAGGGCCGACTCCACTTCGGTGGTGGAGATGCGGTGACCGGACACGTTCATCACGTCGTCGACCCGGCCCAGCAGCCACAGGTAGCCGTCGTCGTCGAGCTTGGCCCCGTCGCCAGCGAAGTACCGGCCCTCGAAGCGAGACCAGTAGGTGTCCTTGTATCGCTCCGGGTCACCCCAGATACCTCGGAGCATTGACGGCCACGGCCGGGAGATGGTGAGGTACCCGCCGCCCGCAGTCACCACGTTGCCGTCGTCGTCCACCAGCTCAGCGAACACGCCGGGAATCGTGTGGCAGGCCGAACCGGGCTTGGTGGTGGTGACACCCGGGAACGGGGTGATCATGTGACCTCCGGTCTCGGTCTGCCACCAGGTGTCGACGATCGGCGTGGACGAGCCGCCGATGTGCTCGTGGTACCACATCCACGCTTCGGGGTTGATCGGTTCGCCGACCGTACCCAGTACCCGCAGGGTTGACAGGTCGTGACCGGCCGGCTCCTGGGCCCCCCACTTCATGAACATGCGGATGGCGGTGGGCGCTGTGTACAGCTGGGTGACGCCGTAGCGCTCGACGATGTCCCACAGCCGATCCTTGCCGGGGGTGTCAGGCGTGCCCTCGTACATCACCGAGGTGACGCCGTTGGCGAGGGGGCCGTACACGATGTAGCTGTGGCCGGTGACCCAGCCGATGTCGGCGGCGCACCAGTAGATGTCGGTGTCGGGCTTGACGTCGAAGCTGTACCGGTGGCTGAAGGCCACCTGGGTGAGGTAGCCACCGGTGGTGTGCATGATGCCCTTGGGCTTGGCGGTGGTGCCCGACGTATAGAGGATGTAGAGCAGCTGCTCGGAATCCATCGGTTCGGCCGGGCAGTCGTCGGAGGCGTCGGCCATCAGGTCGTGCCACCAGTGGTCACGGCCCGCCTGCATGTCGGGCCCGGTCTGGCAGCGATCGACCACGATCACGTTCTCCACCGACTCGGCGCCGGTCTTCAGGGCCGCGTCGACCGTGGGTTTGAGCATGGCCGGCGCTCCCCGGCGGTAGCCGGCGTCGGCGGTGATGAGCACCTTGGCCTCGGCGTCCTCGCAGCGGTCGACGATGGCGTCGGCCGAGAACCCGCCGAAGATCACGGAGTGGGCCACGCCGATGCGGGCGCAGGCCAGCATGGCGATTGGGAGTTCGAGCACCATCGGCATGTAGATGGCGGCCCGGTCACCCTTCTCGAGGCCGAGGCCCTTGAGCACGTTGGCGAACTTCTTCACCTCGGTGAGCAGCTCGGCGTAGGTGATCGTGATCGTGTCGCCCGGCTCGCCCTCCCAGTGGTAGGCCACCTTGTCACCTCGACCCGCCTCGACATGCCGGTCGAGGCAGTTGGCGGTGATGTTCAGCTCACCGCCGATGAACCACTTCGCGTAGGGCAGATCCCATTCGAGGGTGGTGTGGAAGTCGGTGTCCCACGTGACCAACTCACGGGCCTGACGGGCCCAGAAGGCCTCGTAGTCGGCGTCGGCCTCCTCGTAGAGCGAGCGGTCGCCGGTGTTGGCCTGGGCGACGAACTCGGGAGGAGGTGGGAACGTCCGGTTCTCGACCTCGAATACCCCGATCGTGTCCGACATGACTGGCTCCCTGTGGTGACCGTGCGTGTTGGTTTCGACTTGCGACCCTAGTGCGGGCGGCACGTTCTCGGCGACTGGCGAACCTGGTGGATTCCAGGCCGAGCAGTCACGACAGACCGTAGGTCGCCCGCAGGGCGACGACCACCGCTTCCAGGCCTGAATCGAACTGGTCGTCGGTGGTGATCGTCTGGCCGATGCGCACGAAGTCGGCGGCCTCGGGGTCTGCGAAGTCTTCGGGCTCGGGGGCGTCACCGTCGCGCAGGATGTCGTTCGTCGCCCGCTCCAGGGCCACATGGCCGAGGGTGAACGACACCGCGAAGTGAAGGGCCATCTGGGCCTGGCGCCGATCCAACCCGACGGCGGTGAAGCGCTTGAAGGCCCACACCAACACGGCGAACGAGTCGGGCGAACGCACCGGCCTGCTGGCGAACAGCTCGATCGCCGCTGGATGGGCGAGCAGCATGTCGCGAAAGGCCCGAAGACCTTGGCGGATGGCCGTTTCCCAGTCGCGCTCGGGCGTGTCGTAGGGCAGGTCGATCTTGCTCAGCAGGTGGTCGAGCATGGCATCAAGCAGCTCGTCCTTGTTGGCCACGTAGTGGTAGATCGACATCGCCTCAACCCCGAGGCTGGTGCCGAGCTTGCGCATCGACAGCGAGTCGAGGCCACCCTCGTGGGTGAGATCCAAGGCGGCGCGGGCGATGACGTCCCGACTGAGTCCAGCTTTGGCCGTGGCGGTCACCAACCCCACGGTATCGGCTACACCTCGGTGCGATCCCACTCCGCGACGAGCCATCCGCCCAGGCCGTCCGGCGCACAGAGGGCGTCAGCCTCGGATGTGCGGCTCCGCATCGCGATGGCGGTGAGATCCGGGCGGGCGGCGTGCTCGCGCCAGTACCTGGCACCTTCGTCGACCAGCTCGTCGATGCCGTGGCGCCGCAGGAACGACGCCTGCGTGTCAATCCTCGTGGGTGAGGGCAGCTGGTCGAAGCCGACGTCGACGGTGATGTCCCACTCCCCCGGTTCCCGGTAGGGGTCGGCGCCCCGCTGGTGCTGACGGTAGGTGCGGAGCCAGCCGCCCCTGGCCGCGAGCTCGGCGGTGGTCTCGGCCCCGTAGTCGAACGCCACCAGCTTCGACACGCCGGCGTCGAGCATCGAGCCAACCCAAGCGGCAGCATCGGCGTGGACGGCAACCCGGGTACCGACCGGAAGATCGGCCGGGAGATCGATGGTGCTGAGTGGCGCGGGCAGCCCGTCGATGGGCACCACGGCCTCGACCGGCACGCCCCCCTCGGACGAGACGGTCACCTCGCCCCAGTGAGCAGCACCGGACTGGTCGCTGTCGAGGCGCTCCACGATGCGCACCGCAAGGTTGTCGAGCAGCTCGTTTGCGATCACCACCGCCCCGCCCAACGATCCGACGTCGGCCGCTGGAACGAGATCATCCCCGCCAGGCCGGTCGAAGCCCCGTACCCGACGGGCAGCTTTGGACGGCCCGTCGATGCCATCGAGCTGGCGCACGAACGTGGAGGGCCCGGTGCCGGCGTCGAACACCGGGAACGGCTCGGGGCAGCCCAGCTCCTGCCACCACGTGTCGAGCGCTCGGCTCAGCACGGTGGCGAACAGCGGGCCCACCTCGGGGCTCGTGATGAAGTCGCCCCGGCGCCGACCGGCCCGACCTGTGCCCGACGCGTAGAACCCGAACTGCGGGTGATAGAGGCATCGGTTCATGTACTGGTCGAACCGCTCGGTGGTCACCGGGTCATCGTAGGGGTGCGCACCGACCGCGACATCGGCCTCTCGTGCGAGGCGTGGTGCCATGACTTTCCTGCGATCGCCATCGAGACTGGCGCCCAATCGGCACCGCACTCTGACTCACGAGTGGAGTGCCGTGACGCTGTGCTTCCACCATTCTCGCCGACCAGGTTGGGAGCGCCAGCCCGTTTCTCCCGAGGTCGCTCATGTCCCTCGCCTCAATGGCGTCCGCCGACTGCGAGAGGGTATAGGTGCCTCACATATGGAGCAACGGTCTGGTGCTCAATCCCCGGGCCAGAGCAGCCCGGCGGATCAGTTCGAGGCGGCGGATTCGCCGATCACGCCGAAGTCGGTCACATCCACCGCGAAGTCGGTGATGCCGAAGAGCAGTGTTGCCACCGCGGTGATCGCCATGGCGGCGACCAGAGCAGGCGGGATGGAGATCGGCGAGTCGTCCCCGTCGGGGGCCGGCATGAACCAGATGTGGAGCGCCACGTTCAGGTAGTAGTAGGCGGCGATCACAGCGTTGACCGCCGCGATCACGGCCAGGATCACACCGGCGAGCGTGTCGGCCTCGAGCAGGGCCGAGAAGACCTGCCACTTGGCGAGCCAGCCACCCATGGGCGGGATGCCGGCCAGCGAGAACAGGAAGATCGTCATCGCGGCGGTGAGGCCAGGGGCGTAGTGGAGCATGCCGCCGAACGACGAGATCTCGCCCGAGCGGGTCTTGCGGGCGGCGGCGATCACCACGGCGAACGCACCGAGGTTCATCGCGGCATAGATCACCAGGTAGGTGACCACGGCCGAGCGGGCCGAGTCGGGCACCGAGCCGTAGACCGCCAGCGGAGCGATCATGTAGCCCGCCTGGGCCACACCGGAGTAGGCGAGCATGCGCACGATGTTGGTCTGACGCAGCGCGATCAGGTTGCCGATCGTGAGCGTGAGGGCCGAGAGGATCCAGATGAAGGGCTCCACCACGTTGGCGTTCTGCTCGAAGGCGATGATCACGATGGTGACCAGGGCAACGAAGCCAGCGGCCTTCGACGCCACGGCGAGGAACGCGGTGAGCGGCGTTGGCGCACCTTCGTAGGTGTCGGGCGCCCAGGTGTGGAACGGCACCGCCGAGACCTTGAACCCGAAGCCGATGATCGTGAACAGGATGGCGAGGGTGATCACGGCCTCGTTGTGGCCACCGATCGAGTCGGCGATCACTTCGAGGCGGGTGTCGCCGGCCAAGCCATACAGCAGCGACATGCCGTAGAGCATGATCGCCGAGGCGAACACACCCATGAGCATGTACTTGAGACCGGCTTCGTTCGACTTGAGATCCCGCTTGCGCCAGGCGGCCATGAGGTAGGCGGGGATCGACAGCAGCTCCAGGGCCACGAAGATCGTGACGAGATCTCGGGCCGAGGTCATCACCATCATGCCGAGCACCGCTGCCGAGATCAGCTGGTAGTACTCGCTGTCGTAGTAGTCACCGTCGGCCATGTAGTTGGAGCTCAACAGCACCACCACGTAGCCCGACAACAGGAACAGGCCCTTCAGCACGAGCGAGTACTCGTCGACGATGTAGGCCCCGATGCCGTCGAAGCTGCCGTCGGCGAGACGCCCCTGGAACAGCACCCGGGTGTTGCCGTTCTCCCAGAGGGTCAGCACCGGGATCATCGCCAGGAGGAACCCGATCCCGGTGAGGCCGGGCATGAAGCGCCGGGTGCGCTCCAGCCCGATGATGTCGATCAGGGTGACGAGCGCGCCCCAGCCCAGCAGCACCAACTCAGGGGCGAAGGCGTGCCAGTCGATCGGGGGCCGTACGAAGGGCACGACCTCAGCGGCTTGGGCGAGCAACATGAGTCCTCAGCCTCCGATGGCAGTTCCGCTGGCGGCGTTGCCGGCGGCGGTCAGGGCGTCGGCTACCACGGTGACCGGACCGTTGGTGACGTCGAACACGAGGCCGGGGATGAAGCCCAGCACCACGATGAGAATGAGCAGCGGCGTCCAGGCCACCCACTCGGTGAACACGGTGTCGTGGATGTGGGGGTCGTCCTCGAACTCCTCACTCGGCGTACCGAATGCGGTGCGCTGGAGGAGCCAGAGCAGGTAGGCAGCAGCGAGGACGGTGCCGATGGCGGCCACCACCATGTACACCCGGAAGAGCGTGTCGCTCAGGCCAGGCGCAGGCTCGTAGGCGGCAAGGATGGCGGGGAACTCACCCCAGAACCCGGCCAGGCCAGGCAAACCGAGTGAGGCCATCGTGGTGAAGCCGAGGATCCAGCCCATGCGGGGTGCCTGCACCAAGAGACCGCCGAGCCGGCTGATCTCGAGCGTGTGGTAGCGCTCCTTCACCGAACCGGCGATGAAGAACAACATCCCGGTGATGAGGCCGTGGGCCACCATGCCGAAGATGGCGGCGTTGATGCCGAAGTCGGTGAGCGTGGCGATGCCGAGCATCACGTAGCCCATGTGGGCCACCGACGAGAAGGCGATCAGGCGCTTCATGTCGGTTTGGGCGAGGCAGCCGAGAGCACCGTAGATGATGCCGATCACGGCCAGCAGACCGATCCAGGGCGCCCACTCCACGGCAGCCTCGGGCAGGATCGGGAGGGCGATGCGCACGAAGCCGTAGGTGCCGAGCTTCAGCAGCACGGCGGCCAGGATCACCGAGCCCTGGGTTGGGGCCTGGGTGTGGGCGTCGGGCAACCACGTGTGGAACGGGAACATCGGCACCTTGATGCCGAAGCCCATGAACATGCCACCGAAGATCCACACCTGGGTGCTGAGGGCGATGTCGCGGGCCGCAACCTCTTCAGCCAGACCGGGGATGCTGAAGGTGGAGGAGCCGGTCACCCAGAACAGGGCCAGGAAGCTGACGAGCATCAGCGCCGAGCCGAACAGGGTGTAGAGGAAGAACTTGATCGATGCGTAGAGCCGCTGCTCGCCGCCCCACACGCCGATCATGAAATACATCGGCAGGAGCACCACCTCGAAGAACACGAAGAAGAGCACTAGATCCTGGGCAACGAAGGTGCCGAGCATGCCCGTGTGGAGCACGAGCATGAGGATCAGGAAGATCTTCGGGTTCCCCGGGTCGGGGATGTGGTTCCACGAGTAGATGATCACGAGCGGCGTGACCAACAGGGTCAGCGCCACCAGCGGGAGCGAGATGCCGTCCAACGCCACGAAGTAGCGGGCGCTGATCACCTCGATCCAGTTGGCGTCGACCACGAACTGCAGCGTTCGTGAGTCGTCGTAGTCGAAGTTCTGCAGCAGGAGGAACCCGACGATCGCCGTGGCCACGGACGTGACGAGTGCGATCAGCTTGTGGGCTTCTTCGTCCCTGCCCGGGATCACCATCATGATCGCCGCCCCCACAAGGGGGAGGAAGACCATGAGGGAGATGCCCCAGTCATTCAGAAAATCGGTCATACAACTGCTTCCCGGTGCGTTGGTTTCTGGGTGTGGGTGAGATCGAGTGCGGAGGCGGCTGGCCCGTCGGAGGCCGCCGGGCTAGACGGCGATGATGAAGGCGGCGACCAGCACGGCGGCGGCGCCGAACATCAGGGTTGCGTACTGACGGACCTGGCCCGTCTGGATGCGGCGGAGGAACTGGCCAGACTCGGACGCAGTACGGCCCGAGGCGTTGACGGTGGTGTCGACCACAGCCTGATCCACGTTGTGGTAGATGAAGCGGCCGACGTGTACCGACACGAGGCCGGCAAGGTTCACGATCCCGTCGAGGATGTTCTTGTTAACCCAGTTGGCCGCTCGGGCCACGGGGCCCTTGGTGCCACCGGCGATCACGCCCGAGTAGAGGTGATCCAGGTAGTACTTGTTCTCCAGTACCCGGTAGCCGGCGGCGGCCAGCGAGTTCCTCGAGCGGATGCCGTCGGTGTACTCGGCCGCCTTCGGGTCTTTCGCATAGAGGCGCCGGTAGTAGGTGAGCACGGCGTAGCCGGCGGCCACTGCCAGGCCAGTGGCGACGAGCGCCAGGCTGAGGCTGGGCTTGGCGTGGTCGATCAGTGGGAACGACGCGATGCCGGCCGGCTCCACCCAGTCCTCGAAGGGGTGAGCGAAGCTCTCGGGCAGACCGAGGCGGCTCACGAACGCCGTCGGCATGTTCAAGAAGCCGACGACGGTGGCCAGCGTGGCCAGCACGATCAGCGGGCCGGTGATCCGAGGGCCGGACTCGTGCGGGTGGGCGTGCCCCCGATACTCACCGAAGAACGTGAGCCACACCGTGCGCGTCATGTAGGCGGCGGTCATGGCCGCGGTGATCATGCCGAAGATGAACGGGATGTAGTAGGTGCCGTTGCCACCGGTTCCCGGCCACACGCCCGCGCCGATCAGGATCTCGTCCTTCGACCAGAAGCCAGCCAGCGGCGGCAGGCCGGCCAGGGCGGCCGAGCCGATGATGAACGTGGCGAACGTGATCGGCATGTGCTTGCGCAGGCCGCCCATGTCGGCCTTCATGTCGAAGCTGTGGTGACAGGCGTGGCTCACCGAGCCGGCGCCGAGGAACAGGCAGGCCTTGAAGAAGGCGTGGGTGAAGAGATGGAACATGGCGGCCGTGTAGGCCCCCACGCCGAGCGCCATCACCATGTAGCCGAGCTGCGACACCGTCGAGTACGCGAGCACCTTCTTGATGTCTCGCTGGACGAAGGCGAGGGCGCCACCGCCAACGGTGGTGAGGCCACCGATGAAGGCCATCAGGTTGAGCGTGCTACCGGAGATGGCGAAGCCTTCCCAGAACACGGGGTAGAGGCGGCCGATCATGTAGACGCCGGCCACCACCATGGTGGCGGCGTGGATGAGGGCCGACACCGGCGTTGGGCCGGCCATGGCGTCGGGCAGCCACGTGTGGAGGATGAACTGGCCCGACTTCGACATGACGGCGGCCATCAGACACACCGACGCCCACGTGAGCGCCGTGCCGGAGATCTCTCCGCTCACGGCCTTGGAGTTGATCTCCACGATGTCGAAGGTCTGACCGGCGGCGAAGTAGAGGATCGACATGCCGACGAGCAGGCCGATGTCGCCAACGCGGTTGGTGAGGAAGGCCTTGAGGGCGGCGTCGGAGTTCGGTTTCTCCTCCCACCAGTGCCCGATCAAGGCGAACGAACAGACCCCGACCAGCTCCCAGCCGACGATGAGCTGCAGCGTGCTGGACGACAGCACCATGAACAGCATCGACGCGGTGAACAGTGACAGGAAGGCGAAGTAGTGGGTGTAGCGGCGGTCGCCGCTCACGTAGTCGGTTGAGAAGATGTGAACCAGGAACGAGACCAAGGTCACGACGAAGAGCAGCATCACCGACTGGCCGTCCACCAGGGTGCCGATTCGGAACACGCTGAGGCCGCTCTCGAACCAACGCACGTCGGTGACGACGGGCTTGCCCCGAGCGGCGTATTCGCCGCCCTCCTCCACGGCGGCCGCGGTGAGGCTGACCGAGCCAAGGGCAGTGCCATCGACGTCGGTGACGACGAGGCCCTCTTCATCGGAGTGGCTCTCGTCGCCGTGCTCTTCGGTCTTCTCCCCTGCGGCCTCGGCGTTGTTGATCTCGTTGATCCAGGTTCCGGCGGTGGCCAACGCCAGGATGAACGCCAGTCCGACGGCAAAGATGCCGATCTCGGCGCCCTTGAATGGCATGCGCTTCCCGAAGAACAGGATCAACACGAACGAGGCCGCTGGCAGGGCAGGGATGAGCCAGGCGTTCGCGAACAGCCAGGGAACTGCGGTTTCTGCGACTTCAGCAGCAAGCACGGTGATGGCCTAGCCCTTCATCAGGTTCGCTTGAGCGACGTCGATACTGCGGCGGTTGCGGTAGATCAGCAACACGATCGCCAACCCAACGCCCACCTCGGCGGCGGCAACGGCGATCACGAACAAGGCGAACACCTGCCCGGAAATGTCGTCGTTGAAGGTGCCGAAGGCCACGAGGTTGATGTTCACCGAGTTGAGGATCAGCTCGATCGACATCAACACGAGCACACCGTTCTTGCGAACGAGCACGCCATACACGCCAATGCAGAACAGGATCGCGGCGAAGATCAGGAACTGGTTCAGGTACATCGCGTCTAGTCCCTTCGAGCCACGACGACGGCGCCGATCAGCGCAGCCAACAACAACACCGACAGCGCCTCGAACGGCACGATGTACGTGCTGAAGATGGCGTCGGACACTTCCTGAGTGCGCTGGGGGCCCATGGCCGTGTCGATCTCCTGATCGCCAAAGCCCTCCCACAGCGAATAGGCCATCACGGCGAAGAGTCCGACCGATACCAGCGCTCCGATCCAGCGCTGCTCGTAGTCGAGGCCGGTTTCACGGCCGATCTGGGCCCGGGTGAGCATCACGCCGAACAACAGCAGCACCATGATGGCGCCCAGGTAGATCAAGACCTGGGTGGCAGCGACGAACTCGGCGCCCAGGATCACGTAGACGGCGGCGACGGCGGACAGCACCACCAGCAGATAGAGCGCGGCGTGCACCACGTTGGTGGAGGTGACCATGCGCAAGGCGGCCACGATGGCCACGAGGGCGATCACGGCGAAGAAGGCGTTGACCACGAGCAGGCCCGTATCGGACAGCGGCTCGGCCTCCTGGGCCAACAACCCGGCGGTTGCGAGCAGGCTCATCGGGGCACCTTCTTCACCTTGACCTCGGAGCCGGCCTCGTAGGCCTCGAACTCCGGCACGGTCTCCATCCACTGCCCGAGGCGGGTCTTGTCGTGGAGGAGGTCGGCGATTCGCGGCTCGGAGTACTCGTACTCCGGGCTCCAGAACAGCGCCTCGAACGGGCACACCTCGACGCAGATCCCGCAGTACATGCAGAGGCTGTAGTCGATGTCGAACCGGTCGAGCTTGTTGACCTGGCGCGGCTTGCCACCGGCCCGGCGGGGCGGCGCGAGCTCTTTGTGCCCCTCGATGTAGATGCACCAGTCGGGGCACTCACGTGCGCACAGCATGCAGGCCGTGCAGTTGTCCTCGTGGAGGGCGATCACGCCCCGAGCCCGGGGAGTGGGGTCTTCCTTCTGGTGGGGGTACTGGATCGTCTCGGCCCCGGAGACGAGGGTTTTCGCCACCTCGCCCAGGGTGACCCCCAAGCCCTTGACCACGCCAGGAACGAGAGCCATCAGAAGACCACCTTGAGGAGGCCGGTCGCCGCGATGTTGACCAGCGAGATCGGGATGAGAACCTTCCAGGCGAAGGACTGGAGCTGATCCTCACGGAACCGGGGGTAGGTGAACCGCACCCAGTAGACGATGAAGGTGAGCGCCAGCATCTTCGTGGCCATCACCAGTGGGCCGACGAAGTTCATGGCCACCGAGTCGGACTCGATACCGGCGAGGTCGGTGACGAAGGGCGGCACCGCCCAGCCACCGAGGAACAGCACCGAGGCCAGGAAGGCGAACACGTTGGCCGTTGCGAACTCGGCGATGAAGAACATCAGGAACCGGAAGCCGGTGTACTCGGTGATGTAGCCCGAGACGAGCTCCGATTCTGCGATCGGCATGTCGAACGGCGTCTGCGCCAACTCGGCCTGGACGGCAATCATGAAGATGAAGAAGCCGATGAACTGGGTGAGGATGAACGGATTGCCGATGGCGCCCCAGCCGAAGATCTCGCCGTCGACCTGGGCCATCACGATGCCGTTGAGATTCAGCGTGCCGGCCTGGATCACAACGCCGACCACCGCCAGCACCAGCGGTAGCTCATAGGCGATCAGCTGGCCGGCAGCCCGGAGCCCACCGAGGAGGGAGTACTTCGAGGCGCTCGCCCAGCCGGCCATCAAGATGCCGATCACCGAGATCGAGCTGACGGCGAGGGCGAAGAACACACCGGTGTCGAAGTTGACGAAGTAGGCGTCGGGGCCGAAGGGGATCACCAGCACCAGCAGGAACGTGCTGATCAGCACCACGTAGGGCGCTGCGCCGAACACGAACCGGTCGGACCGGGCGGGGAAGATGTCTTCCTTCTGAGCGTTCTTGCCAACCTCGGCCAGCAGCTGCAGCGAGCCGTAGGGGCCGGCCTCCATGGGGCCGAGGCGGCTCTGCATGAAGCTGACCATCTTGAACAGGTACAGGTAGACGGTGCCACCGGCTGGGATCAGCACAGCGACGAAGGCCATGACGACCTTGAAGATCGTGATCTGCCAGTAGGCGAACTCAACTGCGAGGCTCACCGGTCGATGTCCCCCAGGATGAAGTAGAGCGAGGCCAAGATGGTGATGACGTCCGGAACGTAGACGCCCTTCAACAGCCATGGGGTGATGGACATGTTGGAGAAACTGGCCGAACGGATCTTCACCCGGAATGGCTCCAGACCACCCTTGCTCACCACGTAGTAGCCCATGACGCCGAGCGGGTTCTCGCTGGCAACGTAGGCCTCACCTTCGGGCACCTTGATGATGCGGGGCACCTTGGTCATGATCGGGCCGCCCGGAATGGCGTCGAGCAACTGATCCACGATCTCGCACGACTCGCGAACCTCTTGGAGCCGCACCCAGTAGCGGGCGAAGGAGTCGCCGTCGGGATGGGTCCAGACCTTCCACGTGACCTCGTTGTGTACGAGGCCGTTGGGGTTGTCGCGCCGTACGTCCCAGTCGACACCAGAGGCTCGGATGTTCGCACCGGTGAGGCCGTAGGAGAGCCCAACGTCGGCGGGGATCACGCCGACGCCACGGGTGCGTTCCTCGAAGATCTCGTTGCCGATCAGGAGGTCTTCCATCTCCTGGCAGAAGTCGCGGATCTTGCCGAGCGAGCGCCGGGTCTCCTCGATCCAGCCTGCGGGGAGGTCGTCCTTGATCCCGCCGATGCGGTCGAAGTTCGGGTGGAAGCGACCGCCGGTGACCGCCTCGATCTGATTCAGAACGTGCTCACGATCGCGGAAGGCGTAGAACACGGGGCTCACGGCGCCGAGCTGCACGCCCATGTCGCCGAGGAACAGCGTGATGTTGGCGATGCGAGCCATCTCGAACAGGATCGTGCGGATGTACTGGGCCCGAGGCGGCGCCTCGATCTCCATCAACTGCTCGCAGGCGAGGATGAAGGGCACCTCGTTGGCGAAGCTGCCGAGCCAGTCGATCCGGTTCACCAGCGTGTTGATCTGCGGGTACGTGCGCACCTCGGCGAGCTTCTCGTAGCCGCGATGCATGTACCCCATGATCGGCTCGGCATCGAGCACCTGCTCACCGTCAAGCTGGGCCACGATGCGGAGCGTGCCGTGGGTGGCGGGGTGCTGGGGCCCGATGTTGAGGGTCATGCCCTCGGCCTCCAGCTCGACGTTCACCCGAGCGTCGGCCGCCTGGGCGGCGATGTAGGCCATCTGCCGCCGATCAGCGAGGTCGGTCATGCGTCCTCCGTTTCGGGCATGGGCTCCACGCCGCTCGCGTTGCTCGCTAACGGAGTTCCTGCGGAACTCATCCGCTGAACGCTCATTCCGCGTCCTCCGTTTCGGGCATGGGCTCCACG
>JBCCFL010000051.1:0-43338 GCA_039029735.1 Actinomycetota bacterium | reverse complement strand
GCCGTGAGTTCTCGGCCACCGGAGCTCAGGCGGCTGGCTGATCGCGGGCACGACTAGGTTTGAGCGATGGCGAACGACGATCCCTTCATCGCTGGGGCCGTGGGTGGCACACCGCTCGTGCAGCTCTCGCACGTGGTGCCGGCTGGCGCCGCTGAGGTCTGGCTCAAACTCGAATCGGGCAACCCAACGGGGAGCTACAAGGACAGGCTGGCGGCTCGTCGTTTCGTTCGCGAGGAGGGGTTGCTCTGCACCACCTCCACGGGGTTGAACGTGACCGCTGCGGTCCAACTGGCCATCGAGCGCGGACCGGGGTACACCGTGGTGACACTGGGGTGCGACTCCGGGGTGAGGTATCTCTCGGGCGAGCTCTACTCATGACGACGGCCCACGATCCCGGATTCGATCTCACCGGCCGTCGGGTGCTCGTGTCCGGGGCCTCTACCGGCATCGGGGCGTCGACCGCACGTCGACTGGCTGCAGCTGGCGCCCGAGTGGTGGCCGTCTCACGCTCGGGGCGGCTGCCGGCTGGCGCCGCACTGCCTGATGGTGGTGCAGGGGACATCGTGGCGCTCGCAGCCGACTTGTCAGTAGCCGCCGAGCTCGACGGCGTTGTCGACGCCGCGGTCAGCCAGCTCGGTGGGCTCGACGTCGTCGTCAACAACGCCGGGCGGGGGGAGTGGAGCCCGCTCGTCGATGTGCAGCGACCGTTCTTCGATGGGCTGATCGATCTCAACCTCTGGGCGCCGCTGCGACTCAGCCAGTTGGCCCACCCGCACCTCGCAGAGAGCGGTCGAGGGGTCGTTGTGATGGTCGGCTCGGTGGATGCGACGCGCCCCTCCGCCGGAGGAGTGGTGTATGGCGCAACGAAGGCGGCGTTGGGTGCCGCCACCGTGGCGATGGCCAAGGAGTGGGGTGGCGACGGCATCCGGGTGGTTCAGGTCGACCCTGGTCTGATCGAAACGCCGATGGCAGCCGACGCCGTGGCATCGGTCGAGGCCGAGGGCTTCGGTGTCAACATCGCCCGTCGAGCGGGCCAACCAACCGAGATCGCGGGTCTGATCCACTATCTCGTCTCGCCGCTCGGTGGCTTCGCCACTGGTTCGTCCTACCGGGTGGACGGTGGGGCGCTTGCCCTGGGCCCATTCGATCTCCTGGCCACCGACGACGGGTGAAGGTGACTGCCGACGCCCGTTGACATCCATCGCCCCATACTGTTTCCGGTCATGATCCGTCGACGTCAGCCGGTTCCGATGCGGTGCTCCCTCTGCCACAAGGAGCCGAGTGAAGTGGCCAAGCTGATTCCTGGGCAGAACGGCGCCGTATGCGACCAGTGCGTGCGGGTGGCCAACGAACTGCTCGAGGAAGCCGGAATCTACAGCGGTCGCTGAGCCTCGCTGGGGCCGGCGCCAGTCGGTTCGCCCTCGCCGTCTTTCGCCTTGCCCACGCCATCGAGCAAGGTAGGTCCATGCTGTCGAACATTCGAGTGCTCGATCTCACCGATGACCGCGGGCAGTTCGCCGGGGCACTCCTCGCCCAGTTGGGGGCCGACGTCGTGCTGGTCGAGCCACCGGAGGGCCAACGCAGCCGCCGTCGGGGGCCGTTCGTCGATGACGAGCCAGGCCCCGATCGATCGCTCGAGTTCCACGCCTACAACCGAGGCAAGCGATCTGTCGTGGCCACCACCAGCAGCGAGATCGCAGCCTTGGCGGTCGGGGCCGACGTGGTGATCAGCTGCGGAGCGTTCGATGTGGATCTCGCCGCACTCCGCGACGCCAACCCGGCACTCGTCACTGCCTCGATCTCCGCCTACGGCGAGAACGGCCCGAAGGCAGCGTGGCCTGCAACCGATCTCACAGTGGTTGCCGCCAGCGGCACGATGTCGCTCACCGGCGACGCCGATCGTCCGCCGGTGCGGATCGGCCCGCCGCAGGCGTGGCACAACGCAGCGGGCGACACAGCCTGTGCGGTGATGATCGCCCTCCACGAGCGGCGCCGCTCGGGGGAGGGCCAACACATCGACACCTCGGCCCAGCAGGCGTTCAGCGACTGCAGCCAGTTCCAGCTCACCGCGGCGTTGGTCGACGCCGACATCCCGGTGCGGCTCCCCGGCGCGGTGAAGCTCGGTCAGTTCCTGATCCCGTGGGTGTACGAGTGCGCCGACGGCTACGCCACGGTCACGTTCCTCTTCGGCCCGATGATCGCCCCGTTCACCACCCGCCTCGTCGGTTGGATGCACGCCGAGGGCTTCGTCGACGACGCCACCCGCGATCGCGACTGGGCCGATTTCGGCATGGCAGTGTTCGAGGGCCGCGAATCGATCGACACCTTCGACAACGCAGTGAAGGCGCTGCAGGCGTTCATGCGCACCAAGACCAAGCAGGAGCTCCTCGACCGGGCGCTGGCCGACAACCTGCTGATCGCCCCCGTCACCACCACCGACGAGGTGCTCGGCCTCGATCAACTCGCCGCCCGCGACTACTGGCAGACCGTCGAGGTCGACGGGCGCCCTCTCCGGTTCCCCGGGGCTGTGGCCAAGAGTGCGGTGGCACCGCTGTCGGCACTGCCTCCAGCTCCATCACTGGGGGCTCACACGGCCCAGGTGCTGGCAGAACCCCGCACACCGTCGATCGAGAGCCCAGCCAGCCCACCGGAGATCGACCGGCCCCTCGACGACGTGAAGGTGCTCGATTTCATGTGGGCCGTCGCCGGGCCCGGCACCACACGGATACTGGCCGACTACGGCGCCACCGTGGTGAAGGTGGAGAGCGAGTCCAAACCCGACGTGATCCGCGGCGTTGGGCCCTTCATCGGAGAAGAGGGTGGGCAGGAGAACGCCCTGCAGTTCCACTCGCTCAATGCCAACAAGTGGGATCTGACCCTCGACCTGTCGGTCCCAGAGGCCCGCGACGTGGTGTTCGACCTGGTGCGGTGGTGTGACGTGCTCACCGAGTCGTTCTCACCGAAGG
Organism: Actinomycetota bacterium; assembly: GCA_039029735.1. Taxonomy (GTDB): domain Bacteria; phylum Actinomycetota; class Acidimicrobiia; order Acidimicrobiales; family SZUA-35; genus CADEDH01. The sequence goes on along the minus strand of JBCCFL010000051.1, from coordinate 40,372 downwards.
CGATGGCGAACTGGGGGTTTGGCTACGACGATCTCAGGGCGGTCAACCCCGATCTGATCATGTTCTCGAGCTGCCTGATGGGCCAGACCGGGCCGATGCGCCAGTACGCCGGGTTCGGCACGATGGCCGCCGCCATTGCCGGGTTCTACCCCGTTACTGGTTGGCCTGATCGGATACCAGCTGGGCCCTTCACGGCCTACACCGACTACACCTCCCCCCGTTTCTCGGTGCCGCTGATCCTGGCCGCGCTCGAACACCGCCACCGCACGGGGGAGGGGCAACACATCGACTTCGCCCAGCTCGAAGGGGCGCTCCACTTCCTCGCCCCCCAGTTGCTCGACACCGAAGCCAATGGCCGTGTGGCCGGCCGAGCCGGCAACACCGACCCGGTGATGAGCCCCCATGGCGTGTACCCGGCGGCGGGCCAGGATCGATGGCTGGCCGTTGCATGCGAGACCGACGAGCAGTGGAGAGGCCTCGCCACTGAGATCGGTGCACCCTCGCTCGCCGGGCTTGACGTCGACGAGCGCCGACAGCGGATCGACGAGATCGACGGGCTCATCGCCAGATGGTCGGCGGCCCTCGATCCTCTCCACGCGCAGGATCGACTGATCGGGAGAGGGGTGCCCGCTCACATGGTGAACGACGCCGCCGACACCGTGGCCGACCCGCAGCTCGTGGCTCGTCGCCACTACCAGCAGGCGGCCCATCCACTCCACGACCACACGTGGGTGGAGAACCACAACTTCACGTTGTCGCGAACGCCTGGGCGCATCGAGTGGGGTGGACCGATGTTCGGCCAGCACAACATGGAGGTGCTGGAGGGTTTCCTCGGCTATGACGGCGATCGCATCGCCGATCTGGTGATCGCCGGCGCCATCGCCTGACCGAGCGGCTCAGCGGCAGCCGGCGTCGGCCTCAGGCGTCGAGCCAGCCGACCACCTCTGTTCGCACCCCGTCCATCATGGTGTGGGCGATCTCGGCATCGGCCCGGTTGCGGTGGGTCAGGTTGATACCGATGAACGCCGCCGTGAGGAACTGGGCCCGCTGGTCGACACTCCCTGGGTGCATCTCTCCCAGGTCGGCCGCCCGGCTGAGCGCCGCGGAGAATCCTGTGCCGAGCACCTCGAAGTAGCGGTGCGTCGCCTCGTACTCCTCGACGCTTCCCATGTCGTTCACCACGAAGCAGCCCCGGGGTTGGCCGGCCCGGTAGCTCGTGCTGAGCGTGTCGATGAAGCGGAGCACGTCTTCGACGCCCTCGGTGCCATCGTGCAACACCGAGAACAGTTGCTCGCCCGACATCGCGAGGTAGAGCTCGCCAGCAGCCTCGTAGAGGCCCGTCTTGTTGCCGAAGGCGTTGTAGAGCGACGAGCGGTCGAGCCCGGTCGCTGTTTCGAGATCGCCGACGGTGGTGGCCTTGAAGCCCTTCGTCCAGAAGGTCATCAGGGCGGCGGTGAGCACCTCGGAGCGGTCGAACTCAGGGGGGCGACCGCCAGGGTGTTTCGTCTTGGGGGTTGCATTTTCCAACATGCGTTGTATAACTACTCCTAGTTCGACAACGTCCATTGTAAAACCCGAAGGGCTGAGTCGGCAACACCGTACGCATCACCAGGAGACCCCAATGACCGCTCGCCCCGATGGCATCGTCGACTTCACCCCCGACCCCGATCTCTTCCCCTTCGAATCAAAGTGGTTCCAGAGCTCGGTCGGACCGATCCACTACATCGATGAAGGGGAGGGCCGGCCGCTCGTGCTGTTCCACGGCAACCCCGACTGGAGCTTCCTCTACCGCAAGATCGTGATCGCCCTCCGAGGCCAGTTCCGCTGCATTGCCATGGACTATCCAGGCTTCGGTCTCTCCGGTCACCCCGGCGAGGGCTACGGGTACACCCCGGCCGAGCACGCAGCAGCCGTCGGCGAACTGATCGATTCGCTCGACCTCCACGACGCCGTCGTCATGGGTGCCGACTGGGGCGGCCCGATCGGGCTCGAGGTGGCCTCGCAGCGGGCCGATCGGGTTTCGGGGCTCGTGATCGGCAACACCTGGGCCTGGCCAGCCGACACCACCATGCTCCGCTTCTTCAGCCGCCTCATGAGCTCGGCGCCGATGCAGTGGCTCATCAAGAGGCGCAACCTGTTCGTCGACCCTGCAATGAAGCGCAGCATCATCGGCGAGATGACCGAGCGAGAGTTCGAGCACTACACCGCCGTGGTGCCCACGCCGGCCTCACGCACTGGTATCGCCGAGTTCCCGAAACAGATCCGCGCCGCCGCCCCGTGGCTCGCGCAGCTGGAACAGCGGGTACTCACCGCGTTCAGCGACACACCCATGCTGATCGTGTGGGGCACCCGAGATCCGGTGTTCCGGGCGGTGCTCCCCCACTGGGAGCGCCGGTTCCCCAACGCGCAGGTCACGACGCTCGACGGCGCAAGCCACTACCTCCAAGAGGATGAGCCCGAGCAGATCGCCCGAGCCATCGCCGAGGCGTTTGCCATGGCACGGTGACCCTGAGGAGCGCCCCCCGGCAGACCCGAGGATCGGGTCTTCGACCGGTCGCGCCGGGAGCCCCTCGTCGCAGGGGAAACCGGTAGGTTGCCCTGATGTCAGCGAGGCGCGGATGACCGTAGAGATCGCCGCGGTGGCGCTCGTTGCCGTGCTGCTCGGGGCGCTGATCAAGAGCATCAGTGGTATCGGCTTCCCGATGGTGACGATTCCCCTGATCTCCTACGTTGCCGATGTGGAGACGGCGGTGGCCATCACGGCCGTTCCCAATCTCGCGGTCAACGCCGTGCTGGCCTTCCAGGAGCGGGCCCACCGGCGCCATACCCGAGATCTCCCGATCCTGGCGGCCACAGGCTTCGTCGGCGCGGTCTTCGGCACGCTCGTGCTCGTTTCGGTGCCCGAAGAGCCACTGATCGCACTGCTCGTCTTGGTGGTCGTGGTCTACGCAGTGCTCTTCTTCGCGAACCCCGAGCTCCGCCTCGACAATGCCACCACGCGCCGGGGAGCGCCGATGGTGGGGCTCCTCGCTGGAACACTTCAGGGGGCGATTGGTATCTCCGGGCCAGTGTTGGTGTCGTGGTTGCACAGCTACCGGTTGCCGCGGAACGCGCACATCTTCGCCGTCACCACCCTGTTCGCCGCTGCTGGGATCGCCCAGACGCCGACGCTCGCCCTCAGCGGGGAGATGGACGGCCGGTGGGGGGTCGCCCTGGCCGCCTGCGTGCCGGCCTTGGCCACCGTTCCGGTGGGCACGCGCCTCCGCAACGCCATCAGCTCCGATGTGTTCGACAGGCTCGTGGTGAGCGTGTTGGTCGCATCGGCGCTTGGGTTGGCGATCCGCACCTTCGTGTAGGCGCCGGGCGCACCGTGGTCCAGCCGTGATCCGCACGTGGGCCAGGGGGTATCCGACCCCGGACGTCACTGCGGTGGCCTAGGTTCACAGGCATGCTCAGCGACGACCAGATGCGTGAGGCGCTCGACGCCGCCATGACCGACTTCGTCACCGCTGTTGAGGCCATACGCCCCGAGCAGTGGGGCGCCTCGAGCCCCTGCGAGGGGTGGACGGTGCACGACGTGGTCGATCACGTGGTGTTGGGCGATCATTTCTGCGTGCGGGTGATCTCCGGCGCCTCGATGAGCGAAGCCATCGAAGGGTTGGTGGGGATCGATCCCGACCAATCCGATGTGGTGGGCGTCGTACGTGGGGCTGCTGCCGATGCCCGCACCGCCTTCGCCGGCCCACTCGATCGTGAGGTGGACCACCCGGTGGGAGTGATTCCGGCTCGACGCTTCCTCGGGTTCCGCATCCTCGATCAGCTCGGTCACGCCTGGGACCTTCAGATGGCGATCCGCTCCCAGCCCGTGCGCCTCGACCAGCACGCGATCGACGTCGCACTCCAGGTGGCTGCAGCCGAGCGGGAGATGCTCGAGAGTTCGGCACACTTCGCCACCGCGCCTGGGGACGGGGGCGGTGTGTCCGGTTCGATGCAGCAGTTCCTGACCGCCGTCGGTCGTCGGGCCGACTGGCAGCCCTAACGGGAGGTCGGCTCCCCGAGGCTCAGCCGCCACGTCTGTCCAACCAGGTCAGCCCCGAAGCTGCGGTGCGGTTCGGACTCCTCCAACGTGAACCCAGCCGCTTCGTAGATACGGCGGGCCGCAACGAGCACATGGTTCGTCCAGAGCACGACGTCGGCGTATCCGGCGGTGCGGGCGAAATCGACACAGGTACTCACGAGCGTGCGCCCCAACCCCAGGCCCCGGGCCCACGGTTCGACCACGAGCGTGCGGAGCTGCGCAGTCTCAGCATCCAGCTGGCAGCAGAACACGCAGCCCGCTCGGGCGCCGTCCACCGTCGCGATCCACGCCTGCTCACGGCCGGGGCGGTGGTTGGCCTCGTAGGCGGTCAGGATCTCGGCCACCAGATCCTCGAACTCGCTGTTCCATCCGAACTCCTCGGCATAGATGGCGCCATGGCGCTCGATCGCCCACTCGATGTCGCCGGGTTCCAGGGTGCGGATCGCCACGCCACCCTCGTCGCTGCTCCTCGTCTCCACGCCGCCATTGTGAGCCATTGGCCCCTTCATGAGAAGTTCACGGCGCACGACGCACCATCGCCTCCATGACCACAGCTGACGCACCGCCGGACGAGCGCGATCTCCGCCGATCCGCGCCGCCCACCCGCTGGCGGTACGCCGAGCCGGGCCGGCGTGATCTCCGCCTCGATCTGATCCGCGGATACGCACTGGCCGCAATGGCGGTGAACCACCTTGGCCTGCACCAGAGCTACGTGCACACGGTGAGCGGCCGCTCGTCGTTTCTCATCTCGGCCGCCGAGGTGTTTCTGTTCGTCTCGGGCTACACCCTCGGCTTCATCAGCTTCGGGCGCCCGGCCGCAACTGCAGTGAGACGGCTCGTCAACCGCACCTGGGCCGTCTACCTCGCCACGATCGGGATCTCACTGGGCCTCTCCGCCGTAGCCATGGCCACGACCCTCCAACTCTGGGGCGAGTTCGAGATCGGCACTCACCAGGGCCCGCTGTCGTGGTTGGCCGATGTGGTGACCATGCGCGGCGTGTTCAACGGGGCCGACATCCTCATCGCCTACGTGGTGTACCTCGGGGTGGGCGTTGGAGCATTGTGGTTGCTGCACCGAGGTCGGACCGCCGTGGTGATCGCAGCCACCGTGGCGCTCTACGCCCTCGGTGCCGCCGGGTTCGGGGCGGAGAACCTCGGCATCGCGTCGTTCCGGGCCCTCCTTCCGAATGCGCCGCTGTTCTTCGGTGGTCTCGTGATCGGGTACCACCGGCACACGATCGACCGGTGGTGGTCGTCACTGTCGCTTCGTCCCGTGCTCGACGTGGCTGTGATGGTCGCGGCAGTCGGTCTCGGTGTGGTGCACGCCGCGGGCTGGCCCGTGTTGGGCGAGTTGGGTCGGGTGATCACTGGTGGCGCCCTCGACGAGCCGTTGTGGATCCGCGAATCGGTGATGCCGATCGGCGCCCTGGCCGTGGTGGGCCTCTACATGCGGGCCGTGTGGCTGGTCGCCGATCGGGCGTGGGGTGTGCTGCGCCCCACCCTCGGCTGGCTGCTGGTACCCCTCGGGCAGGCTGGGTTGTTCACCTTCGTGCTTCATCTGGTTGCGATCGCCGTGATGTTCAACCTGCCAGGCTTCCCGTACGACGATGCGTCCCGGGTCGAGGCCACGGTGTGGGTGCTGGGCTATCTAGGGTTGATACGAACGGTCGTGGAGGGTCAGCGTCGCACCGGCGCCTGGCTGGCTGAGCGGCCTGACGTCGCCCCCCGCCTTCGCTCGGCTCGGCCCGTTCTCGTGGCCACGGCGATGGGCGTTGCGATGCTCACCGTTGGCTCGACCATCGCTGCCGATCAGTGGGGCACCGGCGAGTTCGGCGACGGCGAGGACGAGATCGACGACGTCGACGACGGAGCCCCCGACGACGCCGAGTTCGACGGCTGACGGCGTTGCCCTGGCGAAGAACAATGGTGTCGAACCGTCGAGGCACTAGCCTGCTGCGACGTGGAATGGCTCTCTGACCCAGCAGCGTGGAGTGCGTTGGTCGCGCTCCTCACCCTCGAGATCGTGCTCGGGGTCGACAACGTCGTGTTCATCTCGATCCTGGCGAACAAGCTTCCCGAGGATCAGCAGGACCGCGCACGCCAGGTAGGCATCCTCGCCGCCGGTGGCATGCGGGTGCTGCTTCTCCTCGCGATCGGTCTGATCATCAGACTGGAGAGCGAGTGGTTCGAGGTGTTCGGGCGAGGCTTCAGCGGGAAGGATCTCATCCTCCTCGCCGGTGGTTTGTTCCTGATCTACAAGGCCACCCGGGAGATACACCACAAACTCGAAGGTGAGGACGAGCACCAGGAGTCGAAGGTCGCCCCGACGTTCGCCGCCGTCATCGGTCAGGTGATGCTCCTTGATCTTGTGTTCTCGATCGACTCGGTGATCACCGCGGTGGGCATCACCGACGTGATCCCGGTCATGGTGATCGCCATCCTGGCCGCCGTTGCCGTGATGCTGCTGGCCTCGTCTTCGATCTACAAGTTCGTGAACCAGCATCCGTCGGTGAAGATGCTGGCGCTTGCGTTCCTGTTGTTGATCGGCTTCACCCTGGTGGCCGAGGGGCTCGGCGAGAAGATCCCGAAGGGTTACGTCTACGCCGCAATGGCCTTCTCGGTGTTCGTCGAGGTGCTCAACATCGGGGCCCGTCGTCGTCGTGCGGCTGCCGAGGATCCGGTGAAGATGCGGGAGAAGATCTCGCCCGATCCCGATGCCGACGCCAAGTACGTCACCACCAACTGAGCTGCGCGGTCGGCGGCGTTACAGCACGGCGAGGATCAACCCGATCAGCACGATCGCGGCGAGGGCCACACCGAACGCGAACGCCACGAAGGTGAGGCCGCGGTCGAGCTTCGGCTCGGCGCCCTCCTGGGCCAAGGTGGCCAGTGGCGGGCCGGTCGGTGGCTCAGGCTGGCTGAGCACGCCGCCGGCCATTGGTTTCATCGGCTCCACCACGCGGGTGGTGCCGTCATGGCGCTTGTGCATCGTCTCGGCCATCGCCCGCTCGGATTCGGCTCGGTCGGTGGCCTGGCGGATCAGAAGGGTGGCTTCGGCCTGGAGCGGATTGTGGGCCCGGTTGTACCGGGTGCCGTGCTCGATCTGGGAGCGCTCGTAGAGCTTGGCCTCCCACTCGGTGGTACCCGGGGGGAGATGCTCCACCTTCACCCGGACCACCTCGCGGAACCAGGCCTGGTGCGGAAGCGGTTCGCCGGGGCCGCCGACGTACAACAGCACATCATCGGCGTTGTAGAACTTCGTGACGCAGTACACGCGGCCCGGGTGAGGCTCGGGCTTCGTGTCGCCGGCCTGGGGATACTCCCTCGATGGCTTCGTCGGCGAGCGTTCCGTCTCGTGATCAGCGGCAGTGGCGGTCATGATGATCCTCCTGACGCCCTGAGCCGCGCTCAACGCGCTCCCTCAAGCGTGCCATGGCTCCCGCCCCGAAGCCAGTGCCGGAGCGGGAGCGGTGGCTCAGCGGGCCTCGCTGCGGGGAGACCAGCGATGACCCCAAGGGTCGACAAACCAGCCTGATCGTGCGCCGTGCTGGTTCTCGACGGGCCGCTCTCCGGTGGCGCCAGCGTCGACAGCGTGGGCGTAGGTGGCATCGGCATCGTCCACCTCGATCACGATCGACACGGTGGTGCCTCCTCGGGTCTGCGGTCCCAACACGTCGATCTCGGGGTGCTCGTCTGCGAGGTACAGCTCGTGCCCACCGACGAGCAGCGACGTGTGGCCGATACGGCCATCTGGCATCTCGAACAGCTCGTGTTCGACGATCTGTGCGCCGAAGACCTCGCAGTAGAAGGCGGTGGCTGCCCGGGCGTCGGACACGGCGAGGTAGGGGATGAGTTGGGGCATGGATTCGTCTCCTGGGGTGGGGGGATCGGACTCGGTGCTGGCCTGCGCCCGCGCCCGCGCCGCGTTGGCTCGTGCCTCGATGTGATCGAGGCGGGCCCTGAGTTGCGCCGCGAACGCCTGGCTGGGTTGGTCACCTTGCGTGGCGGCTGCGAGCTGGTCGAACGGATCAGGCATCGTGATCCTCCGTCTCGGCGTAGCTGGCTCTGAAGCGGGCGCGGGCCCTGGCCAAGAGCGATTCGGTGGCTCGTACCGAACGGCCAAGTGCGGCCGCCGTCTCGGGAACACTCAGGTCGTCGAGGTAGCGCAGCACCAACGCCGTTCGATGGTGCGGATCGAGATCGTGGAGCACCCGACGGGCCCGCTCGGCGTCGAGGATCTCGTCCCACGGGTCGTTGTTGGTCGGAGCCGACCCGGCGACCAGTTCGAGTGACCGACGGGCCACGGCCTCGCGTCGCCAGTGGTCGACGAGCTTGTTTCGGGCGATGGTCATCAGCCAGGGTACCGACGCACGTTCGACGGTCTGGCGCTCGATCGCCAGCGCCGCGCTCACGAAGGTGGACGACGTGAGATCCTCGGCGACGCTCACCGACCCGCACCGCCGAGCGAGGTAGTCGAACACTGCAGGCAGCGCCTCGTCGTAGATCTCGGTCAGGCGCCGGGGCCCGGAGTGATGGAGGTCTGACGCCGTCATCACCCCCTTCAACGAACGACCGGCCGGCGCTCCGTCGCGCCGACGCCATGTTTTTCGATGCTAGGGCTCCAGAGCCGGTACCGAGCGTGACTGGTACGCGGCCCGGAGCTGTTCCTCGATCTCGGGCCGGGACGGCAGCCCCACATCGGCCTCGTCGGCCAGCTCGGGCGGGAACTGTTCGCTCATCACGAGATGTCGCGCCGATCGCAGGTAGCCGCCCATGCCGGTGGCCAGCGGCGCGTCGTCGTGGCTCAGATGGCGAATGGCCTCCACGACGTCGGGATCGAAGTCCCAGAGCGCCAGCAGCGCGGCGCCCACCTCGTAGCAGTCGCCCCCGAACAGGCCGCGTTCCACGTCGCGGTCGTTGAGATTCATGGCCACCTCGGCCATGTAGGTGTTCATGTTCGGGATCTCGGCGAGCACGAGCACACCCACTTCGCAAAGCATGCCGGTGAGGAACGCCTGGCCGACGGTGCCGCGATTCTCGCCCTCGGCGTCGGCCAGCGCCCTCGTGCACGAGGCGATGAGCACCGACCGGTCGGCGATGGCGCGAACGTCCACCCAGTCGGCCCGCGTTGGATAGGCGAACAGCGTGTGACCGAGCACGATCCCCTGGAGGTTGTCGGCTCCGAGGAGCGATACGGCGAGCTCGATCGAGTCGACCTCACGGGGGAAGCCGAAGAAGGCCGAGTTGACCATGCGCATGATCTTCGCGGTGAGGGCGACGTCCTCGGTGATGGCCGCAGCCACGTCGCCGAGCTCCCAGTCCTCACTCGACATGATCTTGCGGATCTTCACATACATCGCGGGCGGCGACGGAAGCTGGTCGGCCTGGCCAATCACGGCAGCCACCGGGTTTCGGAGGGGGTTCGTGATGCGAGGGTCGAGCCCATCGATCAACTCGAGCATGAAGCTGGTGTCACACGGCTTTGGCAGGAAGCGGTGGGCGGTGCCGATCGCCTTGAGTGCACTGTCTCGGTGCACGCTGCTGGCCTGGATGATCCGCCCGGTCCGGGGATACATCCTGCGCACCTCGTCGAGCAGCTCGATTCCACTCGAGTCGCGCAGCACGAAGTCGCTCACCACCACGTGGGCCCCGCCCACCCGATCGAGGATCTCGAGCGCATGGGCGTGGTCGATCCCGAGATGCACATCCCACCGATCACCCCAGCTCGACGCCGCGAGGCGAAGGCTCGCAGCCAGGTTCGGGTCGCTGTCGACGAACACCACACACAGCGGGTCGGTGGTCTCGACGGGTTCGGGGGCTGTCTCGAGCATGGCGGGCTCCGATGGCGGACGTGCAAACTCTCCGTGCCCGATCGGCCGCGCCCGACAGCGCATGAGCGCGGGGATCAGAGCGGCGAGGTCGAGGTGGTGATGGAGGTGGGGGGAGGGGTGGCAGAACCGGGGGCGATGGCGGTTGCGTCCGTGCCCTCCACGCCGTGGTAGTGGCTGGCCGTGCGTCGGGCCAGTTCGGCCACCCGCCGACGGAGCGGCGGCGGTGCGATGGCTTCGATCTCAGGGCCGAGCGACAAGATGTCGAGCGCGGAGGCCTCGATCGGGCCGAGGCGGAAGGTGGCTTCCACCCACCCGTGTTCGTCGGGTTCGACTGCTCGCCGGACGCGAAGCGGCTGGAGGCGGGCCAACACGGCGGCTAGGCGTCGTCCATCGGGGGAGATGCGGACAGTTCCTCGGCGGGTTGCTGCTGGTCGCGACGGTGCCGGGGTCCACTGGTCGGGACCGTCCAGCTCCGTCGAGTAGCCCTCCATCAGCTCGAACCCACCATCACGACCCCGCACCGTGCGGATCGGAACGCCCGCTCCCGACAGCGCCTCGATATCGCGCAGAACCGTGCGGGGCGAGACCTCGAGCTCGCCTGCGATCTCGGCGGCGGTCATCCGACCACGCCGCTGGATCAGCAGAAGCAGTTCGACGAGGCGGCCCGCACGCATCTGGCCACGGTAGAAGAAATCTCGAATACATGACAACAGATGGCATATTTGATGGCGCACACTCACTGCACCGAGTTCGCACACCACACGAGGAGACACGATCACGATGAGCGACGCTGCCGACGTCGAGGGGTCGGGCACCCCAGACGACCCGTGGATTCTGGCCACACCGCCAGGCAAGTCGGAGTTCGAGGCGTACCGCGACCCGGACGCCGAGCCGCCCGCCCTGGTGGTGCAGGTGGGCGCCACCGAGCTGCGGTACCACCTCCGCTGCATCGACGACCTGCACGCAATGCTCACCGACCGCGGCGACTGGATGTTGCTGGGCAACGCCGATGAGGGCAAAGACCCGAAGCCCGACAGTGTTGAGGAGTGGGGTCGGGCGGGCGAGAACCCCGTCGGCGGCTACTACGGGTTCAAGAAGGGCCTCCGGGGTCGATTCGCCAACTACGTGCCCCCGGTGATGGAGGTGCTCGGGCTGGCCGAGGTGGAGCACAACGCCCGGAACAACCGGATGCGAGCGATCTGATGGCCACCACCTATCACGTGGAACGCACGATCGGCGCCACCCCGGAACGGGTGTGGGGCCTGCTCACCGATGCCGACTCCTGGATGGAGTGGAATCCGACGATCGTCCGAATCGTGGGCCCGATCCGACAGGGCCACAAGGTTGAGCTCGTCTCGACGGTCAACCCGAAACGAACCTTCAAGCTCACCGTCGACGAGATCTCGGCCCCCCGTCGCATGGTGTGGTCGGACGGCATGCCGTTCGGCCTGTTCGCCGGTACCCGCACCTACGAGGTGGAGCCTGTCGAGTCGGGCACGCGGTTCACGATGCGCGAGGTGTACACCGGCCTGATGGCACCGCTCATCACGAGGTCGATCCCCGACATGACCGACTCGTTCACCGAGTTCGCCGATGGGCTGAAGAACGCAGCTGAAGCCGGCTGACGGCAGTAGGGCCGGGCGCCATCGGCGACCAGGCCCGTGACCCGCCGGTACCTACCGGCGGGTGAGGGCCTCGTGCACCAGCTCGATCGGATGTTTGGTGGCGACCCCGGCGCCTTCGAGATGCATCGAGCATCCGGGGTTGGCACTCGCCACCACGTCGGGCTGGTGTCGGTCGATCACCGCCACCTTGCGGTCGCGGATCTGACCGGCGAGGTCAGGCTGGAGCACCGAGTAGGCGCCCCCGGCCCCACAGCACAGCCCGTCGTCGTCGAGCTCCACCACGTCGGCCACGAACGGAGCCAGCACCTCTCTGGTGGCGCCGTGCACGCGCTGCACGTGGCGCAGGTGGCAAGGATCCTGGATGGCCACCCGAACCGGGAGCGGCTCGACGGTCGGCAGATCGTCGACGTGGGCCGCCAGGAACTCGTGGATGTCGACGACGCGGCGTGCGAAGGCCTCAGCCTCAGGGGTGCCGAGGAGATGGCCGTAGTCCTTCATCGCCGCGCCACAACCAGCGGCGTCGACCACGATCGGCCGATCGTCACCCGACAGGGCCTCCATCACGGCCGTGGCCATCGACCGGGCATCGTCGGCCAAGCCGGCGTGGGTGTGCAGCGCCCCACAGCACGGGGCGAGAGCGCCCGTGGGCGTGGCCCCGATCCCGGCCGCGGCCAGCACCTCGATCCCGGCCTGGTGGACGTGGCGCTGCATCGTGTCCATCACACAACCAGTGAAGAAGTACACGTCGTCGCCGGTGGTGCTCAGCGTGCCCCGACGGAACCGCAGGCCCTTGGGGAGCCCCAGCCGCGAGGGTACGGCGCCCACCCGTTGGGCCAGCGCGATGAATCTCGTGCCGAGGCCGAGCAGGCGGGGATGCGAGAGCGGGCGCATGGCCAGGCGCTGCCACCATGGCGTCATCCGCCCCTCGGCGGCGAGCGTTTCGCGTGTCTGCTCCATCAGGTGTCCGTATGGCACCCCCGACGGGCAGGCCGGTTCACAGCCTCGGCACTGCACGCAGGTGTCGAACGCATCGAGAACATCGGCTGTGAGTGGCGCGTCGTTGTCCTGGACTTCCCGCATGAGCCGGATCCGGCCCCGGGGTGACATCGTCTCGTCCCCGGTGACGCGAAAGGTCGGGCAGTGGGGCAGGCACAGTCCGCACTGCACACAGGTGTTGAGGTCATCGGCGTCGAGCTTGAGATCCATCAGTCCTGTCCTGGCATCCGGCCGGGGTTGAGCCGCCCCGTTGGGTCGAAGTTGGTCTTGAGCCGCTCACTGATTCGGGCCACGCCCGGATCGATCTTGTGTGCCGGCTGACGCGTGTCGGCCCACGCGAGACCGAGCCCGATTGCCGCCACGGCGGGGCCGTCAGCCTGGCTGACGAAGGCGGGGAGGGCGGAGGGGGCCAGCGACCAGCGGTGGCTGGGGAACGCAGGCGGACCGTCGGTCGGTTCGAACGAGCCGAGGTTGCTCAGCGTCCGCACGTCGACCTCCACGTCGGGCCCGTGGCCCTCGAGCTCGATCCACGTGGTGGTGCCGTCCCACAGAACGGCCGAGGGGGCCAGCACGGCTCGATGGACGGCAACCGGGTCTACCCCGTCGGCCCGGAGCCAGCGCGACTCAGCCGGGATCGGGTTCGTTCGCAGGATCACCTCGGCCAGCAGCCCGAGCGTTCCCAGTGATCCCACCATGAGGCGAGGAAGATCGAATCCAGTCACGTTCTTCACGGTGGGCCCGCCGCTGGCGATGAGGCGACCTTGGGCCGAGACATAGCGCACCTGAAGCAGTGCCGTTCGCACGAGGCCCCGGCCGAGTGCCCGGTGGTCATTCTCACCAACCGCAAGCGCACCGCCGACGCTGCCGCCTCGATCGGGGAGTGCCGTTCGCTGCCCGGATGCCGCCAGCTCGGCGTGGAGCTCGGCCACCGGTGTGCCGGCCCGCACGGTGACCGTCATCTCCGCTGGCTGGTAGGCCACGATGCCGGTCGGGGCAGCAATCGTTCGCGTGTCGGCCGCGAGCGGCCCGCCGACGTCCCAGCGGGTGCGGCCTCCCGCCACGGCCACCGGGTCGGTCTCGCCGACCTCGTCGGCGAAGGCAGCGAGGACGGGATCATCGGAGGCGAGGGTGACGATCATCCCCACACCTCGTTCGGGATCGACCGGAGCGCCTGCACGTCGGCGCAGCTGTGGCCGACGGGGATCACCTTCCCGGGATTGGTTCGACAGCCCGGGTCGAACGCCTGGCGGAGCCGGTTCTGGTGATCGAGATCATCGGCGGAGAACATGCGCTCCATGAACGACTGCTTCTCGACCCCGATGCCATGCTCGCCGGAGAGCACCCCGCCAGCGTCGAGCGATGCGGTGATGATCTCGGCCCCGGCTGCGTGTACCCGGTCGAGCACGCCCTCTTCGCGGCCGTCGAAGATCAGCAACGGGTGGAGGTTGCCGTCGCCTGCGTGGAACACGTTCATCACCAGGATCTCGTGGCGATCGGCGATGGCGTAGATCTTCTCGAGCACCTCGGCCAACGCTGAGCGCGGCACCACGGTGTCGTGCAGGTAGTAGTCGGGGGCGATCTGGGCGATGGCGCCGAACGCCGTCTTGCGGCCCTTCCACAGCAGCGCCCGCTCCTCCTCGCTTCCTGCGAGCCGCACGTCGGTGGCGCCGTTGGCCCGCCCGATCTCGGCGATGCGGTCTGCGTCGAGGTCGACGCCAGCGGCCATGCCGTCGACTTCAGCCAACAGCACGGCAGCAGCATCGGTGGGATACCCGGCCCCCACGTAGTTCTCGACCGCCTGGGTGATCCGTTGGTCCATCACCTCCATGGCGGCCGGCACGATCCCGGCGGCAATCACGGCCGACACCGTGTTGGCGGCATCGTTGACCGCAGCGAACGACAAGAGGAGCGTGCGCACCTCCGGCCGGTTCCGGGTGATGCGGACCGCAACCTTGGTCACCACGCCGAGCGTGCCTTCACTGCCCACCATCACGCCGCGCAGGTCGTAGCCGCCTGGCTCTGGGTCGAGGCTGCCTAAGGTCACGATGTCGCCGTCGGGCACGACTGCCTCCACCGCCACCACATGGGCATTGGTCACGCCATAGGCCAGACAGTGGGGGCCACCAGAGTTGTTGGCCACGTTGCCGCCGATGGTGCACACCTGCTGGCTGGAGGGGTCGGGGGCGAAGTGGTAGCCGAGCGGCTGGAGGTGCCGCGTGAGGTCGAGGTTGATCACCCCGGGCTCCACCCACGCCACCTCGTTGGCCTCGTCGATCTCGAGGATCTGGTTCATTCGCGTGACCGCCACGACCACGGGCGCACCAAGGGGGATCGCTCCGCCAGCGAGGCCGGTGCCGGCGCCACGGGGCACCACGTTGCGGCCGTGTTCGGTGGCGAGGTGAACGATGGCCTGCACCTCCTCGACCGTCTCGGGATAGCACACGGGGCCCGAGTTGCCGCCCGGAAACACCGAGGCGTCGTGGCTGAGGAGGGAGCGGTGGGCGCCGTCGAGCCGCACCCGGTCGGGGGAGAGGGCCTCTCGCAGATCTGCGACGAAGGGGTCGGCGGAGGCGTCGGCCTCGGCGGACGAGCGGCGCCGGCCAAACGACCGCAGTGTTGAGAGCACCATCGTGGCTCCTTCCGGTTCTGGCGATTGTCGCTGTGCTGGGGCACCCAGCACGAATCGACCACCTGTGTGTTGACTGTTAACAATAGGAGTGAGTTCGATCTTGAGCAACAACCGAAGGCCGCCGTGGGGCTACGGTGGCGGCATGGATGTGCCCCTGCAGCACTCTGACCTCGGCTCGGCCGTCACCGTTTCGCTCCGCAACGCGATCATGACCGGTGCGCTCGCGCCGGGGGAGCGGCTGGTCGAGAGCGAGCTCGCCACCCGCTTCGACGTGAGTCGGGGGCCGATCCGCGACGCGTTGTCCGAGCTCGAACGCAGCGGTCTCGTGGAGGTGCAGCCCCGCAAGGGCAGCTTCGTGCGACGGCTCGGCGCCGACGACATCGACGAGGTGTACACCTTCCGGTGTGCCCTCGAGTGCATGGCGATCCGCCGCATCGTTGAACGACGGGCCGACCTGGGCCACCTGCCCGATCTGCTGGCCGCCCAGGCTGACGCGTTCGACGACGGCTCCCACGCTGCGATCGGCGCATCCGATCTGGCGCTCCATCGCGCCGTGGTGGAGGCCGCCGATCACAACCGGCTCCGGCTGGCGTGGGAAGCGCTCGCCGATCAGACCATGCTGTTGATGGTCACCCTCAGTTCGGTCGATTCCGAGATACAGGCGCCCATGGGCGCCCACCGCTCGATCGTCAGGCACCTGTGCGCCGGCCGGGCCGACGCCGCCGTCGAGGCGCTCACCCACCACCTGGATGAGGCCCGTCAGGTGATGCTCGACCGCCTCGGCTGACCGCTGCGGCGGAACACCCCGTCGCGACACGGCCGGTTCATGTGCCGGTCACCTGCGCCGACCATGCTCTCCGGGTGACGACACGTATCGGGATCAATGGATTCGGCCGCATGGGCCGGCTCGTCGTGCGAGCGTTGGCCCACCAACCCGGCCTCGAGTTGGTGCATGTCAACGAGGTGACCGGAGGCATCGACACCGCAGCCCACCTCCTCGAGTTCGACTCGGTCCACGGCCGTTGGACAACCCCGGTGGCCGTCAAGGGCGACCAGATCGTCATCGACGGCGCGCCCGTGACGTTCAGCGAGCACGGCACACCAGCGGATGTGCCGTGGGATGGCCTCGGCGTGCACCTCGTGCTCGAGTGCACGGGCGCCTTTCGCACGATGGCCCAGCTGGAGCCGTACTTCGATCGGGGCGTGGCTCGGGTGGTCGTGGCCGCACCAGTGAAGGACGATGCAGCCCTGAACGTGGTGATGGACTGCAACGACCACCTCTTCGATGCCGATCGGCACCGGGTGGTCACCGCGGCGTCGTGCACCACGAACTGCCTGGCCCCTGTGGTGAAGGTGCTCCACGAGGGCGTGGGGATCGAGCGGGGTGTGATCACCACGATCCACGACGTGACCAACACCCAGGTGGTGGTGGACGCCCCGCACGCCGACCTCCGTCGAGCCCGGTCGGCTCTGACGTCGCTGATTCCCACCTCCACCGGCTCGGCAACGGCGATCACGATGATCTACCTCGAGCTGACCGGCAAGCTCGACAGCATCGCCGTGCGGGTGCCGCTGCTCAACGCCTCGCTCACCGACTGCGTGTTCACCCTGAACAACACCGTGACCGTCGATGAGGTCAACGGCCTGTTCCGCGACGCCGCCTCGGCGGGGCCCCTGGTCGGCATCCTCGGCTACGAGGATCGGCCACTCGTCTCGGTGGACTACGTCAACGATCCCCGGTCGAGCATCGTGGACGGACCGTCCACTGCGGTGGTCGACGGCACGATGGTGAAGGTGTTCGCCTGGTACGACAACGAGTGGGGCTACGTGCACCGCATGGCCGAACTGGCGGCCAACGTCGCCGACTCAACCGTTGGCTGAACTCATGAACGTTCGGAGTAAGCACTCGTGACCGGGGCCTACTGGGCCTTCACCGTCACCGACGGCGCGCTGCGGATGCTCGTGCTGCTGTACTTCCACGACCTGGGCTACAGCCCCGTCGCCCTCGGCTTTTTGTTCCTCTTCTACGAGTTCTTCGGTGTGGTCACGAACCTCGTGGGCGGCTGGCTCGGGTCTCGCTTCGGCCTCAACAGAACGTTGTACGCCGGCCTCGCCACCCAGATCGTGGCGCTCCTGATGCTTGCCGCGCTCGACCCGGGATGGCCCGAGGTGCTGGCCGTGGCCTACGTGATGGGCTCCCAGGCGCTGTCAGGCGTGGCCAAGGATCTCACCAAGATGAGCTCGAAGAGCGCCATCAAGCTGGTGGTCGGAGGCGACGACGAGGCCGAGCACCAGTCGGCCCTGTTCCGGTGGGTGGCGATCCTCACCGGATCGAAGAACGCGCTCAAGGGTGTCGGGTTCTTCGTCGGCGGTGCGCTGCTCGCCACCATCGGATTCCGTGGGGCGCTGTGGGCCATGGCCATTGCGCTGGTGGTCGCGCTCGCCGGTGTGCTGGTGCTGTTGCGGGTGGATATCGGCCGCTCGTCGACACCGGAACCGTTCGGGCGGATCCTGTCGGACTCGCCCGCGATCAACCGGTTGGCGGCCGCCCGACTGTTCCTCTTCGGCGCCCGCGACATCTGGTTCGTGGTGGCGTTGCCGATCTTCCTCGATACCGAACTCGGCTGGTCGTTCAGCGAGATCGGCGGCTTCTTGGCGGCGTGGGTGATCGGCTACGGCGTCGTACAGTCGGCCGCGCCCCGGGTGCTGCGCTCTGCCCGCGGTCAGGAGGCGCGGGCGGCCCAAACCTGGGTGCTCGCCCTCGCCGTCGTGGCCGGCCTCATCGCCGTGGCCTTGACCGCTGATCTGTATCCGGTGGCGGCGATCATCGGCGGGCTGATCCTGTTCGGCGTGGTGTTCGCCGTGAACTCCTCGGTGCACTCGTACCTGATCCTGGCCTACACCGAGGCCGATCGGGTGGCCCGCAACGTGGGCTTCTACTACTCGGCCAACGCCGTTGGTCGCCTGGTGGGCACCCTGCTGTCCGGGGTGGTCTTCCTCTTCGGAGGCCTGTCGGCCGCGCTGTGGACCTCCACCGGCTTTCTACTCGTGGCGTGGCTGCTGTCGTTGACTCTGCCCCCCACCTCCACTGCGGAGCGCAGCGCAGGTGATCGGCTCGGACCCGACCCTGGTGCGGCTGCTGCCTGATCCCCGATCAGGCAGGGACGCTCAGGCCGAGGCAGTGGCCGTCCGCTGGCGGGCCAGCAGCAGATCGATCAGCCGGATCAGCACGGCCTTGACTGACTCCCGATCGCGGGCGTCGAAGCGCACGAGGGGAACGTCGGCGTCGATGTTGAGCGCACTGCGAACTTGATCGAGGCGATGGACCGGCCCACCCTCGAACTGGTTCACTGCAACGAGGAACGGTACGTCGCGCTCTTCGTAGTAGTCGATGGCGTTGTAGGCCCCTTCGAGCCGCCGAGTGTCGGCGAGCACCAGTGCGCCGAGGGCCCCTTGCACGAGGTCGTCCCACATGAAGCCGAAGCGCTCCTGGCCTGGGGTTCCGAACAGGTAGAGGCGAATGTCGTTGGTCAGCGTGACGCGTCCGAAGTCGAGCGCCACGGTGGTTGTGGTCTTCGTGGCCAGGAGTTCCTTGTCGTCCACGCCGACCCCAGCGGCCGTCATCGGGGCCTCGGTGCGAAGGGGCGTGATCTCGGAGATGGCACCGACGAGCGTGGTCTTGCCGACCCCGAACCCACCGGACACGATGATCTTGGCCGATACGGGCGACGCGGAGGTGGCCGGTTGTGGGCTCATAACAGGCGGATCCCTTCTCGGAGTTGCTCGATGAAGGCGAGGTCGTTGGCGCGGCCGGTTCGGTGACGGCGCAGGAGGCCCTCGTCGGCCATGTCGGTCACCAACACACGGGCGACGCCGAGCGGCAGATCGAGGGCGCCTGCCACCTCGGCGATTGACTGCGGCTGGCGGCAGTTCTCGGCGATTGCCCGCCGCTCGAACCCCAGCGTGGCGATGTCGGTGGTCGTTTCGGTCTCGACCACCGTCTCCAGCGGGAGATCGTCGTCGCCGACGCGCGTGCGACCTCCGGTGAGGAGGTAGGGCCGAACCGGACTGGCATCGGACCGATGGCTCGACAGGTCGAGGTCGCCGTCGACCTCGGCTTGGGCCTCGACCTCGGCTTGGGCCTCGGTGCCGATCTCGGCGTCGGGCTCCTCGACGGTGGGGCTTGGGGGTTCGTCGCTCATGGGGCGGCGGGGTCTCCGGGGCGGACCAGGACGTTCTTGAGCGAGCTCATCACCTCCGGCGAGAGGACCTCGCCGAGGCGCTCGGCCAACAGAGTGAGTTCGTAGCCGACGGTGCCGACATCGGCGGTGGTGCTCGACAACGATGCGACCGCCGACCCATCGCTCACCGACATCACGAACAGGTATCCACCGGCCATCTCGACGATCACCTGCTGCACACCAGCGAAGCCGTAGATGCCAGCGGCACCCTTCGTAAGGCTGATGATGCCGGAGATGATGGCGGCGAGCTGCTCCACATCGGTGGTGTCGTCGGAGGACTGGGCGAGCAGGAAGCCGTCGGCGCTCACGAGGATCGTCTCGATCACCCCGGGGGTGCGTGAGGCGAAGTCCGACAGCAGCCACGCGACTGGTCCTGCCCCGGACGAGTCCGGGGTCGATCCCGGACCGGTCATGGGGTGGCCTGCGCGGCGGCAGCGGTCTGCCCGTCGTCGGTGGTGGCTGAGAAGTTGGCCGACGGCTTGGCCCCGTTGCCGTTGGTGGCGCTCGCGCCGTTGAGGTGGACCACGTCGACGGCGTCGTCCTGATCCGCCTGGGCCTCGGCCTCATCAGCGCCAGCCTCCGCGCCGGCCTCCAGGTCGTCGGCGGATGCGGCCTCGGTTGCGGCCTCCAGGCCGCCGTCGGGCTCGCCTTCGGCCTCTCCGGCGGGCGCAGGTTCTGCGTCGTTGTCCTGATCCTGAGGGGCGTCGGCAGCCTCGGACTCGCTGGTGGCCTCGGACTCGTCAGGGTCGGCCTCGGACTCGCTGGTGGCCTCAGCCTCCGGGTCGTGGGCGGTCTCGGGCTCGGTCTCGGTCAACGCCTCGGTCTCGGTGTCGGGTTCGGTCGACTCAGCCTCGGGGCCGGCGGGCTCTTCATCGGTGTCGGGTTCGGTCGACTCAGCCGTGGGCTCGGGGGTCGGCTCGGCCTCGGCCGACACCTCGCTGGTGACGTCGACGTCGTCGGACGACAGCTCGGCCTCGGGTGCCGGATCGTCGTCACTGCTGGCGGCGATTTCTGGGGTGGCCCCCGCTTCGTCGTCGGTGGCGTTGCCGGCGTCGTCGTCGGAGCTGGCGTCAGGATCGGCGTCGTCGGCAACGGGGCCCGCCTCGATGTGGTCAACCACGTTGATCACGGCCGTTGGCTGGTCGAGCGCAGGAGCATCGTCGCCGGAATCGGAGTCGTCGACCACCGATTCGGGCATTGCCTCGGCTTCGATCAGGCCGGCCACATCGTGGTCGACCTCGATCGGCGGAGTGGCATCAGCTGTGTCGGCGTCGGCGTCGGCTTCGGCCTGCTCGGGCACCGGGGGGCCGGCCACCCCGGCGAAGAGACTGGCGGCGTCGGGCGCAGTCGGACTGGCGACGATCGCCTTGGCGGCCGCAACGCCTTCGGTGAAGCGACTCAGCTGTGAGCGGACCTCCGCCGCTCGCTGCTCGGGATCGGGCTCATCCACGGTCACGAGGGCGAGATGCGGGCTCGCCGGGGTGAGCCCGGCAGCGGCCGGGTGCGAACTCACCGCCGGTTCGAGGTCGGCCTCGGTGGCGGTCAGATCGATCTCGGAGCTGTCGCTCTCGATCAGGTGCGGGCCTCGGAGATCGAGGTCGGGCGTGGTGGGCAGGAGTGCTGCCGGCTCGGTGGGGCGGCGCCGCGACCGCCTGGCCTGGAACGGAGGAATCGGCGCCCCGTCCGACTCGTCCTCGTGATCCGAAGCCCAGGGCTCGCCGTCTCCGTCTCCGTGCCCATCATCGTCGAGAAGAGTGGCCTCGGTGGATTCGTCGCCCTGATCGGCCTGGTCCGGCACAACCGGGGGCGGCCAGTTCAGATGGGGCGGGGTGCCAGGCTGGGGAGCCGGCACGTCGATCGATCCGAGGTCGTTCAGGTTCGGCACCCTGATGGCCGGATGCTCGCCGGTGATGATCGTGCTCGGCGTTCGGACGATGAAGGCCGCAGGATGGTCGGCCCGACGGGGGTCGGCGTCGATCAGTGGTACCGGAGAGGTGCCGGGCAGCGGCCGTTGCTCGGCCGACGCCGCGCCCGACGGTAGGGCGGCCGCTGCCGGCGGCATCGCTGGTGTGCCGGCGTTCACGATGACCGGCGGGATCGACACGCAGCGTTCCGGGAGTGTGACCTTGGCGGTGATCCCGACGGTCGCCGACTCCACCAGACGCGCGTCCAGGCCATGACGGGCGGCCAGGCGCCCGACGACATACAAGCCGAGGTAGCCCGTGGCCGTCTCCTCGGACGCCGTCTGATCGATGCGGGCGTTGGCCTCGGCGAGGAGCGTGCGGGACATCCCTGGCCCACGGTCCACAACCGAAACCGTGTAGTCGCTGCGCTCACTCCATGCCCCGAGCACCTCGACAGGAAGCGTGGTGGGGGAGAAGCGGGCCGCGTTCTCGATCAGCTCCGCCAGGAGATGCGTGAGATCGCTTGCGAGCGACGGTTCGACCATGGCGGGCTCGACAGCGCCAAGCTCGACGCGAGCGAAGTCTTCGATCTCGCTCGCCGCCGCCCGGATCACGTCCTCGATCGGTTCGGGCCCATCGGCCCGTCGTGGTACGCGCTCGCCGGCGAGCACCAGCAGGTTCTCGGCGTTGCGCCGCATCCGCGTGGCGAGCTGATCCACGGTGAAGAGCTGACGCAGCACGTCGGGATCGGACTCGGTGCGCTCCCAGTCCTCGAGGTAGCGCAGCTGACGTCCGATGATCTGCTGATTGCGGCGCCCGAGGTTGACCAGAGCCGTTGCCAGGTCGCGACTGTGGTCGAGCGCCTGGGTGGCCGCGAGATCGATGGCGGTGAGCCGGAGCGAGTTGAACGAATCGGCGAGCTCAGCCACCTCACCGTCGGCATCGATCTCGATGAGCTCGACCGCTGGCAGCTCGCCGCTGCCGTCGGTGGTGCGGATACTGCTCACGAGTTCGGGAAGTTCCTGGGTGGCGAGCCGGTCGGCCTCCGTGCGCAGCGCCTGCAGCGGCTCGACGATCTCGTGGGCCACGGCCCGGGCCTCGCGTCGGAGGTACCACCAGCAGACCCCTGCGGCGATCGTGAGGGCCACCGCCACAGCGACGAGTGTCGGCACCAGCGGCACCGGCACGGCGTTCGACGGTGGTGCCCCGTTGGCGGTCAGCACCAGCCATCCCGCGACCGGCGAGTCGGTGTCGGCCCGGCCGAACCCACCGATGAGGGCGTCGGTGCCGAGTGAACCCGCACGGTCGTCGCCGTCGGCTGCGGCCTGTTCCAGCTCGTCGAGCGGCGGCTCGAACGTGACGTTCTGGCCGATGCGCCCTGCGTCGTGGCCCGATGCCGTCTCGGCCAGGAGCCTCCCCGTCGGACCCACCACCCAGGCATCGAGGTCGTCGCCGGTAGCGGCATCGTCAGCGAGGCGCTGCAGGCCCGTGGTGCGTAGGTGACCAGCAGCGACACCGAGGGGCTGTCCGTCGGCGTCGTCGATTCGAACGGCCACGAGTATGAGCTCGGCACCGGCGTTGGTCAGGGGCGCAGCGATGCTCTGACCGCTCGTCCAGGCGTCGAGCCACCAGGCCTCCTCGCCATGGGCGAAGGCGACTGCTGAGTCGGACGTGGCGACGAGAAGGCCGTTCGACTCGGTTGTGAACACGTCCACGAAGGGTGAGCCGTCGACGAACGTGGTGAGCGCATCTGAGGACACCCCTGACTCGTCGAGCGGATCGGTTCCGTCACGACGGGTGGCGATGAAGGTGCTCGGCCAGTCCGCCATCTCGTCGGCGTCGCCATAGCTGGCGCGAAGCGCGGTCGACACGGCCGGGGCTCGACCCCAGTCGGACAGGTCAGCGGTCCGCTCGTCGATCTCGCCCTCGACGGCGTTCATCAGCAGCCGGGCCCGGTCGGCCTCGGCATCGATCGCAGCGGCTCGAACATCGGGGCCCCGGGTGCCGGCGAGCACGGCGCCGATCGCTGCGATGAGCAGAAGCGCCAGGAGCACCACCACCGGGACGAGGGACAGCGACATGACTCGTTGGGTGATGCGCTCGCCGAGCGATGCCGACGATCGCCCCTCCGCCGGTCCGGTCCGCGCCGTCACCGGTTCCACCTCGCGCTCATCGTGTTCGTGCCTCCGCCTACGCATTCGCCTGCCCGCCGCTGTATGCCCACGAGACGACGGTTCACCCAAACCGGGCACCCGTGGCGCCACAAACATAGGCAAGGCGAAGGCGCAGGTGGGGGAGCTATGGGTACAAAGTTCGACGATGGTGGCGACGCACCCCGACGGAGGTCGGCAATGGGCCGAGATCAGGCCTCAGACAGTGGTGCCGAGCCCGCGTCAGGGGTGGAGCGCCACCGGTACGGCGCGCGGGCCGCGAACCTGCACGCCGGCCCAGACCACCTCGGCGTCGGGCTCGAGTTCGTAGCGCGGGAACCGGGCGAGCCACTCCTCGATCGCCACCCGCAGCTCCATTCGCGCCAGGTTCGACCCGAGGCAGCGGTGTATCCCGATCCCGAACGAAACGTGACGATTCTGCTCGCGATCGAGCACCACCTCGTCGGCCCGCTCGAACTTCTCGGGGTCGCGGTTGCCGGCAGGGAACGGCAACAGCACCCGCTCACCGGCGGCGACGGGGCAGCCGTTGATCTCGGTGTCGGTCACGGCGATGCGGGCCATGGTCACCGGCGCATAGGCCCGAAGCAGCTCCTCCACTGCGGTTGGCATCAGCTCAGGCTCTGACACCAGCCGATCGCGATCGGCGGGATGGGTGCCGAGATGCCACAGGCTCGCACCGATCGAGCTCCACGTCGTGTCGATCCCCGCGAGTAGGAGCAGGAAGCACGTGCCGAGCACGTGCTTCGGAGTGAGCGGGGCGCCGCCGAGTTCTGCATCGAGCAGCGTGGTGATCAGATCATCTCCCGGGTTCCGTCGGCGCTCGGCCACCTGCTCCTCGAAGTAGGCCAGGACCGCCCTGGTCGCGGCCCGCATCCGTTCGGGGTCGGTGGCCCCGTGCTGGAAGATGTCGATCGCCCACCCGGTGAACATCGCCTCGTCGGCACGCGGGATCCCGAGCATGTGGGCGATCACCCGCACCGGGATGTGCTGGGCGTAGTCGCCGGCCGCATCAGCGCTGCTCGCTCCATCGAGCGCATCGAGCAACTCCCGGCACAGCGTGCGGGTGTGGGCGTCGAGGGCCTCAACGGCCTTCGGGCTGAACGACGGGAGAAGGATCCGCCGGGCATCGGTGTGGAACGGCGGGTCCGAGGTGATGGGAGGGGCGACGAGCAACGTGGTGGAGTCGGCTGGCGGTGGGAAGACGCCGACGTCGCGGGAGGACAATGCATCCGTGTCGTAGGCCGCCGCCACGATGTCGTCCCACCGCACTGGCAAGACGGCTCCACCTCGGCGATCGGTGTGGGCCACGGGGCAACGGCTTCGAAGGTCGGTCCAGATCGAGGCTGGATCGGCGGCATAGGCGTCGGCCCCGATGTCGAAGTCGACGGCCCAGTCGGTGACCGGTCCTTCACTCATGTGTGTCCTCCTGACTGGGTGCGCCCATGGCGCGTCGCCGGTCTGGGGTCGGTGGACAACGACGCTAGTTCAGCTGACCTGGCCCGCCCAGCTGACGACGGCGGGTGGGCTCGGGTGGCGAGCTGGCCGTTGCGGGCGCCCGGAGCGGCCGGCCAGAGTAAGGTCAGGGCCCATGTCGGAGAGCGTGTACAACGTCATCGAACTGATCGGCACCAGTG
This sequence comes from Actinomycetota bacterium, assembly GCA_039029735.1. Lineage (GTDB taxonomy): Bacteria > Actinomycetota > Acidimicrobiia > Acidimicrobiales > SZUA-35 > CADEDH01. The sequence goes on along the minus strand of JBCCFL010000051.1, from coordinate 15,263 downwards.
CAGACTCCTGGGAGAAGGCCACGGCAAACGCGGTGGCCGAGGCGGCACGAACCCACCAGGACCTCCGGGTGGCCCGGGTGATCGAGCAGGACGTGATCGTGGAGGAAGGAGCGGTGGTGCTGTTCCGCTCGAAGGTCCGGCTCTCGTTCAAGCACGACAGCACCATCTCCTAGGGCGAGCCCCGATGGTCGAATCCACCGCCCCGGTCGAGCACACCTACCAGGTGGTCCGCCTGGTCGCGACGTCGAGCGAGTCTTGGGAACAGGCGGCTCGCAACGGCGTGGCCGAAGCAGCGAAGACGATCCCGAATCTGGAGACGGCGACCGTCACCGAGATGGACACACTCGTCCGCGACGGCGAGGTCACCCGCTACCGCATCAAGCTCGAATTGGCGTTCCAGCTCGACCGCAGCCGCCCGAACCCCGTGGCCGGCGCACCGGCGGTTGAGGTGAAGCGCTTTCTGATCGTGGCTAACGAGACCCTGGCTGGCGACCGTATCCCTGCGCTGGTTTCGGATCGCATGGCGGCCGGTCCGGCCGAGTTCCATGTGCTGGTGCCGGCAACGCGTTCTCGTGAGACCCGCCGCCTCACGGCGGTGGCTGGCGACCCGATGTCGGGCTACGCCGTGGTGGACGCGGTGGGCCTCGACGAGGCGATCGCCCGCGACAACGCCGAGGCCGCGGAGCGGTTGTCGACCTTCACCGCCCGGCTCGACGCCCTCGGAGCCACGTTCACCAGCGAGGTGGGCGGGCCGGAGCCACTCTCCGCCATCGCCCAGGTGATGGCCCGGGCCAGCTTCGACGAGGTGATCATCTCCACACTGCCAACGGCCGTGTCGCGCTGGTTGCGGTTCGATCTGCCCAGCCGCGTGCAGCGGGCGTATTCGGTGCCAGTGCACACCATCACGATTGAGACCTGAGATCAGTTCGGCAGCTCGATGAATGGTCGATCCAAACGGGCGAAGAGGTCGGCGAGCAAGCGCAGGGTGAGCCCCCAGATCACCTGACCGTCGCGGTCGAGCTGAATCCCGGGGAAGGTCGCCGCCGCCGGTGGGTAGTCGTAGTCGATGAACCGGCTGGCGTCAGCGAGGGTCGACAGCGGCACCCACACCGCGTCAGCCACCTCGTGGTTCGGGCGTAGGGCCGGCCGGGCAGCGGGGCCGTCGGTGCGGGGCAACCAATAGCCGTGGGCCGACACCCACACGAACCGGCCGTTGGCCCGGCCACCGTCCAGGTCGCTCAATGAACCCAGCCGAGTGGCCGGGCTCAGATCGAGGGCGAGTTCCTCGGCCGTCTCGCGCTCAGCCGTCGACCATGAGTTGAGGTCGGCGGGTTCGGCACGACCACCAGGAAAGGCCATCTGGCCAGACCACGGGTCTGACGCCTTGGTTGCTCGCTGGATGAAGAGCAGCTCGATGTCGGTCGGGCCGGGGGAGAAGACGGCGGCGACAGCGGCGCGCCGTTTGTCGGCGCCGTGCTCAGGGTCGTCGAGTTCGGGATCGACCGAGGGAGGATCGAGCACCTGGCGGAGATCGTCGACACCGGACGGGCTGGCCCCTGCTGACGATGCATGGTTCGGCGACGGATCGCAGTCGGTCACTGGAGCATCTTGGCCGAATCGGACCCCGAGTTCCCACCTGGTGGCATCAAGGCTCGATCACTACGGTTGCGCCGTGGAACCACAGGCAGTCATGGAGACGACCGCCCGACCGATCCTCGAGTTCGGTCGGACCTGGATGAGCGACGCCAGCACCGCGGCGCGGGCCGAGGCACTCGGGTTGATGCCGCCATTCGGCTTCTGGGTGAACGGACGGGCCGGCGTACTCGGTGACGTCGATGCCGACGTCGCCGCAGCAGCGATCGGCTTCATGCATGCGGGCCACGTTCGCCGGTACTGGGAGTCGCGCCCAGGCGAGCTCTCGCCGCTGGCGGCCACCGTTGCCTACGCCGAGGCGTCGGCGGCATGGGCCGAGGGGGTGCTGGCGGACTGGTCTGACGACGATGCATCGGAACTCGCCACCCTGGCCGGTCGCGTGGCTGGCGCTGCGGACCCGTCGGTCGGCGCCTTGTTTGCCGGGTGGCGCGCCTTGGAGGTCGACACGAGCCCGGTCGGGGCAGCCACGATCGCGCTGAACGTGTTGCGGGAGCATCGAGGCGGGGCGCATCTCTGCGCTGCCAACGCACTCGGGCTCGGGCCAGTCGGTGCGATTATCTCGGCCGAGGATCAGGTGCGTGGTGGCCCGGCGGGGGCGGATCGATTCGGTTGGGAGCGGCCGTATCCCGAGCCGGACCCGGTGAGACGGGCAGAGGTGGAACAGGTCACGTCTGCCATCTGCGCCGGTGCGTACGAGGCGCTGTCGGCCGACGACGGCGCACGATTCGCCGCCCTCGTGACGCGAGCCCGCTCCGCGCTCGACGCCTGACTGGGCAGAAACCTCAATAGCTGGGTCGCCCGGCCCATCAGAGGTAGGTGATTCAGCTCTTACAGGAAGCCCGACCAATGGGTACTTGGGGGTATCAGCATCGGTATCTACCTCTCGATTGGGGGTGCGTGCTTCGGTACCTTCAACAGGTATGTCGCGGATTGGTGGTCCTGTTCTCCTGGTTCTGGTCGTGGTGATCGGATTGCAGCACTGGTCCAATCCGGAGGGAGCGGCAGAGGTCTGGGGTGAGGTGCCAGTGGTCGGTGGGGCGCTCGATGCCCTGGGCCTGGGCGTCGAGCCCGACTGGGACGCCATTGCTGTCGACGTGGCGCCCCACGTGCGCTACGTGGAGGGGGAGGGGTGCGACGGGCCTCAGACGGGGCTCGGCTTCGTGGTCGCTGGCCATCTGCTGACCGCGGGCCACCTGGTCGACGGCGGGGCGCCCGTGCGCATCACCCAGCCCACTGCGGCGGCGCCGTCCGCCCAGTCGGTTGCCGTCGAGGTCGATGCGGCCCACGATCTGGCCTGGGCAATGGTGTCGGTCAACGGCGACGGGCTGGAGCTTGACGCTGCGGTGCCGGAGGCTGGCGCCGTGGTGCTCCTGGCCTCGGTCGGCCGCTCGGGTCCGGCGTTCTCGACGGGCCGCGTCCACCTCCACCTGCCCGACGGTGGCTACGGGTACCGGGGCCCGCTGCTGTTGATCGAGGCCGACACCGAGGCGGGGTTCTCAGGGGGGCCGGCTGTCTCCGCCGCGGGGGACGTCGTGGCGATGGTGGTGGCGCGCGACCGGACCACCGGGCTCGCCCTCGCCGTGCCCGGATCGGCCCTCGCTGATCTCAACGGGGCGACGGCAGCGTCGGCCTCGACCTGTGAGGCGTAGCCCACCGCCAGTCAAAGGTCAGTAGGCGGTCGGATCCTTCGCCGATATCAACTCTAAGAATGTTGATCAATCGTGCATCTTGTTTGTAAAGGGCGCGGCAGATGATCATGATTTGATCCGTTACGATGGCCACATCGAACGCGCTGTGGATCATGCCCTGCCGGTCGTTGCGGACCCATCGGCTGTCGTTGGCGGCGTGATCGCCCCCGCCCGGAAGCCGGATCGGACGCAGCGGCAGGCGAGCGGCCTTGGTCGACGCCTCGCCGGCATCCTCGACCGGAACGGCCAGGCCCAGGAGCCGGTGGCCGCAGGTCTGAAACACCTGATCGGCACCTCTGGGCCCGACCCGTCGATCGGGGTGCGGCGTTTCGTCACCGAGATGGCGCTCGGTGCGATTGCGGACGGATTCGGGGCTGAGGCCGTCGCAATCGTTCGTCTCGACACCGATTGTGAGCCGGCTGTCTCGAGCCGGGTGCCGCCGAGTTGGGTGCAGTCGTCACGGCTCACCTTCGAGCTGTACGGGCACCTCTGGCGCCTGCTGGAGACCAGGGGGACCACGTTGCACAGCGATGGCCCCCACGATCGTGATGCCACCGAAGCCCACGGCCAGATCGACCTCGCCGGGCGACCGACCTGGCTCGGTTGGCAGGCCACCGTCCACGGCGATCTCGCGGCGGCTGTGGTGCGAAGCGAGTCGTTCAGCGAGCCCGAACGGGTGACGCTGAACCGCATCGTGCGGTCGGTCGCCGTTGCGCTCGGCACGTCGGGCCAGATCGTCCCGCCGGGGACGGGCTTGGCCGCTCGTGTGTGGCCTCGTGGCACCCGATGGCGGGCGGAGGCGGCAGTCGACGCCAACGGCAAGCGTCGCAAGGCCTTCGCCGATGCAGGATCAGCGCCAGAGGCGGTTGCGGTCGCCGCCGCGAAGTTGTGTCGGGTGCCGGTGGAGGTGATGTTCGCCGGACGCACGGAGCTGGACGGTGTTGCGGTCACCCTCGTGGTCGTTGTCGACGATGCCGATGCTCCGTATCTGGGCCTGTCGGTGACCGACCCGGACGACGCCGTTGGGGCGATGGAAGCGGTGTTCTCGGCCGTTGCGGTCATGGGCGGGCCGCAGTTGCGGCCCGACGCACCTCGTTGAAGACCCAGCTTGCTGTTTCCCGCTCCAGATAGCGGGTTTTTGCCCTCCTCCCTGCCCCCTCCCGGCGGGGTCGAGAAGCTACCCTGACGCTCGGTGTTCTTCCTGCTGCGTATCGTGAAGAGATTGACGTCGTTGGGGATCGTGATGGTGGCCATCGCCACGGTTGCGGCCACTGCCGCGTTGATCGTGCTGCCGCAGTCGGCGGCGGTCGTGACCTCGAACGAGAGCTCGGCGGCCGACCTCGAGCTCGACGTGTTGGCCGAACGCTCATCGATGTATGCCTCCGACGGCACGTTCCTCACGCTGCTCACCGAGGAGGAGAACCGCGAGCCGATCTCGCTCGACGAGGTTCCCCAGGAAGTGATCGACGCCGTGCTCGCCGTCGAGGACGCCGATTTCTACGAGCACGACGGCGTCAACCCCCGGGCCACGTTCCGGGCCCTGGTCGAGAACGTGAACGCCGGCGGCATCGCCCAGGGCGGATCGACCATCACCCAGCAGCTGGTGAAGAACGCGATCCTCACACCTGAGCAGAGCCTCAACCGGAAGGTGACCGAGGCCTTCTACGCCTTGCGGCTCGAGCGACAGATGACCAAGGACGAGATCCTCGAGCGGTACCTCAACACGGTGTACTTCGGTGCTGGCGCCTACGGCGTGCAGGCCGCCGCCGAGACCTACTGGGGCTACGACGAGGCACGCGAGATGAGCTGGGCCGAGGCGGCGATGTTGGCTGGCATCATCCGCAACCCCACCGGCTTCGACCCGACGCTGAACCCCGAGGCCGCACGAAACCGCCGCTCGACGGTGTTCGACCGCCTCGTTGCCACCGGAGACCTCACCAGGGAAGAGGCCGACGCTCTTGACCTGGAACCCCTTCCCGCCGAGCGGCAGCAGCCCTTCGACCGCAAGCCAACCGACTACTTCATCCAGGAGGCGCTCGCCCAGGTACTCAGCGACGAGGCGATGCTGGGTGACGACGCCGCGCTGCGCTTCAACGCCGTGTACCGCGGCGGGTTGAAGATCTACACCACGTTCGATCCCAAGGCGCAGGACGCTGCCCTGCGCTCACGCGACGAACTCGTACCTGACATCAGCCAGAACTGCTTCACCCGACAGCGGTTCGGCAATGATCCCGATCAGGCCTGCATTCCCGAGTTCACCGCCGCACTGGTGTCGGTCGACTCCAAGACGGGCGCCGTCCGGGCTCTCGTGGGCGGGCCCGAGTTCCAGCGTGAGCAGTACAACGTGGTCACCCAGGGCAAGCGCCAGCCCGGGTCGACCATGAAGATTATCGTGCTCGCCGCCCTGTTCGAGCAGGGGTTCACGCCAGCCGATCAGGTTCGCACCGACCGGCCCTGCACCTTCCCGAATCCCGGCGGTGAGCCCGACCCATACGTCGTGAACCGAAACTCGCGAGGTGGGGGCGGCATCAACACGGTCGAGAACGCCACACGGCAGTCCAACAACTGCTCCTTCGTGCGCCTCGGCCAGGTGGCCGGCCTCGAAGAGGTGATCAACACCGCCGGCCGGCTCGGCATCGACACGAGCGCGATGTTCCCCGAGCTGTCGCTGCCGCTCGGTGCCTTCGAGGTCACCCCGCTGGACATGGTGTCCGCCTACTCGGTGTTCGCCAACGACGGCATCTACAACGAGCCGTGGTACATCGAGCGCATCGAGGACCGCGACGGCAACGTCATCTACCAGCACCGTCCCGAGCCCGTTCGTGCCATGAGCACGCAGTCGGCCCGCATGATCACCGAGGTGCTCGAGGCGAACGTGATCCGTCCGGGTACCGGCCGACGGGCCCAGGTGGAGGGCCACCACGTCGGTGGCAAGACCGGCACCACCCAGAACAACCACGACGCCTGGTTCGTCGGCTACTCCGACTACTACACGACGGCCTCGTGGGTGGGTGACCCCAACGCCCAGGTGCGCATCGAGTTCCCCGAGTTTGGTGCGAGAGGCTGGTCGGGCAGCGGTCGCGGTGGCTTCGGCGGTGAGCTGCCGGCCGAGGTGTGGCAGCAGTACATGGCCGATGTCCACGCCGACCTCGAACCGGTGGAGTTCGCCGAACCCGAGCCGTACCGCGGCGGTCGCTACCTGCGGGTGGCGGGCGAGATCGACTTCTGCAGCAGGGCCGGGGTCGAGAGCTTCACGAACACCACTCTCGTCGACTCCGACAACGACGGTCGGGCCGACTGCTTCAGTCCCGCCACGACCACAACGCAACCGCCGCCCGACGACGACAACGATGGTGGCAACGGCGGTGGCAACCAGCAGCAACCTCAGCCCACCCAACCGCCGCAGCCACAGCCGACACAGCCACCCCAACCTGATCAACAGTCGCCCGATGGCGACGGGGACGGCTAGAAACGGTTCATGGCATCTCCCGCCTATGAGCAGATTCTGGCGATTCAGGAGCTCGACCTCCAGCGCCGCCAAGTCAAACACCGTCTGGCCACGCATCCGTTGCGTACCCAGTTGGCCGAGCGAACCGACGCAGCTGCGGCGGCCCGAGCGGCCCTGACTGCGGTCGAGGCCCGTCGCCACGAGCTGGAGCGCGAACAGAAACGCCTCGCTGACGAGGTCGCGACGATCGAGTCCAAGCGGAGCGAGCTCGACGCCAAGCTGTACGGCGGCGAGGTCACTGCGTCGAAGGAACTGCTCGCCCTGCAGGAGGAGGGGGCGAATCTGCTCGAACGCCAACGCGCCATCGAAGACGACGAGATCGAGTTGATGGAACAGGCCGAGGTGCTGGACGAGGACGTGTCGTCGCAGCAGGCTGCGGTTTCATCGGCCGAGGACGCCGAATCCACCGCCGGTGTGGAGCTCGAGTCGGCGACGGCCGAGTTGGGTCGCGAGCTCGACGATCTCGACGGTCGGCGGGCGGAGGCCGCAGCGCCCGCCAACCCCGAGCTGTTGTCCCGCTACGAGACGCTCGCCGTCGACTACGACGGCATCGCCGTGGCTCGGTTGGTCAACGGTGCCTGCGATGGCTGCCACATCCGTCTGTCGGCGGTGGCCATCGATCAGATGAAGAAGGCCCCGGAAGACGCCGTGATCACCTGCGAGGAGTGCGGCCGTCTCCTCGTCCGCTGACAGCCCATGATCCTCTGGTTTGTCATCGTGGCCCCTGTCGTGGTGGCCGAGGTCTTCCGGAGCCCGATGGTCGACTACCGCACCGTGGCCCTCGGCGCCGCTCTGCCGGTGATCGACGTGGTGATTGGGCGCGCCACGGTGTTGCACACGCTGGCGGCGCCGGTGGTGGTGCTCACCGTCGTGATGCTGGCCACCATCGGGCGTCGCCTGGTACGTCGCCGATGGCTCGGCGTACCGATCGGCCTGTTCCTGCATCTCGTGCTCGATGCCACGTGGGCCGACCGCGCCCTGTTCTGGTGGCCGGCGTTCGGGTTCGGATTCGAGGGAGGCGCGCCGGAGGCGGGCCGGAGCCTTGCCGTACTCATCGCCCTCGATCTGCTCGCTGTCGGCGTGGCAGTGTGGGCGGCTCGCCGCTACGGGCTCACCGATCCCGCCAACCGTCAGTTGCTCCTACGCAGGGGCCATCTCGCCCGAGGAGTGCTCGCATGACCCTCCACATCGTTCGCCACGGCCGCACGGAGGCGAATGCGTCCGGGCTGCTGCTCGGCCGGGCCGATCCCGGCCTCGATCCGATCGGACGGACCCAGGCCGACAAGATCGCATCGTGGCTCGGTCGCCCGGACCGGTTGGTGTCCAGCCCTCTCCGACGGTGCATGGAGACGGCCGAGGCGTTCGGCGTCGAAATCGAGGCGGACGATCGTGCAATCGAACTCGACTACGGCGATTTCGACCTGACGCCCGTGCGCGACGTGCCGGCCGAGGTGTGGCGCGAGTGGCGTCGCGATCCCACGTTCCGGCCTCCAGGCGGCGAGACCCTGGTGGAGTTGCAGGTCCGGGTGGGCGAACTGCTCGACGAGTTGGCCGCCGACGCCATCGATCGTGACGTTGTGGTGCTCACCCACGTGTCCCCGGTGAAGGCATCGATGGCCTGGGCGCTCGGTGTCGGGGCCGAGGTGTCGTGGCGGTCGTTCGTGGCTCAGGCCTCGATCACCACGATCGGGGTGACCGCCAACGGCCCGTCGTTGCGGTCGTTCAACAGCGAACACCATCTGGGCTGAGTTCGGTTCGGCTCGCCGTGCCGGGGCCTGAGCGGCGATGGGGGTCGAGGGGTGAGTCGGCCTGTAGGCGGGGTTCTGTTCCCGGGTCCGTTGCCGGAGTCCCGTTCGGTGACCATCCATCTGTGCGGCCTACCCGGGGATACCGGGCCCGGAGGCCCGGGAGCGGTCCACCCGTCTCCCCGTCTGGCCTTGCTCCGAGTGGGGTTTACCAAGCCACCCGGGTCACCCCGGGTGCTGGTGCGCTCTTACCGCACCGTTTCACCCTCACCTGTGACCGATCACTCGGCCCATCGGCGGTCTGTTCTCTGTGGCACTGTCCTGCGGGTTGCCCCGACTGGCCGTTAGCCAGCACTCTGACCTGTGGAGCCCCGACCTTCCTCGACGACGTGGGAGCACGCTCCCCGCCGCCGCGGTCACCCGGCCGACTCACCCGACGCCAAGCCTACCAAGGCGCCGAAATGCTCCGATCTGTTGCCTACTGCGCGCCCGGGGCGTTCCGATCGTCGGGCTGGGCGCCGACGAGGCGAGCCGTCTGCTCCGACCGGCGGCGGCGACGGTGCAGCCAATCGGCCCCGAGGGCGCCACCAACGCCCGCGGCGAGCGCCACCACGGCCGTCAACGCCAACCCAGCCGGTGTGAGGTCTGACAGCTCGGCGTCGCCTACGACGAGCTGCGCCACGATGGTGATGATCGCGGCGCCGATCGCGGCGGCGGCACCGTGGACCATCGGCAAATCCAGCCGGCGCCGCCCTGCGCCGAAGCCAGCGCAGGCGAGGGCGACAACCGAGGCGGCAACGAATACCAGGCTCCACACGGCAGCGGGATCGTCGCCGACGGCGAGCTGCGCGAGCCCAGCAAGCAGCATCAGCACCACCGTGCCTATCGCTGTCCCTTCGGCCACTGCCCGCCACGAGATCATGCGCACCATCGCCAGCATCGCCCCCAACGGTAGCGGGCACCACGAGCGGCGTCGTAGAGTCGCCCGGTCCCGTCAACCACCCCCGACAGGGAGGAACAGCCAATGGCCTCGCTCGAAGGCTCCGAGACCGGCGCCAATCTGCGGGCTGCGTTCGCGGCCGACGCCCAGGCTGTGCTGCGATACCGATGGTTCGCCGAGCAGGCCGACGTGGACGGTCAACCCGAACTCGGATCGGTGTTGCGGTCCGTGGCCGACGCCGAGATCGGCCACGCCACCGGCCATCTCGATCTGCTCATCGACGCTGGCGATCCGGTGACCAACTCCCCGATCGGGGAATCGATCGACAACGTGCGGGCCGCCATCGCCGCCGAGGAGGACGAGGCCGCCGCGATGTACCCGCGCTTCGCCCAGACTGCGCGCGACGAGGGGTTCACCGAGATCGCAGAGTGGATGGAAAGCCTCGCCGACGCGTCGCAACGTCAGGCCGCCCGGCTCCGGGCCGCGCTCGACGAGTTGGCGTGAGGGGCCCTCGCGGAAGCGGGCAGGAATGTCCACATGGCCCCGTTCGGCCGCGCCTACGGTGTTGCCCGTGATCACCGAGCCACCATCAATCCTGTTGACCTCCCACCACGGCCTCGGCTGATGGCTGCGGTCGACGTCCATGGCGGGTGGCCCGGCCTGCTCGGCCGTATCGCCGATAGCAGCGATCTGGATCGCGCCCAGGCGCAGGCGGCCTTGGCCGACATGCTCGACGATGCAGCCACCCCGGCTCAGACGGCCGGCTTCATCGTCGGCTTGCGCATCAAGGGCGAAACCGTCGAGGAACTGACGGGCTTGGCCACCGCGATGCTCGACGTTGCGGAGCCCCTGGCTCTCCCAGCCGACGCAGTCGACATCGTTGGCACTGGCGGCTCCGCCCACCGTCGTCAGCATGCGCTGAACATCTCGACGATGGCCTGCCTCGTCGCCGCCGGAGCGGGGGCCACGGTGTGCAAACACGGCAACCGCCGGGCCTCGTCCACCTCTGGAGCGTTCGACTTCCTCGAGGCCATCGGCGTCGGTATCGAGCTGACACCGGAGCAGCTGAGCGAGTGCGTCTCCACGGTCGGCGTCGGATTCGCCTTCGCCCGCACCTTTCACCCGACCATGCGCTTCGTCGGCCCGGTCCGGGCCGAGCTCGGCATCCCAACGGTGTTCAACGTGCTCGGCCCGCTGGCGCACCCGGGGCGGATTCGTCGCCAGGTCGTCGGCACCGCCACCGTCGAGCTGGCTGAGAAAATGGCTGGGGTGCTCGCCAACCTCGGACGCGATCGTGCGTGGGTGGTGAGCGGGCACGGTGGGCTCGATGAGCTGTCGCTGACAGGCCCCACGACCGTGTTCGACGTCGGCCCCGACGGCATCAACCGGCACGAGATCGATCCGGCCGATCTCGGGCTCACAGTCGTGCCGTCGCTCGACGCCATCGCCGGTGGCGACGCGGCACGCAACGCGGAGTTGTTCCAGGCCATCCTCGACGGCAGCGAGCGCGGCGCCCGGCGCGACATCGTGGTGCTGAACGCGGCGGCCGGTCTCGTGGTGGCGGGGGTCAGTGGGTCGCTCACCGAGGCCGTGGCCGTGGCGGCCGACAGCATTGACAGCGGCGCTGCCCGTGAGAAACTGGCGGCGTTGGTGGCGTTCTGCCAGACATGAGCGCTCGCGCTACCGGCGCCCGCCCCCTCGTAATAGTGTGTTCAATCATGTTGCAGAACAGATACCGTTGTGCGTCGTGTGGCGACCTCACGAGGTTTGATCTGGTGGCCCCGCAGACCGTGCCAAAACGACAAACGGTGAACGTAGGCGGCCGATTTACGGCGTCGGACGCTGAAATTCTGCGAGAAACGGTCGACACGGTTACGTGTCAGTGGTGGAGCCACAGACACGATGTGAACGTATTGGGTGACAGGGAGCAGTAGGCCGTGGGATCAGATGCCGCGCTGAGATCGGCTTGTGAACTGGCCTATGCCGTCGCCCGTGGCGACGCCGAGGCCGATCCACCAGTCGACGCGCCGCGTCCGATGCGGAGCTATCTCTACGTACCGGAGCTGCCCGAACGGGCGCTCCGCGTGGCGCGCGACGCGATCGAGGACGATCCGGCCTTCCGACGCCGGGTGGCCGCAGTGGCCGACGAGAACGAGATCGGGCGCGCCGGCTACTTGTGGCTGCACCGCCCGATTGGGTGGGCGGCGGAGTTCGAGCAACTCAGCGAGGCGTTCACCGCCGGGCCGCCAGCAGCCGCTCGGCCCACCCAGAATGCGGGCCGTGGCGCCACCAAGGTGGCGGGCCTGCTCGGGTTCGACGCCGGCTCCGACGCCGCTACCCAGGCTGACACCGACACCGCTGCTCGCGAGACCGCCAAGCAGCCTGCTCGAGGCCGTCGCAACCGGGACCAGGCACCAGCCGAGGTCACACCGGTTGAGTCGGTCCCCGCCGTGGGCGCCAACGCAGTCGCTGACAGCGAGGAGGGTCCCACCGCCCGAGCGGACGGAGCGCCGCCTCGTGGTCGTGTGCGCAATACCCCGGTCGACACCGGCCCGGTGCCTGGCCCTGGCCCTGGCCCCTCGCCGAGCACAGGAGCCAAGGAAGCCGTCTCGATCGAGGACGAGCTGTCCAGCCTCCGTGGCCTGGTCAACAGGCTCTCGAACGAGCGCAAGGCGGTGGCAACCTCGGTCGATCGCACGGAGCGTCAGGTCGAGAGTGCCCGGAAGCAGCCGTCGGCCTTCGAGGGCGACATCTACACCCTGCGCAGCGAGCTGGAGTCGGCCCGCTCCGAGCTCGACGAAGCTCGCCGGGAGCGCGACAGCGCCGTGCAGCAGCACTCGGCATCGCTCACCCGTCAGCTGAAGCTCGAAAAGGAGCTGGACCAGTCCCGCGAGCTGCGGGCCGAGGTCGAACGGGAGCACAGCGAGGTCGACACCGAGCTGGTCTCGCTGCGCGAAACCCTTGCCCGCACCGAGGCATCGAGTGTGCCCGTGGTCAAGGAGCGCGATCGTCTCGCCGGCGAGGTCGACACGCTCACCACGCTGAACGACGACCTCGCCGCCGAGATCACCCGCCTGGCCGAGGCCAAGAACGCCGAGGTCGAACAGCTCGGGTCGCGCACGGCCGACCTCGAAACCGAGCTCAATACGCTTCGAAGCGACCGCACCGATCTGACCGGTCGGCTCGCCGACGCCGAGCAGGATCTCGAAGCGAAGACGGTTCGCCTCGATGCGCTCACCGCGGAGGCCGAGGAGCAGCAGGCCCTCTCCGAGGCACTCACCGACGAGAAGATGGATCTGGCCACCCGGCTGGCCGACACCGAGTCGATGCTGGAGACCACGCGTGCCCAGCTGAGCGCGGTTCGGGCCGACGCCGATGCCGTGGCCGCTGACATCTCCGCCATCAAGTCGCATCGTGACGGGCTCGCCACCCAGGTCGACGAGCTTCACGGCTCGCTCGCCGAGGCGCTCGACGACCTCGCTCGGGTGCGCTCCAACAGCGACTCCGATCGGGCCGCCCTCAAGGAGGTGCGGGGCGAGCGAGACGAGCTGAAGGTCGAGTTCAGTGCCCTGCAGGAAACCTCGAGCGCCACCGCAGACATGGTGGCGTCGCTCGAAGCCGAACGCGCTGAGTTCGCAGCAGAGATCGAAACGCTACAGGCGTCGATCGCCGAGGCTGGCCAGCTCCGGCGAGAGGCCGAGCGGGCGAAGGTCGATGCCGAGAAGACGTCCGCCCGCCTCGAATCGCAGGTGTCCGCACTGGAGGAGCGAGCCGAAGAGCTCGACGGCCAGGTCTCGGACCTCAAGGCCGCAGTGCAAGCCGCCGAGACGGCGCTCACGAACCAGAGCCAGCAGGCCGAGCAGCTGCGGGCCGAGAACGTGGCCCTGCAAGAGCAGCTCGTCGAGAGCGACCGGATGCGGATCGAGACCACCGAGAGCCAGGGGAACGCCCTGTCCGAGCTGGCCGGTCGCCTGGCGCTGGTGGAGAACGAGCGCAACGACTTCGAGACGCAGCTCAGCGACGTCGCCGGTCGCCTCAACGAGACCGAGTTCGAGCTCAATGAGGCCAAGGGCCAGCTCGACGAGGCCAAGGGCCACCTCGATGAGGCCGCCTCGGCCCGTGATGACGCCGAGGATCGTCGACGCAAGGCCGACTCCGCCCGACGCAAGGCCGAGAAGAAGCTCGGTGAGAAGTCGAACGATGCCGAGGCCAAGGCGCGGGTTGCCGGACTCGAAGCCGAGGTCGAGGCGCTGAAGGCCGAACTCGACGCCGCCACTGCCGCGGTGAGCGCCAGCCCCGGGGTCGAGGAGTCGACCGACGATGACGCCGTGGCCGAGGTCGCCGCCGATGTCGAGGCTGATGTGGCCGACGTCGAGGTGGAAGACGAGGCCGACGACGTCGAGATCGACGACATCGCCGCCGAGGACGAGGTCGACGACGAATCTGACGCCGACGCGGAGGACGACGAGTCCGGGCATGCTGCCGCCGAGGTCAACGACCAGCCCGAGTTCGACAGCTCAGACGACGCTGATGCCACACGAGTGGTGCCGTCCCTGGTCGACGACCTCGGTGCCGCCGTCGACGACGAGTCTGAGAGCCGTACCACCAAGCGTCATGCCTGGAGCCTCGGCGCCTTGCGTCGAAACGGTCGGACGGGCCGTCAGCCCGAACAAGACGACGTCGACGTCGACGTCGATGCCGACGCCGAGAACGAGGTGCCGCCTCCGCCCGAGGACGACTTCGATCGCCTCACGGCGGCGATGGCCGAAGGTGCCGCACCAGCCGATGAGGCTGTCGCCGATGAGTACGACGATCTCGACTCGATCAGCAACGAGCTGGCGAATGCGCTCGGCTCCGGCTCCGCCGGTGACGTTGACGACGACGAAGAAGACCTCGACGAGATCTCGAATCTGATCTCTCAAACCGTGACCGACTTCAGCCCTGGGGCTGCGCCGTCCAATTCGGCTGCAGCCGACAGCGGACCCGGTTTCGACGGTGGGTTCGACCTTCCTCACGACGAGCTGCCGGTGAGCGGCCCGGCCACGGGATCGATGCCTCCGAGCGTGTTCACCGATCGCGAGGTGGACGAGCTGGCCGACGAGCTCAGCGCGGCCGCATCTGGTGCTCCGAGCGGCGGTGCCTCGGGGCGTCGCCAGATCGTCGTCCCCGACAAGTTCCGCAACGACGAGGTGGAGATGGCCCGCTACGTGGTCTCGTCACCCGACGTGGTGCTGCTCGTCGACGGTGACGCAGTGGCCAAGATGGGCTGGCCCAGCCTCCCAGTAGCCCAGCAGCGAGACGCCCTCGTGTCGTACCTCGCTGATCTGTCGGCCACCAGCGGCGCCGCTCCCGACGTGGTGTTCGATGGGCGCATCGGCGAGGAAGATGCCCTGCCGGCGTCGCGGGCTGTGCGGATCAGGCTCAGCACCCCGCCAACAGAGCCGGCGGCTGCGCTCGACGAGCTCGTCGATGCGTATCCGGTGCAGTGGCCGATCGTGGTGATCACCGACGACGAGATGCTGGGCACCAGCGCCCGTGAACGCGGCGCCACCACCCTCAGCAACGGCCAGCTCCTGGACCTGTTCATTTCCCAGTAGATCTCGGCCCACACGAGCGCGACGTTGGGCGATGTTCGCCGTTGGCGAACTCGTGAAGGATCGCCTCCGGCGATCCGGCTTCATTTCCCAGTAGACCTGGGCCCACACGAGCGCGACGTTGGGCGATGTTCG
>JBCCFL010000050.1:0-43827 GCA_039029735.1 Actinomycetota bacterium | reverse complement strand
GAGTACGGCGGCCCGCTGCTGGTCGAGCTGGGCGAGGTCGACCTGGACGGCATCCGCGACGTCGAACACCTCGGCGGGCAGCGTGTCGCTGTTGTCGGCGAGGAACTGCTCGAACTCGGCGCGGCGCACGTCGGTGGCCGCATGCTGCGCGGGAAGCTCCTCCACGAAGCGGGTACCGCCGGAGGAGAGGTACACCGCGGTGGAGCCGCGCTCCTTCTGGGTCTCGTGCAACAGGTTGCCACCGGCAACGGCGAACTCCATGACGAGCGCCGCATCGGCGTCGGCCGCCACCGCTGCTCGGGAGTCGAGTGCCGACACGGCGGCGAACCCGACCAGGCCCAGCATCGGCACGAGTGCCATCGCCAGGATCTTGACTCGAAGTGGCAGACCCCGGATCACGCCCGGGCCGCTTGCGTCGTGCACCTTGTTCGCTTCCACCGGCTTCGGATCGGCCGTTCGACCGCCGGTCTTTACGGGTTTGTCGAGAACTGATCCGATCGTCCCGGTCGAGCCCGTCGGCATGTCGGTGGGTGAAAGTGCTCATGGTCGTCGTCGTATCCCGAGCCCGTTCCCGACCGGTCACACCTGTGGAGGAAGGAGGCACGGTGTGACTGCGGAGCAGACGAACACGGACCGGATTCGGGCGATCCTGAGCCATCCCGACGCTCGCGACGAGCACCATTTCGCCACCCTTCACCGGCATTTCGTCGGTCAGCTCGTGGACTACGCCACCATGCGCGGCGCCCGCGATCCGGAGGCGATGGCCAACCTCGCCATGTTCGAGGGCTTCCGCGCCCTGCGGCGAGAGCCGATGACGTCGGCGTCTGCCTTCCGGGCCTACGTGAACCGGGTGGTGTGGAGCCGGACGGTGGACGAGCGCCGCCGACTTCGCCTCGACGTCACGCCGCTCGAAGAGGAGGTGGAAGTGTGGCCAGATCACGCCTACGACCTGGTGGACACCCTCTGGCTGCGTTCGATCATCGCCGAGCTGCCCGTGGATCAGCGTGTGGTGCTCGTTGGCCGGTACTTCCACGGCAAGACCGCCAAGGAGCTCGGGCGCGAGCTGGGCAAGGCCCCAAACGCGATCTACCAACTCCAGTTTCGGGCGTTGCGGCGCCTGCGGCGCCTGATCGAGCAGGCGCCGCCAGCAGATGGAGCTGACGAGCCCCACGGCCCCGACGGGCTGTCAGATGTCGAGGACGTCGGCGTCGATGAGGCCGGAGTTCTCGATGATGTACTCGCGGCGCGTGGCGACGTCGTTGCCCATGAGTACGTCGAACAACCGGGCCGCCTTCGTGGCCTGTTCACCGTCGGCCATGGTCATCCGCTTGAGCACGCGGGTCTCGCGGTTGAGGGTGGTCTCGGCTAGCTCCTCCACGTTCATCT
Organism: Actinomycetota bacterium; assembly: GCA_039029735.1. Classification (GTDB taxonomy): domain Bacteria; phylum Actinomycetota; class Acidimicrobiia; order Acidimicrobiales; family SZUA-35; genus CADEDH01. Next base: position 42,441 of record JBCCFL010000050.1, on the reverse strand, counting down.
CGCCGAGACCCTTGAACCGCTTCCACTTCTCGAGTGGGATGTTCAGCCGCTCGCTGATCTCGGCTCGCTCCGCATCGTCGTAGGCGTAGACGTGTTCGCCCCGATGTTTCGTGGCGAACAGTGGGGGCTGGGCCGCGTAGACGTGACCGTGTTCGAGCAGTGGTCGCATCTGGTGGTAGATGAGCGTGAGGAGTAGGCACCGGATGTGGCTGCCGTCAACGTCGGCGTCGCACAGGATGATGATGCGGCCATAGCGAGCCGATTCGAGGTCGAAGTCCCGGCCGGAGCCCGCGCCGATGGCGGTGATCAGCGCCTGGGCCTCGGTGTTCTCCACCACCTGCTTGAGGGTGGCCTTGCCGGCGTTCACGACCTTGCCCCGAAGGGGGAGCACGGCCATCGTCTCGGAGTCGCGGCCGTTCTTGGCCGGGCCGGCCGCCGAGTTGCCCTCCACGATCAGCAGCTCAGAGTCCGGGCCGTGACGGCGGCAGTCGGCCAGCTTGTCTGGCATTCCGTTCGACGAGAGGTTGGCCGCCTTGCGACGGGCGTCGAGCTGTTGCTTCGCCGCCACCCGGTTGAGCACGGCCTGGGCCATCTTGTCGCGCAGGGCATTGATCTGCGTTTTCTTGCCGCCGCCCGTCATCCAATCGCCGAGGCCGGACTTCACCGTCTCGTACACCAGGTTCTGCACGGCGGGCGTGCCCAGCTCCTGCTTGGTCTGGCCCTTGAACTGGGGTTCGGGGAAGGTCACCTTCACCGCAGCGACCAGGCCCTCCTGGATATCGCTCGGGGAGGCGCGGTGGTTGTTGTCCTTGGCGAGCTTCTTGAGCTTCTTGACGTCGGTGAGGAGGTCGTCGTTGGCCACCTTCGACAGCGCCCGTTCGAAGCCGGCAACGTGGGTGCCGCCGTCGCGGGTGGGAATGGTGTTCACGAAGCTCACCATCGTGGTGTCGTAGCCCTTCACCCAGCGGCAGGCGACGTCGATCGTGCAGGGCCTGGTGATGGTGGTGAGCTTGCCCTCCACGGGGACCTTCTCCTCGAAGGTCGACTCGTCATGGATGGTGACGATGTCGGTGACGGGCTCGCCGATCGAGAGGAAGTCGACGTAGTCGGCGAGGCCGCCGTTGGCCTGGAACGTCTCGGCCTCTGTGCCAGGCCGTCGCTTGTCGTGCAGGGTGACCTGAAGGCCTGGAACCAGGAAGCACACCCGGGCGACGTGGTCCTTGATCTGCTCGTGGTCGAGCCGGGCCTCGGAGTCGAACACGTCGAGGTCGGGCCAGAACCGCACCCTCGTGCCGGTGCGCTTCACCGGGATCTTCTTGACCTTCGCCAGCTTCGAGCTGGGCTTGAATGTGCCGGCCGCGGTGTAGTTGCCAGGCTCGCGCTCGAAGAACACCATGCGGTGGGTGTGGCCATCGCGGTCGACTTCGGCCACGAGCTTGCTGGACAGGGCGTTCACCACCGACGCACCAACGCCGTGGAGGCCGCCCGAGGCCGCGTAGGCCCCCGACCCGAACTTCCCGCCGGCGTGCAGTTCGGTGTAGACCACCTCGAGACCGGTGCGGCCATCGGCCTTGCGGTCGATCGGGATGCCTCGGCCGTTGTCGGTCACCTCGATCGAGCCGTCCTTGTGGAGCGTGACGTCGATGTGAGAGGCGTAGCCAGCGGCCGCTTCGTCCACCGAGTTGTCGATGATCTCCCACACGAGGTGGTGGAGGCCCTCGGTGCCGGTGCCGCCGATGTACATACCGGGGCGCTTGCGTACGGCCTCGAGACCCTCGAGGACCTGGATCTTGGAGGCGTCGTAGGCGTCGCCCCGGGTGGAGGCGCCTCTCTTCGTGGCCTTCTTCGTGGCCTTCTTCGCCGTGCTCTTCTTGGCGGCTGCGTTCTTCTTCGTTGCTGCCATCGCTCAGCCTCCTACCAGCGCAATGGTCCCACGTGGAGCAGGCGGGCCGGAGTCGCTGCGGCGAACCCGTCACGCCTGGTGGGACGGAGGCGTAGGTCCTGCGGGGTGTTGTCGGGCTTGGTGGAGGAGTCGGACTGGCCAACCACGCACATCACCCGTTCGTTCACGCCGATCCAGGCGTAGTCGAGGCGGTGCTCGTCCTTGAACTTGGTGAGACGCACGCCGCCCGCGCCACGGCCCTTCACCGGGAGTTCGTCCACCGACGTCATCTTGGCGGTGCCGCGATCGGTCACGGTCACGATGACGGCGCCCTCGCTGCCCACGCCGGCGCCAACCACGCGGGCCTTGCCCTTGAGCCCCATGCCGGCGACGCCCTTGGCTGCCGGGCCCTGCACACTCACGGCCTCGATCGGCGTACGCAGGGCCTGGGCGTCGCTGGCGATGAGCACCACGTCGAGATCGGGCTCGGCGTCGATCACCGCCACGATGCGGTCCTTCGGGTCGAGCTTCATGACCGGGCGGCCCGCCTTCAACTCCGCAACGGCCGAACGATCGATGCGCTTCATCATCCCGAACGCAGTGACCAGCAGCACGGGCGGGCCTGTCGGGGCGACGAGGCCCATCAGCGTTTCACCCCGGTCGAGGCCGAACACCTCACCGGCGGCCTTGCCTCGGCTGCGCCCACCCACCTCAGCCACCTCTGCGGCCGTGATCTGGACGAGCCGGCCGGTGTCGGTGATCGCCGCCACGGTTGCCCGCAGCGACGTGGTGAGCACTGACGCCAACACGTCATGGCGTGACGGGCTGTAGCTCTTCGACGTGCCGAGTGGCTCGCGACCAACGAGGCCCGACGCGCTCAGGCTGATGACGCACGGATCGTCGGGCATGTCTGCCTCGACCACGGCGGCCAACTCGGCCACGTCGGGGAGCGAATCGAGCCCCACGATCGTGGTGCGGCGCGCCATGCCGTACTTGTCGACGACCTCGCCGAGTTCGTTGATCACCAGCGTCTTCTGGCGCTGCTCGGAGTCGAGGATCTTCTTGAGGTCGGCGATCGTGGCGATCAGCGTGGCCTTCTCCTCGACCAGCTCGTCGTAGGCCAGCGCCGTCAGGCGGCGTAGCTGGAGGTCGAGTACGTAGTTCGCCTGGATCTCGGTGAGGTCGAGGCGCTCCATCAACCGGGCCCTGGCCTCGGCGGTGTCGGCCGACGAGCGAATGATCGCCACCACCTCGTCGATGTTGTCGATCGCAATGATGAGGCCCTCCACCAGGTGGAGGCGTTCCTCGGCCTTGCGCAGGCGGAACTGGGTGCGCCGCACCACCACGTCGAGCCGGTGATCGATGTAGTGGCGGCAGAGGTCGTAGAGCCCGAGGGTGGTCGGCACCCCGTCCACCAGCACCACGTTGTTGATGCCGAAGGTCTCCTCCATCGGTGTGAGCCGGTAGAGCTGTTCGAGCAGGAGGGTGGGGTTGACCGCCGACTTGCACTCCACCACCAGCCGAAGCCCGGACTTGCGGTCGGACAGGTTCTTCACGTCGGCAATGCCCTGGAGCTTGTTTGCCGCGATCAGCTCCTTGATCTTGGCCACCACTCGCTCCGGGCCCACCAGGTAGGGGAGTTCGGTGATCTCGATGCCCTTGCGGGCCCTGGTGACGTCGACGATCTCGGCTCGGGCCCGGATCCGGATCGTGCCCCGGCCCGTCTCGTAGGCCTCGCGGATGCCGTCGTCGATCACCATGCCCCCGGAGGGGAAGTCGGGGCCCGGTACCACGGCGAGCAACTCGTCGATCGTGGGCTTGGGGCGACGCTTCTTCATCACCAGCTTGATGGCTTCGAAGATCTCACCCAGGTTGTGGGTGGGCATGTTCGTGGCCATGCCGACTGCGATGCCCGACGTGCCGTTCACCAACAGGTTGGGGAGCAGCGCCGGAAGGTAGGCCGGCTCGTCGGTCTCGCCGTCGTAGGTGGGGCGCCACTCGACGGTGTCCTCGTCGATCTCGGCGAGCACGTCGAGGGCGGCATTGGTGAGCTTGCACTCGGTGTAGCGGTAGGCGGCCGGGGGATCGTCGAGGCTGCCGAAGTTGCCCTGCGGGTCGATCAGCGTGACCGGCCGAGCGAAGTCCTGGCCAAGACGCACGAGGGTGTCGTAGATGGCGCCGTCGCCGTGCGGGTGGTACTTCGCCATCACGTCGCCCACCACGTGGGCGCACTTGCGGTGCGGCCGATCGGGGCGCAGGCCCATGCGCAGCATCGAATACAGGATCCGGCGCTGCACTGGCTTGAGCCCATCCTTCACGTCGGGAATGGCCCGGGCCGTGATCACCGACAGCGAGTAGGCCAGGAACGACTCGCCGAGCTCGGCCTCGACAGGCACGTCGAGCACCTCTCGGGCGAACGGGACCAGCTCTCCTTGGCTCGCCATCAATCCTCTCCTCGTCGATCTTCAGGTGGTGGGTCGGGGCGGGCGGCCCCGGGGCAGGCGCTCAAGGATACCGAACGCGTGTTCGTGGCCGCCAGGGTGCCGAGACCACCAGCTTCGATGATGGCCCAGCGTGGGGCCAGGCACGCGGATACGCGAAAAGACCCCAGGGTCGGGGTGATCCCACGATCCTCGGGGTCTTTTCGGAGCGGCTGGGCGGCCGGTAGCGCATTCGACTACCGGCCTGTACGCATCAACGGCGCCGACGACGGCGCTGCGCGTCAATCTTTCGAGCGGACTTCACGACTGTGTTGAGTCGTGATCCGAGCTCCTCATGGGTGATCGGAGCATCGAAGTCGAGCTCTGGTGCGAGTGCTTCGAGGATCGCACTCACGCTTACACCCTGCTCGGCTGCGAAGCCGTGCCAATGATCGTGCGCGTCATCGCTCACGTAGGCGTGCAGGGCTTTTCGACCGTTGTCGTCAGACATGGGTCCCCTTTGTGTTTCTCATGCGGCGGGATTGCCAGCCGAAGCCAGCGCTTGGACTCTAATGCGACCGCGTGTGGTTCTCAACTCCAACCGGGCAGAGCCACGCCGCTCCTGGGGCCATCGTGGGCATTCTCGCCCCTCGTTCGCGAAACGGCTCGGTGGATGGACGGCGCCTGTTTGCCCTGCTCAGGCGCCATTGATCGCGGTCACGCGCCAAGCAGGTGGGGCGCCTCGCTCTCCAGGAGTTTCGCCAATTCGCGAGGGCTCGGATTCACGACCGAAACCGAGCCGACAGTCACCGTCGGCACCGTCTCGTTGCCGTCGGCGACCGAACGCACGAAGGCTGCGGCATCGGGATCGTCCCAGATGTTGCGACGGCGAGTGGGGATTTTTGCTTTCTCGATTGCCGCCTCCAAGCGCATGCAGAAGGGGCATCCGGGGCGCCAATACAGGTCGATCGCGTCGATTTCAGCCATGTGAGATCAACCGTTTCCGTCGTCGGTGTGTTCCGCAGTCGCTCGTTCGTCGGCGGAATCAGGTGTGTCGCCCGAGGGAGGGCCTAGGTCGAGTTCTCCTTCGCCGGTGGCGCCCACGGGGCCGGACTGGCCCAGGAGGCGGCTCTCGACCACGTCGTGGCGCGAGATGTAGGCCGAGATGAACGACTGCACGGTGGCGAGGAACGGAAGCGCCAGGAGCGCCCCGGTGGCCCCGAAGGTGGCCGTGCCGGCCAACACGGCGGCGAACGCCACGCCGGGGTGCATGTCGAGCGTCTGGGCGGTGACTCGGGGCTGGAGGCCGTAGTTCTCGATTTGCTGATAAATGACCACGATGATCACGACGATCAATGCCTTGGTCGGATCGATGCCCAATGCGATCAATGCTGGTACAACGCCAGCGATGTAGACGCCCACCACCGGAATGAATTGCGATATGAGACCCACCCAGATTGCCAATGCAATTGATGACGGCAGGCCGAGGGCTGCGAATGCGATCCAGTGCACGATGGCGGAAATGATGGCCAGAATCACGCGCGATGCGATGAACCCGCCCGTCTTGTTGATCGCCAGTTCCCAAATGCGCAGCACCTCACGCTGGCGTGTAGGTGGGAGCACGCTGCAAATGGCCTGCCGGAGCGCCGGCCCGTCAGCGGTCAGGTAGAACGCAAAGAGGAAGATGGTGAGAGCCTGGAAGAGGATCGTGACGAGCCCGGTGCTGAGCCCCACGAGATTGTCGGCCACGCTGGTCAGGAAGCTGCTGGCCGAGCCGCCCGACTGGAGCTGGGCGATCAGGTCTTCGTTCTCGATTTGGATGTCGAAGCGCTCTTCCACCCACGTCTCGGCTTCCACCACGTAGTCGGGAAGGCCCTCGGTCAGTTGCGTGATCTGTGTGGCCACGAGTTGGCCCATCAGCACTGAGAATCCGACGAAGAAGATGATCACCATCGCCATCGTGATGAGCGTGGCGGCGCTCCTCCGAATTCCGTAGCGGCCGAGGCGATCCACGGCCGGTTCCATGGCGAAGGACAAGAACAACGCCAGCACCAGTTGGATCAGGAGACTGCGTAGTTCTCGGGCGGTGACGTACACCGCCCAGATCAAGATCAGGATCCCCCACCAGAACAGAATCGCTCGACGCACCCACGGGGGCATCGCCGAGCTCACACCGAGATCATTCACGGGGCGCGACCATAACACTGCGCGTCGGCGGAGGCCCGAAGGACGGCCCAGGCCGGAGCGGAGGTGCGATGGAGCGGACCGGCTCACCTTCCGGTGGCGCCGGAGACGCCGGTTCCTCGGGTCGGCGGCGCACCCAGGCCCAGAGTCGGGCCGCCGACCGCCTGAGCTCACCCCGGCGCAGGCCGAGCATCGATGGGCGCTCGAACAACGGCAGCGCCTGGCGATAGGTCAGCGTGCCGACGGGTACGCCGTTGGTGTCGAGGCTGATCACGATTCGCTCGGGTTCCTCGGTCCAGGCGTCGACCAACGCAGCGACTGGCGCACCGACCGGCGCACTGACGACGTGGGCCGGCTCGTGCATGAGCTGGTGCACTGGTGTCCAGCTCCGCTCCGCCTCGCCGAGGCGATCACCCCAGGCCGGCACCACGTAGCCAATCGGGCGGTGGTCCCATCGAACGACGGGGAAGGCCACGCCTCGGCCCGCCACCCCGGCCATGGCCTGGAGGCGGTCGACGGCCGTGTCGTGGGGCACCGGCGTTGGCCGTGGGCGGTGATGGTCGGCGACGGTGGTGCCCGCCAGGCGGGCCCGCACCGCAGCCACGGCGATCTCGGCCCGTGCTGCGAAGAACACCATCAACCCGACCGCCACGGTGAACCATCCGTTGATGTCACCCAGGCTGGTGGCCACCCAGAGGCCGGCGGCCACAAGGCCGACGCCGAGCACCAGGCCACACCGGCCTGCGATCACGCGCGACCGCTCACCGTCGTCGTTGTGGTGCCACAGCCATGCGGTGAGCACCCGACCGCCGTCGAGGGGCGCACCGGGCAACAGGTTGAACACGGCGAGGATGATGTTGATCCCCGCCAGCCAGATCAGCACGATCACGGCCAGACTGGCGCTGGTGGCCGCATCGGCGATCACGGCCAACGATCCGAAGAAGATGCCGGCGGCCGCGCTCACGGCGGGGCCGGCGATGGCGATCTGGAACTCCGCCCTGGCGTGAGGGGCCGGCTGTTCGAGCTTGGCTACTCCGCCCATCACCCACAGTGTGATGCCGGCCACGCCCACGCCGTGGTGGCGGGCCGCAACGGCGTGGCCGAACTCGTGGGCGAGGATCGACACGAAGAAGGCCAGCACCGCCGCAGCGGCGACCGCGCTGCGGCGTTCGATCGAGGTGTCGGGGGCCAGGGCCGCAAGCGTGGTGGTGGCGAGGCTGACCGTGAACAGCAGGCCGAGCACGAGCGCGCCCCAGTGGATGCCAACGGGGATCCCGAGAATGCGGCCGAAGCGGATGCTGTCGTTCACACGCCCATTGTGGACCACCGCTGGCCCGTGCGGCTCAGCGCGGCGCCAGCGGTGGTGGTGCGGTTCATTCCCAGGTGGGGAAGCGCACCAGGCCACCACCGTCGAGCACGATGTGTTGGCCGGTGATCCACGAACCCGAGTCGGCAGCCAGGTAGAGGGCCGCGGCGGCGATGTCCTCGGGCTCGCCCAACCGTTTGAGGGGATAGTTCTGGGCCACCTCGTCGCCCCGCTCGCCCTCCCACAGCACGCGGGCGAAGTCGGTCTTGATCAGACCGGGGCAGATAGCGTTCACCCGAACCTTGGGCCCCAGCTCGGCACCGAGTTGCTGGGTCATGTGGATGAGAGCCGACTTGGTGAGGTCGTAGACGCCGAGGATGGCGTTGGTCGACAGCCCGCCGACCGACGAGATGTTGAGCACCACACCGCCGTTCTCCTTCATCGTGCGTTGCCAGGCGAGCTGGGTCCACACCAGGGGAGCGGTCAGGTTGACGTCGATGGTCTTGTTCCAGCGGGGCACGTCCACGTCGATCATCGGACCGGCATAGGGATTGGTGGCCGCGTTGTTGACGAGGATGTCGAGGCCACCGAAGGTCGAGATCGCGGCATCGATGGCGGCCGCAGCCTGGTCGTCGTCACCGGTGTGGGCAACCTGCCAGGCGCAGCCGTGACCGATCTCGGCGGCGGCCTCCTCCAGGGCCTCGGCCTTGCGGGAGACGATCATCACCTTGGCCCCGGACTCGGCGAACTGCGTGGCGATCGCCTTGCCGATGCCTCGCGAGCCTCCGGTCACCAGTGCCACTTTGCCGTCGAGTCGAAGATCCATGGCGGGCAGGATCGCACGCCGACCCATCGGGGGCGAATCTGCGCCCGCCCGTGTGGGGTCGATCGGCCTAGGGGTTGGTCGACACCGACACGACATCACCGGGGATGCCAGCGGTCCCGGCCGCATCGAGGGCAACGACGCGGTACTGGTAGGTCGTGCCGGCGGCGAGGTCGTGATGGGTGAACCACCGGCCCGACGTCGATCCGACGGCGGTGAAGCCGTTGCCGGAATCGGCCTCGATCCGGTACGTGGAGGCACCACTCACCCGGGTCCAGGTGAGCACGATCCGCTCCCGTGTCTGCAAGGTGGATCGCAGACCCTGAGGTGCCGGTAGCCCAGGCACGGGGTCGGGATCAGGCACCGGATCAGGGTCGGGTACGGGATCAGGCGCCGGATCGGGGTCGGGCTCGGGGTCGGGATCAGGCACCGGATCGGGATCGGGCTCGGGGTCTGGATCAGGCGCCGGATCGGGGTCAGGCTCGGGATCAGGCGCCGGATCGGGGTCAGGTACCGGGGCCGGCGCCACACCGGTGGTTGTCGCATCGAGCACGGCTGGAGTGCTCACGTTGCCGGCGGCATCGATCGCCACCACCTCGTAGCGGTAGCTGGTTCCGGGCTGTAGGTCTGCGTCGGTGAACCACTCGCGGCTCGAGCTGTGGGGCTCGACGTCAACCAGTTCGCCGTCCCGGCGTACCTCGTAGCGATCGACGCCCACGTTGTCGGTGGAGGCGTCGTAGCGAATCACCACCTTGCGTCGCTCGGACCGGGTCTGCACGAGACCGCCGGGCGCGCTCGGCGGTGTCATGTCCACGCCAGCGTCGATGCCGTCGTCGCACAGCTTGGCGAGGCCACCGAGCGTGCGGGTACCGCCTCCCGCGAGAGCCATCGATGTGAGGTCGCCTCCGACCCACAGGCACCCGTCGGGGCTGCCGTGGATCGCCCACACACCCGAGCGGTGGGCGCTGATCGTCGGCTTGAACGACGGGATGAACTCACCAGAGGTGGCGGAGTAGGCCGTGATCCGCCGATGGTCGGTGACGTTGCGGTCCTGGTCACGGTGGAAGATGTAGTAGTGACCACCGCCGTACACCCGGTCACCGACCACGGCGAGGCGCTGGAAGTCGCCGTCGGAGTAGTGGCGGGCGATCTCCTGGCCCGTGTTCACGTCGTAGACCTGCACGGCGTTGTTGGCCCCGGTGAAGAACACGAGGTCGTTCACTGCGGCCACGGCGTACACGTTCGGGAACCAGTCGGCGAGGCGGGAGCTGTCCCAGTCGAGCGTGCCGGGCATGGCGGCGCCCGTGGTGGGGTCCATCACCGTGAAGTAGCCCTGATCGGCGCGCCCGTCGACCGTGTCGTGATTGCCGCCAACGTAGAGCCGCGTGCCGTCGGGCGCCGGGGCGAGTGCACGCACCGGGCCACCGGTCGCCTCGACTGAGAAGCTGCGATCGGCCCGACCGTCGGCGATCGCCACCTTCACCACTCGCCGGCTGCGGTGGCGGGTGCCGTCGGTGGTCACGGTGTCGAACCGGCCGCCGGCGTAGAGCGCATCGCCGACGAGGGCCATGTCGAACACGATCGGGCGTGCGCCGTTGAACGACTCGAGGCGGGCCGACCAGCTGGGGTCGAGGGCGCCTGTCGTGGGGTCGATGGCTGCGAGGCCCCGAGCCGAGGTGTTGCCGGCCACCGACGTGAACTCGCCGCCGATGATCAGCCGACTGCCGTCGGGGGTGGCCTGCAGGGAGTAGACGGGGCCCTCGACCGCGGGAGAGAAGCTGGTGATCGGCGCACCCGTGGTGGCGTTGAAGGCAGCGACGAACCGCTGCGGGGTGGGCGTCGAGCGGCTCGAGGCGCGGGTCTCGGTGAACTTGCCACTGACGTAGATCGTGTTGCCGATCTGCTCGATGTCGTGGATCAGGTTCGACACCGCGTCGGTCTGCGTGCCGGTGGCCTGGCCCCAGACGCCCCCCGTGGGCTGGCCTCCCGGGCCGATTTCGGCCGCACTCGGCGTGGCGACGAGGCCGAGCAGGATCACGACCACGGCCAACGCAACGGCGGCCCGTCGGCCTCGTCTGGTGCGGGTACGCCCCCGGTGTGTGACCTCCGCTGCGCCTAGCTCCATGTCGCCTCGACCATCACGCCGACGGTACGGGGTGGGCCAGAACCAGGGAATGAGCGGGCTCTCACCCGCTGATAGGCCCGACGGCCCAGACAGAGGCCGTCCTTCGGGAGTTCGCGGGGCGAACTCCTCGGCCGTCGCGCTCGTGTGGGCTCAGATCTCGTCGGGGGGAGGGGCCACGAAGTCGATGAGTTGTTCGACGGCGCCGACGAGGCCGGGTTCGAGATCCCGGTAGTCCCGCACCTTCCCGAGCAGCTGGCGCCAGAACTCACCCGGTGTGCCGCTGAAGCCGAGCCGAGCGCAGGTGCCGAGCTTCCAGTCCTCGTCCATCGGGATCTCGGGCCAGGCGTCGAGCCCGATACGGGCCGGATCCACGGCCTGCCACACGTCGACGAAGGGGTGGCCTGTCACCAGCACGTCAGGGTGGGTCACCGACTGGGCGATGTGCCACTCCTTGGAGTTCGGCACGAGATGGTCGAGCAGCACGCCCAGGCGCCGGTCGGGGGTCGGGCCGAAATCGCCGATCACCCCGACCAGGTCGTCGGCACCGTGGAGCGGCTCCACCACCACGCCCTCGGCCCGGAGATCGTCGCCCCAGATGCGCTCCACCAGCTCTGCGTCGTGGAGCCCCTCGACGAGGATCCGGCTCGGCCGGGCCACCCGGGCCTTTCGATCGGGTGGGGGCACCGACCCCGAGGCCGTTTGCGATGGGCCCTTCGGTGCGGCTGCCGCCGGTCTCACGAGGCTGACCGTTGTGCCACCCACTGAGAACGCACCGTCAGCCACGGGGATCACGTGTTCGCGCCCGGCTGCATCAACCAGGGTCACCTGGGAGGGGTTGAAGCGAGCGATCGCGCCCACCACCCCGCTCGTCCGGTGCCGCACCGTCAGCCCCTTGTTGGCCTCACGGGTGGGCCATCGCCGCTTCGGGGGGCGGCCCCCGTCGGCCACCGGCCCGCTCAGAATGCCAGCCACACCTCGATGGTACCGGGCGGGTCAGAGACCGCTGGGGATCTCCACCTCGTCGGGCACGCCGAGGGCTCGGGCGAAGGATCGGGCCATCAGCTCGTAGCCCAGATCGTTCGGATGGAACCAGTCGCTCGACACCCGGCGGCTCATCGGGGGGCCAGGCTCACGCCATGGATCCACCACCACGAGATCGTTGGCCTCGGCGGCGTTGCGGAGCGCCCGGTTGGCCAGCCGGGTTCGGGTGGTCTGGCCCGCGAGGGTGGCGATCGCCGTGCCGGCGGGAAGCGCACCCGCCAATGCGCGGATGCGATGCCGAAGTCGGGCCACGTCGCGAGTCCACACCAGATCGTTCGTGCCCACCGAGCAGGCGACGGCATGGTGGTCGAGCGAGTCGAGGATCGGGATCTGGCGATCGATCGCATCCTGGAGCCGAGATCCCGACAAGCCGAGTTGCACCACCCGCCAGGGGCGACCGTCGTGCGCCTCGAGCAGCAGGCGCAGGCGGCCCACCCAGCCCCGCTCGGGGGCCGATGCTCCGGAGCTGATGCCGGTGGAATCGCCGACCACGACGAGGAGGGGCCCGTCAGTGGTCGCAGCCGCCTGATTCTGGGCATCCCAGTAGGCGGTGTAGTCGGGAATCTTGCTCGTCACCCGGCGTAGGCCGGGTGCGATGAGCCCGAGAAATTGGATGGTTCGCCCGGGCCGCCGAGGTACCAGCTTGGGCACGGCTGACGACATCTGGACATAATGCCCGAATGCCGAGCGAACAGGTGGGGCTGCCGGACATCGAGACGTTGCGCATGCTCGACGGGGTGAAGTGGACCCGTCACGGGCCTGACGTGATCCCGGCCTGGGTGGCCGACATGGACATCAGGCCGCCAGCCGCCGTCCTCGACACCCTCACGGCGCTCATCGACCGCCGAGACTTCGGCTACAACTTCCACGCCCGCGACCAGCTTCCTGAGGCGTTCGCAGCCTGGCAGCACGACCATCATGGTTGGAACCCTGACCCGGGCCGGGTCCGCCTGTTCTGCGACATCCTCCACGGCATCGACACGGTGCTGTGGCACCACACGGCACCGGGCGATGGCGTGGTGTTGCTCACCCCGGTGTACCCGCCGTTCCTCAAGGCGCTCGAACAATCGGGTCGTCGGCTCGTCGACGTTCCCCTGGACCCCGACGGGTGGCGCCTCGACCGTGATCGCCTGGCCGCCGCCATCGACGACGGCACGACGGCGATGCTCATCTGCAATCCCCACAACCCGACCGGCCGGGTGTTCGACGCCGACGAACTCGACGCCATCGCCCAGGTGGCGGCCGATCACGACCTGCTGGTGCTGATGGACGAGGTGTGGGGCGATCTCGTGCACCCCGGTGCCACCCACGTGCCCCTTGCGCTTCACGACACCGAGGCCGCCAGGCGCACGATCACGTTCTCCTCGGCCAGCAAGACGTTCAACCTGGCCGGCCTGCGCTGTGCCGTTGCCCACGTGGGCTCCGATGTCGTGGCCAACGCCCTCGATGCCCTCCCCATGCATCTCACCGGCGCGGTGGGGACCCCCGGGGCGGAGGCCACCCTGGCTGCCTGGAGCGACACCAGCGGATGGCTCGACGACCTCCGCCGCCACCTCGGCGATCGGCGTGACCAGGCGATCGGGCGCCTCAGAGCCGAGTGGCCAAACGTCGGGGTGCAGTCGCCCGAAGCCACCTATCTGCTGTGGCTGGATCTCCGCCAGAGCGGGCTCGGCGACGATCCCGCGGCCACCATTCTCGACAAGGGGCGCCTGGCACTGTCGCCGGGGCCCGACTTCGGTCTGCGGGGCCTCGGGTTCGCTCGGCTCAACGTGGCAACGTCTGCCGAGGTGCTCGACCTCGTGCTCGACCGCCTGGGCGACGCGCTCGGTAACTAGGCTGTGCGGATTCTGCGCAGCGACCTTGACTCCGAGGTCAACCCGGTGGCGACCCGGGCGTTGACAGCTGTGGCGCTCCTCGGCTTCGGGGGTGCGTTGCTTTTGGTGATCGGCGGCGGCCTTGCTGGTGCGGCAGCTCCTGGAGAATCGGGCCGGTTGTGGTCGGTGCCCACCGTGCCCGTTCGGCCCGTTGCCGGCCTCGTTCCCGCGCTGGTGTTGTTCTACGGCGGGATGATCCTCCTGGTCAGGGCGTGGCTGGCGCTACGGCGCCACCAGCTCACCCACGGCCTGTCGTTGACCGCGCTCGCCCTCATCGTTGGCCTGTGGTCGGTGCCGTTCCTGGTCGGGCCGCCACTCGGCAGCCGTGACGTGTACGCCTACGCCGCCCAGGGGCGCCTGGCCGAGCAGGGCTACGACGTGTACGAGGAGGGGCCGTCGCGTCTCGGGGCCGACGATCCCGTGCTGGCCCCGGTCGACCCGATCTACCACGACGCCCCAGTGGTGTACGGGCCCGTGTTCGTGTTCGTGGCCTCCCAGATCGCCCGGGTCACCGGCGAAGGTGTGATCGTGGCCGTTCTGATCTACCGGCTGATGGCGGTGATCGGCCTGCTCGTCACTGCCGCCGCCGTGCACGATCTGGCGAGAGGGCTTGGTCGCGATCCTGTCGACGCGCTCGTGTTGGCATTCGCCAATCCGCTCGTGTTGCTGCACCTCGTGTCCGGGGCCCACAACGAGGCGATCATGCTCGCGTTCCTCGTGGGCGGGGTGACCATCGGGCGGCGGGGCGGGGCGTTACGCCATCTCGGCATCGCGTTGTGCGCCATGGCGGCCGCCATCAAACTCCCCGCCATTCTCGCGGTCGCCTTCCTGGGCTGGCCGTGGGTGCTCGACGCCCGCCGGTTGCCCACCCGCGCCCTGCGGCTTGCCATCTCCGCCCTCGAAGCGCTGGTCGTGATTGCGTTGGCCGGCCGGCTCACCGGCTGGGGGTGGGGCTGGGTCGACGCGATCTTGAGCAGTGACCCCGTCGACGCCTACCTGAGCCTCACCCGGGTGGCCGGCGGCGCCGTGGCTCTCACCACTGGTCTCGACTCCGACGCCGTGCTGAGCGTGGCTCGGCTGCTCGGATTCCTGGTGGCCGCAGGGCTCACCGCCCTGTTGTTGTTGCGCGGGCACCGGAGTTGGCCCCTGATGCTGGCCTGGAGCCTCCTCATCTGGGCGTTGCTGCATCCCACCACCCAGCCGTGGTACCTCACGTGGGGAATCATGTTCCTCGCCGCCTCCTCGGCAGGGGAGCGCAACCGCAGCTTCGTGATCGTGTGCGCCGTTGCCGCCTTCGTGGTGATGCCGGTGGGGCCTCAGCTCGGCCTGTTGCTCCTGGAGGACACGGGCTATGTGTCGATCGCAGTCGGAGCCGTGCTGCTGCTCACGCTCACGCTCACGCCTCGATCGGGCCCCACCCCCCGCCATCGGCGCTCGTTGCGCTCCGACACGGTGACCGTCGTTGTCCCCACCCGTCACGAGCAGGAGTCGGTGGCGCCCCTCGTCGCTGCCTTCGAGGGCCTCGATGATCGGCGCTACGAGCTGCTCTTCGTCGACGACTCCGACGACGCCACCCCGGAGGTGATCGAGCAGGTTGGCGCCGATGCGTCGATCCCCGTGGCGGTGCTGCACCGGCCCGTCGCTGACCGCTGGGGCGGCTTGGGAGGCGCCGTGGTGGACGGGCTGGAGGAGGCGTCGGGCTCGATCGTCGTCGTGATGGACGCCGACGGGCAGCATCCCGTCTCAACCGTTCCGGAGTTGGTACGGGCCGTCGAACACGGCCGGAACGGCCTGGCGGTCGGCTCGCGGCGGGTTCCCGGCGGCGAGGACGAGGGGCTCACCTTGGTGCGCCGCATGCTGTCGTCGGGGGCAACGGGGCTGGCCCGAACCGCCTTCCCGGTACGGGTGGGGCGGGTCGCCGATCCGCTCTCAGGGTTCTTCGCCCTCCGCCTGGCCGAGGTGGACCTGGCTCGGCTCCAGCCCGACGGGTTCAAGATCCTGGTGGAGGTTCTCGCCACCCATCCCGAGATGGCGGTCGACGAGGTGCCCTTTGCCTTCGCCGAACGCGAAGAGGGGCTCTCGAAGGCCTCCGGGGCCGAGGCCGCTCGCTACGTGGGGCATCTCGTGGATCTACGACTGCGGACCAGCGGCCCGTGGTCGGGAGCGCCCCTACCCCAGCGCGCCTTCCGCTCGGCCTGACGGCACGTCCACCGCGAGGGCGTTGGCCCCGACCCGCCACAGGATCGTTCCCACCGCCACGATCACCGCACCCAACAGCGCCGTGCGCCCGGCCAGCAGTGCTGCGGGCAGCGTCTCGGCCAGCCGGGGTGGACCGAAGACGGCCAGCGTCACGCCCGTGAGCACGATGGCGGCCGCGGTGAGCCCCACCAGGACCAGGCGGTGGCGCGGGGTCAACGCATCCGCCGAGCTGCGGGTCTCGGGGGTGCCGGCCAACACGGCGGCCCACGGCGTGAGCCAGAGTAGGAACTGCGGTGACAGCAGGGTCGAGGGCACCAACAGCGCAGACACGGTGCCGAGCATGACGATGGCGATGAGGTCATCGGCCCCGAGCCGCTGGCGGGCGCGCCATCCGAGGGCGGCGAGCACCGCAGTGACCCCCAGGGTCACCGCCGGGAAGGCGATGCGGACCACGGCAGGCACCGACCCGATGCGGAAGGCGTCGAGCTGCTGCTCGACCGGCTGATCGCTGGTGAGCGCGGTTGCGATGCCCCCGATGCTCTCGACGTGCCATCCGGTTGCGCCTCGTAGCGTGACCACCTGGCGCACCGGTTCGATCGAGAAGCCGGCGTAGGCCATCCAGCCGAGCCCAGCGGCCGCCATCACCGACAGCGTGACCCCGACCGTGCGGACGCGGCCGAGGGCAACTGCTGGGGCCAGGAGGAGTACCGGCCAGGCCTTCACCAACGCAGCCACGGTCGCGATCACCGCGAACGAGCCCGGTCTGCGCTGGCGAAGCGCGATGGCGGCCACCGCGGCCAGCGCCGCCGCCCAGAGGTCGAAGCGCAGCAGCCCCATTGGCACCAGAGGTAGCCCGAGCAGCAGGTAGGCGGCGGCTGCCCGCCGGCCGGCGAGGGCGCCGAGCAGCGCCGCCAACCCGAGGTCGACCAGCAACGAGGCGGCAACGAGCACACGGTGGGTGGCGACCACCGAGGAGCGCCCCAGCAGCTCGATCAGGAACACCGAGCCGGGCGGATACTCGACCGGCTCGTCAACCCAGGGCCGTCCGTCGAGGTCGGCGATGGCCTGGAAGCGGGCCACGTCCCAGCCTTCCAACTCTGACGGTTGGTCGACCCACGGGCCGAGGATCAACATCACGGCGGCCACCACCCGGACCAGGATCGCCACTGCCACCAACCACCGCATCGCCCCCCAGGCTGGCGCGACGGATCTGAGATCCCAACTGCGGCTCGGTACCATGGAATGTCGAACCGTCTGGTTGGTTTCGAATGAGGACCGACCTCCATCGTCGGTCGTGAGGAGAGCCCCGAAATGACTACTGCCGATGTGTCGCTGACCGAACCGCTGACGGTGTCGGACGAGGCACTCGCCACCGTGCTTGACGTTCGGGCCAGCGAGGACGACCCCGCCGGCACCGCACTCCGCGTTGCCATCACAGGCTCCAACATGACCGAGTACGTCTACGCCCTCGATCTCGTTGCCGTGAGCGAAGCCACCAGCGACGACCTGGTCTACACCCAGGGAAGCCACGGCGAGCTCACCGTCATCGTGCCCGCCGATTCCGTTGAGAACATGGCGGGCGCCGTGCTCGACGTGCCGTCGAACAGCGCGGCCGGCGGTTTGGTGATCCGGAATCCCAACACCCCTGATCCGCTCGCTGGCCTCGATCTCGATCTCGAGGGCCCGCTCCCGGTGAAGGTGCAATCGGTGCTCGACCAGGCCGTCAATCCGGCGCTCGCCGCCCACGGCGGCTACGCCAGTCTCGTTGGAGTCGAGGACGACTCCAAGGTGTTCGTCACCATGGGCGGAGGCTGCCAGGGCTGTGCCGCCAGTGCGATGACCTTGCGTGACGGCATCCGTTCGATGCTGATGGACGCCTTGCCGGAGATCACCGACGTGATCGACGCCACCGACCACTCGGCTGGCGAGAACCCGTTCTACAGCTGATCCGACGCGGCCCAGACGGCCGCCCCGTCGATCGCCACCGGGATCGTCGCCCACCGCAAGAAGTCGTCGACCGGCATGGCCTTGGCCACCAGGTAGCCCTGGATCGTGTCGCAGCCGAGTTGGCGGAGCAGGTCGAGGGTGCCGAGATCGTCGATGCCTTCGGCAACGACCTCCAACCCGAGTTCGTGGACGAGGCGCGTCATGGCCCGAACGATCGCCTTGCTGTTGGGGTCGACGGCCGATTTGGCGATGAACGACCGGTCGATCTTCACTTCGTCGATCGGGAGGCGCTGGAGGTACTGCAGCGACGCGTAGCCCGTGCCGAAGTCGTCCACCGAGGTGCGGCAGCCGAGCTCGCGGATGGCGTGGAGATGCCGGATGGCCGTGTCGATATCGACGATGAGCGAGCCTTCCGTGACCTCGAAGATCAACCGTGACGGGTCGACTCCGCCTGCGGCGACGCTGCCCGCGATGTTCGCCGGCAGCGTGCGATCGAGCAGGTCACGAGCGGTGAGGTTCACCGACACGCTGGCCTCGATGTTCATCGCCTCGAGGCGGCGGACGGCCATCACCCCCTGGGAGATCACATGGCGGGTGATCGGCCCGGCCAGGTTCGATTGCTCGGCCAGCGGGATGAAGATGCCAGGGGGAACGAGCCCCTCGGTGGGGTGATACCAGCGCAGGAGCGCCTCGGCTCCCACCAGCTCCAGCGAGCCGGTTCGCACCTGGGGCTGCAGGTGGATCTGTAGCTCACCGGCGGTGAGGCCCTCGCGGAGCTGGCCCAGCAGCGCCAGGTGACCCGTATTGGCGTGATCCAGCTCGGCTCGATAGCGAACCCACGGCTGATGGGTTCGCTTGGCCTCGTACATCGCAATGTCGGCCTGTCGGAGCAACTCGGTGCCGGTGGTGGCGTCGTTCGGCCACCGGGCGATGCCGATGCTCGCGCCGAGTTCGAGGGTGATGCCGTCGATCTCCAGCGGCTGGTTGAGGCGTTGGGCCAGGCTGGCCACATTCGCCTCCAACCGGGCGTCGTCGGCGCAGTCGGCCAGGATGATCGTGAACTCGTCGCCGCCGAGGCGACCGGCGAGATCGTTGGCTCGTACCTGGCCGCGGATGCGGTTGGCGAACGCCCGGAGCACCTCGTCGCCCACCTGATGGCCGAGCGAGTCGTTGATGTCTTTGAACCGGTCGAGGTCGAGCAGCAGCACGGCGCCGCCGGAGTCGCACTCGCTCCCCACGCGGCGGTCGAGTTCGGCCTCCAGGGTGTTTCGGTTCACCAGGCCGGTGAGTGCGTCGATCCTGGCTTGCGTCTCGAGCTGTTCGAGGAGGTGGTCGGCAGAGAGGCGGGCCCCGAGGTTGGTGGCCAACGACGCGAACAGGCGGGCCTCGTCCTTGCCGTAGGTACTCGACGTGCCGAGACGGTTGGCCAGCAGCACGTACGCCTCGCCCTGACCGGGGCCCGAGATGGGCGTGGCGAGCCCCGAGCGGCCTCCGAGCAGGCGCACCAGCTCACCCGGGATACACGGGGGAGTGTCGGCGTCGAGGCGGATGAGCCGGTTGGCCGACTCCGAGCCGTCGGCGAAGGGGGCGAGCGCCTCCTCGTCGGTTCTGCCACCAACCGCTGGATCGTGATCGAGCTCCAACATGCGGTCGGCGTAGGCATCGCCGAGGAGCAGGCGTACGGAGAATTGACCGTCCTCTTGCCGCACCGCCACGCCGGCGAGGTCGCTGCGGAGAATGGTGGCGAGCTGACTGAGCCCGGTGTCGAGTGGGTCGCGACCCGTGATGGCGTTGGTGAACCCGTGTACCTGCTGGAGGTCGTGATGTTCCTTGCCGAGCTGGCCATGGAGCCGGAGCAGCAGCGCCACCCCGATGATCGGCACGACGGCGAAGGTGGCGAGCCACACCTGATCGAGCATGGCGGCGGCCGTCACCACGCCGAACGTGGTGCTGACGAGGGCGATCAGCTGGCTCCGCCCCACCTGGGCGTACATCGCCAGCTGCACCTTGAACTCCGCCAGCATGATCACGACCGGCACCGAGAGCAGCCCGATGAGTTCGGCCAACAGGACGGCGCTCAACAGCGTGACCCAGTCGGCCATCTGGGCCGGTGGCCCGTCGCGGAGGGCGATCGAGGCGATGAGCACCGCGGCGGATGCCTCCAGCGCGTAGAGCGCAAGGTTCCAGGCCAGCTTCAGCCCCGCTCGGCGCCGCACGAACACCAGGGCTGTGGCGCTGCCGGCGAGGCGGGCCGCGATCAGGGGCACCGGACCGAGGGCCAGGAGCCCGAGCAGGAGAGGAATACCGGAGAGGCTCAGGCTGTGGGTCTCACGCCGAATCTCGATGTGCAACGCCGACGCCTCGGCCACGAAGAACAGGCCCGCCACCAGCAACCAGGGCAGGGGGAGGTAGCCCGTGGCGCTGTCGGCGCTGGATGCATCGGCCAGGAGCGCGAGCCAGGCGGCTGCGGCGGCAAGAAGCAATGCGTGGGCGCCGACACGGAGGCGCCAATCGACGGCCGCCGCTACGCGTCGTGCGCGCGCCGGGAGTCCGAGCGATGCAGTGGCGCGCTCATCAACATCGGGCGCAGCTTCAGAGATACCTCTCACATCGGAATGGGCGGGTGCGGTCTTTACCGCACCCGCCCATTCCGTGGGATCCGACTCAGCTCGAGGCTGGTGGGATCAGTGCCAGCTCACGCCCTTCCAGCCGTAGTCGCTCCAGCTGCTGCCGCTCCACGACGAGCCGCTCCAGCTGCTGCCGTTCCAGGAGCTGCCGCTCCACGACGAGCCGCTCCAGCTGCTGCCAGTCCACGACGAGCCGGTCCATGACGATCCGGTCCAGCTGCTGCCGGTCCACGAGGATCCCGTCCAGCTGCTGCCGGTCCACGACGAGCCAGTCCATGACGATCCGGTCCAGCTGCTGCCGGTCCAGGAGGATCCGGTCCACGAGCTGCCGGTCAGGTCCGACACCACCGTGGTGGCCGCGCTCCAGGTGTCGTTCAGCGCCGCCAGGTCGAGCCAGGTCTCGGTGTTCCACGAGTCGCCGAAGGCGGTGCGCTCACCAGTGAGCACGGCGCCATCGAGCGTCACCCGCTGGTTGCCACGGGCCTTGTCGAGCGAGCCTCGCCCGTTCGAGCGGGGATGGGCCTGGGTGGTGTTCGGCGTTGGCGTCGCCATCGCGGTGGGAAGGTCGATCATGCCGTCGCCCTGCTGGGCGGTCGCCGCCCATGAGAGCCGATCGGCCGACTGGCCGAGGATGGCCTTCACCTCGTCGGGGGTGAGGTCGGGCCGTCCGTCGAGGAGCAGCGCCACGGCGCCCGACACGACTGCGGCGGCCTGTGAGGTGCCACTGCCCTTCATGGTCCACTCGTTCACCCGAGCCTGCGGTTGTTCCGCCGCCACCCGCGATCCGGGTACCCGAAGGCTCTCGATGCTCGCCCCGGGGGCGACGACGTCGGGGTGGCGGCTGGTGTAGGCGTCGGACCAGGGGCCGACGACCTGCCACCACTCCGATCCGACCGAGGTGAGGAAGGCACCAGCCGATGCCCACTCGGGGATGCCGAAGCCCTCGAACCACTGGCTCGTGCTCCACTCGGCGGCGCCGACGGCGATCACGTAGGGGTCGTTGGCGGGAGCGGCCAATCGTCCTTCGCTCCAGCCGTCGTTGCCGGCGGCCACCACCACGACGATGCCGGCGTCCCAGGCTCGTTGTACGGCATAGGACAGGGGGCTCTCCTCGTAGGGCTGCAGGCTGTCGGTGCCGTATGAGAGGTTGATCACCCGGATGTTGAGGCCACCCTCGGTGCGGTGCTCGATCACCCAGTCGATGGCGGCGATCACCTGCGACACGTCGACGGCGCCGGTGTTGTCGCCCACCTTCACGCTCACGATGCGAGCTCCGGGGGCAACACCTTGGAACTCGTCAGGCCGTTGGTGGGCCGTGCTCGGGTCGCCGCCTGGATCCGAGCCGGCGATGATGCCAGCCATGTGGGTGCCGTGGCCGTTGGTGTCCAGGTATCGGGCCTCGGGGATACCGGCCTCGAAGGAGAGATCGACCACGGCCGCCACCTTGTCCGGGCCGGCCAGTGCGGGGACGGGGGCGATGCCAGTGTCGATCACCGCCACATCGACGCCGGCGCCCGTGATGCCCTGGGCCCAGAGCTGCCGAGCCCCGATCTGGTCCACCACGCGGTAGAGGCTGCCGGGGCGACTTGCGGCGTCGCTGGTTCCGGACAGGAAGCTCGACGGTGCGTTGGCCGTGGCGGAGGGCGGCTCCGCGGGCGCCGGCGCACTCTCGGCGGTGGGCGCGGCCTCGGTGGTGGGCACCGTTTCCGCGGCTGGTGCCGGCACGGTGGCGGTCGACTCAGCGGTGGTCGACTCAGCCGTGGTCGACTCGGCGGTGGTCGACTGCTGACCAGTCGTTGCCTCAGTGGGCTGGGCCGGAGGCGCCGGCTCGGTGGTGGTTGCCTGCGTCGTCGGCGTGGGGTCAGCGGCCGGTGCCGACGCCACTGGATCAGCAGCGGGTGTCACGGGCGCAGTGGTGGTCGAGGTCGACGACCGCCGGGTCCACCAGGAGGACCCGCTGTCCGAGTCACACCACCAACACGAGTTCCAACTGCTCCGACGGTCGTCATCGTCGTCGTCGTCGTCGGCGCGCGCCGGTGTCGCCATTGTCGACAGGATCAATACCACTGCTGCCAGCGCCACCGGCATGCGGCGCCACCACTTGTCCTGTACGGCCTCGTCCATCGGATCCATCCGCTGCTCCTCGTCCTGGGTCGGCTGACTGGCCGGTCCGCCGTCCGAACTGGTCCTCGTGGTCCATCGGCCCATACGCGCCCCGACCTTGAGACCCAGATGTTCACGCCCGCCGACCGGGGTGCGGGACGGGCGGCCCAAGAAGAGGTGGGCGGCCCGGGTGAGCGGCATGGGTAGTTGGGCCGGATCGCGTAGGTCGAACTAGGCTGACCCGGCACTCGTCGGCCACACGTCCGCCCCAGGGGGTTCCATGCGCGGCATCATCGCCTACGGCTCGTACGTTCCGTACTTCCGGCTCCAGAAGGGGGCGATCACCGCCTCCCTCGGCACCGGCGGCGGTCGAGGCACCCGCTCGGTTGCCTCCTACGACGAGGACGCCACGTCGATGGCGGTGGAGGCCGGGCGGGCCACGATGGCGTCTGCGGGCGGTGTCACGCCGTCGAGCCTCTACTTCGCCTCGGCCACGCCGCCCTACCTCGACAAGAACAACGCCAACGTGATCCATGCTGCGCTGAACCTGCCGGGCCACGTGTTCGCCGGTGACGTGTCGGGATCGCCCCGGTCGGTGAACGCCGCCCTGCGTTCTGCGCTTGACTCGAGCCGCCCCACACTGGTGCTTGCCGCCGATGTGCGGTCGGGGCGTCCGGGGTCGGGCGACGAGGCCAACACCGGCGACGCCGCCGTTGGCTGGCTCATCGGGGACGAGGATGACGGGCCGGTGATCGCGGAGTGGCTCGGTGGCGCCTCGGCCACCGCCGAGTTCCTCGACCGCTGGCGTCTCCCCGGATGGGACTACTCCCGGGTGTGGGAGGAGCGCTTCGGCGAGCACGCGTATCTCCCCCTCGTGACCGAGGCGGCCGACGCCGCAGCCAAGGAGTGCCAGATCGAACCAGCCGACGTCGATGCGGTGGTGATCAGCGGTCTCCACGCTCGCGCTGTTCGGGGCGCCGCTCGGGCCGCTGGGGTGGACGGAGCCAAGGTCGTCGATGACCTCACCACCACGGTCGGCAGCACCGGCTCGTCGCACGCCGGGCTCGTCCTGGCCTCGGTGCTGGACCAGGCCGAGCCGGGGCAGACGATCATGGTGATCCATCTCGCCGATGGTGTCGACGTTGGCTACTACCGCACCACCGATGCGATCTCGGCCTACTCGCCGGCCCAGACGGTGGCCGCCCAGGTGGAGCGGGGCAACGACTCGCTCGACTACAACACGTTCCTCACCTGGCGTGGCTTCCTTGATCGAGAGCCTCCGCGGCGCCCTGACCCGGAGCCGCCGGCGGCGCCGCCGTCGTTCCGATCCGAGGATTGGAAGTACGCCTTCATCGGATCGAAGGACCGGAGTACAGGCGCCATCCACCTGCCACCCCAGCGGGTGTCGGTGAAGGGCGGCGCAGTCGACGACATGGAGCCGGTGCCCATGTCTGACGTGATGGCCACCGTGGTCACCTTCACGATCGACCGCCTCGCCTACTCACTCTCGCCCCCGGTGATCGCCGTGGTGATCGACTTCGACGGCGGTGGCCGGTTCCAGTGCCAACTCACCGACGCCAGCCCCGACGAGGTGAAGATCGGCGACCGGGTGCAGATGACGTTCCGCCGGCTCGGAACGGCGAATGGCGTGCACAACTACTTCTGGAAGGCTCGCCCTGCAGTCTGAGGTTGCTCAAATCGCAACTTCCGGCAAGACTTTTGACAGATCTGTCTGAGGAGGACCAAATGGCATCGCGAGGTATCAAGGATCAGGTTGCCATCGTCGGCATGGGGTGCACCCCCTTCGGCGAGCACTGGGACAAAAGCGTGGAGGACATGCTCGTGGAGGCCAGCCAGGAGGCGTACGCCTCGGCCGGCATCAACCAAGCCGACATCGACGCCTATTGGTTCGGCACTCTGGGCTCGGGCGTCTCGGGCCTCACCCTGAG
The DNA here is from genome assembly GCA_039029735.1 of Actinomycetota bacterium. GTDB lineage: Bacteria > Actinomycetota > Acidimicrobiia > Acidimicrobiales > SZUA-35 > CADEDH01. The sequence continues at coordinate 17,961 of JBCCFL010000050.1, read as the reverse complement.
CCGGGCGCTGAAGATCGACTACAAGCCGGTGACCCGCGTCGAGAACATGTGCGCCACCGGTTCCGAGGCGTTCCGCAACGCCTGCTACGCCGTGGCCTCCGGTGCCTACGACATGGTGGCCGCAGTCGGCGTCGAGAAGCTGAAGGACAACGGCATGTCGGGCCTCACCGGCGCCTCGATCCCCGACGACGGCACCAGGCCCGAGCTCACCGCGCCAGCCATGTTCTCGCTGCTCGCCCCGGCCTACGCCGACAAGTACGGCGTCGACGAGGCTGAGATGAAGGACGTGCTCACCCGCATTGCCTGGAAGAACCACTTCAACGGCGCCCGCAACCCGCGTGCCCAGTTCCGCAAGGAAGTCGGCAAGGACACGATCTGCAATGCGCCGCTGATCGCCGGTCAGCTCGGCATCTTCGACTGCTCCGGCGTGTCGGACGGCTCGGCCGCGGCCATCATCGTGCGGGCCGAGGACGCCTACAAGTACACCGACAAGCCCCTGTTCGTGAAGGCGCTCGCCTTCTCGGCCGGCCCGGCGGCAGGCCCGATCGACCCGGACTACGACTACACCACGTTCAACGAGGTGGTGGCCTGCGCCGAGGACGCCTACGCCCAGGCCGGGGTCACTGATCCCCGGAGCGAGATCGCAATGGCCGAGGTGCACGACTGCTTCACGCCCACCGAGCTGGTGCTCATGGAGGACCTCGGGTTCGCCGACCGTGGCCTCGGGTGGAAGGAAGTGCTCGCGGGAACCTACGACCTCGACGGTGAGCTCCCGATCAACCCTGACGGTGGTCTCAAGAGCTTCGGACACCCGATCGGGGCGTCAGGGCTTCGGATGTTGTTCGAGTGCTGGCTCCAGCTCCGCCAGGAGGCGCCGGCCGACCGGCAGATCGCGTCGGTGACCGAGGCCGGCAAGACGCTCGGCATGACCCACAACCTCGGCGGGGCGCCCGGCGAGTGCGTGAGCTTCGTGTCGATCGTCGGCAGCGAGCTGGGCTAGCTCAGCACGAGAACTCGAGCGGCTCGGCGTCCTCGGTTCCGAGGGCGTCGAGTGCGCGCCCGATCTCACTCGACCCGATCACCCAGCCGCGGTCCTCGCCGCGCACCCGGGCGAACACGATGCCGGCCACGGCGCCGTCCTCGGTGATCAGCGGCGCCCCGGAATCACCCTTCACGATCTCGGCTTCGATCTCGATCGCAGCGCGCGCCCCCTCACCATCGAGCGATGCGGTGACGTGGCGTACGATCCGGGCCGGCTTCGCCACCACCTCCTCGTCCAGGTCGATCACGATCACCTCGGCGTCGCTGCCGTCCTCGGCATCGCCGAGCCCCAGCCAATCGTCGACGGGCCCTCGCACGGTGACCAGGGCCAGATCGCGTTCGGTGTCGATCCACACGAGGCGCCCCGGCTGGGAGCGGCCGTCTGTGCCGACCACGTCGATCCGGCGGGTGGTGGCGAATGAGTGGGCCACGGTCGCCACGAGATCGGGGGCCACGAACACACCACCGGCGATGACGTCCTGATTCTCGAGGCACGACGAGATGTCGAGCCGGACCGTACCCGCCACGGGATCACTCCCACCCGCTCCGCCACCGTCGCTGGTGGGGCCGGAGCTGGTGGCGGCCGTGTTGTCGATGAGCCCACACCCCGTGACCAGGGCGAGCGCCGCCAGCACGGCGGCGGCCAGAGCCGACGTGCGCACCCTCAAGCGGGGGAGAAGGCGGTGCCGCCGTCGATCTTCAACACGGCACCAGTGGTGTAGCTCGACGCATCGCTGGCGAAGTAGAGGGCGGCCCCGATCACCTCTTCGGGTTCGCCGCCGCGCTGCAACGGGATCTCCCGTTTCGCGGTCTCGGCAAAGGCGTCCAGGTCCCATGCCTTGGAGATGTCGGTCAGGAACGGCCCTGGCATGATCGTGTTCACTCGCACGTTCGGGGCCAGCGCCCGCGAGAACGAGACCGTGATGCTGTTGAGGCCGGCTTTGGCTGCGCCGTAGGCGGCCTCGTTCGGAGTGGGCCGCACCGCGGCCACCGACGAGACGTTGATGATCGAGCCGCCCCCGTCGGCCGCCATCCGCTCCCCGAACAGCGCCGAGAGTCGGAACGGGCCCATCAGGTTCACGTCCATCACCTTGCGATACAGCGCTTCGGTCACCGAACCGAGCGAGTCATACAACGGCGACATGCCGGCGTTGTTGACGAGCACGTCGCATCGGCCGAACGTGTCGTACACGAACTCGTAGAGGGCGTCGCACTGATCCCAGTGGCCAACGTGGCACGCGACCCCCACGGCCCGTCGGCCCGTCTCCTCGGTGATCTCCTTGGCCAGGATCTCGCACGCCGGGAGCTTGCGGCTGGCGATCACCACGTCGGCGCCACGGGCCGCGAACGCCTCACACATGGCTCGACCGAGGCCGCGGCTTCCGCCGGTGACGACGGCGACCTTGCCAGTCAGGTCGAAGGGATCGGGGGTCGCTCCGGAAGAACTCCCGGCATCGTGTTCAGCCATGGCGCTAGGTTAGTGGTCGTGCTGTAGGTCGTCGTTTCCGCCCGAGCCCTCCCCGCCGTCCGCCTTCGTGCGTCGACCACTGCGTGGGTCTGTGGGGCCGGTCCGACCCGATTCGACGGTGGCCCGCTCCTGTGGCCGCCTCTGCGCCCGAGGTGCCACATGGCCCGACCACACGCCCAACTCCATGCCCGTTCCCTCACCATCGAGCGCGGCGACCGCACGCTGGTTCGCGACGCCAGCCTGACACTCGGCCCCGGTGACCGGGTGGGTCTGGTCGGCGACAACGGCGCCGGCAAGTCAACGCTGATGGCCGTGTTGGCCGGCGAGTTCGCCCCGACGGGAGGCACGGTTGCAGCGACCCCGGCAGGAGCGACCGTGGGCGTCATGCGCCAGGAGATCGACGCGCAGGCCGACGAGACGATCATCGAGCACCTCGCCCGGGTGACCGGTGTGGCGGCTGCGTCGGCTGCGTTGGACGATGCCACCGACGCCCTCGGGGCCACGGCGGCGTCGGATCTGGTCGGCGAGGTGTACCAGCAGGCCCTCGACCTCTGGCTCGACCTCGGTGGGGCCGATCTCGACGCCCGGGCTGCCGCCGCTCTCGACGAGGTCGGGCTCCGAGCCGAGCACCTCGACGTCGACGTTCCGGTGGCCGGACTCTCAGGGGGGCAACGGGCCCGCCTCGGCCTGGCTGCGATCGAGCTGGCCCGCCACGACGTGCTGTTCCTGGACGAGCCAACCAACGACCTCGACACTGATGGCCTCCACCATCTCGAAGCCCTCGTCCACGCTCGGCAGTCGGCGGTGATGATCGTGTCGCACGATCGGCGATTCCTCGAACGCACCGTGAACGCGGTCGTGGAGATCGACTCGGCTCGGGGCATCGTCACTCGCTACAACGAGAGCTATCTCGGCTACCTCGACGCCAAGGCGATCGCCCGGGCCCACGAGGAGGCTCGCTACGACTCGTACGTGCGCACGAAGCGCACCCTCGAGTCGAGGGCTGAGACGCAACGGCAGTGGGCGACATCGGGGGTCAAGCGGGAGAAGCGCTTCCCGGTCGACAACGACAAGGCGGCCCGAGATTTCCGGATCAACCGCACCGAGAAGCTCGCCTCGAAGGCCCGACAGACCGACCGGGCCCTCGATCGGCTCGACGAGGTGGACAAGCCGTGGGAGCCATGGCAGCTGCAGTTCCGTATCGGCCAGGCGGCCCGGGCGGGCGACCTGGTGGCCGAGGTGGAGGGTGCGGTGGTGGAGCGCGGAGCGTTCCGGCTCGGCCCGATCGATCTGGCTGTCACGAGCGGCGACCGGGTGGCGGTCACCGGGGTGAACGGCTCGGGCAAGACAACGCTCCTCGCTGCGTTGTTCGGTTGGCTTCCCCTCGATGCCGGCCGCCAGCGGCTTGGTCCGTCGGTGGTCATCGGGCGGCTCGACCAGGCTCGCACCCAGCTCGACGCCCATCGCGATGCGGTGCACTACCTCGTGGACGATGCCGCCACCACACCAGAGGAAGCCAGGTCGGTGCTGGCCAAGTTCGGCCTCGGCGCCTCCCATGTCACGCGGCCAACCACGTCGTTGTCGCCAGGCGAGCGCACGCGCGCCGTGATGGCCCGCTTCCAGGTGACCGGGGTGAACACGCTGGTGCTCGACGAGCCGACAAACCATCTTGACCTAGCTGCGATCGAGCAGCTCGAACAGGCGCTCGACAACTACGACGGCACGCTCCTGCTCGTCACCCACGATCGGGCGCTACTCGATGCCACCACGATCACACGGCGGATCGAGGTGGATCAGGGGCGGATCACGGTGGACGAGATCCGATGAGCGCTCAGGCTGACCGACCAGTGGCCCCGGTCGGTTCCCGATCGTTGTCGGGCTCGTGCTGGAACTCACGGTACGCCTCCACGATCCCGGGCGCGACCACAGCCGCATAGAAGGCGAGGGCGGCGCCCACCCATCGACGGGGCAGCACCGCCGCCGCAACGAGCCAGATGCCGCCGAACGCAGCGACTCTCGGGCCCATGGCTGCGGGGTCGGGAGCAGGTTGGGTGTCGTGGGGTGTGGCGAGGGTGAACAGTCGAGGCCGCAGGAACCAACCGTTGGCCAGCATCGCCAGTACGAATGCTGGCCACGGCATCGACCGGCGGTCGGCCCCTGACCAGGTGTCGAGCGGCGGGTCGGGGTCGATCGGGGCTCGGTCGCCGGCGCCGACCCGTGAGGTGATGGCCGCCCACACTCGTTCGGGTGCGGGCCGCGTTCCGGCGCCGCCCCGGTTGCGCCGGGTGGGCCGACATCGCCACCGGTACAGCACCGACCGGTTGTTGGCGATGGCCACCACGCTCGGTTGGAAGTAGCCGTTGGGGTGGCTGGCCGTGCGACGTTGCCGTTGGAACCGTGGCCGCTTGTTGGCGAACACCTCGATCCAACCACGCTCGCGACAGGTGGTACGGATCTCGTGGTGCGGGTCGCCGACCACCTCGAAGGGGAGCTCCCACCCCACGGCCGCGGCCTGGGCCAGGCGCTGGGGTTCGCCCGTCACGGCGAAGATCTCGCCTCCGGCTGCCCTGATCTCATCGACGACGCCCGACCGGACGTACTCCCGCAGTTCGCGGCGACAGGCTGGTCACCAGAAGCCGCGGGAGAACACCAGAACCACGAACGCGTGCTGGTCCAACTGGCGTTCGAGCCAGCCGGTGCGGGTGCCCTGGGGCGGGTCGAACGTTGCGGGCAGCTCGTGGCTGGGCGTCGGGCCAGCCGACAGCAGCACGCCATCGGTGCAGTGCTCGATCCGCACCCGCTCCTGGCGGCACTGCTCGCCGGCACACACCACGAGATCGAGGTCGAGTGGCCCGTTGCGGGGCTCAGGGGCGTCGGTTGGCTGCTCGACGAGACCGGCGAGCCGATACCGCAGACCGTCGCGGCGGTTGAGCCAGGCGAGCGCAGCGTCGACCGAGGGTGTCAGTGCCTCGGGGATGTGTTCGACGATGGTCACCATGGCTGCTCCGGGTCCGTATCCAAGCATGCCACGTCGGTGCAAGGCCGGGGAAGATGACTGTTTGACACAGAAGAACCGCTGAATTCAGCCGGTCTTTGTGGTGGTCTTTGCGCTGGTCGGGCGGCGGTGGGGCCCGCGGAGTAGCGTCGGACCGATGCAGCCGATCCCCACCCCCGAGTTCGAGGCGCTCGTGGCCGACGCCCTCGACAGCCTTCCTCCCGAACTGGGCGAGCTGCTCGACAACGTGGTGGTGCTGGTCGAGGACGAGCATCCGACCGAGGACCTGTACGGGCTGTACGAAGGTGTTCCCCAGGGCGAACGGGGGGAGTACGGGGGGCTCGAGCTGCCCGATCGGATCACGCTCTACCGGTTACCGCTCTGCGCCGACTCCATCTCCCCCGAAGAGTTGGCCGACGAGGTGCTCATCACCGTGGTGCACGAGGTGGCCCACCACTTCGGCATCGACGACGATCGCCTGCACGAACTCGGCTGGGGCTGACCACCGATCTGGCTCGGCCCTTTGGGGTGTCACCCACGAAGGTCGGGTCGGTGGCAGTCAGCTCGGGCAGCTCGACTGCCGATGCGGAGTTCGTTCCGTCGGTGCACGCAGCGGTGGCGATGATCATGCCGAGCGCCAGTGTCCGGTACCTACGCCGCATCGCCATCCCTCCTTGTGGTGATGCGCAGCCAGCTGGTTGCTGTCAGCGGTTGTTGCGGGAGAAGTGGTGGTAGTCGTCGAGCGACTGCCAGCGGCCGCCCCAGCCCCAGCCGATCGCGTCGAAGGCGTTCACCACGGGCCCGCCCTCGAAGAACATGCCAGGGCGAACGTTCGAGCGATCCATGTAGTCGGTGGCCAGCTCGGGGAGCACGACGTCCCCCTTGCGGTACGGGTTGTGGAAGGGGTTGATGTCCACCGCCAAGCCGTAGGCGTGCTGGGAGAACGTGTTGGAGCCGCCAACCACCTTGCGGCACACGAAGGCGCCAGTGTTGTTGCCGTCTCCGGTTGGCGGGGCGTCGAGCTCCCAGGGCTCGGTGATGCGCATCTCTTCGATCGGGAAGCGCACCTCGTGAAGGGCGGCGAACACGGTGCGGATGTCGTCGACCACCTCGTGGTGGAGGATCAGCTCACCCTGGTGGTGAAGGCCGTCGAAACCCCAGAAGCTCGTGCGCACGTAGCGGAGATCGTCCACCGTGACGGGGCAGCTTTCGTTCCAGGTGGACCGGGTGAGCGGATCACCGTCGAGGGGAGACACCTCCCATACGAAGGCGTCGTCGGCTGGCCGGGGGAGGATGTCCACCGTGATGAGCCGTCGGTCGAGGAACTCCGCAGGTGTGGTCTGTGGCGTTACGACGCCCGCGTCGTCGGTGGGCAGCACACGTTGGCCGAGCCAGTCGGGGGCCGGCGAGGCGTCGGGCGACGGCGCGGGAGGGGCGGTGGTGGTCGGCCCGGAGTCGCTCGTGTTGCTGTCGGATCCGTTGGAGTTAGTGTCCGCGCCGTCGTCCGCAGTGGCCCCATCGCCGTCGCTGCTCTCGGGGAGGGCCACCTCAGCGTCGTCGCTGGGCGTCGACGAGTCGTCTGTTTCGGCCGACGCAGGAGAGGCAGTCGTGCTGGTGGAGGTGGTACTTGATCCGACGGCGTCGACGGCCACCTGTACGGCCCCGCCGTCCGGGGTCGACGAGCACGCCGCACCGATGAGGCCCACGATCGAGGCGACGACGGTGGCGACGATCAGATGCGACCGGCCCGCCCCGCTGGCCGCCGGCAGACGTTCGGTTCGGCCCGCCCGGGCGCGAGAACTGCGCATTCCGGCAACGCTACTGGCATCGACCGTTCGGGTGAGGTCGGCCCGACGAGGTGGCGGCGTGCTGGCGCCGGTACTGGTTCGGGGAGAGCCCCACCACGCGTACGAACGCCTGGCTCATCGTGACCGGAGAGGCGAAGCCACTCCTGGTTGCGATCAGGGTGAGCGGATCGGCCGTGGCCTCCAGCCGCTCACGAGCGTGGTCGATCCTGGCCCGCTCCACCCAGCGGGCCGGCGTGGTGCCTGTTGCCTGCTTGAATCGCCGGGCAAAGGTGCGTTCGGTCATCGACGCCCGGATGGCCATGGCCCGTACTGAGTGATCAGCAGCCGGATCGACGGCCACGGCGGCCAGCGCAGGCGCGAGATCGGCGTCGCCGGCAGCGTGAGGGTCGGTGCGTTCGCTGAACTGTGACTGGCCTCCGCTGCGGTGGAGGTACACCACCATGCGCCGGCTCACCCGTTGGGCCAGCCCGGGGGAGTGGTCGGCGGCAACGAGGGCGAGCGCCATATCTATGCCGGCGGCCACGCCCGCCGCCGTGACGATCGGCCCATCGGCCACGTACAGCGCATCGGGATCGAGGTCGACGGTGGGGTAGCGGGCCCGGAAGGCGTCCGCATGGGCCCAGTGGGTGGTGGCTCGCCGACCGTCGAGCAGACCGGCCTCGGCGAGGAGAAAGCTCCCCGTGCACACCGAGCCGATCCGGGTGCTGTGGGTTGCGAGCCGATTGATCGCCCCCACGAACCCGGCATCGTCGATCGCCGCGCCGGATCCGAGCCCGCCAGAGACGATCACGGTGTGCGCTGGATCTCTGGCGGTGCCCACATCAGCGACGAGCCGGGCACTTTCCAGCATGACCGCAGACTCCGTCGTGACTGCACCCAGCGTGGGGCCTGCCACCGAGCAACGGTAGAGGGGCTCGCCGCTCAGCTGGTTGGCGGTGGCGAACACGTCGGCCGGGCCCACCACGTCGAGGGCGCAACACCCCGGGTAGATCACGAACACGATCTCCCGGCTGGACTCCGCTCGACGGTCCACACAGTGACGGTACCGGAGGTTGGTGGCTGAAATCCATCGAAGTATGTCATTGCTGCCATCGGGCGGGCCCGACACGATGGGCCCATGACGATCTACCTCGACCTCAGCCACCGCATCACCCAGGGGATGGAGACCTACCCCGGTCTGCCGACGCCTGAGATCGGCACGCACCTGTCGCGTGAGGCGGCCGAGGAGCTCTACGGGCCCGGCGTCCGGTTCCACATCGGCCTGCTCACCATGTGCACCAACACCGGCACGTACCTCGACGTGCCCTTCCACCGGTACGACGACGGGCACGATCTCGCCGCCCTCCCCCTCGAACGTGTGGCAGACGTGCCCGGCCTCTGCATCGAGGCCGGGGGCTCCACGGCCATCGATCTGGCCGCAGTCGAGCTTGCCGAGGCGTCAGGGGCCGCCGTGCTGATCCACACCGGGCACGCTCGGCACTGGGGAACGCCGGCCTACGGCGAGAACCATCCGTACCTCACGGCGGCCGCCGCCGAGGCGCTGGTGGCAGCCGAGGTGGCCTGCGTTGGCATCGACTCGCTCAACATCGACTCCACCACCGATTCCGCCCGACCCGTGCATTCGATCCTCCTCCGGGCCGGCATACCGATCGTGGAGCATCTCACGCGCCTCGATCGGCTGCCCCCGCGAGGGTTCCGGTTCACGGCGGTGCCGCCCCCCATCGAGGGTGCCGGCACCTTCACCGTTCGGGCCCTCGCCATGGTCTGACCCCGCCGCCTCGCCGACGTCTTGCCCGCTCGGGCCACGGCAGACTCCCGGAGCCGGCACACTGGCGTGATGGCCAACAACGTGCTGGGCACCGACCTCCAGACCTGCTCGATGGATCCGGTGACCGGGTTCTACCGCGACGGATGCTGCAATACGGGCGGCGCCGATGTTGGGGTGCACGTGGTGTGTGCCCGGGTGACCAATGAGTTTCTCGCCTTCAGCTCCTCGATGGGCAACGATCTCAGCACGCCGAACCCCGCCCACGGGTTCGCCGGGCTCAACGACGGCGACCAGTGGTGCCTGTGTGCGTCCCGGTGGGCGGAGGCGCTCGCCGCCGGCGTCGCCCCGCCGGTCGTTCTCGCCGCCACGCATGCCGCCGCGCTCGAGTACGTGACGCTCGACGATCTCCGGGCGCACGCCGTCGACGCCGACTGATGCCGCTGGATCGTGCGCAGGGGCGCGCCCTCGATGCCCCGTCGATCGACGACCTGCACTTTGCTGATCTGCTCGCGCTCGAACCCCACGGGGCCGACACCTTCGTTGGTATTGCGCCCCGATATCCCTGGGGGCGGCTGTTCGGCGGTCAGGTCGTGGCCCAGGCCCTCACCGCGGCGCAGCGCACCGTGGCGCCGGAGTTCACCGTGCATTCGCTCCACGCCTACTTCCTGCGCGGCGGACAACCGGGCGAGCCGGTGCGCTTGGAAGTGGATCGGTTGCGAAACGGCCGGTCCTTCGCCACCCGCCAGGTCACGGCCCGCCAGTCGAGCGGTGCCATCCTCGGGCTGGCCGCATCGTTTCAAGTCGCTGAGACCGAGGCCGACGTGCAGCCGATGCCGGCCCCCGTCGACCTCCCTCCACCGGAGGAGGGCGAGCCGACTGGGTGGGGCGGACTGATGGAGCGGCGGGTGGTGCGCACCGAGTTCGCCCGCACCGTCACGTGGCTGCGGCTCAACCGTCGAGCCGACCTCCCGCCGAGCGAGAACCCGGTCGACGCCCATCGTCACGCCATTGCCGGGCTGGCTTTTCTGTCCGACGGTGTGCCAACGGGAGCCGTGCGGGCCGCTCATCCGATCCAGGTGCCGAGGGCCCAGATCCGCGAGACCTTCGTGGGCGCCAGCCTGGATCACACCGTGTACGTGCATCGGCCCGTCGACCCCTACGGGTGGCTGGTGGCCGACATGCGCTGCCACGATCTCGTCGGCGGTCGGGGCGTGTCGATCGGCAACCTCTACGACGCCGAGGGCACGCACGCCCTCACCATCGTGCAAGAGGTGCTGCTGCGCGAGCGACGGGCGCCCTCAGGGGGCGAAGCCGGGCTCGGCGGCAAGGAGAGCTGACCAGGTCGGCGGGTGCCAGCCCGTCGAGGTGGCGTCAGATCCGAGAGACCGCCGCGAGCGCAGTTGCCGCAACGCCGGCGCCGTCGAGCCCGAGACGGGCGAGGATGGCGTCGGGGTTGTCGTGCGGTACGTACTCGGTGGGAACGCCGAGTACCTGCACGTTCGGGAGACGCGCCGGGTCGTGGTTCATGAGCCGGCGCGCAATGCGGGTGCCGATGCCTCCGTCGGCCAGGCCGTCCTCCACAGTGACCACCACGGGGTGGCGCACGGCGTGGTCGAGCATGGCCTCGTTGATCGGCTTGACCACTCGCGGATCCCACACGGTGGCGGCGATCCCCTCGGCCTCCAGTCGCGCCGCGGCTTCGGTGGCGACCGCCAGCATCTTGCCAACGCCGATGAGGCACACCTGGGCCTGTTCGCCGCCGTCGCGCACCAGCCGGGCCTGGAGGCCGACACCAACGTTTTCCGGGGCGACCGAGGGCGCCGGCGTTTTCGGCCAGCGGATGCACACCGGGCCATCGGTGATGTCGTAGGCGTCAACCATCATCTGCTGGAGCTCTTCGTACGACGACGGGCAGAAGATCGTCATCCCGGGCACCTTCGACATCAGCACGAGATCGAGGATGCCGTGGTGGGAGGGGCCGTCGGAGCCGGTCACGCCGGCACGATCGAGGCAGAAGATCACGGGAGCCCGGTGCAAGCCGACGTCGAGATTGGCCTGATCAAAAGCGCGGGTGAGGAACGTCGAGTACACCGCCACGACGGGGCGGAGCCCACCGAGGGCCATGCCAGCGGCCGTGGTGACGGCGTGCTGCTCGGCGATGCCGACGTCGAGGGTGCGATCGGGGAAGCGGTCCCGGAACGGGAGCAGGCCGGTGGAATCGGGCATGGCGGCGGTGATGGCCACCACCTCGGGGTGCTCCTCGCCGAGCTTCACCAGGCTCTCGGAGAATGCGTCGGTGTAACTGTCGGGCTTGGGCTTGTCGCCCGGAGCCGGAGTGACCGTGACCTCGTCGGACAGGAAGCCCCGGTTGGTGTCGTGCATCTTCTTGATCTCGTCGTTCTCGGCGAGATTCAGACCGCGGCCCTTCTCGGTCTTGACGTGCAGCACCACCGGGCCGTCGAACTTACCGGCGTTGACGATGGCCGTTTCCAGCTCGTCCACGTCGTGGCCGTCGAACGGGCCCATGTAGCGAACGCCGAGGGGCTCGAAGAAGGCTTGCGGCTCGAACGCTTCGCGAATGGCTGCTTTGGAGGCCCTGATGCCCCTGAGCGACAGCCCGCCGATCACGGGCAGGCGCCCGGTGAACGACTCCAGGCGACGCTGCCGGCGCATGTACACCGGGTTGGATCGGATCTTCACGAGGCTCTCGGAGAGCAGCGACACCGTGGGGGCGTAGGACCGCCCGTTGTCGTTGAGCACGATCGTGACGTTGGCCCCGGCGTGGCCGAGGTTGTTCAGACCCTCGAACGCCATCCCGCCGGTCAGCGAGCCGTCACCGATCACGGCCACGATGCGGCGGGAGCCACCGTCGGGGTCGACGGCGGGGAGTGCTGGTGACGACACGCCGGCGTCGCTCGCCATGGCCAGGCCGTGGGCGTAGGCCAGCACGGTGGAGGCGTGGCTGTTCTCGATCCAGTCGTGGACCGATTCGGCCCGGCTCGGGTAGCCGGAGAGGCCACCGCCCTTGCGCAGGTTCTCGAACAGCCCCTGGCGGCCAGTGAGGAGCTTGTGCACGTAGGCCTGGTGCCCGGTGTCGAACAGGATCACGTCCCGGGGGGAGTTCAGGGCGCGATGCAGCGCCACGGTGAGTTCGACGATGCCCAGGTTCGATCCGAGATGCCCGCCCGTCTCGTTGACAGTGCCGATGATGAACGAGCGGATCTCCCCGCACAGCGCAACCAGCTGCTCCTGGTTCAGATCGTTCAGATCGTCGGGGTGCTGGATCGAATCGAGAATCATGTGCCGTACCTCGCATCGAAACGGTAGCGTCACGGGCCCGACCTGGGGAGGTCGGACCGGCAACATTCTTGGCCGCGTAGGCCATCTGACCCAGCCCGTAACGCGGGGCCTGCCCGCCCGGCTAGGGGCCGGCCTGGGGTGCACCGCTACGATTGGGGAGTGATGATTTCCCAGGATCTGGTGGAGCGAACCCTTGGTGTGGCCCTCGGTGGAGGCGCCGAGTTCGCCGAGGTCTTCGCCGAAGACGTGCGTCGGGGGTCGGTGAGCCTCGACGATGGTCGCATCGAGAGCCTGGCGTCGGGCCGTGATCGCGGGGCTGGCATCCGGGTGGTGTCGGGCCGGTCCACGGGCTTCGCCCACACCGCCGACCTCAGTGAGGCCGGCCTGGCCCGGGCGGCCAAGGCGGCGGCCGAGGCCGTGCGCGGGGCCGAGCCGATCACTGCGGCATCGATCGAACCGCGGGCCACCACCCCCGGCCCGGTGGCGGTCGCCCCGGCCGAAGTGGAGAAGGCCACGAAGGTCGAGTTGCTGCGCCAGGCCGAGGAGGTGGCGCGGGGAACCGATCCGGCGATCTCCCAGGTCGGCGCTCGCTACGCCGAGAACCGGCGCCGGATCCTCGTAGCCAACTCCGACGGTGTGCTCGCCACCGACGACCAGACCCGAACCCTGTTCTCGGTGAGCTGCGTTGCCTCGGGCGACGCCGGGCTCCAGACCGGAACCGAATCAGTCGGCCTCTCCGTCGGGTTCGAGCTCTTCGATCGCTACGACGTGTCACGCCTCGCCACCGATGCCGCCAACCGGGCCCTCACCAAGCTCAAGGCCCGCCCTGCCCCGTCGGGCACACTTCCGGTGGTGATCGGCCCCGGTTCGGGCGGGGTGCTGTTCCACGAGGCCTGTGGCCACGGCCTCGAGGCCGACCTCGTGCGCAAGGGTGCCTCCGCATTCGCCGGCCGCCTCGGCGAGCAGGTGGCCTCCCCCCTCGTGACCCTGATCGACGACGGCACCATGGCCGAGGAATGGGGCCGGTTCGCCATCGACGACGAGGGCGCTCCCGCCCAACGCAACGTGCTCATCCAGGACGGCGTACTCGTCGACTACCTCTGGGACGGCATCCGGGCCCGTGAGGACGGGCGCCCGAGTTCCGGCAACGGCCGGCGCCAGAGCTACCGCCACCTGCCGATGGTGCGCATGACCAACACCTACCTCGCAGGCGGTGACACCGACCCAGCCGACATCGTGGCCTCGGTGGATCACGGGGTGTACGTGGCCCGCCTCGGCGGCGGCCAGGTCAACACTGCGTCGGGCGACTTCGTGTTCGGCATGGTCGAGGCCTACATGATCGAAGACGGCCAGATCACCGCCCCGCTTCGCGAAGGCCAGCTGATCGGCAACGGGCCCCGCGTGCTGCAACAGATCGAGGCCGTCGGCAACGACTTCGAGATGGGCCCTCCAGGCACCTGCGGCAAGGACGGCCAGGGCGTACCCGTCGGTGACGGGGTGCCAACGCTTCGAGTGGCCGAGCTGACGATCGGCGGCACCGTATCGTGACGCCCGACGAGCTGCTGGCGCTGGCCCAACAGGTGGTCGACCAGGCCCGACCTGACGAGGAGATCGAGGTGGCCTGCTCCTATGGCAGCTCACGCTCGATTCGGGTGCACGGCGGCGAGGTGGAGTCGCTCACCACCGCCGACAACACCGGCATTGGTGTGCGTGTGCTCGTCGACGGTCGTGAGGGCTTCGCCAGTGCCGGCTCGCTCCACGCAGAGGTCGTCGCCGACATGCTGCGCGAGGCCCGCGACAACGCCAGCTTCGCCGAAGCCGACGAGTACGTTGGCATCGCCCGCCCCGACGGCGTGCCCGCAGCCCACATCGACCTGTGGGACGACGGAGTGGCCGCCACCCCCAACGACGTCAAGATCGACCTCGCCCTCGACCTGGAGCGCCAGGTCACGGCTGGTGATCCACGGATCTCGGGCGTGAGAGTCGCCGCCTACGGAGACAACGAGGCGTCGTTCGCTCTCGCCAGCACGGCCGGCATCGCCGCCGCAAGCCGTGCCACCTCGGCCAGCCTCTCAGTCCAGGCCCTCGCCGACGACGGCGACCGCACCCAGACCGGCTTCGCCTACGACGGTGCCCGCAGCCCAGACAAGCTCGACATCGGCCGGGTAGCCGGCCGCGCCGTCAGCCAGGCCGTGGATCTCATCGGCGCCACCAAGCCCGAGACGATGACGCTCGACCTGGTGCTCGACCCGCACCTGTCGGCCACCGTGCTCGGACTGATCGCCGGCACACTCACCGGTGATCGGGTGCTGAAGGGCCGCTCGCCCTTTGTCGATCGGGTGGGGGAGACCATCGGGGCCGAGGCGCTCACGCTGATCGACGACGCCACCGACCCTGTGTCGTTCGGCGCCGACTCCCACGACGGTGAGGGCCTCGCCACTCGTCGGGTGCCGCTGGTGGAAGCCGGTGTGTTGCGAGGTTTCCTCCACGACTCCTACACCGGGCGTCGGTCCGGTGACGGTTCCACCGGCTCGGCCGTACGTGGCACCCGCGGCCTGCCGAGCCCTGGCGTGCACGCACTCCACGTGGCCCCGGGGTCGGGGTCGCTCGACGACCTGATCGCCGACACCGAACTCGGGCTGCTCGTGTTCAGCCTCGCCGGTCTGCACAGCGGGGTGAACCCGGTGTCGGGCGACTTCTCGGTGGGGGTCGAAGGTCGCATGATCCGCAACGGTGCGCTGGCCGAGCCGATCCAGGAGTGCACGATCGGGTCGACCCTGCAGCGCCTCCTGCTGGATGTCACCCATGTCGGCGGCGACGTGGTCAACCTCCCGAGCGGGGTTACCACCCCATCACTCGTGGTCGGCGGCGTGGCCCTGTCGGGCCGCTCCGCGTAGGGGCGAAACCGCGTGGCCGGCACGGCTGTCGAACGTCACCCTCACCTCACCGAGCCTGTGCCGGCCGGGCATGTTCGGGTTGACTTCCACAGCCACACGATGTGGTCGGGTGACTGCACCACCACGCCAGAGGAGCTGGCTGCCGCCGTCGATGAGGTGGGCATCGAGGTGCTCTGCATCACCGACCACAACCAGGTCGCGGGCGCCCAGCGGCTGGCCGACGAGCTGAACTGCCGGGTGATCGTCGGCGAGGAGCTACGGGTCGGGGTCGGCGAGATCATCGGGCTCTTCCTGAGCGAACGCCTCCCCACCGGGCTTGGCCCGTTGGAGTCGGCTCGACGGATTCGGGACCAGGGCGGTCTCGTGTACATCCCGCACCCGTTCGATCCCCTGCGCAACTGCCTCCGCCCGGCCGAGATCGATGAGCTGGTCGCTGAGGGCCTCGTGGACGGGATCGAGGGATTCAACGCCAAGACGAGTTTGCAGTCGCTCAACCGGCAGGCCCAGGAGTACGGGGCGGCCAACGGCCTCGCCGTCGGCGCTGGGAGCGACGCCCACGTACCAGGCGCCCTCGGCGCCGCCTATCTGGTGATGCCTGACTTCGACAGCCCCGCCACCTTTCTCGCGGCCATGGCTGATGGTCGGATCGTGGGCCACCACTACGACAAGCCTCGCCCCTGGACGCCACGGATCGTGCCGTCGGTCCCCGATCCGGTGGAGTAGAGCAGGCCAGCACCGGCACTCCTGGGAGCAAGGCTCGGTCACTGGTGCCGCTCACCGGTGGCGACCAGCACCAGTGTGCCCACCGCGTCGTGGGCCAGTACCGCCTCCACGTCGGGCTGGGGGACGATCACCACCACGGCGTCGGCCTCGGCGTACACCACTCGCGCCGGCTCACCGGTCGCAGGGCTGACGATCGCGACGTCGGCCCCGAGGTCGGCTCGCACGCCATACAGCTCCACCAGGTCGCCAGGTTCGAGTGGCAGCGGCGACAGCGGCGGGGCGAGGGCGATCATCCGCTCGTCGGCGCCCGTGCCGAATCGGCCCGCCTCCGATCCGGTGGCGGGCCCCGGAGGCTCGGTGAGCAGCGTGCTCGAGCCAGCCGCGGCACCGTCGATGACACCGTCGGCGGTTGACGGCGCCGTTGACGGCTTCAGTGAGGGCGCCGGGCGGGGCTCGGCGCCGATCGAGAGCCGCCCGAGAGCGGCGACGGCAACGAGCATGGGAACCATGACGAGGCGTCGGCGCATGGTTCGCCAGCGGATCAGCGTGCGGGCCGCCATCGTGCGGATCGGCGACGGCTTACGGCGGGTGAGGGATCGCAGGGGTGAGGCCAGCGGGTGAGGCACGGTCGGCTCCTTCGCGGGTCTGGCGCCATCGCGTTGGGCGCGATGCGTAGACGCTGAGAGGAACCCGGGGGTTCGAGGCGAGCGGCAGTGGCCGCGGCGCCGATCAGTCGGAGCTGGAGGAGCTCGATGTCGTCGTGGAGGTGGACGACGACGAGGACGAGTCGCTCGATGACGAGCCGGACGAACTCGACGACGACGAGTCGCTGGACGACGAACCCGACGAGCTGGAGGTGCTCGACGACGAACTCGACCCCGATGTGGAGCGGGCGTCGTTGCGGTAGAACCCGTCGCCCTTGAAGGCGATGCCGACGGCGCTGAACACCTTCTTCACCTGGCACTCTCCGTCGGGGTGCAGTTCGCAGCCCGGCACGGCGGTGAGCGTGTCATCACTGATGCGCTGCTCGATCTCGAAGTGCCGTTCGCACTCGATGCACTTGTATTCGTAGGTGGGCATGCGCGAACTCGTGTTGTCGTCGAAACCGAAGGGGTGCCGGCGGGTAAGGCGACCTACAGCGTACCGTTTGCTGATCGCGACCCCGAGGGGAGAATGACCCGGTGACAATCGTGCGCAAGGCCGTCATCCCTGCTGCCGGGCTGGGTTCCCGGTTCCTGCCCTACACGAAGGCAGTGCCCAAGGAGATGCTGCCGGTCGTCGACCGACCGGTGATCCAGTACGTGGTGGCCGAGGCTGTCGAGGCGGGGATCGACGACATCTTGATCGTCACTTCTCGCCACAAGAAGGCAATCGAAGACCATTTCGACCGGGTGACCGATCTCGAAGATGCACTTGTCGCCGCGGGCAAGGCTGAGCAAGCGGCTGAGCTGAAGGCGATCTCAGAGATGGCCGACATCCACTTCGTGCGCCAGGGTGAGGCTCGCGGTCTGGGCCACGCCATCGGGCTCGCCCGGAGCCACGTTGGCGACGAGCCGTTCGTGGCCATGGTGAGTGATCGGATTCTCCACGCTCGGGCCGGGGTGCTTCCCGGAATGATCACGGCCTACAACCAGCACCGCTGTTCGGTGGTGGCGCTCACCGAGGTTGGCAAAGACGAGATCTCGTCGTTCGGGTCGGTGGCGGCCGAGCCCCTGTCCGATCGGGTGGTCGACGTCCATCAGCTGGTGGAGAAGCCAGATCCCGATGACGCCCCGTCGAACCTGGCGATCATGGGGCGCTACCTGTTCACGCCCGAGATCTTCGACATCATCGATCGCACCCCTCCGGGCACGGCAGGCGAGATCCAGATCACCGATGCGATGACACTGCTGCTCCAACGGGACCAGATCCTCGGCTTCACCTTCACCGAGGGGCGGTTCGACACCGGTACGAAGCTCGAG
>JBCCFL010000049.1:0-44307 GCA_039029735.1 Actinomycetota bacterium | reverse complement strand
GGCCGTGCCGAGGCCACCCAAGGTCACGCCAGCGAACATCAACAGCAGGAGCCTGAAGCCCATCTCCCAGCCGATGTCCTCGGTGAGGCCGAACAGCACGCCACCGAGACCGGCGAGTGCACCGCCGGCCACCCACACGTAGCGGATGACCGATTCCACGTCGATGCCGGACGATTCGGCCAGATCACGGTTGTCGGCAACGGCTCGCATGGCCTTGCCGATGCGGGTGCGTTGGAGCAGGAGCCCCACGCCGACCAGCACCGAGGCCGACAACAGGATGATCACGATGTCTTTCGGGGCGAGGGTGAAGATCCCGAAGTCAATGACCTCCTGGATCTGGTAGTCCCGGTACGGCCGGCCCCGGCCACCGAAGATGTACAGCAGCACGTAGCGGAGACCGATCGAGAGACCGATCGAGACCACCAGCATCGAGATCAGGCTTGCTCCCCTATTGCGGAGCGGCCGCCAGATGCCGGCGTTCAGTAACCACCCGCCGAAGCCGGTGGCGATCACGGCCACGATGCCCGCCAGGATCAGGCTCACCTGCGTGCCGAACACGCCGGTGACGTTCAGCAGGAAGGCGACCATGGCGCCGACCGTGACCATCTCGCCGTGGGCGAAGTTCACGAGGCCGGTGGTGCCGAAGATCAGCGAGAGGCCGATGGCCGTGATGCCGATGATCAGGCCGAGCTTGATGCCGTCGACGGCGAGCTGGACGGCCCGGATCCCACCGCTGTCGGAGGCGGCCCGTTCACCGATCGGGTAGATCAGGGGATTCGCCCGTCCGCTGTTGGCGTCGAGCGTGCGGATCGGCTCGGTGCCCTCCCGCAGCGAGACACCCTCGGGCAAGGTGTCCAGGTCGAGTTCGACGGTGTAGCTACCGGCGCCGGGAAGCGGGACCGACCATGCGCCTTCGGCATCGGTCGTGGCCTCGCCGATGATGGCGCCGGTGATGTCGGTGACGACGAATCGCACGCCCTCGAAGAACTCGTCGCCGCCATCGGGGCCGGTGCCTCGGCTGCGGAGCGTGCCCTCCACGGTGGTCTCGTCGTCCTGGGCGGCCGCAGGCTGTGATCCGAGGACGGCGAATCCGAGCACCACCAACAGGATCGCCGCCACCGCATCGATCCGACGGGGCGCTCGCCTGCGCGACCCGCCTCGCTTGTGTCGCCGCCGCGCGACCTTCTGGGCGTTCATGAGCGATGCATGGTAGGTGGTCAGGGCGTTCGGCGCACAGAACCCGCCGACAATTGTCACACCCCGTTCATGGAGCAACCTGGGCCGTCCGAACCACCCGTTCCGACCGTGGTCGCAGGCACGGATCGACGGGTACTCAGAGCTTGGAGAGCCGCACCTCGGTCACGAGGTGATCGGCGCCCTTGCGCAGCACGAGATCGGCCCGCTCCCTCGTGGGCAGGATGTTCTCGTAGAGGTTCCGCTCGTTGATCCTCGTCCAGATGTCGGTGGCGGTGGCTCGCGCCTCGGTGTCGTCGAGATCCGCATAGCGGCGGAAGTACGACTTCGGGTCGCGGAAGGCCGTCTCCCGCAGGGTGAAGAAGCGTTCCACGTACCAGTTCCGAATGTGCTCCACATCGGCGTCGACGAAGACGGTGAAGTCGAAGAAGTCGGAGACGAACACGGGATGATCGGTGTCGACCTGGCCGGTCTGCAACACGTTGAGGCCCTCCACGATCAAGATGTCGGGCTGGTTCACCTCGACGGCGTCGTTGTCGAGCACGTCATAGGTCAGGTGGGAGTACACCGGGGCGCGGACGTGGGGCTTGCCCGACTTGATGTCGGACAGGAACTGGAGCAGCCGGCGGCGGTCGTAGGACTCCGGGAATCCCTTGCGGTCCATGATCCCCCGCTCTTCCAGCACCGCATTGGGATGCAGGAAGCCGTCGGTGGTCACCAGATCCACCTTGGGGTGATTGTCCCAGCGGGCCAGCGTCTGTTGGAGCACACGGGCGGTGGTGGACTTGCCCACGGCCACGCTGCCGGCCAGCCCAATGATGAAGGGCACCTTCTCCGGCAACTTGCCCAGGAAGTTGTCGGTGGCCCGGTAGAGATCCTGGGAGGCCTGGACGTGGAGGTTCAGGAGCCGGCTGAGCGGGAGGAACACGTCGCGCACCTCATCGAGGCTCAGTGCGACGTTCAGCCCTCGGAGGCGTTCCACGTCGGGCTCAGTGAGGGTGAGCGGGGTGGCCGCCCGCAGCCTCGTCCACTCATCCGCGGTGAAGGTGACGTAGCGAGAGAGTTCGGGGCTCGGTGTCGTCATTGGCGTCACGCACTCCGGGGGTAGCCGCTGATAGTGGGATGGTTGCACCATCGGCGCCAGGATGCGAGCCCAGAGCGGGTTTCCTGGGAGCGCTCCCCTACGGTGAGCGGTCATGAACAGCGCAGCGCGTCGTCGCCAAGCCGCTCGGGTGGTCGTGTTCGACCCCGATCAGCGGGTGTTGCTCATCCACGCACGCGACCCGGCCGACCCCCGAGGGCGCACCTGGTGGGAGATCCCGGGCGGGGGCATGGACCCCGGCGAGCCGTCGGCCCATTGCGCAGCCCGCGAGCTGGCCGAGGAGGCCGGCATCCTGCAGGCCACGGTGGGGCCCGTGGTGTGGACCCAGCAGGTGCAGTTCACCTTCGCCGGGCTGTGGTTCGACCAGGACGAGTTCATTCACGTGGCGTGGACCGAGCAGACCGAACTGGCGGCGCAGCGGCTGGAGGCCTTCGAGGCAATGGCGTTCGGCGAGCGGCGGTGGTGGACCGTCGACGAGATCGTCGAGGCCGACTCGGCGTTCCTGCCGGCCTGGCTGCCTGCGGCGCTGCCCGCTGTCGTCGACACCCCACTCCCCGACCAGCCAATCGACATGACCGACGCATCGGGCTGACGCCGGCGCGACGTGCGCGTTCGTATGGGCGAGGCCTAGAACTCGGAGTTGATGCCGAGCAGGGCCACCAGGTTGGCGCCTTCGAGAGGCACATCGCCGATCGCCGTCGGCATCGGCTCGATCTGGGTGGCCTCGAGCGAGAGCAGCTCGGCCACTTTCACCGCATCAGCGGCGAACCCCACCTCGTAGTAGATCACCGACTCCTCGGTGGTGGGGCCGTTCTTGGGCGGCAGGATCTCGTACCCGGCCTCCACCAGCACCTCGCTTCCGGCGGCGGCGACGCCCGGGCGTCGGTCGGCGCCGTTGGCCACCAGCACGGTGACCTCGGCTGGGGGGCTGGCCGCCACCACGGTGCTCGTGACCGTGACCGACTCCGGCGGCAGTGTGGTGGTGGTCGAGGCCGTGAGCGCCTCCGACTCCAACGATGGTGATGCCTCGGAGGTGACGAAGTCGTCCACGGTCTCGCCGAGGCTGCGCAGCGCCGTGATGATGCCGAAGCCGAGCAAGAGCAGCACCGCGGCGAGCATCACGGCGTTCACCACGTCATGGCGCTCGATGCGGTCAACCACCACACCCTCCGCTCAGATCTGCGCTCAGGTCGGCGGCTCCGAAGCCGGGCCGCGTTCGCGCCCGCTGCATCCTCATGACCGCTCAGGGTAGATCAGGGCACCCTTTCATCGGTGGCAATGCCCGGGCCCGCAATGCGACAGCCAGGCGGGCGCAGTCGTAGCATCGGCCGGGTCGTCAGATCTCTCGACACGAGGTGAGCGCCCATGGACTTCGACATTCCGGCTGACATCCAGTCGCTGCTGGACCAACTGGACCAGTTCATCGAGGACGAGATCAAGCCCCTGGAGCGCGAGAACGACAACATCCGCTTCTTCGATCACCGCCGCGAGGACAGCCGCACCGACTGGGAGCGCAACGGCTGGCCGAACCCTGAGTGGGAGGCACTGCTGCGCGAGATGCGGCGGCGGGCCGACGCCGCCGGGTTTCTCCGCTACCAGCTTCCCGCCCGGTTCGGGGGCGCCGACGGATCCAATCTGGCCATGGCCATCATCCGCGAGCACCTGGCCGCCAAAGGTCTCGGGCTCCACAACGATCTCCAGAACGAGAGCTCGGTGGTCGGCAACTTCCCGACCGTGCTGATGATGGAGACCTACGGCACCCAGGCCCAGCAGGAGTACTGGATTCCGAAGATGCTCGAGGGCACGGCCCGCATCGGGTTCGGGCTGACCGAGCCACTGTTCGGCACCGACGCCACCCGTATGGAGACCAACGCCTACCGCGACGGCGATGAGTGGGTGATCAACGGCGCCAAGCGGTGGAACACCGGCATGCACGCCGCCACGCACGACTTCATCTTCGCCCGCACCTCCGGCAACCCGGGCGAGGCAACCGGCATCACCACGTTCATCGTGCCGGTCGACACGCCGGGCTTCCGTGTCGAGTTCATGTGGTGGACCTACAACATGCCAACCGACCACGCTGAGGTGACCCTCACCGATGTTCGGGTGTCCGACGCCGACATCCTCGGTTCAGAGGGTCGCGGCCTCGAGACGGCCCAGCTGTTCGTGCACGAGAACCGGATCCGTCAGGCCGCGTCGAGCCTGGGTGCGGCCCAGTACTGCATCAACGAGGCCGTCAAGTACGCCCGGGAACGCCAGATCCACGAGCGGGCGCTGTCGGTGAACCAGGCGATCCAGTGGCCCCTGATCGAGCTGCACACCGAAGCGGCGATGCTGCGGGAGCTGATCCGCAAGACGGCCTGGCAGCTCGACCGGGTGGAGGCCGGCTCCGAGATCTCCGACAAGGTGGCCATGTGCAATTACCGGGCCAATCGCCTCGTTGGTCAGGCGGCCGATCGCGCAATCCAGACCCATGGCGGCATCGGGTACAGCCGCCACATGCCCTTCGAGCACATCTTCCGGCATCATCGGCGGTACCGGATCACCGAAGGCAGCGAGGAGATGCAGATGCGCCGCGTTGGCCAGTACCTGTTCGGCTACGGCGGCACGACGAACGAGATGTTCGAGACGCCGTCGTTCGCCAGCCGGTTCAACTCGGTGCAGCGAGGCGCCCCGGCGTCCTGGCTCGACTGACGCTCAGGCGTCGGCCTGCAGCATCCTCGCCCGGGTGAGGAATCCCGTGTGGGCCACCATGCGATGATCGGGCCGTACGGCCTTGCCTTCGACGTGCCAGCCGCGGTTCATGACCTCCATGGTGGAGATCTCGGTGAACGGCCCCCGCTGCAACGCCGTCGTCAGCTGACTCACCTGCATGATCGACGGGCTGTACGACACGAAGATCCCGCCCGGGCGGAGTGCCCCCACGGCGTGGGGCACCACCCGCCAGGGCTCCGGGAGGTCGAGCACCACCCGATCGAGATGCCGCTCGTCGATGCCCTCGTAGCAGTCGCGCAGCTCAACGCGGTAGCGATCGAGAGCGTCGGCGCCGAGGAAGTTCCGTACGTTGTTCACCGCCCGCCCGGCGAAGTCTTCCCGCAGCTCGTAGCCAATGATGTCAGCCCCGCAGCGGAGCATTGCCATCGACAACGCGCCCGAGCCGACTCCCGACTCGAGCACCCGGCAGCCCGGGGCAATGTCGGCCAGCATCAGGATCGGACCGAGGTCCTTCGGATAGATCACCTGAGCGCCGCGAGGCATGGACAGCACGTAGTCGCTCAGCGTCGGCCGAAACACCCGAAGCTTCTGACCGTGTGTCGTTGCCAGCTCCGAGCCTTCGGCCGAGCCGACGATGTCGGCATGGGGCAACACGCCTGCGTGGGACTGGAACTCCTTGCCATCGGTGAGCGTGATCAGGTAGCGCCGACCCTTGTGATCGATCAGCATCACCAGCTCGTCGAAGCGCAGCACGGCTGCGGTGGTCTCGGTCATCAGCGTCGGCTCCGCACCAGCTCCACGGGCACCGGCTCGGTGCCCGCCACCCGGTCGGTGAGGCGACAGAATGCGCAGATCGAATCGCTCGCCGGGGCCCCGCACTGTTCACACGCACCAAGCTGGCGGAGGTCGAGCCGCTCGCCAGTGGCGCCAGCATCGGCGGTTGCGGCGTCGGTATCGTCGTGCTCGGGTGGTGGGTCGACGAAGCGATCGACGGCCCGCCGCAGGAAGCCGAAGTAGAAGTCGGCCTTGGTCCCCGGTGAGCGACGCTCGATGTCGTTGAGCGCCTCCTTGTAGCCAATGTGCTTGTTGCCGGCGGCCATCGGGCACTCTTCCACCAGATAGTCGATGCCCCTGATCACGCAGTACGCCGCTGTTTCGCGCTCGGTGAGGCGAACCAGCGGCTTGATCTTGCGGGGAAAGCCGTTGCGAGCCTCGAGCATCGGTCGCTGCCGGCCGAGGTAGTCGGTCTGCCACCGCAGCACGTTGCCGTAGAGCACAGCCGCCTCGTCGTCGAGGTTGTGGCCGGTGACCACGGCGTCGTAGTCGCCCGAGCGGGCCGCCTCGTCGAACACGTGTCGCTTCGACAGGCCACAGGCCGAGCACGGCACCCGCTTGGTGACGGCAGCTGCCGTTGGGATGTCGAAGTCGTACCGTTCACGGAGATCGATCTCGGTGAGATTCAGGTCCCGCTCGGCGGCGAAGCGCCGCACGTGCTCGCCCGAGGTGTCGGAGTAGTCGCCGATGCCGAGGCCGACGTAGAGCCCGTCGGCGCGATAGCCGAGCTCGACGAGCAGGTCCCACACGGCGAGGCTGTCCTTCCCGCCGCTCACGGCCACGAGGAGCCGCTCGCCGGGGCTGGCCATCGAGAAGTCGTGGATCGCCCGCTCCACCTGTTGGCGGCAGTAGCGGAGGAAGTGCTCGGCGCAGAAGTTGGCGTTGTGCCGCTTGATGTCGATGAGCGCCGGGCCCCGACACACTCGGCACTTCACGCCGGGCCCCCCGAGAACTCCTGGCCGCCACTGATCACGGGCCTGATCTCGATCTCGTCGCTGTCGTCGAGCATGGCATCGCCCGGGACCAGCGTGGCGTCGCGGATCACCAGCACCGACTCGCGGTTGAGCTCCAACTGGTTCAAGAGCCGGGTGACCGATATCGGACCGCGCAGCTCGATCTCACGACGGGGGTTCCGCAACAACACCTTCACGGCAGCACCTTCACCCGCTCAGCATGCCGGGGTGGGCCGTCGAACGCGCCGGATCAGGCCTGCATCCGATCCCTGGATCAGGCTGCCTTGGCCGACCGCTTCTCGGCTCGCCGGGCGGCCCGCACCTGCCGCTTCTCGGTGCGGCGGGCCCTGCGCTCGCTCCGCCGAGCCCGCTTCTCCACCCGGGCTTGGCGCTTGTCGACCTTGAGCTGGCGCTTCTCGGCCTTGCGAACCCGCTTTCCTTCCTTGATCTGCTCGGCGTGGGTGACCGGCAGATGCTCGATCACGATCTTCTGCCCTCGACCCACGCCACCGATCTCCACGATCTCCTTGCGCGTCATCGTGGATCGGACGAACCGGTAGGCCAGTACGGCTGCCGAGGTGTAGAGCCACGACCGGTTCGGGCCACCGACGTAGCGATTGACGGCGTAGCGAAGGAGCCGCTCCATCAGAGGCGGCGGATCTCGAGCACGGTGCTGCGGCGCTTCCCTGTGCGTCGACCCAGCATGTAGATGAGCATCAGCAGCACCAGACCGAGGGCGGCGCCGCCGACGGCCACACGCTTCTTGGAGTCCTGGGCCACGACGTCGACCTGACCCTGGATGTCGCGGAACTTTGCTTCGATGTCAGCGGGGGTGATGGCAGGTTCGGTCATGTGCGCTCCTTCTCAACGAGCTCTGTTCAGCGAGATCTCGGGGCCCGCTCAGCGGACCTTCTGCTTGGCCCGGTTCATGGCCATCAACAGGATGGCCAGCACAACGGCCAGGACGACGATGGTGATGAGGTAGGGCACGGTGGAGGCCCACAGATCGGTGCGAGTCACCGTGGAGGCCGCGGCATCGTCGGGGCTGAACCACGACACGGTCTGGAAGAACCGCAAGACACCGAGACCGGCGAAGAAGGTACCGAGGAACACGAAGATGGCGCCGCTGAGCCCGAAGCCGAGATACTTGCCGAGATGCTTGAGCGGCTCGAGCGTTTCCTGCTTCGCGTAGGAGACGACGAGTTGTTGGATCTCTTGTGCTCCGTCCAGCGGGTTGGGACCTGCCACCTGGCCTCCTCGGGTCGTCTTCAAAGGGCGAGTGTAGGAGCCCTACACCCAAACGGGAGGCCTGTTGCGTGAACCGCGTGTCACCTGTGGGCGAATCGGCTCCTGCGCCGGATCAGGGCCCGGCGAGGCGGGCTTCGATCAACGACAAGGTGTCGTCCAACAGCTCGTTGAGCAGGGTGAGCCGCTCGTCCGGGCCGGGGGCGGCGAGCAGCCGCTGCTTGTCGTGGGTGGTGACCGGGGCGAGGGCCGACATCTGCATCGAGCCGAGCGTGACGTCGTCGGCGGTCTCGGGCACAGGCCCCACATCGACGCCACTCTCGGACGCGAGGGCCAGGCACCGCTTGAACTTGGCGGTGACGTCTGCGTAGCGCCCGGGGGCGTCGGGGCCGGGAGCCTCGTCGGGCCACAGCTCGATCTCGGCCCGGGGGTAGGGCGCATCGTCGAGCCACTCCTGCACCCGGAAACGCTCGCTGCCCACCGTGACCACGGCCCAGCGGCCGTCGGCGAGTTCCTCGGCCTGGACCACCCTGGCCAGGGTGCCGACCTGTGTGCGCTGATCGCCGCCTCCCACCTCGCTGCCACGCTCGATCAGGGCGACGCCGAACTCGTTGTCGCCGTCGAGCACGTCCTTGACGAGTGCCCGGTACCTCATCTCGAAGACATGAAGCGGGAGCACCATCGTGGGGAAGAGCACGGTGCCCAGCGGGAACTGGGGGGTCGGAGCCATTGACTCGACGGTAGCCATCCCGGCCGTTCGAGGCCGAGTCGGGCGGGCCCCAGATCTAGTTTGCGATGGGTTCGCGAGGCCCCAACTCTTCGAGCGATGGGCCACCCGGGTATGCGGTGAGCCCTGATGCGAAGGGATCCTGGAGCCCCCTCACCTCGGCGTTGGAGATGATGAACTCGTCGTTGGCGATGTAGGCGAACGACACCGAGATGTCGGGGTCCACCCGTGAACGGGCGTAGCCCGACAGCGCGGTGGCTCCGTTGAGGGTTCCGGTCTTGGCGTAGACGGTGCCAGCACCAGCGGTGTCGACGAAACGATTGAGGAGCGTGCCCCGCTCCGCACCGACGGCCATCGACGCACCGAATGCAGTGTCGGCCCCACCGAGGTCGAGTACTGAGGCCAATGCCTGGCAGGTGAGGCGGTTGGTCTCGGCCAGGCCCGATCCGTCCACGATCGTCACCTGGGTGAGATCGACGCCTGCGTCCTCCAGGAACTGCCGAAGGGCTCGGGAGCCGGCGGCAGTGCTGCCCTCGCCCTCACGAGTGAGGCCAATCTGCTTGAGCATCAGTTCGGCCCCGATGTTCGAGCTGTGGGCGTTCACGTGGGTGACCAGATCCGAGAGCGGCGGTGAGGCGATCTGGGCCACCGGTGGCGCGGTGGCCGGGGCAGGACCGGCCACCGGGCCGGCGGCGATTGCGACCCCCCGCTCGGCCAGGAGCTGGCCGAACACGTTGGCGGCGTGCCGGGCCGGATCGGTGGCCGACGACCGCTGCCGGGCGCTGTCGGCGTACACCGCGGGCCAGTCGGTGAAGCCCTCGTTCACGGTCAACGCCGAAAGCGGCCCCGATTGCTTGCCGGCGATCAGCCGGTCGGCCCAGTCACCCTGGCGCACATCGTCATAAGCCGACTCGTCGCCGACAACACTGCCGACAACGCTGGTGATCCCCGCTGCCACCACCCGGTCGGCCAGGGTCTCGAGGCGGGTGTGGAAACGACCGTCGTTCACCTCGTACTGGGTCCACCAGTTCTCGGTCGACAAGAAGGGGTCGCCCCCGCCCACCAGGTAGAGGTTGCCGCCCACCACGCCGTCCACCGGCAGTGCATCCACCCGGACCTCGGTGACGAACTGGTAGTCATCGCCGAGAATGCCCAGGGCGCCGAAGGTGGTGAGCAGCTTCTGGTTCGATGCGGGCACGAGGCCAACGTCCACGTTCGCCCAGGGCGTGATGATCCGATCCTCCACCTGGACGAGCACACAACTGTCGGCGGGTGAGCCGTCGATGATCTCGGCGATCACCGGGGCGAGCGAGTCATCAGCGATCGGCGTGCGCAGCGTTTCGGGGATGCGTCGGGCCGACAGCATCGGGGTGCCGACGGCGTTGTCGAACTCGATCGGCGCCTCGGCCACGACGTCGACATCGCGCTGCTCGGCCACCAGCCAGGTCACGGCGGCGACGAGGGCGAACAACACTGCGATTCCCCAGGTCCAGAGGGGGCGTCCGAGGTTCATGGCCCGGTCGACGCTAGCACGCGGCGTACGTGCTCAGGTGGTGCCCGGCACTTCCAATGCAGCCCGCACGAAGGCCCGCAGATGGCCCAAGCGCGCCTCGAGTGCCGCCTCCGACAGTGGGTCGCGATCGAGTAGGCCGTCGAGCATCCAGTGGTCGGAGAAGTAGGTGAGCAGCGCCCCGTAACCAGTCACCACGAGGTTCTCGGGATCGTGGTGCCGGAACCGTCCAGCCTCCATCTCCCGTTGGAAGAACGCAACGGAACGGGTGAAGTACGGGCGCAGGGCCACGCCCAGATCGAAGCCCAGGTGGCCCTTCTCGGTGAGTGCCTCCCGCCGCACGATCGACACGATCTCCGGATTGGCGCGGAAGAAGTCGAAGCTGGCTTCCAGCACCGAGTCGACGAGGGCCCAACCGTCGAGCGGGCTCGAGTCGATCTCGCTGATCCGCTCTGACCAGTCGGCGAGCGCCCCTTCGAGCACCTCCCGATAGATCGCCTCCTTCGACGCGAAGTGGTGCATGAGGCTCGGCCGGCGGATGCCGACACCAGCCGCGATGTCGTTCAACGAGGTGCCCTCGAACCCCTGGTTGGCGAAACACAGCCGCGCCTCGCGCAGAATCAGGTCCCTCGTTGGTGTGTCAGGCACAGGGGAGAAAACTACTCTGATCCTTCCTCGCATCGTCAACGACACCGAAGAGAGCCCGTCGAGATGAAAATCATCGCAGCGTTGTTCATGGACGACATCGAACTTCGCCAAGTTCCCGGGCCAGCCACCCGCATCGATCTGGGAGGGGTGCAGTTCTCGGGCCCAGCTCCCGCCCCCGTTCCAGTGACGATCGCCCCGCATCTCGTTGTTCTCGTGTGGAACCCGCCCGGTGGTGCCGAGGCGGCCGCACTGGAGGTGGTGTTCGTGGCTGGCGACGACCCCGAGGCCGAGCCGCCCGAGGAGCCAATGGCCCGGAACGTCCAACCGCTGCAGATCGAGCCGGGGAAGTTCAACTACCGGCTCGTGCGCCCCGAGCTCACGTTCGAGGAGTACGGCACGATGCTCGCTCGATGCCGGCTCGACAACGGGCCCGTGCACGTTGTGCCGTTCACCCTCCTCCCCCCGGTCGAATGACCGACGCTCCACTCCCCGACGGCTCCATGTCCGGCCAGCCCCTCCCCTCGTTCGCAGTTGGGCTCTCGCAGCACCCGGATCCGGCGGTCGCCGCGGCCGAGGTGGTGGGTCAGGTGGGCGACCGCCTCGACGGTGTTCCCACGGTGGCGATGCTGTTCGCATCCGGAGCGATGGCCAACGCGCTGGGCGCCGTGGTCGACGTGATCGATACCTTGATGCACCCCGACGTACTGGTCGGCACCACCGCAGTGGGCGTGGTGGGCTCGGCGCTCGAGGTGGAACAGGGCGATGGGCTGGCGCTGTGGGCGGCGACAGGCCTGCCGTGCACACCGGTGCGCCTGGAGTCCTTGCCGGCCAATCCGCCGATCGTCGCCGGCCTTCCCGCCGACATTGCAGAGGGCAGCGTGGTGGTGGCGCTGGCCGATCCCTATTCGTTTGCGGTCGATGGCCTGGTCGAGGAGTTGAACCAGCGGCCTGGCGACATCCAGTTGGCCGGTGGCCTCGCCTCGGCCGGCCCTGAGCAGAACCGGGTGATCCTCGGCTCGGAGGTGCATCTCACTGGGGCGGTGGGGCTCATCTTCCCGCCCGGCACCGCGTCCACGGTGGTGAGTCAGGGGTGCCGGCCCATCGGGTCGCCCTGGGTGGTCACCGAAGCCGCCGACCAACTCGCCCATGCGCTCGGCGGTCGCCCGGCACTGGAACGGGTCAACGAGCTCATCGAGGGTCTCTCACCGGAGGATCGCGCCGCCGCGGCCCGCGGGTTGCACGCCGGGCTCGTGGCCAATGAACAACAGCAGGAGTTCAAGCCGGGCGACTTCTTGATCCGCGGGGTGCTGGGCGCCGACCGCAACAGCGGTGCCGTCGCCATCGGCGACCGGCTCGAAGTCGGTCAGGTGCTCCAGTTCCAGGTGCGCGACGAGGCGTCGGCCTCCAATGAGCTCGACCGCCTGCTCGATCCCGTGTCGGGCCGGGCCGGGTTGTTGTTCACCTGCAACGGCCGCGGCTCGCACATGTTCAGCGAGCCGAGCCATGATGCCGCGAAGGTGTCCGACACCGTCGGCTCTGCCGTGGCCGGCATGTTCTGTGCCGGCGAGTTGGGCCCGATCGCCGGCCGCAACGCCGTCCACGGCTTCACCGCCACCGTCGTCGTCTTTCCCTGATCAGCGCCCGATCGGCGCCTGACCAGCACCAGACCCCCACTGGGTGCGATCGGTCGGCGGCCCCGGGTCGTTCGCTCGTCGGATGGTGGGTCGCGGTTGGTACCGTGTCGCGCGTTCCCGCCGGGACCAACCCGGCGCCGCAACCGAGGAGTGACCGTGACCATCTCAGCCGATCCCTCCGCCCCGGCCGACCTCGAACAGACGGCCGTCGCTGTGATCAGGGCGTTGGCCATGGACGGACCGCACAAGGCCCGATCTGGCCACCAGGGCACCGCAATGGCGCTCGCTCCCCTGGCCCACGTGCTCTACACCCGCGTGATGCGATACGACGCCGACGACCCGAACTGGGCCGATCGCGACCGGTTCGTGCTCTCGGCGGGCCATGCATCGATCCTGCTCTACTCGATGCTGCACCTCACCGGTCACGGCTTGACCAAGGCCGACCTCGAAGCTTTTCGCCAGTGGGGCTCGGCCACGCCAGGCCACCCCGAGGCCGGGCACACCGCCGGGGTCGAAGTCACCACCGGCCCGCTGGGTCAGGGTATCGCCAATGCCGTGGGGCTCGCCATCGCCGAGCGGCGCCTCCGGGCCGAGTTCGGTTCAGAGCTCTGCGATCACCACACGTTCGTCATCGCCGGTGACGGCGATCTTTCCGAGGGCGTGAGCCACGAGGCCGCATCGCTGGCCGGCCACCTGGGGCTCGGCCGTCTCATCGCCGTGTACGACGACAACGGCGTGACCATCGACGGCCACACCGATCTCGCACTCTCCGATGACGCCGCCGCCCGCTTCGCCAGCTACGGCTGGCACGTGATGGAGCTCGGCGAGGTGGCCAACGACCTCGACGCCCTCGAAGCAGCGCTGGAGGCAGCCAAGGCCGAGCAGGACCGCCCGACGTTGCTCGTCCTCAGCTCGAAGATCGGCTTTCCGTCCCCGGCCCACACCGACACCCCCGCCGCTCATGGCAACCCGTTCGACGACGCCGAGATCGCAGCCACCAAGGAAGCGCTCGGCCTGCCCGTCGACCAGTCCTTCTGGATCCCGGACGATGTGCTGGCCTGGTACCAGCAGGCCGGCCGCCGTCACCGCGCGGCCCGGGCCGAGTGGGACGCCCGGCTGGCCGCCTCGCCACGGGTCGACGAGTGGCGCCAGGCCCACGCCGGCACTGGCGCCGATGGCTGGGAAGCGGCACTGCCTACGTTCGAGGTCGGATCCAAGATCGCCACCCGCAAGGCGTCGCAGCAGTGTCTCACCGCCCTTGCGCCGGTCTTCCCGGCACTGATGGGCGGCTCGGCCGACCTCACCGGCAACAACGGCGTGAAGATCGACGCTGTGGCTCAGAGCGCCGCCACCCCGGCCGGTCGCCAGATCTACTTCGGTGTCCGCGAGCACGCCATGGGATCGATCGTCGTGGGCGCCGCCCAGCACGGCGGGGTGGTGCCCTTCAGCGGTACCTTCCTCGTGTTCGCCGACTACATGCGTCCTCCGGTGCGCCTGGCGGCGATGGCCGGCTCGCACTGCGTGTTCGTGTGGTCGCACGACTCGGTCGGTGTCGGTGAGGACGGCCCGACCCACCAGCCGGTGGAGCAGGTCATGAGCCTGCGAGCGATTCCCGGCCTCACGGTCATCCGGCCGGCCGACGGCACGGAGACGGCCGGCGCGTGGCAGGCGGCGTTGTCGCTCGACGGGCCGACGGCACTGATCCTGTCCCGTCAGGATCTGCCCGTGCTGGCCTCCACCAACGCGGCCGCGGTCGCTGGCGGCGCCTACGCGCTCAACGACGTTGCCGACCCCGACGTGGTGCTCATCGGCACCGGCAGTGAGCTGGCACTGTGTGTGGAAGCGGCCGAACGCTTGGCCGGCGCGTCGGTCCAGGCCCGGGTGGTGTCGATGCCGTCGTGGGAGCTGTTCGAAGCCCAACCGGCAGCGGCCCAAGCCTCCGTTCTGGCCACAGGGGTGCCCACGGTCTCGATCGAGGCCGGCGTGACGCTGGGGTGGCATCGGTGGGCCAGCCATCCACTCGGGATCGACCGGTTCGGAGCTTCAGCGCCGGGCGGCACCGTCATGGCTGAACTGGGCATGACGGTTGACGCAGTCGAGCAGACCGCGTTGCGAGCGCTCGGGCGGTCGTAGTCGTCCGCTAAGATTGATTGTGGAATTTGTTCACGCCTGCGACGATCAGATGGTGAGCCGTCGCTGTCACCCCGGGAGGCCCTGATGGCCCGCTTGCACGATCTCTACGCCGAGCAGGGTCAGAGCCCATGGCTCGACAACCTGCGCCGTGGCTGGATCAGCTCCGGCGAGCTGCAGGCTTGGGTCGACCGCGGTGTGCGGGGGTTGACGTCGAACCCCACGATCTTCGCCAAGGCGATGACCGAAACCGCCGATTACGACGACGATCTCACCCGCCTCGTTGGCGAGGGGGCATCGGTGAACGATGCCTACTGGGATCTCGTTGTGGCCGACATCACCGCGGCGCTGGGCATCCTGCGCTCGGTGCACGACAGCTCGAATGGCGAGGACGGGTACGTGTCGGTAGAGGTGGCACCGTCACTCGCCCACGACACCGATGGCACGATCGCCGCCGCCCGGGAGCTCGACAACCGGATCGATGCGCCGAACCTCTACATCAAGGTGCCAGCGACGGCCGAGGGGGTACCGGCCATCCAGACCCTCATCGGCGAGGGGCGGTCCGTGAACGTCACGCTGATCTTCAGCCTCGAGCGCTACCAGGCTGTGATGGAGGCCTATCTCGCTGGCCTCGAGCGCTACGACGGTGACCTCTCGTCGGTCTCGTCGGTGGCCTCGTTCTTCGTGAGCCGCGTAGACGTCGAGGTCGACCGCCGGCTCGACGCGATCGGTACTTCCGAGGCGCAGGCGCTGAAGGGCAAGGCGGCTGTCGCGCAGGCCCAGCTCGCCTACCAGTTGTTCCGCCAGACCTTCAGCGGTCCCCGCTGGAAGGCACTGGCCGCCCGTGGCGCTCGTCTGCAGCGGCCCCTCTGGGCCAGCACGTCGACCAAGAACCCTGACTACCCCGACACCCTCTACGTCGACACCCTCATCGGCCCCGACACCGTGAACACGCTTCCCGACGCCACGCTCGTGGCCTTCGAGGACCACGGAACGGTGGCTCGCACCGTTGACGCCGACGTTGCCGGAGCCGAGGCCGTGATGAGCCAGCTCGCCGCCGTCGGCGTCGACATCGATGCGGTCACCGCGCAGCTGGAGACCGAGGGCGTCGGCAGCTTCGTCAAGAGCTTCGACGAGGTGCTCGGCGTGCTTGGCGATCGCACCGAGAACATCGGCTGACCCATCCACCGGGCCGGGGCCCACGGCTCGACGTGGTCTCACCAGCTGCCCGGCCGGTCGGCGGTGGGGCGTGCGCTAGTTCAGCTGGATCGAGTCGATGTTGACCCAGCCGGTGTCACCGTCGGCCACCATCAGGGTGATCTGGTTCGCGCCCTGCTGGAGTTCGATCTGACCGGTGACGATGTCCCAGTCGTTCCAGCTCGGGGTGACCGCCATCTCGGCGGCGATCGTTGTCTTCCCGTTCACCAGCACGGTGATGGTGCGGGTGCCCTCCGGGCCACCGTTGCCGGCGGCGTAGCGGATCGTGACGGGCACGAGCCCGCTGGACGGTGCTTCGATCGACAGATCGACACCGCTTCCAGTGGCGAGCAGGTCGCCGACGAACCCGGAGCCGGTGAAGCCCTCATGGTCGTCGCGTGCCTTGGCCGAGCCGAGCAGCGTTCCGGACTCTGCCTCGACGAGCACCACCCGGGCTGGCTCGGGGTCGGGCGTCGACGTGGTGGTGGTGTCATTGGGATCGGGCGGCGTCGAGCCGCCGTCCACACTGCTCGTGGTGGTGGACTCGACCGTGGTGGTGGAGTCGTCCGGTACCGACGACGTGGTGGTGGTGGTCTCTTCCTCCACTGGCGCCGGGTCGGCCGCCACTGTCGTGGTGGTGGTCGGTTCGACCGGTGACACCGCCGTGACGGCCGAGGTCGAGGTGGGCGTCGTGGTGGTGGTGCTACCGATCTCGGAGTCGACCAGCTCCGACGTGCCGGGATCAGCCGGCGCAGCGGCCGTGAAGTCGGTGAGATCGGTGGGCTCGGTGGGCACCGTTTCGAGCGGGCTGGAGGCCTCGAGGAACGGCTCCTCGGTGTTGCCGGTTCGCGACAGGAACACCGCCACCACGGCCACCGTCATGACGGTGGCCACGCCGATGCCGACACCGCTGCGCCACCGGTAGAGCAGGTCGAGCATCTGCTCGGACCACGACGGCTCGACGTGGGGGCTGCCGGGGCCGAACTCGCCGCGCCGGCGGGCGTCGGCGCGATGGCCGAGAGGGCCGGTGTGGCCAGGCCAGGTGGTGTCGAGGTGGGTCGACGGCTGCTGCGGGGAACGACGTGCGCCAGGCTGTGGGACCTTCAGGTGCACGCCTGTTGGTTCGAACAGGCTGGATCGACGCCCTCGGCCCTTGCCGCGCGGCGAGGCCAGTTCGCCAGGGTCGAAAACCGACCGTGACGGGCCGTCCTCGCGGCGGAGGCCATCCTCGGGAGCCATCGCCATTCACCTTAGCTCCATGGCTCGATCGAGGGATGGGCTCTTGTCCGCTCCGAGCGTGGGCGAATCCCCCCATCGCGTCGATCGGGATCGCAACGTAGGAGTGTAAGTTGCGATTTGAAACCTACTCGGTCTACGGTTGCCGGATCGTGACGGCACCACCTTCAGAGACCTCGGGCCCCGATCTCGCCCCGACGGGCGTCGACTGCTCCATCGCGGCGACACTGTCCGTGGTCGGCGACCGCTGGACGGTGTTGGTGCTGCGGGATGTGTTCCGTGGCGTCCACCGATTCGGTGAACTGCAACGCGATCTCGGTATCGCCAAGAACCTGCTCGCTGATCGCTTGTCCAAGCTGGTCGACCACGGTGTGCTCGAGCGCATCCCGTACCAGGAGCGACCGGTTCGCTACGAGTACCGGCTCACCGCCAAGGGTGCCGATCTGTCCACCGCCCTCATCGCCCTCATGGGCTGGGGCGACCGTTGGTACGCCCGCGGGGCCGCGCCGACCGTTCTCGTGCACCAGGCGTGCGGCACCCCGATCGAACAGTCGGTGCGTTGCCCCGAGTGCGATGTATCCGTCAACCCTGGCCGGATCAAGAGCCGGCCAGGCCCCGGAAGGAGACCACGATGACCTCGACGATGCGGGATCGAGGCACGTTGGCTGCGATGTCGACGGCCGAACTGCTGGCTGCGGCCACCGCCCGGCGCGATGCGGCATTCGGCCGGCGGGTGACCTACTCCCCCAAGGTCTTCATTCCTCTCACGATGCTTTGCCGTGACCAGTGCGGGTATTGCACCTTCGCCCAGCCTCCGGCCCGGCTCGACTCGCCGTACCTCAGCCCCGACGACGTGCTGCGCATCGCCAAGCGAGGTGCGAGGGCAGGGTGCCATGAGGCACTGTTCACGCTTGGTGAGCGGCCCGAACTGAGGTACCCGGCCGCCCAGGAATGGCTCGACGAGCACGGCTACGCCTCCACCGTCGACTACCTGGTGGCGATGTGTGAACTGGTCAGGACCGAGACCGGTCTCCTCCCCCACGCCAACGCCGGTGCGCTCGACGAGGGCGAGCTCGCTGCGCTGCGAGCGGTGGCCCCCAGCCAGGGGATGATGATCGAGACACTCCGCTCCGACCTCGACTGTCACCGCAACGCGCCCGACAAGACGCCCGAACGTCGTCTGGCCACCCTCGACGCGGCTGGTCGGCTCGCGATCCCGTTCACCACCGGCATCCTCGTCGGCATCGGTGAGACCGAGGCCGATCGGATCGAGGCCCTGGAGGCGATCGCGGCCAGCCACGAGCGGCACGGGCACGTGCAGGAGGTGATCGTCCAGAACTTCCTGCCCAAGCCAGGTACCGCCATGTGGCGCTCCGACCCCTGCCCATCAGAGGCCTACCACAGGGCGATCGCCCTCGCCCGCCTGATCCTGCCCGCCGACGTGCATCTGCAGGCACCGCCGAACCTGAGCGACGACTTCGGCGAGTTGCTCGACACCGGGATCGACGACTGGGGTGGCGTGTCGCCGATCACGGCCGACCACGTGAACCCCGAGCGCCCCTGGCCCGATCTCGACCGGCTCCGCACGATCACCGAGGGCCGCGGGTTCACCCTTGCCCCGCGCCTCACGATCTACCCGGAGTACGCGCTCGATCCCGAGAGCTGGCTCGACGCCGACATGCGGTTCGCCGT
This sequence comes from Actinomycetota bacterium, assembly GCA_039029735.1. Taxonomy (GTDB): domain Bacteria; phylum Actinomycetota; class Acidimicrobiia; order Acidimicrobiales; family SZUA-35; genus CADEDH01. The sequence continues at coordinate 25,490 of JBCCFL010000049.1, read as the reverse complement.
GCTCGATCGCTCCGATGCCGAAGGGCTCGGACGCGACGATCCCGGAGCCGTGTTCCCGGAGAAAACCGAGTTCGTCTCCCAGGCCGACGACGGGGCCGACGTGGTGCAGATCGGTGAACGGTCCACCCAGTGGTACTCGGGCGCGCCCGTCTCCCCGGTCAACCTCATCGATCCCGAGGTCGCCGTCGGCGGTGCGGTCGGTGAGGTGATCGACGGCGTGCGGGCCGGCCAGGAGGCCGGGCACGACGAGCTGCTCACCCTGTTCCGGGCCCGGGGCCCCGAGGTGTCAGCGGTGGCGGCCCTGGCCGACGAACTCCGCTCGGCCATCGTCGGCGACACGGTCACCTACGTGGTGAACCGCAACATCAACTACACCAACGTGTGCACGTTCAAGTGCAGCTTCTGCGGCTTCTCCAAGGGGCCGCTGAGCCTGAACCTGCGGGGAAAGCCGTACCTGCTGACGCTGGAGCAGATGCAGGAACGTGTGGTGGAGGCGTGGGACCGTGGAGCCACCGAGGTGTGTCTGCAGGGCGGCATCCACCCCGACTTCGACGGCGACTACTACATCGACGTGGCCCGTGCGGTGAAGGAGGCGGCGCCCGACATCCATGTGCACGGCTTCACCGCCCTCGAAGTGACCGAGGGCGCCAAGCGGTTGGGTGAACCGCTCGCCGACTACCTGCGCCGGTGCATGGACGCTGGCCTCCGGTCGCTGCCTGGCACCGCAGCCGAGATCCTCGACGACCCTGTCCGCGAGGTGCTGTGCCCGGACAAGATCAACACCGAGGAGTGGCTGGAGGCGCACCGCACCGCCCATCAGGTGGGCCTTCGATCCAACGTGACGATGATGTTCGGAGCGGTCGAGCAGCCGGAGAGCTGGGTGAAGCACCTGCTGATCACCCGCGAGCTCCAGGCCGAGACCGGCGGGTTCACCGAGTTCGTCGGGCTGCCGTTCGTACACATGGCCTCCCCGATCTACCTGCGCCGCAAGGCGCGCCGTGGGCCGACGTTCCGGGAGAACCTCCTGGTCCACGCGGTGGCCCGCATCGCCTACCGCGGCTACATCGACAACATCCAGTCGGGCTGGGTCAAGATCGGCTTCGACAGCGTGCGCCAGCTGCTCCAGGCGGGGTGCAACGACGTCGGCGGCACGCTGATGGACGAGAACATCTCCCGGGCCGCCGGTGCGAGCCACGGCCAGGAAGTGACGGCGGCCGACTTCGCCGCCCTCGTCGAGCCCCTCGGTCGGCGCTTGGAGCAACGAACCACGCTGTACGGTCGCGTGGGTGATCCAACTCCAGCCCACTGACTGTTCGTCCGGCCAGAACGAAGCGCACCACCCCTCGGGGCATCGCCCCTGGGGGTACTGAGCCGTGACGGTTCCACGCCCTCGAACCACGTTCGGAGATGGGCACGTCGATCAGTTGCTGACCGAGGTGTTGGCTGCGGTTGGCTCCGACACCAATGACGACCTGATCAGGTCGTTGCTGGTGACCGCCCTCGACATGGACTCGGCCGACGTCGACCGGCTCGAACTGAAGATCGCAGCTCAGTCGGTGGTCGAGATGCTCAACTCGTGGCAGGTGTTTGCCGCGGAGCAGGCCACGCCCAAGGTCACGATCTTCGGCTCGGCCCGCACCAAGCCCGGTGCCGCTGACTACGAGCTGGCACGCGACTTCGGTGCCGCCATGAGTCGACGGGGGTGGATGGCGATCACCGGAGCCGGCCCTGGGATCATGACAGCCGGCATCGAGGGCGCCGGGGTCGACCGCTCGTTCGGCGTGAGCATCGTGTTGCCCTTCGAAGCCCGAGCGGCCGAGATCATCGATGGCGACCCGAAGCTTGCTGCGTTCAAGTACTTCTTCACCCGCAAGCTCACATTCATGAAAGAGAGCGACGCCTTCGCGCTCTTCCCAGGAGGCTTCGGCACCCTGGACGAGGCCTTCGAGCTGCTCACCCTCATCCAGACCGGCAAGAGCTACCCCGCCCCGGTGGTGCTGCTCGATCATCCCGGCTCCACCTACTGGTCGGGTTGGCTCGACTTCGTGCGGGCCGAACTGCTCGGCGGCGGGATGATCAACGAGGACGACCTCGGGATCTTCCTCCACACCAACGACGCCGAGGAGGCGGCCGCCCACCTGGCGGGCTTCTACTCGTGCTACCACTCGATCCGCTACGTCGGTCAGCGGCTGGTACTGCGGCTGCGGAGCAGACCGACCGCCGATGCGATCGCCACCCTCAACGACGAGTTCGCCGACATCGTGGTGAGCGGCCAGATCGAGGAGGCGGACGCCACCTCGGCCGAACGCCGCGACGACGACCACGTCGAGCTGCCTCGCCTCGCCCTCCGGTTCGACAATCGATCGTTCGGGCGGCTCGTCCAGCTGATCTGGCGGGTGAACGAACTGGGGCAGGACCACACCCCGGAGGTCGGGCTGGACCTGGTGCACGACGTTGGTCCGGATCCCCACGCCGACGCCGAGCCCCCACCCAACGAGCCCCCACCCAACGAGCCCTAGCCGAACGATCCCCTCACCGAACGAGTCTCAGTCGAAGACGTCGTCGCGGCTCGACTGGCCGGACCCGTCCAGGTCGAGCAGCCGGACGGCCTTCTCCACGGCCCGGCGAGCCTGCGTGATTGCCTTCTCCTCGGCCGGCCTTTTGGTCGCGCCCTCCTCCATGGCGTCACGCAGCACGGTGAGAGCATGTTCGGCCAGGTCGTCAGCGATGCGTTCGAGGTCGGCCCTGATCTCATCGATGCGGTTCGTGCTCATGAGGCCCCCAAACACGCGGTCGCTCCGCGCCTGTCAAGGTAGCCTGCCCCGGTGCCCGCTTCCCCCGATGGCGGCGAGTGGATCTCACTCGCCGACGAAGACGACGACTCCACCTGGCTGTTCGACGTGGCGTTCCTCACGTCGAACTACCACTGCATCTACGGGCAGGGCTGCCCGGGAATCGAGTCCGAGCCCGACCCGACCGGCACTGTGGGCTGCTGTGCCCACGGTGCCCACTTCGTTGACAAGGAAGACCGACAGAACGTCATCGATGCGGCCGCCCGCCTCACCGACGAGCAGTGGCAGCTGAAGGATCGGGCCGAGGAGAAGGGCGGGCCGCTCAAGAAGAAGGGCGGAGACTGGATCACTCGCACCCACAAGGGCGCCTGCATCTTCCTCAACCGCGACGGCTTCGCTGGTGGGTCGGGCTGCGCTCTCCACATCGGTGCGATGGCCGCCGGGGTCGAACCACTCCGGTGGAAGCCAGCCGTGTGCTGGCAGGTGCCGATACGCCTCGACGTCCATACCGACGACTACGGCCACGAGACGGTGCTCCTCCGGGCCTGGCGCCGACGCGACTGGGGCCCGGGCGGCGAGGACTTCCATTGGTGGTGCACCGAGGAGTCGGTTGCCTACAGCGCGGCCGAGCCCGTGTACCTCAACGCCAAGGCCGAACTCGTCGAGCTCATGGGCAAGGAGTTGTACGAGCGGCTGGTCAACCAGCTCGAGCGACGCGCCGTGGAGACGCCCGTCGCCCTCGGAACCTGAAACCACGGAGGGCGTGACCGCGGTGAGCACGGCGCGACGTGTGGCCGACGATTCAGCCTGGCTCTGGCGCCGGATCCGGCCGCTGATCCCCGAGGCGGTTGGTTCGCAGGTCCTGATCGCCTCGGTGGTGGTCGGGCTCATCGTCGGTGTACTCGTGGCGCTGGTCGAGTTCATCGTCATCGAAGTGGTACTCCACGCCGTGCTGCACTGGCCGTTCTGGATCCAGGCCACGGCGCCTGCGGTGGGCCTCCTGGCCAGCTGGGCGATCCTGCGATACGTGGGCGGCGGTGTCTCCGCGGCCACGTCGGAGGAGTACATCCAGCAGTTCCACAGCCCGAACCCGAAGTTCTCCTTCCGCGAGGTGCGGGCCCGGCTGAGTGCAGGCGTGGCCACCATCGGCACCGGCGGTGCCCTCGGCTTGGAGGGGCCGTCGGTCTACCTCGGCTCTGCGGTTGGTCGCTGGGTGCACCAGCCGCTGGAACGACGCCTGGGGCGGCGGGCGGCCCAGCAACTCCTCACGGCTGGTGCGGCGGCCGGAGTCGCCGCCGTGTTCCAGGCGCCGGCCACCGGCGTGATCTTCGCCCTCGAATCCCCCTACCGCGATGATTTCGCCCATCGGGCCGTCTTGCCATCCCTGTTGGCGTCGGCGGCGGCGTTCCTGTCGTTCCGGGCGATTCCGTTCGTCACGGCCCAGGCCCCCGTCGCGCTCGCCTATGACCGGGCCGTCGGCGGCGGTGAACTCGTCGGCGCCGTGCTCCTCGGCGTCGGCGCTGGCCTCGGCGGCCGGCTCTACGCCTGGCTCGTGCGCAACGCGAAGAACCTCGGGAAGGATCAGCACCCGCTGCTGCGTGTGTTGATCGGTGGCCTCGTGCTCGGTCTCATGGCCGTGCTCGCCCGGGAGATCTTCGGTGATCCGCTCACCCTCGGCCCCGGTACGGCCGTGTTCGAGTGGGTCAACACCGCCGAGTCACTGCGACTGATCGTGCTGCTGTTCTTCCTGCGGGCGCTGGCCACGCTGACCACCCTCAGCGCCGGGGGTGTCGGTGGCCTGTTCATCCCGCTCGCGGTCCAGGGCGTGCTGTTGGGGCGCATCGTGGGCGATGGCCTGAGCCGGGTGGGCCTCGGAGCCGCCGAGGACGCGAGGCTGTGGCCGATTCTCGGCCTGGCGGCGTTCCTCGGGGCCGGCTACCGGACCCCCATCGCCGCTGTGGTGTTCGTCGCCGAGTCGACTGCGGGGGCGGCCGTGGTGCCAGCGCTCATCGCCGCTGCCGTCTCTCAGCTGGTGGCTGGCTCGTCGTCGGTGTCGGCCGCCCAGCGGGTGGAGCGCCTCGGCCACGTCGAGAGTCGACTCACGATCCCGATCCGGTCGGTGATCGAGACAGACGTGCTCAGTGTTCCTCCCGATGCCACGGTGTCGGAGTTCGTCTGGCATCACGTGATCGGGCAGCGCAACCCCGTGGTTCCCGTCGTGGACGGTGACAACTACCTCGGTCTGTGCTCGATCCAGAACGCGTCGGCGATCGAGCGCGAAGGATGGGACGACGTGCTCGTTGGGCACATCGTCGACGGAACCGCGCCTGTGGCCCGCCCGTGGTGGTCGTTGCGCGACGCCATCGAGGCGATGGAACAGAACGGGCTCGAACTGCTGGCCGTGATCGACAACGAGTATCGATTCGCCGGCCTCATACGCGATTCAGAGATCGTCAAACTTGATGAGATCCTCGATGAGACCGAGGCGGCCAAGGGCTCTGACTGAGGAGCCTGACGGGGCGTTCGGCTGAACCGAACAGCCCAACGCGAGATGTCAGTCGACCGGCTCGTCTTCGTGGTCGTCGGAGACCTGGTCGGCCTCGGAGGTCGTCGGCAGCGCAAATGGATCGTCATCGAGCCGATCCATCAGCGATTCGATGTCATCTCCATCATTCGAGCGCTTCAGCGCCCGGGCCTCTTCATAGCGACGATGACGCCCCTTCTTCATGGGACTCTCCTGAGCATCTGGCCTGGCCGGGGCTTGTTCCACCTGTCCCCGGCACTCGCGTAGTGCCATGCAGTCTACGAGCTTTTGGAGCGAGTTGGCGAACAGCAGGCACCATTCGCACCACGTGGGAGGGCAAATCCCCCCAGCAGACCGAATGGTCAGCCCAACGGCTGGCCGCTACGGGCCTCGAGCACCAGTTGGCCGTCACCATCGAAGGCCACGGCGGCCTCCCCCGCCACCAGCTGACCGATCGGCGTGCCGGCCATCTCCGCTCGCCACCCGTGGAACAATCGGCTGTCCGGGTCGCCCTTGAGGAGGGCTTCGATGTCGGCCCTGGTGGCCAGGATCGCCGGATCGAGGCGATGATCTCGGGCCAGCTGCGAGATCCAGGCAGTCACGAGCGACACGACCGGGCGGAGGTGACGGGGCAACTCCGGCGATCGAGGTGGCTTGACTTCCGATGAGGTCATTCGCAGGCCCACCTGCACGGCGGTGAGGATCTCCTGGTCAGCACCGTTGCGGAGGTGGCGACCATCCACGCCGCGAAGCTGGCGGAGTTGCTCGACCTTGGTCGGCGCCTGTTGGGAGATGGCGACCACGCCCAGATCGGAGAGGATCTGACGAACGGGCACGTCGGCCTCGGCTGCTCGTCGCTCCCGCCACGCAGCGAGCGCCGTGGCCACCCGGTACGAGGTGCCCTTCAGGCTCCTCGCCTCCTTGATGCGAGAGATCGCCTCTTCGGGCACCCGCCGGTTCCGGGGGCGCTCTCTCAGCAGAGCGCTCTCCTCGAACGCCCAGGTCAGGCGGCCCTCGGCCATCAGTTCCCGTTGAATCGCGTCGGTGAGTTCCAGCAGGTGCTCCACGTCGGCGGCGGCGTAGCGGAGCTGGTCGTCGGAGAGAGGCCGGCGGAGCCAATCAGTGAGTCGGTCACCCTTGGGCAGGCTCACGTTGACGTACCGGTCGAGCAGCGATTTCAGCGAGCCGTTGCTGGCGCCCAGGAAACCAGCTGCAATCTGGGTGTCGAAGATCTCGCCCGGGACCGTGCCTGTGGCCAGATCGAGCACCTCGAGGTCCTGAACGCCGGCGTGCAGCACGCACAGGCCCGGACCGTCGAGCACTTCGGCGAGGGGCTTGACGTCGACCGCCAGCGGATCGACCAGCGCAATGCGGTCGTCCCAGGCGATCTGGATGAGCGCCACCTGCGGGAAGTAGGTGCGCTCTCGGTGGAACTCGGTGTCGATGGCGTAGCGGTCCGCCTGGATCAGGGACGCGACGACGGCGTCAAGGTCTGGCGGATTGTCAACGACTTCGAGCACTCCGTTCAGCCTAAGCGAGCGAACGGGCTCGGTCCGACCCCGTGGGTCGCTTCCAGGACGAATTCATGGCCCAATTCACCCTTGATCGTGCTCATCGGGGCCTTTATCAGGGCCTGGAGGGTCAATCAGGGCACTCAAGGCCGCTTCGGTGTCGGCATCCGCGAGGGCCGCTGGTGGGAGGCTGATCCCCTCCCAGGGGCCCACGTCGAGCGCTGCGCGCCACGCCCGCGTGCCGTTGCGGACCAGTTCGGCGACCGCTGGGCCCCAGCTGGCGGGCCAGATTCCGATCTGAGGCTGGGGACCATGGTCGTCGACCGCGATCACCGCCCGATTCGGCTCGCCTGCAGCGTGGGCGGCCTGCAGTTGAGCCACGTGGTCGCCGGTGAGCAACGGCAGGTCGCACGGGACGACGACCACGGCACCGCTACCAGCCCATCGCAGCGCCGTGGCCAGCGCAGCCAGGGGCCCAGCTCCAGGGTGCCGATCGGGCACGGTCGGGATGCCGAGCGACGAGCCGGCCGTACCGCCGATGGCCATCACCGGATCGCAGCCTCCTGCCCGCAGCGCGGCGACGACAACCGCCCCCATCGTGGTGGTGTCGTCGATTTCGGCCAGTGCCTTGTCACGCCCGAAGCGGCTGGATCGGCCTCCGCAGAGCACCGCACCGATCGGGACCACGCCAGGCTCAGTCACCGGTGGGCGGCCACTCCGGATCGAGTTGGCGGAGGAACACGTCGCACCGCTCCGCCTCGTCCTGCTCACCGATCGCTGCCGCCATGCGCTGGAGCCCGTCGAGGGCCCGCAGGAAGCCACGGTTGGCCTCGTGTTGCCACCGGACGTAGCCGGAACCCCGCCAGCCGTTCTGCCGGAGTCGGTCGAGGCCGCGGTGGTATCCCACCCGGTAGGCGGCGTACGCCTCGATCTCGTCGCGGGCCAGGTCGCCCAACTCGGCCCACGCAGCAAGGAATCGAGGCCAGCGAGCCACCACCCGGGTGACGGCGTCGCGGCGTTCGGCTTCCGGGCCGCTCAGCGCCTCGGTCAGGGCGGCGGTTGCGTCGGCGGGTTCGGCGTCGAGCACGGTCTCAGGCAGGCCGTGACCCAGGTTGATGGAACTCATGGCCGCAGCGTATTCGCCCCAGCGGACGACGTGCGGGCCGACGAGGCCCGGAGGTGGGCGGCCGTGGCGCTGCGGGCGATCTCGATCAGCTCCGGGGCCCGGGAGAAGTCGTCGAACCGGGTCCTGGGCACGCTGCCGGCCGGAAGGCGGTGCACCGTGCAGTGCGCCGGCACCCGGCGCAGGTCCTCGGCGAACCGGTGCCGGCGTGTGGTCCAGTAGGCCCGCAGTGCCGCGTCGAAGGGGCGCTGCACGTCCACCGTCCGGTTGTCGAGATGACCGACGTGGAGCACGTAGAGCTCCGAGGCGCCCAACTCCACGGCCCGCTGGGTGTGGATCTCGTTCAGCACTCCCCCGTCGATAAAGAACCGACCATCGATCTGACGGGCCGGGTACACCGACGGCAGGGCGGCCGAGGCCATGATCGCCGGCACCAGGTCGCCTGTGGTGAACCAGTGCTCGGCCGAGCGGTCGAGATCGGTGGCCACACACTGGAACGGCACTCTGAGGCCCTCGAAGGTGGCCGTTGGCAGTTCGGAGCGGACGAGTTCCTCGAGCGGGCCAGGATCGTGCAGCGCGTCGCCCTTGCGAGCGAACTGCACGGCGAGCGGGATCAGCCCTCCGGGCATGAGGGCCGGGTCGTCGTGGGCCACGCGCCGCCACAGCCGCTCCAGGCGGGCCACTCCTCGATTGGTGGGGTCGGCAGCGTACGCGGCGCCGTTGATCGACCCCACCGAGCAGCCGATCACCAGGTCGGGCCGGATGCCGGCCTCGGTGAGAGCCTTGAGCATGCCGACCTGGATGGCGCCGAGCGCACCCCCGCCCGACAACACGAACGCCACCCGGCGCTGGCCGGGTAGGCGTGACCACGCCGGCTGGAGCCAGCGCCGCACTCGGCTCATCTGGAGCCGACGCCAGGGCGCCCAGGCTCGGCCCACCTCACCGACTGCCCTAGGGGCAGCGGACCATGCGCAGTGTGTCCGTGGCGCCGATGGTGGCAGTGGACCCACCGAGCACCGCCACGATGTCGCCGGTGCGCACGTGTCCGTCGGCCTTGGCCATCTCCAGCACGCGGTGCACCGTGATCTCGTTGTCGTCGATCCGGTCGATCTTGATCGGCGTGGCGCCCCAGCTCATGGCCAGCTGGTTGATCGTTCGCTGTTCGGGGCTGTAGGCCAGGATCGGCGCGTTCGGCCGGAAACGGGCGATTGCCCGCACCGTGAACCCCGAACGCGAGATGCACAGGATGGCCTTGGCTCTGATCTCCTTGGACGCTTGCCAGGTGGCCAGCGTCATCACGTCGGTGACGTCGGCGTCCATCCCCCGAGGCTCTGCGATGTGATCGCGACGCAGCTGGTGAGCCCAGTTGTCGTGGTCGAACTCCTGGTCGGCCCGCAGTGCGATGCTGGCCATCGTGGCCACCACCATGGCCGGATCCTGGCCGATGGCCGTTTCGGCCGAGAGCATCACGGCCGAGGTGCCGTCGAATACGGCGTTGGCCACGTCGGACGCTTCGGCCCGGGTGGGCGACGGCGCCGAGATCATCGACTCGAGCATCTGGGTTGCGGTGATGGCCGGGCGCCCGAGCGCGATGCAGCGGGCGATGATCTGCTTCTGGAGGTGCGGCAGGTCCTGGATGCTGCACTCGGTGCCAAGATCGCCGCGGGCCACCATGACGGCGCCTGATTCGCGGATGATGCCGTCGAGGTTGTCGATGGCAGCGCGGGTTTCGATCTTGGCGACGACCAGCGGTCCGCGGGGAGCCGGCTCGAGGCCAACCCGACGCACGTCGTGGGCCGAACGGACGAACGACAGCGCCACCATGTCGACTCCCTCGTCGACCATGGCGTCGAGCAGCTTCAGATCGTGGGGCGTTGGTGTGGTGAGCTTGAGACGATCCGACGGGATGTGCAGACCTGGGCGGCCCTGCGTCTTGCCGCCGAACAGCACCCGAGCCCGCAGCGCGTCGCCGGTGTGATCGACCACCTCGAGCACGATCGACCCGTCGCCGATGGCAAGACGGTCGCCGAGCTGCACGTCGGTGAGCAGGCCGGTGTAGTCCACCGTGAAGTGGTCGGACTGGCTGGCGCCCTCCCCCGGTTCGAGGAGCACGTCGGCCCCCCGGTCGAGCACCACCGGCTCCTCCAGGAGCCCGATGCGCACCTTGGGGCCGGGCAGGTCGGCCATGACGCCAACCGTGCGCCCGACGGACTCCGAGATGCGGCGGAGCTGATGCAGACGCTCAACCGCTTCGTCGACGGTGCCGTGGGACAAGTTGAGGCGGGCCACATCCATGCCTGCCTCGACCATTGCCTTCATGGTCGCTTCGTCGGACGATGCTGGTCCGATACTGGCGATGATCTTGGTTCGACGCTTCACGGGTCAATGCTATTCGACGAGTTGGGGTGGTGGTTGGAGTTGTTGACTACGTCACGTTCGGTCACCCGTCCCCAGTCGGCCTAAGGTCCACTCAATGGAGCTGATCCTCGTTCGCCATGGCCGTCCCGAGCACATTGTCGATGCCGACGGGCCCGCTGATCCGCCACTGACCGACGTGGGCCATCGTCAGGCTCGGGCGGCCGCTGGATGGCTCTCGGCAGAGTCGATCGACGCAATCTATGTGTCGCCCATGGTCAGGGCCCGGGAAACCGCAGCCCCCCTGGAACGGTTGCTCGGGATGGAGGCCACGGTTCACCGGGGGGTGCGGGAGTTCGACGCCGAGGAGTCGAGCTACATCCCGGTGGAGATCATGCGCCAGGACAAGGCCACCTGGGAGAAGTTCCTGTCCGAGGAGTCGGCGACCAACTACCAGCCCTTCTACGACGAGGTGATCGACGCACTGGTCGAGATCGCCGGCGCCAACCGCAGCCGGCGGGTTGCGGTGGTCTGCCACGGCGGTGTGATCAACATGTGGGCGTCTCGCACCCTCGGGCTCGGTCCGTCGATGTTCTTCCAGCCCGAGTACACCTCGATCAACCGCTTCGCCGTGTCGTCACGGGGGCATGAGTCGATCCTGAGCCTGAACGAGGTGAGCCACCTACGCGGGGCGCCGGATCTCCGGGTCGACGCGGTGATGACCCCGGCACCCGAAGCGGGCTAGGGGCGCAGGCGGGCGAGGAAGCCGCCGTTGGGCGTGAGCTCGACGCCGAGGCGGCCGGGGGCCGGACCGTCGACGATGTGGTAGCTGTCGGCGTCGGAACCGGGCTCGTCGCCGACCAGAAGCAGTTCCGCTGCGTCTCCGTGCAGGAGCGCCTGGACGTCGATCGTGCAGGTGACGCCATCGCCGCTCCCGTCGATGGCCCCGATCCACCACTCCGCCCCCCGGCGGCGGGCGAGCACCACATGGCGACCCGGGTATCCGTCGATCAGGCGGGTCTCGTCCCAGGCCGCCGGCACGGTGCGGAGGAGTTCGATCACGGCCGGGGGCTGGGCCCGGTAGACGGCAGGCTCGTCGGCGAAGCAGAGCACGCCGCTCTCGAAGACCACCGTGAGGGCGAGTTCGTGGCCATTTGTGGTCACCCGGGGGGCCAGGTCTCCGAGCACCACGGGTGTGAAGTCCATCGAGCCGACCACGTTCCTCGTGAAGGGCAACTCGCTGTTGTGGCGCGGTGCGTCGGCCCCGTAGGTCGGCCCACCGGCCGGAAGTCGGTAGTACTCGGCTCCCCGAACCGCCTCTGTTGTCATGAGATTGGGGAACTCCCGACACCACCCACGCGGCACCGTGGTGCCGTGGAGGTTGACCATCAGGCCAACGGCGAGGGCGTCGGCGAGGATGCCGCGGATCAGATCGATCGACGTCGCCTTGTCGGACTGGAAGAAGTCGACCTTCACGCCCACCACACCGAGCGCGGCGATCCGGGCCAGCTCGGCCTGCCGCTCGGCGGGGATGTGCATCCGGTCGCGAGGTTCTTCGGCGATGGCGTTGTTCGGTCCGCCCGAGTTGTACCAGAGCCACAGGCCAACTCCGCGTCGCTGGGCCTGTGCGAACAACGCTGCCAGGTCGTCGTCTGCGATCTCGGTCCAGTTGGCGTCGACGAGCGAGTACTCCCATCCGAGGTCAGCCGCGAGGTCGATGTGGTCGGACAGACAGCTCGGGTTGCGACTGCTGTCGTGATCAGACCACCAGCTCCACGAGGAGCGCCCGGCTGCGATCCACTGGGGTGTCGACTCCGGCGTCGGTCCGGCCGGGGCGAGGTGGCGCACGAGGTTCGACTCCACGATGCCGGCGAGGTCGGGGCTGGTGACGAACACCCGCCACGGCGACCGCCACGGCAGGGTGATCTGGGCAGTGGTGGCGCCGACGCCGCCGCCATCGCCAGGGTGTGGAGGCTCGAAGCCCAACGACGGGCCCGGCGCTGGGCCGCGGTCGTCGGCGACCGTGCTGAGGTGACTGGCGTACATGCCAGGCCCGACAGCTGCTTCGGTGACGAGCAGCCAGCCCGTGTTTGGCGTGTTGAACAACGCCGGCAGCGTATGACCCCATGGGGCATCCGGTAGGTCCTGTATGCGGGTGGCTGGGGTCCGCATCTGCTCGTAGGCCGGTGCGAACTCACTCGACCCATCGTGGGCCTGCACCCAGGCGACGCTGAGGGGGTCGACGGCCACCCTCGTGTGCTCGCGCTCGACGGTCAGCTCACCGGCTGCGCCGTTGCTGGGCTCAGCGGTCGAGCCGACGCCGTAGCGGATCGCAACGCCGGTGTCGGCCGCGATGGCCTCCACCGTCAACGTGATCTGGCCGTCGGCGGCGAAGGTGATCGACTGCGATCGGGCCGACAGCGTCGACTGGCGGGCCTTGCCGGTTGGGAGCTCGAACTGATCGGTGAACGTCGACACCGGTGACACGTCCGCAACACGGAGACCACTGGCCAACGACGTGGTCGACAGATCGAGCCCGAGCGGCGAATGAGCAACCACTGGCTCGGCTGTGCCGGCCACCGTTCGCAGCACGCGATAGGTCGGGCAACCGTGCGAGTCCAACCCGATCTCGACCCGGAGCTCACCACCGGGCGCATCGAGGGAAAGTTCGATCACGATGGTTTCAGCGGCCGAGACATCGTCTGGTTCGGGAACGGCATCGGAGGTCGGCGCAGTGATGGCGGGCAGCATACTGCCCTCCCGGATCACCCCTGCCGGGGCGCGGGCGGCATCAGCGAGCCACTAGTTGCGTGGCACCTCGCTCCACGGCAGCTCCTTGTCGGTGCGCACATCACCGGGCAGGCCGAGCACTCGCTCACCGAGGATGTTCTTCATCACCTCGGTGGTGCCGCCTTCGATGGAGTTCGCCCGACAGCGCAGGAATGCCTTCTGCGCTGATGAGTAGCCCATGGCCGTGCGGGGGCTCTCCTCGGCGTACCCCTCGGTGTAGAGCATGGCGTCGGCTCCCATCAGGTTCATCGTGAAGCTCGTGATCGCCTGGTTGAGCAGTGCCGACTCGAGCTTGCCCACCGAGCCTTCAGGCCCGGGCGTGCCCTGCTTGCGGTTCTGCGACGCCCGGATGTTGGTGAGGCGGTGCACTTCGGCCCGGCTCCACAGCGCCATGAGTTCGTCGCGTTCGGCGGTGGTGCCGGGGTTCTTGGTCCAGGCGTCGACCGCAAGCGAGATCATGCCGGAGCCCCGCTGAGGAACAGTGCCGCCGATGGCCACCCGCTCGTTCATCAGCGTTGTGAGCGACACTCGCCAACCATCGCCGATGTCGCCGAGGCGCTCGATGTCGGGCACTCGGGCGTCGGTGAAGTACACCTCGTTGAACTCTGCCTCGCCGGTCATCTGCCGCAACGGCCGAACCTCGACGCCGGGCTGATTCATGTCGACCACGAAGTAGGTGAGACCGCGATGCTTGGGCTGTTCGGCGTCGGTGCGGGCCACGAGCATGCCCCACCGGGCGAGATGGGCCAGCGTGGTCCACACCTTCTGGCCGTTCACCACCCACTCGTCACCGTCGCGCACCGCACGGGTCGCGAGCCCGGCCACGTCGGATCCGGCCCCCGGCTCGGAGAACAGCTGGCACCACACCTCCTCGCCAGTGAACAGCGGCCGCAGGTAGCGGGACTTCTGATCATCGGAGCCGTGGGTGACTACCGTCGGCGCGCCCATACCGTGGCCGATCGGGTTGCGCATCATGGCGTTGGGGGCGCCAGCGGCGGCGAGGCGTTGGTTGATCTGGGTTTGGAGCTTCGGGCTCAGGCCGAGCCCGCCGTGGCCCTCGGGGAAGTGCACCCAGGCGAGGCCGAGGTCGAACTGGCGCCCGAGGAACTCGACACGATCAGCCGTTCCGGGGTCGAGTTCGGACAGGAGCTGGTCGATCCGCTCGCTCACGAGGGTGTCGGGCGCGGTCTGGGTGTCGGTCACGGGATCGTCCTTCGTCTCGTGGGCTGCTGGTGGCTCTCCTGCAGATCGTAGGACGTGCCCGGCTCAATTGACCAGTCGGTCAAGTGGCGGGGAGTCAGCCCGCGTCGTCCATCTCGGCCACCCGGGCCAGCAGCTCGTCGCGCACCGACTGCCCCTTCTCGCGCGCCTTGTCGCCCGTGATCCGCCATCCGTGGCGGGCCGAGTAGAGCAGCGGCGGTTCTCCAAGGCGCCCCTCGGCCACCTCGGTGACCGTTGCCAGGAACAGGTCGTGATCGAAGCGCTCGATCCGGTCGAACGTCTCGCAGTGGAGCCACGCGATGGAGTTGGGCACGATCGGCCGGCCGGCGTTGTCGGGCTCCACGAACTCCGGTGCGCTGTAGCGGAACTTGCGGCCGGGATACGAGAAGTACTGCCCCTCGCGGATCTGGTCTGCAGCGAGCAGCGACACGCTGAACCGACCCGACTCAACCATCAGGGGGTAGGTGTCGTGCTTGGGGCTCACCGACGCCATCACGATCGGTTCCTCGAACGAGATCTGCGACACCCAGTGCGAGGTGTAGGCCCTGGTGAGCCCGTCGTGGGTGGCGGCAACGACCTGTACCCCCTTGATCATCTGCCCGAGTGAACGCTTGATGGTGGGATCGATCATGGCGCCAAGGCTACGAGCCGGTCGCCGGCCTCGACGGACTGGAACCACCGGATCTGGCTGCCGCCGAGCTGGCTCAGTTGCGCCGGGCCCGATGCCGGTGAAGCGCCACGCGGTGACTGGCGGCGTTGGCCGGATCGTCGACGATCAGGCGCTCCCGCTGAACCGCCGCCAGCTCATCACGGCCGAGAGCGGCGAGCACCGCAGCGAGCTCCTGGCGCTCGCTCACCGGGCTGTTCGGGATCGCCACCGACAGGTTCAGCGCCGCCGCCAAACCGCCGAGGTCTCCCCGGCGGCGATAGACGAGCTTCAGGTTGCCGAGCATGCGGGTGGTGAACGCAGTGGCGTCGATGGGTCGAGTCATGTCGTGGTGGAACCGCTCGATCGGGATCGATCGCCCGGCGATCCATCGACACATCTCGAGATCGAGCTGCATCCCGGCGCGGAAGGGGTCGATCCACCGCTCTGGTTCGGGCCCGATGCCGAGCACCACGTGGCCGGGGAGCCCGACCACTCGCAGATCGACGCCGTGACGGCGGGCGACCTCGGCCCCAACGGCGGCCAGCGTGAGAGGAATCCCACGACGGGTGTCGAGCACCCGATGGATGAACGAGTTGTCGGGGCTGTAGTAGTGCGCAGCGTTGCCGACGAACCCCAGCGTGACGAACACGTGGCGGATCACACGGTCGAGGTCTGATTCGTTGCTCGACAGTGCCTCGCCGCCCGGCACGAGCTCTGCAGCCAATGCATCGAACCGAACCACGATCTCGTCTTCGGTCGGTGGACTCGGGGCGATCGAGGCCACCACGGCCATGATCCGGTCCAGCGTGGGGCGCGGCTCGGAGAGCAGCTCCGCGAGACGCTGGGCGGGTTCGGGCATCTGTCCATGGTGCCAGGAATCGGCGTGCTGGTCGCTCCTTCGGCTCTGGTGTTGTTCGGGCGCACTAGCGTTGGCCTTATGGTCAAGGCCTTCCTGAACCAACCAGTGCCGTTTGCCATGGCCCACCAGGGCGGCACCGACGTGGCCCCTGGCAACACGATGGCCGCGTTCGATCATGCGGTGTCGCTCGGCTATCGCTACCTCGAGACCGACGTGCAGGCCACGAACGACGGTGTGCTGGTGCTGTTCCACGACGACGAGCTGGGGCCCCTCACCGGTGGCACCGGAACGGTGGCCGATCACAGCTGGGCCGAGCTGTCGGCGTTACGGATCGAGGGGCACCCGATCCCGCGGCTCGACGAGCTCGTGGACCGCCACCCCGACGCCCGGCTCAACCTCGACCCCAAGAACGACGGTGCGGTCGAGCCGCTCATCACCTTCCTCCGGGAACGGGCGCTGGTGGATCAGGTGTGTGTCGGGTCGTTCGCCGACGCCCGGATCAGTCGCCTCAGCGCCGCGCTCGGCCCCGGATTGTGCCGCTCGCCCGGGCCGCGAGGTGTTGCGTGGGTGCTGGTCCGAGCCGCCGTGTTTCGGTGGGGTCGCTCCCCGGTCGACGCACTACAGATTCCCACGAGCCAGTTCGGGATCCCGCTGACCAGTGGTTGGCTGATCAGGCGCATCAAGCGGCTCGGCCCGCAGGTGCACGTCTGGACCGTCAACGACGAGGCCGAGATGGGGCGCCTCCTCGACAACGGCGCCGATGCGATCATCACCGATGCGGTGGAGCTGTGCCGTACCGTGTTGCAGGCCCGCGGGGCCTGGCCTCCGGATTGACCCGATCCGACCGGCAGCTCGCGGCGATGGTGCCGCCGTGCCCGGCTCTTGTGGCGGGCGGCCCGTCGACCTACTCGGCGGGGTCGACGAACGTCGCTGGGCGCTTCTCGAAGAACGCCTTGATCTGCTCCACCTGATTGGGCGATCCGATGAGGGCCCCGATCTCGGCTCGTTCCTGGGCGAAGCCCTCCGCCAGCGACACCTTCGGTGCGGCGTTGAACAGCCGCTTGGCCGCCCGCACGGCATGGGGTGACTTCGACGCGATCTCGTGCGCCAGCTCCAGCGCCTCGGTGCGGGGATCCTCAGTCACGTGGGTGGCGAGCCCCAACTCTCCCGCCTCGGCGCCCGTCACCATGCGGCCGGTGAACGTGAGTTCCTTGGCCACGTCGAGCCCAACGAGGTTCACGAGGGCCTGGGTGCCGGTCATGTCGGGGATCAATCCCCAACGGATCTCGAGCACCGACATCTTCGTGTCGGGGTGGACGAAGCGGATGTCGGCGCCGAGGGCCAGCTGGATGCCGCCACCGAGGGCATGCCCATGCACGGCGGCGATCACAGGAACTGGCATCTCTGTCCAGCCGTAGACCGCCTGCTGGCCATCGTGAGTGATGCGGCCCTCCGCCAGCTCGACGATCGACGACGCGTCTCCCGCTGGTTCGCGGTCGGTCATGCCGGAGAAGCTGGCGAAGTCGAGGCCGGCGCAGAAGGCCCGCCCCTCCCCCGACAGTACGACGCAACGCAGGCTGGGATCGGCGGCCAGTTGGGCCGACGTCTCGGTGAGGGCCGTGAACATGTCGCGGTCGAGGGCGTTCATCTTGTCGGGGCGGTTGAGGCGGACATCGGCCACGCCGTTGTCGATCGTGACCTGCAGGCGGTCGCTCATCGGGGCTCCTCGGGCGAATCGTCGGATGCGTGTGGCGGCTCAGCGGCCCCCACGTAGGGGCAGTGCCGACATCCACGATCACAGCACCACCCCCGCTCGACCAAATTCGCCGCCGTCATCACGAACAGCCCAGTGCTCGGATCGAGGTATCCGGGCTGTCCCGCGGCGACCGCTCGCTGGTGGGCGGCCATGGCGGTGGCGAAGTCGGGCCGGGCCGGATCGAATCGGCTCGGATGCGGGGCGGTGATTGCGTCGGGGCGCACTGTTGGCACAGTCGAACAGCCTACGGCGACACGGGCCCTGTGGATAACTGTGGTTATCCACAGGGTTACCCCTCTAGCACCGCACAGACCGCGTTCTTTATCGTTGATGGTGGGAGCCGGCACGGGACCGGTCCCAACCTTCGGGAGGAGCGCACCATGGCCCTGTTCGCAGTCACACTGACCGACCAGACCACCGACTTGGTCGAAGGGGCCGACGCCTACCAACAGGAGGGTCCGCTCACCACGTTCTTCGCCTTCGGCCAGAATCGGCAGGTGGTCGACTCCTGGAGCGTTCGCCTCGCGAGCTATCGCACGGCAAACATCGAGGCGATCCGACGCACGGCCGACGTGGCGGAGCATCCGGGCTTCGATTCTCTGCTGGCGTCGGCCTGATGGGGGCCGGCAATCCCGTTCTCCTGCTCCACGGGTTCACCACCTCGGCCGAACGGACGTGGCGCGAGCCGGGCTGGATCGATCTGCTGACCGAAGCAGGGCGCGACGTCATCGCCCCTGACCTCCTTGGTCACGGTGACGCGCCGAAGCCTCACGACGTGGCGGCCTACGACGACGTGGAGGGCATCATCGCGGCGTCGCTGCCCGACGGGCCGATCGACGGCGTCGGCTACTCGGCTGGCGCCCGCATCTTGTTGGTACTGGCCTCCCGGCAGCCCGAGCGATTCGGGCGCCTGGTGGTCGGTGGCATCGGGGGACGCATGTTCACCCCAAGGGATGGCAACCCGATCCTCGACGCTCTGGAAGGGCGAGGTGATCCCGAGGACCGGGTGAACGCCCACTTCAAGGAGATGGCTGAGGGCGACGGCAACGATCCGAAGGCGCTGGCCGCCTTCATCGGCCGCACCTATCCGCCGCTGGGTCATGATGAGCTGGCCCTGATTGCCAACCCCACGCTGGTGATCATCGGTGACAAGGACTTCGCCGGGCCCGGCGAGCCGCTGGCCGAGGCGCTCCCCAACGGCGAGCTGCTCACGCTGCGCGGAGTCGACCACTTCGGTCTCCCTAAGGCGTTCCCGTTCCTGGAGAAGGGCCTCGACTTCCTCGGGGCTGCACCGTTCTGAACCACGCCCGAAGGGCCGGATTGCGCCGAAGCCGTCTGCTACATGTCGAAGTTGCTCGTCGCCCAACCCAGCGGACGGCTGAAGGGGAGCATCTGGCCGATGTCGTCGCCGATCTCGGCTTCGATCAGGGCGTTCATCGTGTCGTTCAGGGACTCGATCAGGTCAACGTGCCGGTTGGGGTCGAGCGCGAGATTGGTGTTCTCCTGCGGGTCAGCCTCGAGGTCGAAGAGTTCGATGTAGTTGTGGCGGAGGATCTCGTCCAGCGTCGTTGGCCGGTTGTGTTGTCGCGGGAAGAAGTAGCGGGAGTATCGGTACCGGCCGTCGAACACCGACCGGATGGCCCCTCGGAGGTCCTCAACGCGCGGCTTCGACGTCGGAATGCGCCCGGCCTTCAGCGCAGCGACCGCATCTTGGACGAAGCGCGGGTCCACGTAGGACAACATGTTGAACGTGTAGAGCGACGCTGGTCGCACAGCGTTGTGGGCCGCGGAGGCCGGGTCGTGAAGCAGCGGGCCGAGGTCGTGGCCGGGCAGACCCTCGCCGATGCGAGCCTCGTCTTCGGCTGAGAGGTTGGCGACACCGAGCATCGTTGGGATCACGTCGATGTGTGATGTGACCGCCTGGCAGTGGGCGCCCCCGGCGACGTCGGGGTGGGCGATGACGAGCGGGACGTTGTTCTGCTCTCTGTAGGCGCAGTTTCCCTTGCCGCGCATCCCGTGGGCCCCGCCGAGTTCGCCGTGATCGGATGTGTAGATGACTACGGTGTTGTCCAACAGGTCGAGCGCCTCGAGCTCGGCGAGGAGCAGGGCCACCTGGGCGTCCATGTCGCGCAGGCAGTTGAAGTAGTAGTTCTGGTACCGCCGCCACCTGGCCTCGTCGTCCGGCGGGATGTGGCCGAGCAGCAGGTCGTGGATCTTCATGTAGCCGTCGTGCATGGCGGGCCGGCCTGGTTCGTCCAGCGGTTGGTTCCAGTTGGCCGGCAGGGGAATCCCGTGGTCCTCGTCATAGATCGCATGCCGCGGTGCTTTGGCGATGGTGAGGAAGCTCTGGGTTCCCTGCACGACCTCATCGTCGTCGGCGTTGAAGTACATGATGTCGTGGGGATTGACGAGGTTCACCGCAAGCAACCAGGGCGTACCCGTGGCTCGTTGGCCCTCCCCTTCGCGCCGGAGCCAGCTGATGGCCGAGGCCGCGGTCATCCCGTCGAACTGATGGCCGCCGAGTGTGTTGGCGGTCTCGTCGCCAAGCCCGTGGAAGTCTGAGAAGCCGTAGTTCTCGAGGCTGAGGCTCTTCATCCCTTCCTTCAGCTCGCGCTCGAACTTCTTGGTGAGGTGCCACTTGCCCTTGTAGGCGGTGTGGTAGCCGGCTTGACGTAGGCGGTCGCCCATCGTTGGTATCCCGGTCGACAGATCGCGCTGCCACGGGAAGTTGACGTTGTCGAAGACGCCCGAGTGCACGATGTGCTGCCCGGTGTAGATGTTCGATCGAGAGGGAGAGCAGGCGACCGAACAGATGTTGTGGTTGTCGAACGTGACGGCCATCCCCTGGAGGGCCCGGAGCCCCGGGCGATCGATCGCATCGGGGTACTGGCCGATGTGGCGTTCCTGGTCGGTGAGGATGAACAAGATGTTGTACGGCTGTCGTGGTTCGGCGTTCACGAATCGCTCCCGGGGACGGGATGGTCGGTCTGGCCGTCGAGCGCTTCGGTGAGCTTGGCGAGGTCCTCGGCGTAGTGGCCGATCAGGATCGAGCCGAGCGCGATCGTGCCGGTGTTGTAGGCGATGGCGTCGATGAAGAAGTCGACGCCGCCGAACTCATAGTTGACGTACATCGACAGGAACATGTTGGCGACGGCGAACAGCGCCCCGAGCGCGCGGGTGCGGGGGATCAGCACGAGAAGCCCGTAGGCGATGGCGAGCAAGTTGGCCGTCACGTCGAACCAGCCGGGCAGTGATCGATCGGTCACGGGTTGTTCTGGGCCGGCGCCAGCGGCGGCAATGAACATGGCCAGGGCGACCAGGACGGCAACGACGGAGTACACAACGGTGGCTCGACGGCTGTCTCGCAGCATGACGAACGACGGGCTGAAGAGCTGTTTCATGGGTACCTGTGCCTTCTCTCGGCTCTGATCTCGATCTGGTGCGACGTCTTGCGTGGTCAGGTCGGCGTCGCTCCGACCAGCCCGTTGCTGGTGGCTGAGCGCCGCCCGAGCTCACTCGCCGCCACAGCGCCGATCGCCATCATCAACGCGGCACCGGTGATGACCATGACGACGATGGCCGGCTCGGCGAAGTTCTGGATGGTGATCAGCAACGCGGCGGACGTGTTGCGCTGGGACGCAACGAGGCTGGTGACCAACCGTGTGTCCGACGTCGGTCCGCCGAGGGCGTAGCCCACCACGAGCGTGGCGACGACGAAGAGCACGAGCGCGAGGAGCGCCCTGGTACCAATGAGATCGACGAAGTCATCGATCCCGATCACGAGTCCGAGCGTGGCCTGCAGCACCAGGGTGATGCTTGCCGTCTGCTTGACGTAGGGCATCAGGAGCCGGCCGAGTTCGGCGTACCGTGCGCTCACGACGAGGCCTACCACGAGTGGGAGGAGCAGCGTGGCTGCCATCGCTTGGGTCATCCCCACCACGTCGACGGCAACGTCCTCGACCAGGGCTGTCAGCATGATTGGCGCGAATGCGATGGTGAGTACCTGGAGCAGCACCATGAGGCCAGCGGTGAAGGCCAGGTCACCCTTGGCGATCTGGACCACTTTGATGGTCATGGGTGACCCGGCCGCCACACCCAGTATGAACAGGCCGATACCCAGGTCCTGGTCCAGGCCAACCAAGCGGGCAGTGCCGTAGGCGAGGACGGGGGCTGCGACGAAGTTCACCACCAGAGACCGAGCGACCAGGGAGCGCGTCCTCAGCGGTTGGTAGATCCGCGTCACGGTGAGATCCAGACCGAGCCCGAACATGGTGCTGAGCACGAACACCAGCACCAGAACGTTGAAGATCGTCTTGAGATCCTCCGGCATCAGACGGCTCCCTGATCAAGACGGGTGAAGGTGGTGCTCAGGAGCCGCATCGGTGGTCACTCCTCGTCGGGGGCCTGCGGATGAGGCTCGACGCAGCCTCAAGTTGTGGGAATGCCTTTCCCACATTATCAGATATTCTGGGAATGGCTATCCCAAATCTTCTGCGACCGGTACGATCGACCCCGTGATCGACGATCTCCCGGCCAAAAAGGTCGATGGTCGCACCGCCCGGCGGGAACGAGGCCGGCAGGCGCTCATCGAAGCTGCGTTCCGGTTGCTCGACTCCGGAATGCCGGCAACGACCGAGCGGCTGGCCCACGAGGCCGGAACGTCTACGTCATCGATCTACCGCTACTTCGACGATCTGGCCGACCTGTACCAACAAGCGGCAGCCCACTTTCACCTCCAGCACGCAGATCTCATCGATGCGTCTCCTGGGCCGGACCTGTCCCGCCTCGAACGCATTTCCGAGTTCGTCGACCTGCGAATCCGCTGCACCGATGTTCTGTGGCCCTGGGCTCAGCGCCTCGAAGCCCAGTCTTTCGCCAACCCCGACCTGAAGCCGTTCACCGCGCAGCTGAGGGCACGCGTCACCGATCAGGTCGATCGATACTTCGGTCCGGAGCTCGATGAGCTGTCACCCGCGAAGCGCGCCGACCTGCGGGCGACCCTCGACGTGGCGACGTCGTCAGCGATCGTCTGGGTGATGCGCGACATCCACGATCGTTCACCACATCAGATCAAGCGGGCCTGGCGGTCGACGGTCGCAACGCTCCTTGCTGCCCGTGACCACGAGCGCATCGACAGGTCCTGATCCAGACCATCGCCGTGATCGGAATCGGTCGCCATATGGTGATGGGAGCGACAGGTCGCAGCGCCCGGATCTGATTTCGGCGGCGTAGTGGCGGCCAGTACGCGTCGCCGCTCTGCTGCCGATGGGAACCGATGTCCGCTGATGCCTGGCTCACGCTCATCGCCCTCGTTGCGATGGCCGGCGCGCTCGTGTCGGGCCGTGTGTCGCCCCCGGCTGGCATCGTTGGCACGGCGGGCGCCCTCTACGTGCTGCAGGTCACATCCGCCGAGGAGGCGTTCGGCGGATTCGCCCGTACTGCTCCGGTGACGGTGGCCGGGTTGTACGTCATTGCCGCCGCCATCGAGCGGACTGGTGCCCTCCAACCCGTCACGGGCGTGTTGTTGCCTGCTCCCGGGAGACAGCGGAACGATCTCGGACGCCTCGTGATCCCCTCGGCCTTCGCCTCGGCGTTCGTGGCCAACACCCCCATCGTGGCGATGCTCGTCCCGGCCGTGACGCGCTGGGCCGACCGGCACGGCCGCTCCGCCGCCGGCCTGCTCATCCCGTTGTCCTACGCCACCATCCTCGGTGGTGCGACGACGGTGATCGGCACCTCCACCAACCTTGTCGTGTCGGGCCTGTTGGAAGACGCTGGTCAGGAGCCGCTCGGGCTGTTCGAGCTCTCGCGGGTGGGGCTGCCGATCGCGGTCGTTGGCGTGGCCCTCATCGTGGTGCTCGCCCCGGTCCTGTTGCCCGAGCGCCGGAGCCCACGAGCCCGCGACGCCCGCCGTGAGTTCACCGTGTCGATGACCGTCGAGGCCGGGGGCGCAGTGGACGGTCGAAGCGTGGTGGATGCTGGCCTCCGGAACCTGTCCGGGGTGTACCTGGCCGAGATCGATCGGGCCGACCGGTCGATCGCACCCGTGCGGCCCGACCAGACGCTGCGGGGCGGCGACCGCCTCGTGTTCGCCGGCCGCGTTGATGACGTGGTGGACCTGCATGGCGTGCGGGGGCTGACGCCGGCCGAGGCAACGGCGGCCGAGGTGCTCGCCGACACCGATGTGGACCATGCGTTCTTCGAGGTGGTGATCGGTGCCAGCTCGCCACTCGTGGGCCGCACGGTGGCCGACGCCGACTTTCGGGCTCGCTACGAGGCAGCCGTGCTCGCCGTGCATCGCAGCGGCGAGGTGGTGCGCTCGAAGATCGGCGTCACCCGGCTGCGGGTGGGGGACGCCCTCCTCGTCGTGTCGGCCGCCGGGTTCCGGTCCCGGTGGCGGGATTCGAGCGACTTCCTGCTCGTCTCGCGCCTGGACGCCCCTCCACCGCCCGCCACCCGACATGCGCCGCTGGCACTGGCGGCGCTGATCGCCGTGGTGGCTCTGCCAGCGTTCGGAATCATGTCGGTGCCCCGAGCCACGATCCTCGCCGTGCTGGGCCTGGTCGCGGTGGGCGTGCTTCGGCCCCGGGAGGCTCGCGATGCGGTGGACCTGAACGTGGTGGCCATGATCGGAGGGGCGTTCGGGTTGAGCGAGGCCGTTCGGGTGTCCGGCCTCGCCGACGTACTGGCTGGTGGGCTCACCACCGCCGTTGGCTGGGCCGGTGCGGCGGGCGCAGTGGTGGCACTGGTGCTGGCCACGATGGTGTTGACCGAGCTCATCACCAATGCGGCCGCCGTCGCCCTCGTCTTCCCCATCGCGCTCGACGTTGCCGACGGGGCTGCGCTCGATCCGAGACTGTTGATGATCGGCGTGGCCGTCGCGGCCAGCGCCTCGTTCCTGACGCCCGTCGGCTACCAGACCAACACGATGGTGTACGGCCCTGGCGGCTATCGCTTCACCGACTACCTCCGACTCGGCCTGCCGCTATCGGCGCTGGTCGTGGTGGGCGTGACGGCATTGGTGTTGATGGGCTGAGCCGTCCCCTGCGAGCCCGCCGGCGCCCAGTTGCCGGCGCGCTTGAAGGTTCACGGCACGTTGAGCACGGTCTCGCAGTTGCCTGCTGCGGCGTCGCCGGTGAGCTCGCCTCCGGTGCCACCGTCGCAGGTGTCAGTGCCGTGGTTGCCGGCAACGAAGTCGTCGCCGGCTCCGTCGTTCACCGTGTCGTTGCCGTTGCCGCCGCGCACCTCGTCGCGGCCGTCGTCACCGAACACGTTGTCGGATCCGCCATTGCCCGACACAACGTCGTTGCCGGGCCCACCCCGGACGACGGCATCGTCGCCGCCACCGCCGTTGACGGCGTCGGTACCGTCGCCGCCCTGGATGGTCCCGTCGTCGCTGGAGCCGCCCGAGATCGAGTCGTTGCCGGGGCCGCCGTCGATCACGTCGGTGCCCGAGGCGCCACCGAGCACGTCGGTCCCTCCCCCGCCGTTGATCGTGTCGTTGCCGGATCCGCCGAAGATGATGTCGATCCCGGCGTCGCCGTTCGGTGTGTCGCCGTCCACGTTGCCCGAGATCGAGTCGTTGCCGTCTCCCCCGTGCACGGTGTCGCCACCGGCCTGACCGAGGATCGTGTCGTTGCCGGCGTCGCCGCGCAGCGTGTCGGCGTCGTCGCCACCGAGGAGGTTGTCGTTGCCCTCGCCGCCCAGAATCGTGTCGTTGCCGGCGCCGCCAGAGACGGTGTCGTTGCCACCCTGGCCGCAGATCACGTCGTCGCCGTCGAGGCCATCGATCACGTCATCGCCAGGGGCTCCGAAGATCACGTCGTTGCCAGCGGTTGGTGCCTGCCCCTTGCCGAGGATCACCGTTGCGGTCTGGCCGTTGCACTCGGGTCGCGCACAGCCAGGGTCGT
>JBCCFL010000048.1:0-44409 GCA_039029735.1 Actinomycetota bacterium | reverse complement strand
GGCTGGATGCCCTCACCGGTGATCGAGGAGATGGTCATGTCCACCGGCGCCTCGTCGCCCCAGTCGTCGGCGGTGAGC
Organism: Actinomycetota bacterium; assembly: GCA_039029735.1. GTDB lineage: Bacteria > Actinomycetota > Acidimicrobiia > Acidimicrobiales > SZUA-35 > CADEDH01. The sequence continues at coordinate 44,331 of JBCCFL010000048.1, read as the reverse complement.
TGGTCTCCCTTGGCCCCCACCACGAGGCTCGGGCGGTCCATCAGGTCGGGACGGTAGGCCGACAGCTCCCGGCGCAGCACGGTGAGTTGTCTGCGAGGGCTTGGGCCGTCGACGTCGGCCAGGTTCAACAGGTAGACGAGCACCCGGGCCCGCTCGGTGTGGCGGAGGAACTGGAGGCCGAGGCCATGCCCTTCGCTGGCGCCCTCGATGAGCCCCGGGAGGTCGGCCACCACGAACTCGGTGTCGGAGTCGGCTCGAACGACGCCGAGGTTCGGCTCCAGTGTGGTGAACGGATAGTCGGCGATCTTCGGGCGGGCGGCTGAGATCCGCGAGATCAACGTGCTCTTACCGGCACTGGGAAAGCCGACGAGGGCCACGTCGGCCAGGAGCTTGAGCTCCAGTCGGTACCACTGGTCGTGGCGCTTCTCCCCCTGCTCGGCGAAGGCAGGAGCCCGCCTCCGGTTGGACAGGAATCGGGCGTTTCCCTTCCCGCCTCGCCCACCGGGAGAGGCGAGCCATCGATCGCCGTGCTGGGCGAGGTCGGCGAGCAGTTCGCCGGTCTCGTGGTCAAGCACCACCGTGCCCTCGGGCACCTTGGCCTCGATGTCGTTGCCACGCTTGCCGTGGCGGCCACTCCCCTGCCCGTGGGTGCCGCTGGTGGCGATCCGATGCGGATGGTCGCGGAAGGCCAGCAGCGACGCCACGTTGCGGTCGGCCTCGAGCCACACGTCGCCACCGTTGCCGCCGTCGCCACCGTCGGGGCCGCCGTATGGCACGTGGGCCTCACGGCGAAACGACACGCATCCGGCACCGCCGTCGCCGCCGCGGGCGCTGACATTGCACTCGTCGACGAAATTCGACACCCCAAGAGGATACGGCCCCGAGGCGCATGCCCCGGACGAGTTCTCTACTCGGTGAGGTGAACTGGATCGCCGATCACTCTGACGGCCCAGGTCGTGCGGTCGGAGACGAAGCCGCCGGACACCGGGTTGTACTCGACCGTCCACCAGCAGTCGGCGCCACAGGAGTAGTCGGCCGGGAGCTCGATCTCGAGTACGGCCCACATGTCCTGGAAGCGAGCGCCGGTGACGTCGAGGCACGGATTCGAGCCGCAGCTGTCGTTGGCCGTCATCGTGGTCTCCTCGGGCCACTGTGTGTTGTTCACACAGATCAGACCCACGGAGCAGTTGGCCAAGCGGAACTCGAACGCAGCCGAGTCGCCGGCCGGATCCTTGAACTGGATGTTGTCCATTCCCTCACCGGCGTCGAAGAGCTTCACCTCAACGGTCTTTCCCGCGTACTCATCGCTGATGTCGGCCAGGAAGAACTGCACGGGCCCGATGGCCGCACCCCCGAACGACGGCCGCCACACCGGCAGCCAGTCCTTCGCGTACAGCTCAGGGCAGGAAGAGCTCGTCATGGACGAGCACAGCTGGGTGTCGGTGAGCGGTCGGGCCCGCAGCGCGAAGAAGTTGGCGTTCGAGTAGCTCGTGCCGGGTACGGCATTCGCTTGGAGGTACCAGCGACCGACGTCTGACGAACCCGACCCGATGGTGTGGATCGTGTACCACCGGCCGCCCGCACCCGTGCCGCCGGTGCAGTCGCTGGTGCTGTAGGTGACGTCAGCCACCGGCGTGGTCGACAGATTGTCCTCGTGGTACAGCTCGGTGTTGTCGTTGGCGTACACCCGGAACCGCAGTGGCGGACCACCGTTGGACCCCTCGTTCGCCGAGTAGAGCAGGTCGCTGGTGTCGGCGTCTGTGCACAACCCCGGCTCGAACACCTCGAGCGCGACGCCGCCCGTTCCCGCCGGCACATCGACGATGAAGTCGTAGCCGTCGGGGTCGTAGGTGGGGTTGAGCCCGGTGTAGGGGCCGCCGCAGGAGAATGTGCTGCCTCCGGCGAACCAGGCGCCGTAGTGCTCGACGGAGATCGGGTCGCCGTTCTGGTGGTCGGAGCACCATCCGTTGAAGCCGAGCCACATTCCGTCGGGCGTGGTACCCAGTTCCGAGCTGTCGAGGTTCCCCGTCCCCATGCCGTTCGTCGGGTTGCCCATCCGGATCGGAGGATTGACCGACGCCACCGACTTGCGTTCGATCTCGACGCTGCTGAGCACGACGGCGCCGAAGTACGAGGGCGTCTCGGTCTCGATCTCGACGATGAGGCCACCGTCGGTGCTGAAGCCGGGAACGGTGACAGTGGCGTTGGCTGTGCCTCCGTTGATGGCTACCCAGGCCGGATCCCGGAAACCGTTGCGGGCGGCAGCGTCGAGCGCGGCATCGGTGGCCGCCAACTGGTCGGGCAGGAACACGGTGCCGGCGAGGGCGGCCGCGTCGGCGGCCCGCTGGGCCTGCTCGGCGCGGACGTACCACGCCCCGACATCGGTGGCGAACGCGGCGAACAGCATCAGCGGCAACAACAGCAGGGCCGTCATGGGCATCACGTAGCCGGCGTCGTACGGTCGGGCATCTGCACCCGTTACTGCGGTGTGGGGGCGCTCACTCATTCGAGGTCCGGCTCCAGGCGCATGACGGTTGTCTCGCTCAACGTGTGGGTGCCGGTCCCGAACAGGCCCGTGACGTACTGCCTCGTGACCTCCACATGCACACCGAGGTACGTGGCCGTGTGGAGTTCGTTCACGCGATCGGTGGGCGCGCACCAGTTCCCGTCGGCGCTCCCACACGCCGTTCCGGAGCCCCACCATCCCGGCGTTGTGATGTTGGTCAGGCTCGTGGCGTCGTACACGTTGCAGTTGGCGCCGCCGACGTAGCCGGCACTGGCGCCGAGACAGGCCGCCGGCATGTCGCCGTTGACGTCGGCCTCGAACACCACGACGCGGCTGATCGTCGGATCGATCTGGCCGAGGGCCGCTTCGATGGCCAGCAGCATCTGCTGGTCGGCATCGCCCTCGGTGGCCCGCTGGCTGCCGACGCGGGCGCCCGAACGTGACGCTCCGGTCACCGCCTGGTGGTCGTTCCAGGCTGATCCGATCTCGAGGAGGCCCAGGGTCATCACGATGAGGAACGTGCCCATGAGCGCGAGTTCCACGAGCACTGCGCCGCGTTCGTTCCGAGCGGGCCTCAACTCGTCTCCGGTTCGAGCCGCAAAATTCGGGTCTCGGTGAGCGTTCGGCTCCCGCCGAACAGGCCGGTCACGAACTCGTGCTCACCCTGGAGGTACACGCCGACGTACTCGACGCCGGCACTGATGCTCGTCTCACGTTCGTTGGGGCACCAGAATCGATCGACCGCCGACGTCGAGCAGCGGAAGTTGCCGAGATCGTTGCCGGCCGAGTCCTCGACTTCGAGTGCGAAGTCGGGGGGCTCGTATCGGTTGCAGATGTTGGTCTGCGACGAGGTGAGGCATGCCGCAGGCACCGTGTCGTCCGGCCCCGCCGCCTCGAACACCACAACGACGTCGATCTGGTCGATGTCCATCGCGGCCAGGCCGTGCTCGACCGATCGCAGTACGAGGAAGTCCGCCTCGGGCCGCTGGCCGCCGACGCTGGCGGCGCGGGCTCCCTGCGACGTTGCGTTGTTGATCGTGAGTACGTCGCGGTACAGCAGGCCGAACTCGAGCATCCCGAACACGAACAGCAGGAACACGGGCGTGGCGAACGCAGCCTCGATCAGCGCTGCTCCGCGCTCGTTCGTCCCGCCGCCGGGCGTGCTGGACCGCGCCATGTCGTAACCATCGGCACGCGAAAAGGGGCCTGTAGGTCTTCAGGCCCCTTTTCCCAAGATTTTCTGTGCGAGCCGCTGCGGCTCACAGGCGACGTCAGTCGGCGATGATGTCCACGAGGCGGCGCCCCTTGCGGAAGCCGAACTTCACCTTGCCGTCGGACGTGGCAAAGAGGGTGTCGTCCCCGCCTCGGCCAACGTTGTGGCCTGGGTGGAACTTGGTGCCACGCTGGCGAACGATGATGGCGCCGGCGGTGAGCTGCTCACCGTCGTAGGCCTTCACGCCGAGGCGCTTGGATTCGGAATCGCGCCCGTTCCGTGTTGAGCCGCCGCCCTTGGTCTTCGACATCTCAGCCTCGCTTGATTCCGGTGATCTCGATGGTGGCGTACGTCTGACGGTGGCCGAAGCGACGGCGGTTGTTCGTCTTGTTCTTGTAGACGAAGCCGTTGATCTTCTTGCCCTTCACCTCAGAGACGACTCGGGCCGACACGGTCACACCCGACAGCTGATCTGGGGTGGCGAGTACCTCACCACCATCGACGAGCAGCACCGGCTGCAATTCGACATCGTTGCCCGGCTCTCCCAGCCGCTCCACCTGGAGCGTCTGGCCTTCTTCGACCCGGTACTGCTTGCCACCGGTGGCCACCACTGCGTACATAAGGATTCGAGTTTAGCGTTGTGTCAACGCCGTTCCGCCCCCTGATAGTTGGGCAGCAGCGTCGGATCGATCTCGAGACCACGGACGTCGCCCCGTGACAGCGACTCGAGGAGCCCCTCGCCGATCCGCTTGCGGGTCATCTCGGCGAGACCGAGTTCGGAGATGTCGAAGACCTGGGTTCGCGTCTTGTCTCGGGCCAGGGCTTTTCGGAACACCCGCATCACCTCGTCCCGGTTCTTCTTGCTCTCCATGTCGACGAAGTCGATCACGATGATGCCGCCGATGTCGCGCAGGCGAAGTTGATGGGCGATGCCTTCCGCGGCCTCGAGGTTGTTCTGGAACACGGTGTCTTCCAGGTTCGACGAGCCGACGTTCTTGCCGGTGTTGACGTCGATCACCGTCAGGGCCTCGGTCGATTCGATGATCAACGAACCGCCAGAAGGCAGCCACACTTTGCGGTCGAGCGCCTTGTGGAGCTGCTCGTGGACGTGGAATCGCTCGAAGAGGGAGATCTTCTCCTTCGTGCGGTCGTAGTGCTCCACCCGATCGGCGAGCGCCGGGGTGATCAGCGACACGTACTCCGAGACCTCGTTGTAGAGCGACTCGTCGTCGATCACGACGCCCCGGTACTCCTTGTTGAACTCTTCGCGGATGACCCGTACCGACATGTCGGGCTCCTGGTAGAGCAACGTCGGCGCCTTCGAGCGCTTGGCCAGCGCCTCGATCTCAGTCCACTGCTGCACGAGCCCGGCCACGTCGCGCTCGATCTCGGCCGCGGTCACGTTCTCGGCCGCCGTTCGCACGATCAGGCCGTGGCCCTTGGGCCTGGCCTTGTCGAGGATCTGGCGAAGGCGCTTGCGCTCGTTGTCGGGGAGGCGCTTGGAGATGCCGTAGGTGTCGCTGTTCGGCACCAGCACGACGAATCGGCCGGGCAACGACACCTCGGTGGTGAGGCGGGCGCCCTTGTGGGCGATCGGGTTCTTAGTGACCTGACAGAGAATGCCCTGGCGGGCCTTCAGCATCTGCTCGATCTTGGGCCCCTGGCCGCCGGCGCCGTCGAAGTCGTCCTTGTCGTATTGGACGTCGCCGCGGTAGATCACCGCGTTCTTCGGGGTGCCGATGTCGACGAACGCAGCTTCCATGCCGGGGAGCACGTTCTGAACCCGGCCCAAGTAGATGTTGCCGTGGATCTGGAACACGTCGTCGTTGGGGCGTGACACGTAGTACTCGATGAGGGTGCGCCCCTCGAGCACCGCGATATGGGTGGCATCGGCCTGCTTCGACACCACCATCAGGTAGCGCCCCACCGGCCGGCCCTTGCGGGACCGTCCCCGGCGGTTCTTCAGGTTCTCCTCGTCGAGCTCCACCTTGTCGTCGGCGACGACGAAGCCGACGGGGCTGTGTTCGGCATCCTTGTTGCGGTTACCACCACCGCCGCGGTTGCGACGCTGGCCGGAGCGCTTGTTGGCGCCCCCCTGGCCCTGGTTCTGGCCAGACCGCTTGCGGCCCTGACCATCGTTCTGCTTGTTCTGGCCACCGGCGTTCGAATCACCTGATTCGTTCGACGAGTCGCCCTTGGCGTTGGCGTTACCGCCCTGGCCTCCGGCGTTGCCGCCGCCACCGCCGCCCTTGCCACCGCGGCGCCGACGACGGCGCCGGGCCTGGCTGGACGAGGCTCCTGATCCTTCCTTGGCGCCACCGCTGCCCTCGCCCGAACCACGGTTCGGAGCAGGAGCGGGGCGAGAGTCCCCGATCTTCGGTTTGGCCGGGGTCGTGGCCTGGCCTTGGCCGGCGTCGTTACCGCTCGGCGAGCCCCCCGAATTTCGTGGTGTTCGATTGGCGGATGAGCCGCCCTCCGACACGTCGGACATCGTGTTGTTCCCTTCTCATGAGGCACGCAACAAATCGTGCCTGGTCGAGGAGCCGGGTGGGCTCACCGGTTCGCACCGGGCTCCGTCGACGATGATCCATTGATGAGTTCGGCGAACTCGGCCCTCGCGATACGCGGGGTCGAGCACATGCACCAGTTCGGTCGGCCGTAATGACACCGACTCGGTTCCCAGGTGGGCGCGTAACTCGACACCGTCACTCGTCGGCCCAACGATCTCGAGATCGAGAATGGCAGGGCGGACATCGGCGACAGTGGTTTTTCCCTTCCGCTCCCGCTCTTGGGGGAGCTCAGCAGCGGCCAGCGTGGCGTCGATCCTGGAGGTGATCTCGGGCATCGTTGCCCCGAGCACCTCGATGGACCAGTGACAACTCACGATGGACTGCTGAAGGGAGGGGGTGCGGCGCTCGATCTCGATGACGGCCTCGGCGGCCATCCCCTGGGGCAGGGCGTCGGTGAGCGCCGACGGGAGAGCCTCGAGGTCGATGGGCTCAGTGAGCTCGACGTCGAGGTATTCAGCTTCCGACTCGTGCGCCACCGTGAGGGCCAGACCGAAGCTGATCTTCGGCCGTGGTGAGAAGCCCTCGGAATAGGCGACAGGGAGGTGAAGCTTTCGCAGGGCCCGCTCGAAGAGTCGGGCCACATCTCGGTGGCTGACGAAGCGAACTCGGCCAGCCTTGGAAAAACGGATACGGACGTGGGTGTTGGTGGGCTCGACGCTCATCCCCCACCCCCGGAGCCCGCGTGGGCCGGCGCAGCAGGCGCCCGGCGGGGCATGAGGGTGACGGGCACGGCGCCACCGACGGACAGGTCCTGCCCGGTGCCCTGGCTCCCGCCTGCTGGCGGGGTTGCCGACGCAACCACGTGTTCGATACCAAATCCGGTGCAGGCACCGCAGTCGTAGCAGGGGGTCCAGCGGCAATCCTCGAGGCCGACCTCGGCCAATGCGTCTTGCCAGTCCTGCCAGAGGAAATCCTTGTGGAGGCCGGCCGAGAGGTGATCCCACGGCAGGTTCTCCGCCTCGGTGCGATGGCGGTACACGGCGTCTTCAACGGTGATGCCAGCGGCGGCCATGGCGTCGAGCCACAGATCGAGGTCGAAGTGCTCCGACCACTCCTGGAAGGTGCCGCCGTTGCGCCAGACCTGTTCGATCACTGCGCCGATGCGGCGGTCACCACGGCTGGCGATGCCTTCGACGAGCGTGGCCTTGGGGTCGTGCCACTTGAGCGACACGCCCTTCATCCTCTTGGTGGCGTCGCGCAGGAGGTTGACCTTGCGCTGGAGTTCCTCGCTCGTGTTCTGCCCGAACCACTGGAACGGGGTGAACGGCTTGGGAACGAAGCCACCAACCGACACCGTGACGCTGGCACGTTTGTTGTGACGCTTGCCGATCTCGACGCAGTTCTTCGCCAGTTCGGCGATGCCGAGCGTGTCCTCGTCGGTCTCGGACGGCAGACCGATCAGGAAGTACAGCTTCATCCGCTGCCAGCCCTGTGAGTAGGCAGCGTCGACGGCCTGGTAGAGGTCTTCCTCACGGATCAGCTTGTTGATGATCTGGCGCATGCGCCAGGTGCCCGCTTCGGGGGCGAAGGTGAGGCCGGTGCGGCGGGCCCGCTGCAGCTGAGCGGCGATGCCGACGCCGAAGGCATCGACCCGCAGGCTCGGCAACGACACCGAGACTGCGTCGCGACCGGTGGCCTCGCTGTCGTCGATGATGCCGTTGACCACCGACTCGATGTCGCTGAAGTCGGCGGTGGAGAGCGACGTGAGCGTGACCTCGTCGTAGCCGGAGCGCTCCAGGCCCTCGGCCACCATGGTGCGCACCTGCTCGGCCGGGCGCTCGCGCACGGGACGGGTGATCATGCCGGCCTGGCAGAACCGGCACCCCCTGGTGCAGCCCCGGAACACCTCGACGTTGAGCCGGTCGTGGACCACCTCGGTGAGCGGCACGAGCTGCTCCCGGGGGTAGGGCCAGTCAGCGAGGTCGGCGACCGTGCGCTTCTCGATCTCGTGCGGTGCCTCCACCGTGGCGGGCACGATCGACGCCACCCGCGGCCCGTCGTAACTCACCTCGTAGAGCGCCGGTACGTAGACCGACTCGATCTGGGCGAGGTCGACGAGCACGGCGTGGCGAGTGCTCGCCGGATCGGACTTGTGACGGGTGAGCACGTCGGTGATCTCGCCCACCACCTCTTCACCGTCGCCGAGCACGAAGGCATCGACGAAATCGGCGAGCGGTTCCGGGTTGTAGGTGCAGTGCCCGCCGGCCATCACCAGCGGGTGAGCTGCGGTGCGCTCCGCGCTTCGCACCGGGACGCCCGACAGGTCAACGCAGTTGAGCAGATTCGTATAGGTCAGTTCAGCCGAGAGGTTGAACGCGAGCACGTCGAACGAACCGCCCGGGGTGTGGTGCTCGACGGAGAAGAACGGGATGTTGTTGGCCCGCATGAGGGCTTCGAGGTCTACCCAGGGGGCGTAGGACCGGTCGGCGGTGGCGTCGGAGCGCTCGTTGACGATCTCGTAGAGGATCTGCAGGCCCTGGTTCGGCAGCCCGACCTCGTAGGTGTCGGGGTACACGAAACACCAGTTCACGAGGTGAGCCTGGGGTGCCTTGGCCTTCGCACCGTCTTCGAAGCCGATGTACCTGGCAGGTTTCTGTACCTGCGGTAGCAGCGGTTCCAGCCGCGACCAGACGGAGTCCATGTCCTGCTAGCGTACCCGCCCCGCGCGCGAGCTGTGGACAACCCCCGCGAGATCGGTCTCCTAGAGGCCGGGGAAGAAGATGCCGATCTCGCGCTCGGCCGACTCGTTCGAGTCGGATCCGTGCACGAGGTTCTCGGTCATCTCGGTGCCGAGGTCGCCCCGGATGGTGCCGGGAGGGGCGTCGGCGGGGTTGGTCGGCCCCATCAGGGTGCGAACCATGGCGTAGGTGTCGTCCGGGCCCTCCACCACGGCGAGCATGGCCGGACTGCGGCTCATGAACGCCACGAGCGAGTCATAGAACGGCTTGCCGACGTGCTCCTCGTAGTGCTTGCCCAGCGTCTCAGCGTCGAGCGTGCGGAGCTCGACGGCGAGGAGCTTGAGGCCCTTGCGTTCGATGCGGCTGAGGATTTCGCCCGTGTAGCCGCGTTCCACGGCGTCGGGCTTGCAGATGACGAGGGTGCGACTCACGGGAGCGAGGCTACCGACCCGGCCCGGAACTCCACGCCGATCGTCGAGGCTTCAGGAACGATTCGTCATCCGATGTCCCACGACTGGCTTCCCGCGGTGCCGCAGTCCTGTTGGTCGATTGCCGCGCCGGGAATTGCACTGGCGCCGGTCACGTCGACGCAGCGGCTCGAGTGGGCCATCACGATGCTGACCCCGTTGAGCGAGTGGTCGCTGAGCGAGGCCTGCTGATTGGTCCCTCCGTGGCACGGCCACTGGATCAGCTGGGCGCCTGCCGCGGTGGATCCACCGTTGACGTCGAGGCACAGGCCCGAGTGCACGGCCCGGAGCTGGTAGAAGCCGGTGCCGAGGTCATCGACGAGCCACTGCTGGTTGGTGGTGCCGGCACAGGTGTCCTGCACGAGCACTTCGCCGTTGGTGAGCGAGGAGGCCGGCACGGTCAGGCAGAGCCCGGAGTGCTCAGCCACGATGGATCGCCCGGCCGGAGCCGCGTCAGTGACGAGCTGCAGCTTGACGTCGTCGACCACGTTGCCGGCTCCAGTTCCGCTGATGGAGCGGAAGGCCAGTGTCATGGTGGAGCTGGTGGCCTGGACATCGCCGGTGTAGGTCACCCAGGAGCCGGGCGGGGTGGTGATCACGGCCACGACGTCGTCGTCGACCAGCACCACCATCGTCTCGGTCGTGGACCGGCCCCGATGCTGCACCGACCATCTGTAGGTCGAGCCGGACGTGACCCCGACCGATTGGCTGTAGGTGGTCACGCCGTAGACGTTCAGCTCGGCATGCTGGGCGCCTTCGGGCGATGCGATGCTGTTGTGGCCGGTACCCCAAATCTCGACCGACCCAGCCGACGACGTCCACTCGGGCGGAGACGTCAGGCCCCACGCTCCGTCAGCGACGTCGGGCGTCTCGAACGAGCCGTTCAGAATCAGGTTCGGACCGATCACGGTCGTCGACGTGGTGGTGGGGGCCGGCGGCTGGGTCAATGTGGGGAACGTGCCGCCGCCGGTGAAGTTGTACTCATCGATCAGACTGCGGGGCTCCCCGATGTCTTCCGCCGTTGCGGCCAGATACGAACCGGCTTCGTCCTCGATCACCGTGATCACGCCAACCGTCGCGCTGAGGAGCAAGCTGGCCACGAGGGCGTACTCCACCAAGGTCGCGCCACGCTCAGCCGAGCGACGGAGGTGCGAGCGGGTGGACGATCGAGCCTGGGTGGCGAACCAGGCGAGAAACGGGTTCACTTCAGTCCATCGACACCTCCGGCCCCGACCTTGAGCACGAGCTCACCTTGCCCAGCGCGGTTGCAGGCAGCCGAACGGTTGAGCGGGCGTTCAGGCCCCGTCGGGCTCCCCGTCGTCGAGTTGCTCAGCCTGGGGGGCGCGATTCGCTCCAACGGCAACAGCGGCCGACCGGACGTCGCCGATGATGTAGTGGGTGCCAGCCATGAGGATGAGGTCGTCGTCGGCGGTCACGGCAAGCGCTCGGTGCAACGCCTCGATCGGCTTCTGCACCACCTCGGCCGACAGTCCCATCCCCTCGGCGGCCGCGGCCAGCTCCCGAGCGTCGAGGGCGCGTGACCAATCGGGCTGGCAGCAGATCACGGCGTCGAAGTCGGCGGCGCCGATGGCGGTGAGCATCTCGACTGGGTCCTTGCCTTGCAGCAACCCGATCACGAGCACCCACGATCCGAGGCGGGCGAATGACTCGTCGAGCGTGCGGGCGACGGCTTCGGCCCCCGGCGGGTTGTGGGCAGCGTCCAGGATGATCGTGGGTTCGCGAGACACCACCTCGAACCGGGCCGGCAGTTCCACGGTGGACAGCGCGAACTCCACGATCTCGGTGTCTACCGAGCGGGCGAAGAACGCCTCAGTGGTGGCGAGCGCGGTGGCCAGGTTGTCGGCCTGATGATCGCCGTAGAACGGGAAGAACAGGTCCTCGTAGGTGGTGCCCGGCGTTGTGATGTCGAGTACGCGGCCGCCGACGGCGAGGGCGTTGGACTCGATGCGGAACTCCGAACCGAGCGTCCACGTGTCCGCTGGGCCCTCGGCGGTGAAGATCGGGGCCAGCTCGCCGGGGTCGAACCCGAGCACGAGGTGGCTGTCGGGTGAGATGATGCCGGCCTTCTCGGTTGCCACCGCCTCCCGCCACCCGGGGCCACCGGTGGTGTGGTCCTTGCCGACGTTGGTCACCACCGCCACGTCGGCGTCGATCACGTTGGTGGCGTCGAAGCGCCCGAGGAGGCCCACCTCGATCACGGCCACATCCACTCCGAGTTCGGCGAACCACACGAATGCGGCCGCCGTGAGCAACTCGAACCGACTCGGCACCACGTCGAGCATCGGCTCCACGGATGCGAGGAGGCCGACCACGCGCCCGAAGTCCTCGTCGTCGATGGACTCGCCGCCCCACGCGAGGCGCTCGTTCACCCGCACCAGGTTGGGGCTCGTGTACGTGCCGACCGACAGATCGGTGGCCTGGATGAGTGAGCTCGCGATCCGCGACACCGAACCCTTGCCGTTCGTGCCGGTGATGTGGATCGTCCGGTAGGCCTGGTGGGGGTCACCGAGGATGTCGAGCAGGGCCCGCATCGGTTCGAGGGAGAGACCGGAGGTGTCGCCGGCGTTGGGCAACACCACGTCGGTGGGCGGCGGTGCCTGGTCGCTGGGGCCGTCGAAGCGACGAGCGCGATGGCCTTCGAGGTTGGTGTGCTGGTCGAGATACGCCAACGCGCTGCGGTAGTCCACCCGTGGTCTGCGCTTTCGCTGGAGAAGGGGCCGGGGGCGTCTGGCGGTTGATTGGTCCGGGCCCCGAGAGGGCCCGTTCGCGTGCCTAGGAGGCGGCCCGCCGTTGACGATCCCGTGTTTCGGATCGGGGTACCAGCGTAGGGTTCACCCGTTCCGACACCACGCTGGCGTCGATCACACACTTGCCGACATCTTCGCGGCCAGGCAGGTCGTACATCACGTCGAGCAGCACCTCTTCAAGGATGGCCCGCAGGCCACGGGCGCCTGTACCTCGCAGCAACGCCTGATCGGCGATGGCCTCGAGCGCGTCCTCGGTGAACTCGAGCTCCACGTCCTCCATCTCGAAGAACTTCTGGAACTGCTTGGTGAGCGCATTCTTCGGCTCAACCAAGATCTGCACCAGAGCCTCACGGGAGAGGTTGGTGACCGTCGCGACCACCGGGAGACGGCCGACGAACTCGGGGATCAGGCCGAACTTGAGCAGATCCTCGGGCCGCAGCTGGGAGTAGAGGTTGTCGACGTCTTCGCTGAGGGGCGTGACATCGGCGTTGAAGCCGACCGAACGACCACCGACACGACGCTCGATGATCGGCTCGATGCCGGCGAACGCACCGCCACAGATGAACAGGATGTTCGAGGTGTCGATCTGGATGAAGTCCTGATGGGGGTGCTTGCGCCCGCCCTGGGGCGGCACGGAGGCCACGGTGCCTTCGAGGATCTTGAGCAGCGCCTGCTGCACGCCCTCGCCCGATACATCGCGGGTGATCGACGGGTTCTCGCTCTTGCGGGCGATCTTGTCGATCTCGTCGAGATAGATGATGCCCGTCTCGGCCCGCTTCACATCGAAGTCGGCGGCCTGGATCAGCTTGAGCAGGATGTTCTCGACGTCCTCGCCGACGTAGCCGGCCTCGGTGAGGGCGGTGGCGTCGGCGATGGCGAACGGCACGTTCAGCATCCGGGCCAGGGTCTGGGCCAGCAGCGTCTTGCCGCAGCCCGTGGGGCCGATCAACAGGATGTTCGACTTCGCGAGCTCCACCTCGGAGCCCGCCTGGGCGCCGTACTGGATCCGCTTGTAGTGGTTGTAGACCGCGACCGACAAGATCTTGCGGGCGGCCTCCTGGCCGACGATGTAGTCGTCGAGGAAGTCGTAGATCTCGCGCGGCTTGAGTAGCTCGTCGAAACTCAGCTCGGAGCCTTCGGCCAGCTCCTCCTCGATGATCTCGTTACAGAGATCGATGCACTCGTCACAGATGTAGACGCCGGGGCCGGCAATGAGCTTCTTGACCTGCTTCTGCGACTTGCCGCAGAACGAGCACTTGAGAAGCTCGCCCCCCTCTCCGAACTTTGCCACCGTTCTCTCGCCCCCTACTCAGCCACCGACGGACCGGATGGGACCGCTGGAATCGGCAACATTGCGCTCCTTCAGCACTTCATCGATGATGCCGTAGTCTTTCGCCTCCTCGGCCGTCATGACAAAGTCACGGTCGGTGTCGGTGGCGATCTTGTCCAACGGTTGACCGGTGTGGTCGGCCAAAATCTGCTCGAGCGCCGACTTCAGCCGCTCGATCTCGTTGGCGGCGATCTCCAGATCGGACACCTGGCCCTGAGCTCCGGTGTAGGGCTGGTGCAACAGGATCCGGGAGTTGGGCAGCGCCAGACGCTTGCCCTTGGTGCCGGCGGCCAGCAGGATCGCCGCCGCCGACGCCGCTTGCCCGAAGCAGATCGTGGTGATGTCGGGCTTGATGTACTGCATCGTGTCGTAGATGGCGAACATCGCATTGATGTCGCCACCCGGCGAGTTGATGTAGACGTTGATGTCGCGGTCGGGGTTCTCCGACTCGAGGTGAAGCATCTGCGCACTCACCACGTTGGCAACACCATCGTCGATCGGCGTGCCGAGGAAGATGATGTTGTCCTTCAGCAACCGTGAGTAGATGTCAGCCGTGCGCTCGCCGCGGCTGGTCGTCTCGATGACGCTGGGGATGATGTAGCTCGCGTGGGCGGGGAGCTGCGTCACTTGTCGTCCTCTCCGGGCTCGACGTCGGCTGCTTCGGAGGAATCCTCGGCGGCGGCGTCGGCCTCGTCGTCCTGGGTTGGCAGTTGTAGCGCATCGGGGCTCACGGGTTGGCCATCCCCGTCAACAAGGTTGGCCCGTTCCGTGACCCAGTCAAACGCTTTTTCTTTGAGCAGGTCTGAGCGAAGCGCCGGCATGCGGCCGGCGTCAACGAAATCGGCGCGCACCTCGTCGAGGTCACGCTGGATCTGAGTTGCGAGTTCATCGAGCTGCTCGTCGATGTCGGCATCCGACACGTCGAGCTTCTCGGCATCGGCGATGGCTCGCAGCGCCAGGTCGAGGCGGGCGGAGTTCTCGGCCTGAACCCGGAACTGCGCCACGAGGTCTTCCTGGGTCTGGCCCGTCATCTGCATGAAGGTGTCGAGCTCCATGCCCTGGGCTCGGAGCCGCATGGCCATGTCCTGGGCCTGGTTCTCGGTCTCCATCTCGATCATGGCCGGTGGCACCTCGTCGTCCTCGACGAGGGCGGCGAGGGCTTCGGCGATCTTGTTGCGCCGCATGGCTTGGGCCTGGTTGATCTTGGCCGTGGTCATGTTCGACCGGTAGTCCTCGCGAAGCTCGTCAACAGAGGCGAACTCGCTGTTCTGGGCCACCCACTCGTCGGTCGCCTCGGGGAGCACGGTCTCCTGGACCTCGCCCACCGTGACCGTGAACTCGAGCGGCTCCTCCTCGTCCTCGTCGGGGTGATCGGCGGTGAACTCCACCACATCCCCGGCGGAGGCGCCGATCAGGTTCTCGTCGAAGGCCTCGATGCCGATGGCGCCGGATCCCAGCTTGTAGGAGTAGCCGGTGGTGGTGAACCCCGGAACGGGCTCACCCTCGTGCATGGTCTCGATGTCGATCACGGCCTGATCTCCATCGGCGCCGGCTCGCTCCACCGTGACCAACTCGCCGAATCCGCCTCGGAACCGATCGACGGCTTCGTCCAGATCGTCGTTGGCGACCTCGGGGGCCTCGATCTCGATCTCCAGGGCGTCGTAGCCGCTGACCGTGATCGATGGCCGGATCTCCACAACAGCGTCGAAGGTGACGGGGCCACTCTCGGTGCCATTGGTGATGTCGATCTCGGGTGGAGCAATGACGTCGACCTCGTGCTCCTTCACCGCCTCGGTGTAGTAGTTGGGCAGCGCCTCACGGAACGCCTCCTGGCGGGCGTACTCCTGGCCGATTCGGGCTTCGAGCACTTTGCGGGGCGCCTTGCCGGGCCGGAACCCCGGCAGCCGGACTTCACGGGCCAGTCGCTGGAAGGCGGCATCGAGATCTCGGTCGAACTCCGCCTCCTCGATGTCGACGACGACCTTGACCTTGTTGCCCTCCAGGGCTTCGACTGTGGACTTCACCGAGTCGAGTGTATCGACGGCCACCATAGGACCGGGGCATCCGGTGCCGACTGCCACCCCGGGACAACTCCGCGCTGGGCCCCGCCAGCCCCAGCTAGAGTGTTGACGACCGGGATGTGGCGCAGTTTGGCTAGCGCACCTGCTTTGGGAGCAGGGGGTCGGGAGTTCAAATCTCCCCATCCCGACAACGATCGAGTCGACGGCGGCGGGGGAATCTGTGTCGGATCGCATGTGGTGGGGACCATTCGACGGCGTTGGCGGCGACGCCCCGCCGATCGAGGCCGAAAGCGGGGTTGCTGGTAGCGCCCAGTTCCGCAGCCGAGTCTCGCTCCCCCAGCTCGGCCCCGTAGACCCGTTCCGATACGACACGTTCCTGGTTGCTGCCGTCGACGATGTCGAGCATCGCTCGGCCGAGCTCGTCGAACCGTTCGAGTTCCGCGACATGCGCAACGTTGCGCCGTCGGAGGCTCCCAGCCCCGAGCCCGACGCGACGCCAGCCTATGTCTGGGCCCTCAACGCGGCCGACCTCGCAGTGGGCTCAGAGCCGGCCGCAGTTGGTCTTGGCCCCGCTGCCGGCCCAGCGCCCGTCGGGGTCCTCTTCCCATCGTCAGCCGGCCTCGTGTTGACGTCAGCTCTGCGAAACACGGCGCCGCTGCCTTGGCTCTCGGCCTACACGATCGGAAAAACCGTCGTGCACCCGTCGGGCTGTCCGACCTACAAGCTCATCCGTGGCAGTGGCTCCAGCAACGCCTACTTCGCCGATGACGAGGAAGGGGCGCGCCAGATCGGATGGGCCCTCGGCCGAGACGACGCAAGGACCGAGGCCGGGGAGATCCTGAACGGGTACACGTGCCCCAACGCCGCTTGTGCCGAGAAGCGGGTGATCAACATGAACATCGACGTCTGGGCCAGTGCCCACGTCACCTATCTCGGCTCGTTCCTCTGGGGGCGCACTCGCTACTACGGCGCCTACTACTACGAGTGGCAGGCAATCATCGAGTGCAGTATCCCGTGATCAACGCCACGCGGTGATCACGGTTGTGGATCACGGACACGGGACGATGTCGAGCCACACCGACTCGCCGTCGATCACCCACTGATACTGGATGGTGGTCCAGCCCTGGATGTTCTGCGGGGTGACGAGCACACCCCATGCAGTCGGGCGCGGGGCGGTACCCAAGGCTGCATGGGTTCCGGTCTCGTCGCCGGTAGCGAGCCAGCCATGGGTGCCGGGCGTCAGCCCCGTGGTCATCGGCCCACTCGTATCGATCAGGTCGAGCACCTCGCCACCGCTGTCGAGGAACCGGATTGCCTCGGGCGGGTCGAAGTCAGCGGCGAGCAGCGGGTCGTCACCGACCAGGCGCAGGGCCACGCCGTCCAGTGTCGGAGAGATCGAGTGGACGACGCAGGTGTCCGGCGGCTCCAGGAACAGCACCTCGTCGGTCTGCGCCGACGTCGCATTGGCCGGCGCTGTATCGGTGGTCGACGCCTCATCTTCAACAGGCTGATCCGCGGCGCCTGAGCTGGAGGTTGGATCCGGCAGATCGGCGTTGGGGGCCGACGGGATCGTGCTGGTGGCGGGCGCTGCCCCCTCGTCCGCGCCCTCGTCGTCGAGGCGAGGGGCAGGCGTGGTGGCGGTGGTAGGGGGGACTGTGGGTTGCTCGGCCGGGGTGCTGTCGATCCGAACACCGCCCGACAGCGCCTGGCGAACAACGAGCCCGCCGACGATGACCGCGACCACGAGAGCCGCTGCGAAGATCAGCTTCCTGAGGCGCCTGAGGGCCCGGTGCTGAAGCTGATAGACCGCGTTCGGGTCCTTGTCGAGCAGCGCTGCGGTCTGCGCCCCGTCGAGGTCGTTGAAGAAGCGGTTCCGGATCACCGCTCGCTGGTCGATGCTGAGCTGCTCGACGAGTTCGGTCAGCCACACCCGGTCGACGAGGGCGTCGGCAGGGTCGACGGTCACGACCTCCTGCTCGGCCGGTACCGCCGAGCGGCGGCGGCGATTGTAGTCGTCGCTCATGTGACCGCGAGCCGACTGCTTGAGGTAGGCCAGGAACGTGTGCTCGTTCCGGTTCTCGAACTGGTTCATCGCCCGGTAGCCGTCGAGGAGGGCCAGGTCGGCGATGGCCTCGGGGTCGCTCGCGTTGTAGGCGAAGCCGACGAGCACGGTCTTGTAGCGACGGTAGATCGCCTCGAACTCGGCGTCGGTGATGGGCTCGTCCCGTTCGAGCAGTCTGGCCGCCTCGCCTCGATCTCTCCCCACCGATGCCGTCACCCGTCCACCTCCTCATCGGTTGGGCCGACCCGCTGGGGCCGGAGCGTAGACCCCCTTACGCCTGCGAGCCGTGAGCAATACCGCAGACGTAAGAAATCGCGGAGCACCGGATTTCCGCTCCGATCCCGCTCTGGCGTCGTAGGTGAAAACGCCCGGGCCGCGAGCGAGGCATAAGAGATCACGCCAAACGCGGGATGTACATCCACCGAGAACGATGTGCGGAGGTACCGGCATCGGCTCGAAGGAGGTTTGATGTCAACCCAACGAGCGGGCCACTCCAGAAGGCGCAGCCGCAGACTCACCGGTGCGATTGCCCTCACGGTCACCATGGTGGTCTCGGTGCTCGGTATCTCGTCGCCGGCAGCCGCCGAGTACAAGCTGAGCCTCGGCGACCACGTGTCGTTCAGCGACGGCGCACCGGCAGCCGGGGTGAAGGTCGATGTGTTCGACGCCGTGGATCGGTGGACCCGGGGCCAGTACCTCGGTACGGCGACCACCGACGCCAACGGCACCTACGGCTTCGAGGTGGGTTCGGGGTGCTACATCACCGTGGCCATCGCTCCCCTTGGTACCGAGTTCGGCGCCGTTGGCTCCGGGAGGGTCTACGACCAGCAGCACGGCTGCGTTGAGGACGGGCCGAACAACGACTTCGACTCGGTGCTGTACCGAGGCGACTCCAAGCCGGAGCCAACTCCGACCACCCAGCCGCCGGTGACGCACCCACCAACAACGGCTCCCCCAACGACGGCTCCGCCCGCTGACCCGCCGCGCCTGGTGTCGTGCAGCCTGTTGACCGATCGTGGCGGCCAGGTTGGCGGCTTGGGTTGGATCGTCGGTGGACTGAAGATCGAGGGTGAGATCCCGGACGGCGCCGTGATCGCCCTGCTGGACACGTATGGCAACGTGCTCGAGCGACAGGAGTTCATCGACTCTGACTGGGACCTCTACGTCTACCGGCTCGGTGTCGAGCGGTCGGCCAACTGGCGGAACGGCTTCTACACGATCGGTGAGAACAACTGGCGAATCTCCGGCATTCGGGGCTGGCGCCAGATGCGGCTGGAGTACCCGGGCCAGAAGAAGGACTCAGAGGACATCAGGTGTGCCTACGAATTCTTCTCTCCGATCGGGCTCGATCTCGATGGGTCCGGCGCCGTGGAGCGGATCGCCGGTGAGTTCAGCTTCGACTTCGACGCCAACGGCGAAGCTGAGGTGGTGTCGGAGTGGTTCGCTCCGTCCGAAGGCATTCTCTTCGACGCCCGGATCGCAGGTCCGGTCACCGGTGAGCACCTCTTCGGTGATCAAGGTGGCCGGTACGCCGACGGCTTCGAGAAGCTCGCGCTACTCGACGCCGACAGCGACGGCTGGGTGACTGGCGCCGAGCTGAACGGTCTGGCCATCTGGACCGATGCCAACGGCAACGCCGTGCTCGATCCCGGTGAGCAGTCCACGTTGGCTGATCACGGCGTGAGGGCCCTGTCGGTCTCGCACCAGAACCTGGTGTCCGAGGCCCTCCTCGCCGACGGGTCGGTGATGATGACCGAGGACCTCTGGTTCCCGGCCGCCACCGGTACCGGGGGCGTCAACACCGTTCGGGTCGCTGTGCTCGGCGGGGCTGGCGTTGCACTCCTGGCGCTGGCCGTCGCCGCCGCTCGGCGCCGCCGCGACTCCCTTGACGGTGAACTCGATGAGTTGCTGACAACCGAGGCACACACGAATCCCTAGGCCCACCAGCCGCTCGTGTGAGGGACGCCGCGTCGGGCCCGGTCAACCGCCGGACCGGGCCTGACCGGCGCGTCCAGGCTCAGGCGTCGAGAGCCGCCATGTTCTGGCCTGACTGCAGCGTCCAAGGACTACCCAGCGCGACCCGGGCAGCGTGGCCTCTCGTTGATGTCCAACTCCCCGAGCTTCAATGAGGCCGAGACCGCTTCGAGGACTTCATTGTCGAACGGGAGGCCGTCTACCAAGCGAGGATCGACGCCCGATGAGCAGCAGTCCCGACTGATCGCCCCCATTCGTCGGACAGACCGGAGCGGTAGCATCGCGCTGCGATGCTATTCGTGGCGTTGGTGGGAGCGATGGTGTTCGGGCCTTGGCAGCTTTGGCTGCTTGGGTCCGCGACACGGACGGTTGGCCTTCGGACCGTGTTGTTGTCGGTTGCGGCTGGGGTTGCGGTGGCGTTCCCGGCCACTGTCGCGGTGGAGTGGCTGTGGATCGGCATCGCTGGCCGCTTCTGGGATGGCTTCCGATTCGAGCTTGTCGACTGGGCAGGTTGGACGATCGATCCATTTGTCGAGGAGGTCGTCCGGCTGTCGCCGATGGTGCTGGTCGCAGGGGTCGTGGCTCGAACCCGAAGGCAGTGGTCACTGACCGATTGGGTTGTTCTCGGGGCTGGTGTCGGTTCTGGCTTCCGCCTGGCCGAGCATGTAGCTCGGCACGCCAGCGAACCGCGAGGGCCGTTGGCCGGTGTGTCGGAGAACGGCTCGGGTGTTGGGTGGACGTTCGACGCCACGATCATCGTGCCGGACCCGCAGGTGTGGTTGTCCCAGTGGATGCCTGAAGGCGTGCAGGCCGACGCGTTCTTCGGCGATCCAGATCCGTTCTTGCGTTACAACCTCGTCGCCGTCTGGGGGACTCTGGCCGGATTGGCGGTCGGGCTCTGGTCGGTCTCCGCACGACAGGCGACTCCGGTCCAGGCCTGGCTCGGTCGGGCCCTCGCTGTTGGCTTGGTGGTGTTCGCTGGTCTGGCTCACGCCCAGGCCAATGCGGATCTGATAGGTGTGGACTGGGTGTTCCCGGCCTTGGCGGCACCGCGGTTTCTGGCTCGCTGGTATTGGGCGTGGCCGCTGGTCGTTCTGGTCGGGGCATCCCTCGTTGACCGGCAGATGCTGAGGTCACGACAGTACGATCCGAGGCTGGATGCGGTGCGTGTAGGCCCCCTACGAACTGAGTTGTTCGATTTGGTTCGGTTGTCATTGCAGCAGCCGATGATCTCTGCGCCGACGGTCTGGGCGTTCGTGCGAGTTCGACGAACGGCGCTGTTCACGTTGGCCAGGAGCGCTGGTGTTCCGGCTGATAGGTCCGCCGCCGATGGGCCCGACGTCATCGAGCCGCTGAAATCGGCGGCCGCACAGCTGCGACGTCAACTACATCAAGACCATGGTCTCTGGGCCGAGGTCGCAGCAGCCAAACAGATCGAGCGGCGGGAACGGTGGTCGGCCTGGTCTCGGTCGCCTCGGGTTTGGCTGTTCGGAGCAACTCTCTCGGTACTCGCCCTTGTTCCGATCGCCCACTTGGTGGCCGGGACTAGTCCGGGTGGCTACGAGATACAGAGGTGGCTGTCCGAGGAAGGGTCCGCATTGACGGTCGGTGCCGCAGTGCTGGGGACGTTCGTCGGGGTCGTGTTGGCTGCTCTCGGGATGCAGACCGTTCGCCGGGCGTCTGGTGTTATGGCCGAGCCGAAGGCTCGAGCTGTGATGTCTCTGGCTGTAACCGTTGGAGCGGTCGGATCGATGCTGTACGGGCTTATCCAGATCCAAGCAGGCGCGGAACTCGACACACGGGTCTACTCGGCGCATGGCCTCGATGCGTTGGGGTCGCTGCTGTGGTCGACCGGTCTAAACCTCGGCCTCCTGGCTCTTGTTGTGGTCAACCCGACCACCGGCTGGCCGACACTCGCCGAGCATCACCGGTTCAAGTCACCCGACGAGTTGATAGCGATGCTGCCATGGCCCGTTCAGGTGCTTGCGCATGTCGGGCACAGCGTGGCTGCGACGGACGGTCGAGCCGTCCCCGGGGAGTGGGAGAATGGCCCAAAGCCACCAACCCCACTCGACGCTGAGCTGGATGTCATCGTCGAACACGCCTGGGACAAGCATGTTGCGAGCGAGCCGTCCGAGTTCCCCGAAGTTCAGACGCCCGAAGAGCTGAAAGAGTTGTTGGAGGAAGTCATCGAAGGTGCGACCGAATGGGGACACCGGGAAGATGGATCGGTCTATTGGTACGACGAGGTCACGGATACCGTCGTCATCAAGAACCCACCCGGGGTGGGTGGAACGACCTACCGGCCAGGTCCGGGAGAGGGCGCGGGATGACAAAGCCACCACAAGTAGGCGATCGGACGCCTGACGTGCCGCCGGAGTTGGCCCCGGCCCTCTCCGAATCAGCGGCGACAACGAGACAGCGGCACGGGTGGCGGCGTGAGTACTCGGCGCTCGGTGCGCTGCACAAGTGGAAACAGACGATTGACGAGATCGGCCAGTTTCGAGCCTACGGATCCGACGACTACCAACACCTGCTGAGCTACCGAGTTGCCCTGCAGGAAATTCTCGTGACCTTGCTGGATCTCGGACACCTTCAGGCACTGAGGTGGCTTCAGAAGGAGGTCGATCAACTCGACCAGGACTTCCTGGCCCGAAGTCGAGTCGACGAACACGGTCTCATCTTGCGATCAGACAAGGACAATCCGGCCTATTGGTTCCTGCGGCGACTGCCGAAGGACGACAACGTGGTCGAGCATCTCCGCATGATCCAACCCAAAGAGGATCACGGCCAACAACCGCCCACATGATCAGGGACGAACCGGCGCGACCAACAACGTCAGGCGTCGGGGTCCTCGGCGGGGCGGCGCCGGAGGTGGTCGAACCGGAGGGGCGAGCGGCGCATCGGGCCGCCTGAGGGTGCCTTGCGGCGACCAACCCAGAGCTGGATCTCCCCCAGATGGGTGCGGGCCATCTGGAACCGACGGGTGACCCGGAGGCCACCAGCGGGAATCTCCTCCTCCTGGAGGAAGAACGGCTTGGAGTCGTCGAGCAGCACCGAACGGGGACGGCGGTCGATGGGCTCCTCGGCCTCGGTGGGCTCACGGTGGGCGATGCGACCCCGGCGGAGCAGGATCTGCTCCCAGCTCTGCGAACGCGGGACCCGTACCGGAACGAGCGGCAGCCAGTTGGCCGGCACCTCGGTCATGAACGTGTAGCCCCACTCTCCCGGTTCGAGCTCCGGCGGTGGGCCCGGCGCCAGCGTCTCGCGGTCCACCGCTCGCCCGGCGGGGCTTTCCACCCGGCGCTCGATCGCCCAGGCCAGGTTCGACAACTCGTCGCGGCGGAACTCGATCGCCTCCAACGGCCGGCCCTGTTCGACGGTGTCGAGTACCGGCGGCACGAACACCATCGGACTGAGCCCGTTCTTCGCTGACGCATCGCCGGTGAGCTCGAAGAACTTCCAGGGCCGCTCCTCGTCGAAGGCATGATCGACCACGGCCGTCGGGCGGATGACGTGGGGTTGATGGTCGAAGCAGTCGAGCACCCGCACGGCGCGCACCCTCGACAGCGTGCCGACACCAACCTCGGCCGGCACCATGAACCAGTCGTCGCCAGCCACGGCGGCGAAGCTGGCCACCACCGAGCGGGCGATGTCGTCGGGGCCGCCCCGAAGATCGCCGAAGGCCACGTCGCCGTCCTCGAACTCCCACCAGCGCGACGCTGGCTGGCCGGCGTAGCGCAGCGGCGAGGCGAGCACTTCGATGCGACGGATGCCGTCGCCGTCGTCGCCATCGGGGGGCCGGCCCTCCGACTCCCGCTTGCGCCGTTCTGCCTCCTCGTCCTTCCAGGACCGCCGGGGCCGGGCGTCGTGCTGGGCGACGTCGAAGTGGTACCAGTCGAGCGTGCCGCCCGGGTATTCCTCGGCTCGGAGCAGCACCGAGTCGCGGTCGGCATGGGTGTCGTTGCCGGCGGTGACGGCGAACCGGTACTCCAGCCGATCGTCGATCCAGGCCTCCGTGCCGAAACTGGAGTCGGTGAAGAGCGAGTCCTCCCCGGCAACCCAGGCATCGATCAGGTCGGTCTCGTCCGACGACAGTGATGCGAGTTCCGGCACGTCGTCGGCGGAGCCTTCGGCGGTCTGCACCGCGTCGTACAGCCGGCGCCCGTCGATGGTCCGCACCGCCAGCATGCGGAGCCGGGCGCAGCCGACGGGATCGAGCGGGCGTAGCTCGTCGATGGCGGTGATCACGCTGCGGTCGGGCTGGAACGCCCTCACCAGGGTGTCGGCGGCGGCGGTGTACCCCTGCCGGCGGAGTTCGGTCACGAGGGCCTCGCCCGCCTCCAGGCGCCATCGCAGTGCGGCCGGGCCAGAACGCACGGGCTCGGCCTCCACCACAGCCTCAAGCGATGCGAGCGCGGTGGTGGACACGACCGTGTCCTTCCCCGCCATCACGCTGGTGATGGGAATGTCCTCCACTTCGGCCGTCATCAGCACCGGCGAGGCGGCGTCCTCGCCGTGGAACTCGCCCACCTGCCACTGTCGGGTGAGCATCCACAACGGATCGGCGATGCGGGCGCTCAGCCCCTCGGTCATCTCGGGATCGACGTTCGACCCTTCCAGCCGTCGAAGCGTCATGGTGTGTCCTCCACCTCGTCCGACAGCACCAGGCCGTCTTCGATGAACACCCCGGGTAGCACCTGGCCCAAGCCGAGATCGACCGGCCCCACTGCTCGCAGCTTGGCCAACTCCAGGGTGAACATCAGCTGGTCGGCCAGTTCGTCGGCTGAGAACTCGTCGCCCTCTGCCACGGTCGACAGCAGCACGGTCTGGGGTGGACGAGCGCTCGGGGCATCGAAGTGCACCGCCACCCCCGTCTCCTGGCGGGGTCGGGGAATCGACTCGGTCCACGAGTCGAAGAGGAGGCCGCCAACCACGGCCCCGGGTTCGAAGGGCAGGTCTTTCGGGCCGAGACCGACGAATGAAAGCTGGTCTCCGGTGGCGGACGGCTTGCCCGTGGCCACCCATGGTCCGGCCGGCGACGGCTTCTGCAGCACGTCGAAGGCCTCGGCGGTGCCCGTGACCGCCTGGCTCAGCAGCAGCCCGTCGAGCAGGGCCCCGAGATTCGATCGCACCCGAGCCACCTGACGCAGCCAGCGCGGCGCCTGATCACGACGCTCCACCCGGGGGTCGGGTGCTCCGCCGGGTACGACCGGAATCGGCACCGACATCGACGTGCCCTCGGGCACCTCGAACAGCGGGCACACCGGGAGCCGCTCACCGATGCGTGCTTCCAGCGCATCGAGCCAGGCGTCGGTGTCGGCCGGGGTCGGGTCGTCCACCAGCGGCAGGCGGGCCACCACGGCGGCCACGACGACGTCGAGGCCCTGTTCGATCAGCTCGTCGTCGGTGAGTGGCACCTCCGCCGAGCCATCCGCCGCATCGGCGTCGGCATCGACGCCTCCATCGAGATCGACGTCATCGAGATCGGCGTCATCGAGCGGTGGAGGTTGGGCGGCGGCTGCCGCCGGACGGATACCCACCACGGCTTCGAGGGTGGTGAGGGCCCCGGGGATGCCGATCGCCGTTGCCTGGGCCAAGGCCAGGAGTTGGCTGCGTTTGGCGGTGATCGCCGATGCGAGCGTGGAGAGCGCTCCGTCGACCGCGGCGGCTCGCACCCCCAACTCGTCGTCGTAGTCCAGTTCGGCTCCGAGGGTCTCGGCCTCATCGGGCAACACCAGGTCGGTGCGACCCAGCGGCCGGGCCCGGCTCACCACCTCGAACAGCGCCGATGCCAGGAGCCCGAACTCGTCGAGGCTCACCTGCCCGACGGGAACCTGCTGCGGGATGCCGAGCTCTCCTTCGGGGTGGAACGTGCCCGCACAAAGGGCCGTGACCACCCGGCCGAGATCCGACGCCGACTGGTCGGCACCGGCTCCGGCGAGGAGCGCAGCGTCGACCACGCTGAGCCCGAGATCGTCGAGCGACGCCACCGTGGTGAGCGGTGCCCGCATCGTGGCCGAGCCGTCGAGGTCCGGGGCGACTTGGGTCCACGAGAACCGCACGGCGCTCACCTCGGGCAGGTGGGCCGCCAACCAGGCTGCAACGGCCGGTTCGGCGATGCTCGCGATGCTGTCGCCGGCCCTGATCTCCTGCTCGGTCCAGGTGGTGCCCACCCGGTGCCCCACGAGCTGACCATCACGGGCGGTGCGGGTGCCGGTGATGGGAGGAATCGTGGCGTCGGCCCCCGACGAGATGGCGAGCGCCGACTGCGCAGCCGGGCTGTCACCCGAGAGCAGCGAGTGCACGCTCTGGAACATGATCACGTCGGCCACGGCGTCGAGGTCGGCGGAGATGCGGTCGGCGATCTCCGCCACCCGCCGCAGCTGGCGGCGCTGACGGCGAGGGGCGGTGGCGATGCGGGTGGCGAACAGCCCGGCCAGTTGCGCCTCGCGGGTGGTCATGTCGTAGCCGGCGCCCCCACCCGCTCCCGTGAGCCCGCCGCCGAGCGCGGCCGCGCCGGCGAGCACCAACCCGTCCACGACGGCGCCGGGGCCGGCGTCGTCGTTGGTCACGTCGAGCACCAGCTTGCGGATCTCCACGATCCACACATCAAGACGGGCGTCGTGGAGCGCCCGTTCGAACCGGGCGCCGAGCACCTCACCGAGCTCCTGGCCGTTGCGCAGCCCGTCGAGGATCCACTGGCCCCGGCGCACCTGATCCGACGACAGGTCGACCGACAGCGGCGCGTCGCCATCGCTGGCCCCGTGGCCAGACCAGCCGGCCCGCAGGACCGCCGCCGTGGTGGCGTGGGTGAGCGATGGCGCGTGGATGTAGCCCTGCGACGGGGCCGCCGGGGCGTCGTCGTGCCCGCCCATCGGAGTGGCCGGCTCGATGTCGACCAGCCAGCCGTAGGCACCGATCTGGATTCCGTAGGGCTCGGCCTTGCGCAGCGTGGCGAGGCGCTCGTTCGCCAACGCCAGCACCCAGGCGTCCAACCGGTACATCACCAGCCCGAGGCTCTCGCGCAGGAGGTTGTCGAGGTAGTCGACCATCCGGGCCTCGGCCAGGGGAACCGGCACTCGCACCTCGACCGGCTCGAAGACCGGCCCCGGACCCGGCAGGGTGACGCCGATGTCGAGCGGATCGATCGGATTGATGTCGAGCGTCAGCAGCTTCTCCCGGCTGGTGAGCGCCAGCTTGCGGATCACGGCGAAGGCCAGCGCCAGGATCGGCAAGGCGTTCGCCGGGGTGAACCGGTATGCGGTGTCGAGCAACGTGGGAAGGAGCGGATCCTCCGACGCAAAGCTCGACCGCTTCCACACCGGCTGGTCACCGGCCGCGATCGAGCCCAACTCCCGCTCGACCGCATTGAAGAACGCGAGCAGGTGAGAGAGCGATCCATCGTCGGTGGCCGACAGATCGTCGACGGCGGTCGCCTCCAGGCCGTAGCCGAGCACCGTGAGAAACAGCACGTCTTGCGACCCGACACCCCCGAAGCCGTGCAGCTTGGTGAGCGCTGAGGGTAGGGCCTGCGTGGCCCGATGCCGTTGTTCGACGAGGTCGCGCAGCGGGCCCTGGGTGAGATCGCGGGCCTCGTTGAGCGGGTCGGTGATCGCCTCGTACGGGTAGGTGTCCATCACGTGATCGAGTTCCTGCTCCCACAGGTCCACGCTGGTCAGCTGGGTGTACACGTCGTAGTTGACGCTCTCGAGGAACGGTCGTCGGTCGTCCCACAGGGGCCGCACCATGTTGCCGGCGGCCACGATGTGGGCGCCCTGACCGGGGCCCCCGAGATCGTTGACGATGGTGTCGATCTGGCCGATCAGATCGTCGAGTTCGGCGGTGTCGGCCGGGTTCAGGTTCTCCGCCTCGCGAACCTGGAGCGCAGTGGGGTGGGGAACAGCGCCAAGCACCGTGGCCACGGTCTCGGCCGTGATCAGGGGCGTGCGGCCCGGGCGGGCGTCGGTGGCGTCGGGGTCGAGGGCCGCGACCGGCAGTGCCGCCCGCCAGTTGTCGAGCAGCTCGGTGAGGTAGTGCTCGTACTTCACCCGGAACTCGGCCGGGGCGAAGTACTCCTTCGGGCGGCTCGTGATCGGCATCACGCCGTAGGGCTGCTCCCCCACCCGGAACGTGGGCAGCGCCGCCCCGCCTCGCACCCAGCGGGCGTAGTAGTCGCGCAGGTCGAGCGCGTGCTCGTCGAGCACCCCCTTGCCGTCGAGCTGACGCAGACCGAACGCCAAGGCCCCACCGATCGTGGCGAAGCCGGTGGCCATGTTCATCGCCCACGACGACAGGCCGTCGTTCTGGTGGGCGTTGACCGTGAAGTCGAATGCGTTCGGCACCAGGTGCCCAAAGGCGAGCGACAGCGCATCGTTGGCCCGGGCGACGTACATCGTGGCCGGCTCCTTGACCATGGCCTCGACCACGAGCCGGGCCGCGCCGGGGCCGGGCCGGGCTGCGGCATCGAAGATCGCTTCGGGGTCGGGGTCCGACAATGACACCCCCGACCGCCCGGCGTCGCTGTTGTTCGTCGGAGTGCCCTGCGGCAC
The DNA here is from genome assembly GCA_039029735.1 of Actinomycetota bacterium. Classification (GTDB taxonomy): domain Bacteria; phylum Actinomycetota; class Acidimicrobiia; order Acidimicrobiales; family SZUA-35; genus CADEDH01. The sequence goes on along the minus strand of JBCCFL010000048.1, from coordinate 16,190 downwards.
CACGTCGAGCCCGCGACTGAAGCGATGCTGGGCGAACTGGGTGAACAGGGCCTGGGCCTCGGCGACGTGGACCAACTTGGCCTCTTCCACGGAGCGGACGCCGGTGACCAGCAGCGTTCCGATCGGGCTGGGCAGCGTTCCGAGGTCGATCTCGCAGGCCATGCCGACAGCAACGGCCTTGGCGAAGTCGAACGCCCAGGCCAGGTCCTGATCCTCCAGGAAGCCGCGTGCGGTGCCGCGGGGATCGTCGCCGTGGTCGGTCTCGTGGCCCGCCACGAGCGCCGGCGCCATCACCAGGTCGCTCGTGGTGTCGACGGCGATGAACTCGGTGTGGGCCAGCGTGCCGTCGGTGCGATAGAAGCGGAGCATCCACTCGTCGGGCAACAGGCGGGCGTACACAGGCTCCACCGTCTCGACCGGCTTCAGGTCGGGAAACTTGGGTTCGTCGCCCGCATCGGCGTCACCGTCGGGGCGGCACCGCGCCGCGACGTGCACCGCCCGATAGGGCCCGACCTGGGCGGCCAGATGGGCCCTGGCATCGATGGCGGCCGGGTCGTCGTCTGGCAGTTTCCAGATGGTGTTCCAGAACCCGATCCCGGCGTCGATCTCGTAGTCGGTCAGGCCGTGGCGGTGGTCGTCGGCGTGGATCGTGTCGGGGAAGATCCGGACCCGCAGCACCTCCGGTTTGTCGCCGGCGCGACGGTTCGGGAAGAAGCGTGTCTCGATGCGCACCGGGAGGAGCGCAAGCGGAACGTCGGCCGCGAGGTTCTTGTACGCCTCCTCCTCCAGCATCTCGCGCCCGTCAGGCATCGTTGTGCCCCACGATGGTGGCCACGGGGAACTCGTAGCGGAACGGTCGCTGGTAGGCCGTGGCGGCCACGGACGCCGAGTTGGCGTAGGAGATGGTCACATCGTCGTCTTCACCGAAGCGTGGTTCGGCCGGTTGCTCCTCGAACACGGCGGTCCAGGTGTCGCTCTCGATCACGTGATCCACGTCGTCGACCTCGAAGGCGAAGAACCTCACGTCGGGAGGAATGCGGCCACCGAAGGCGGGGAGGGTGACGACGCCGGTCGTGTCGTCGCGCAGGTAGACCACCATCGTCGGATAGAGCCGGAACACGTCGCCGCGGGCCAGCAGCACGAGCATCCCGGCCGTGCCCTTGGGATCTTCCTCGGCGCTCATCGAGTCGCCGAGGTCCGACAGGCCCTGGTCGGGCTGCCAGTCGGCCATGGGTTCGATGTCGGTGTCGCCGGGGGCCCGATCCCAGAAGCGACGGAACGTGGTGCTGCCCATGACGGCCGGGAATTCCCGCCACAGCAGCTCCCGGCTCATCTCGTGGTTGGCCCCGGCGAGGAAGGCGGCCACGAAGGCTGCGTTGGCCTCGACGAGGCGCACGCTGTTTTCCGGGAAGTCGCCGATGCCCGGCATCAACAACTCGGGCGACATGCGGATCAGTGACCACATGAGGGCCTCGTCGATCCTCGGCCCGATCTTGGGGCGGGTGGGGATCTCGTCGGTCGGGAAGCCCCGGGCATCGAGCAAGGCACCGAGGCCACTCACCCGCTGATCCACGCGGCCCCTCCCCGCCTGCATCGGCGAGAGGGCGACCTGGGCGGTGGCCGCCACGTCGGCGGTGCGGAGACGATCGGGGGCGTTGGCTGAGAACCGCGACGCTGCGGTACCTCGGTAGATGTTCTGGCCCGACTCGGCAAGCTGGTCCGGGTCGAGATGGCGGTGCGCCGTCAACACGGTGCCGGCCGGTGCGTCCACGGCGCCGAACCGCATCTGGTTGCGGTCGACAGGGCGGCCAAACGTGGTGCCCACCTCGTTGCGCCACGCCGGCCGATGCACGTACTCGGGATCGGACGGATCGAGCGGCGGCCCCTCGAAGCGGTCGGCTCGGCGCCCCGATGCCCGCGAGACGGCCGTTCCCGATCGGGTCACGCGTTGATACGCAGGATCATGGAGCCCGTTCGGGATGCCGCTGTCGGCCAGGGCGGCTCTGGCCGGCTCGTCATCGGCGAGGCGCACGAAGCCGAGCTGGGACTTGAGCACGTGGAGCTGCTGGTCGGGGTCGAGCTCAGCAGCACGGGCCTTCCACCGGCGGCCGATCTCGGCCTGGAGACGGGCGGCGTTGAGCGCCCGGCGGGCCTCCACGATCTGCCCGGCCTGCTTCCAGGCCTGGGCCATGAACCGCTCCTGGTGGATCTGCACGATCCTGGCCCCGAGGCCGGCCGCGATGCGGTGGCGCACCGTCATGTTCACCTGGCGCAACCAGAGGCCCAGCTCCTTGGCATCCTCGACGTCGGGCACCTCGTGGGTCTCAGCGGCATAGGCCCCGTAGAGCGGTGGCGTCACCACCGGGTCGGGGCCGCGGGGTCGTGAAAGCACCCGGTGGTCGCCCTGTTCGAGCAACGGCTCCACCGCATCGTTGAACACCTTGACGAGCCCGCGCAGACCAATGGGTTCGAGGTCGGTGTCGATCAGCGCGCCGGCGTAGTCGATCTCGACCAGATCCTCGTCGGGCCACGGATCGATGGCGCCGAGATCCGTGACGTTCACCGGGTTGATGCCCAGGTCGAGATCGAGATCGGAGTCGACCGCTTCGAGCAACGTGACGAGCGCCTCGAAGCTCTCGGCGATGCCGGTGGTGAACGTCCAGGTGTCGAACACCGGCACCTCCACGGCGCCGTCACCGAGTGACCATGCCGGCTCCAGATCGTCGCCGTTCGGGGTGAACGCAGGCACGAGGGCGGCCCGATACGTGGTGCCGGGCCCCAACGCCACCGGGGCCACGATGCGAGCGAGCGCCACTCCCGGAGTATCGGCGGCGGCCGCTGCATCGTTGGCGGGCACCGTGCTCTGCACATGGGCCCACTCGGCCGACCGGCTGAGGTCCCCGAGCTGGTCGGCGTCCGCGATGATCGTGGCCGGACGGTTGCCTTCGGCTGGCATGAACTCGACGTCGCCGACGGGCACGCACACGAGCACGAGCCAGGGCCGGAGCCGGCTGTCGCCGCTCTCGTCGGGAGCCAACGGTGTCATGACCCAGGGCAGGTCGGGGGCCGAGAGTTCGATCAGCGGCCAGTAGCCGAACTCGGCGTTGCCGGCGTTGGGCCCCGGGTACCGGCGAACGATCTGGCCCGGCTGCAGGCCCGTCACGTGATCGGCGGGGCGCAGCGACACGTCTGCGTGGGCGGTGTGGTCGTCGATCGTGACCCACACGTCGAGTTCGGGCGAGCGGGGAAAGCTCGTCTGCCCGGTGTCGACGTCGGTGATCTCCGCCGACAGGCCGCGTCGCATCCACGGCAGGAACGTGAGCGTGGGGAACGAGTTTGCCATCAGGGGGTTCCGATCTCGGTCAGCGTGGCTGCCGTTGGCACGATCATCAGCGAGTCGGCCATTGCTCCGCCGGCAACTGCGAAGTCGATCAGCTGTAGGGCATCGTGCTGGGAGAGCCCGGTGACGGCCTCGTCCACCACGGTGCTGCGGGTGCCGTCGAGGGCGTTCACCACCATGTACTCGGGCGCATCCATCGACACGAGCGCCTGGATGGCTCCTGTCTCGATGGCCACCGCCTCACCGATCGCTCCCAGTCGGGCGAAGGTGGCCATGGCCTCCTCCGCGTCGGTGAACACCTCGGTTTCGTAGTCCACGGTGATGGTGTGGCAGTTGGCGTCGGTGTCGGCGGTGACGACCGTGACCGGCGAGCCGAAGGTGACCCCGGCGTTCATCAGCTCGAACGATTCGCGGGTGAGCTTCTCGTTGCGGCCGATCTGTTCGAACTGGGCCGGGGCGAACCAGTCGTCGAGCACGGTCCAGCCGTCCGCCTCGGTGTCGCCGATACCGGCTGCGGTGATCTCCAGGCGTTCGTGGCCGGGCGCGGGCAGCGACTCGCCCAGCACCTCGATGGTGCGATTCAGCGGGGCAGTTTTCTGCGTGACGCTGAGCTGATGGTCGGGCCGAATCCAGGTGAGGTCGGCGTCGGCCTCGTCGAGCTCCACGAAGATCACGCCTGCGGTCACCCCACCCTCTGGGGCTGCCTCAGTCCACGACGAGCCCTGCTCCAGCTCTGCCACCACCTCGTCGCGGATCGGCAGCGTCTCTCGTGAGCCACCGCTCGCCTTCGATCCGACCTCAACGTTGAAGTTCACCTTCACCCCGAAGAACTTGAACGAGGCAGTGCCCTTGGCGTACCAGGGCTCGGGGCCTTCGACGAGCACGTCGAGGTGCACACCCATCAGCTCCTTGTTGCCCGAGTACACAGCGACACCGGCCGACATGTCGGCCACGAACTTGAACGGGGTGAACTGAAGGAGGACGTTGAACTCGAACCAGCCGCGGGCCGTGTAGGTCGTGAACACCACCTTCGTCGACGCCTCGACGTTGACCGACGCCCCGAACTGCACTGTGTTGGACGTGATGGCGAAGTAGGCGCGGATGCTGATGTCAACCGTGGAGCCGATCGCGATCGACGCCGTCATCCGCCGCAGGTCCTGCATGGCGGCCGGGACGTTCGACGGCGGGCGGAACGAGGGGTGATACCCACCCACCGACATGAGGAAGTACGGCTGGGAGCCGGTGCTCAGGTACATCGCCATGTCACCGCTGAGACTGATGACGCCGATGAGGGTGGAGTCGTAGAGCGAGGCGACGATCGACATCTCCTGGCGGGGGATGTCGATCACACCGAGCACGTCGAGGTTGAGTTCGAGTATCGGCGCGTTCGGCTCGGGGAGGTTCGCCGAGATCGACCCGAGCACGGCGATGATGCCCTCGGGGAGGCTGATCACCACGCCGATCTCGGCGGTGATGATGATCGGGGTGCCCCAGCTGATCTCGATCACGGGGCCGAACACCGTGTTGCCCGGCAGAATCGGGAAGTAGCTGTCGATCGACGAGATGATCTGGGCGGCGTCGTTCACCGGATCGTCCGGGAACAGCAGGCTGTCGATCACGCCGCTGCGCAGCCCGAGTGCGAGCGCCTCGGAGTCGAGGGTGCGGTTGAGGGCCACGATGCCGCCCACGCCAGTGAGCGAGAACCCGAAGCCCAGCGGGATGCCGGGAAACTCGAGGAAGAGGGCGGCGAAGAGGGCGAATCCGTCTTCGTCGCCCGGGAGCTGGGTGTCGACCACCACGATCGCTGAGATCCCGACAGAGATCACCTCGATGGCGAGCGCCCCGGAGTAGCGGCCGATGTCGGCGTCGATGGCGAGGAAGCCACCGCCCTTGATCGCTTCGGCGTCGATGCTGAACCCGACCATGGCGGGCGGCACGAACCCGATGGCGACCGACGGGGTGTGGTCCCCGGAGGCGATGCCGATCGAGAGTTCGAGACCGATGCCCTCGATGCGAGCGGCGAACACCTCCACCTGCCCGCTGAGGTCGACGTCGGCCCGTATCAACAGCAGCGACTCTGGGTCGCTGCCGTCCACCCCACCGAAGATGCCGAACCGTTCGATCGTGATCGGGCCGATGGTGCGTTCGGGGTAGATGTCGAAGGCCACACCGAACTCGGCGGGCATGCTGAGCCCATCGGTGTTGGAGTAGGCGATGTCGAGCGGGAGATCGATGGCCGTCTCGTTGTTGCCGAGGATCGACGCCATGAACGTGTCGCTGTCGCCTGCGGCGAGGATCAGCTTCAACTCAGGCACAGCGAACGAGCCCACGATCTCGGTGCTGGCGCTATGGAGCCCGATGCTGGCGGTGAGCGCTGCGCCCTCAATGCGAGTTCCCTCGGCCGACCCGACGAAGCGGATCGGGCTGCTGGGCCGATGGGTGAGGCTGGCCGCCACCGAGAAGTCGGTGCCCCCGGCGGTGCCGTCCTCGGCGTACACGGCCACTCCGTCCGGCGACACGTCGAGCCAGGTGCGATCGGCGGCGTCGACCGTGGCGGTGAGGTCGAACGTCCAGTTCTCGATGATCTCGGCCGATGCGTTCAGCGCCCCCTCGACCACGGGCTTGACGAGGAAGCGCGGCGGTGAGGTGTCGACGGCGATCAGCTGCAGGCCGAGCAGCACCTCCACCCCGCCCACCTCCCCGTCCACGAGTTGGAGCTCCAAGTGGTCGTCGGCGGCGTCGGGGCCGTAGACGCCGAGGTCCCGGCGGAGCTCGGGCGTGGTGCGGATGGAGATGATCGGGAGGTCGAAGTTGGCGAGCAGCGCGCCGATCGTGTCGACGATCTGGCGGGCCGCGTCGTCGGATGTGGCCCACTCGGCGATGTCGTCTCGCAGCACCGGAACCGGCCGGGTGACAAGGTCGCGTAGGCGGCTGGGATCGAAGGCGTAGCGAAGCCGTGGCCTCGGGCCTGCGGTCTCGTCAACGGGTGTGACGGCGCCGACGGCGGCGGCGAGCCCGAGCCCGCCCGGGGCGACCCGGCCCAGCGCATCGATGATCAGCTCCTCCACGAACGGACCGGCGAGGTCGGCCTCGAAGGCACTCACATCGGGAGCGGGAATCGCCGGCGGCGCGGGCAGGGTGGCGATGCCCTCGATCAGCTCGGCGGCCTCGACGATCAGGGTCACGATCTCGTCGAGCGTCGCCCCGTCGGTGAGCTCGCCGATCGCGGCGATCACGTCGCGGGCGTCGGCGGCGAGGTCGGTGTACTCCGAGGGCACGTCGGGCACATCCCAGCCCAGACGGCCGAACGCCACGCTGCGCCGATCCGGGTCGGTGAAGGTGCGCTGTACCTCGTCGACCACCTCGGCAAGGAGGTCGAGCAGCCAGCGTTCGATGCCGTTCATGAGTGTGCCTGCGGGTCGAGATGTGGGCGGGTGGTCAGCGGATGGAGCACGAAATCGTCAGTCAGGATCGGCCCGGGCCAAGCGGGCTTCCACGAGATGGTGGAGTTCAGGGGCATAGCGATCCACAAGGAGGTACTCCCCGACCGGGCCGTGATGGTTCGGGTCGCCGACACCGGGGAGGGCGCCCACATCACCAGACGGCAGCCCGGTCTCCCCAGGGGGCAACGACGTGGCGGGTCCCTTGTAGGTGCGGGAGGAACTCCCGCGCATGACCGAGTGCGACGTGGGGTGGTGCACGCCGTAGTTGAAGGTGAGGCCGCCGGTCCACAGTGCAGGCACGCGCCGGGCGTAGAACAGCTTCTTCGATCCGGTCGTTGGCTTGTTCAACATCTTCGGCCAGTCGGAGCCGCTCGATGGGGTGTCGAATCTGGTCCACGTACTGATGGGGTGGGTCGAGACGGGATAGGCATCGAGGGGCCGGCGGGTGGTGGCGAGATGATCCCGAACCGTCTTCGGCAGGAGCCGCGCAAACCCGTCGGCCTCAGCGGGCTTGGGCACCGGCACGAAGGCGATTGGCGCGCTCCGGCGGTCGGTCGAGAGATTCAACACGCTGGTCGGGACCATGCCGGGGGCCGTCTCCCGTACTACGACTCGGTCGCCGGCCTCATCAACCCAGAGCAGCGTGAGCGGCCCGATCGCATCAGCCGGGCCCAGCACATCGGCGTTCCGCTCGCGCACGAAGATGACAGGTTCGGTCGGTGTCGTCGACCCAGCGGCGGCCAACTCCGGCACGCGGGAACCGACGCGGGCTCCCATGATCTCACCCGGCTGAAACCGGATCTCGTAGGCCACGTGCCCGCTGCCATCGACCGGTGCCTCACCGCTCGGGTGCCCGCTGGTGGGCAACGTCGCAACGGGGTCGCCCGGATCGAGACGAAGGGCGTGCCGGATCCGGTGCCACCGGGCCCAGCCGATCGCATCGGGGTCGAACCCTGCGCCGAAGACGTCGCTGTGGAGCGCCAGGTTTGGATCGCCCGCCACCTCAGCCGCTCGATCGGCGGGCAGATCGTGGCTCCCGCCGTATTCGTCGCCGAGGCCGAGCGCATGAGCGAACTCATGGGTGAAGGTCGACCGTAGCCCCGGACGACGGATCATCGCTGCCGACACCGAGGTGAACGGCCCCGAGCTCACAGGCACCGCATCGAGTCCATTGCCGCTCGGCGATGCGACCGAGGCGTTCCGCCTCTGGGCACTCGTCTCCTGCTGGGCGCCGGCGAGCACCATCCCGTTGCCGGGTGAGAACACGGCAGCCTCGGTGTGGCCCTCCAGGAGCATGAAGATGAGGCGCCCGTCGATCCCGCCCGCCGTCCACCTGCTCCCCATGGCGGTTCCGTCCGCGTCCACGAGGTTGCCGAGCAGCCGGTCGAGTTCGTCACGGCGAATCTGACGGAGGGAGAAGCTCCGGTCATCCTCGACCGAGGTGCGCGTTCCTCGTACCACGCCGTAGAGCGTGTCCGCCTCGTTGAGGGGCACCCGCTGGGAGTTGGCGAGCCAGGCGTTGATGTCGCTCTGTTGAAGCGCAGGGTTGGCCGGATCACCGCTGTCGATGTCGGTTGCGGCCACGTCGTACAGCTGCGACCAGTCCACCGCGGCCTGTGAGAGGGTGGGGGCCGGTCCGTTGGCGACCTCGGTGGACGGGTAGCCGATGAGATGGAGCAGGTCGGTGTCGATCCACGGCGGCCGAGTGTCGGTCGGCTCCTGAGGCGGTGCATGAGCACCGCCAATGGTGTCGGTGGCCAACGTGCGCACGCTCACGCCCCCGGTGTGGCCAACGAGAGGGAGCACCCAGAACCGGAACCGATCACCCAGCATGCGAAACGTCGGCAGACGCTTCGTGTAGACGGCCAGGCCCCGGGCGAAGTCCTCGAGCCGCTGCGCGCTGGTGAATCCGTCACCGAGGATCAGCACGTTGGCCGCAGCTGCGTCCGCATCGGCGGCGCGCATGCTCGACGCGTCGAGGCAGGTCACGGTTCGATCGGCCGGGCTCAACACCTCCCACGGATACTCCACGCGCACTCCACCGGTTGCCGTGAGCCCCGGCGCGATGTAGGAGGGGACGCTGGCGGTGAACGATCCGAACCAGGGCGGTGACCACAGCAACGGGTCCCACCCGCTGATCGTGCTGGTCGTGAGCTGCTGACCGTTGGCTGCCGATTCCAGGTTTGGAAGGAGCGGGTTGTCCGGGACGTAGGTGGTGCCAGGAAGCGGTGTGACGTCGGCAATCGCGCCGTCGGGAAACTGCACGTAGACGTTGGGCCGGCGGTACGAGCGCGTTCCCTGATGGGGGGATCGGAGCGTGATCGGGTCGGGCGTGGTCCAGGCGGTGGTCGCCGGGAGGTCGTGGACGACCACGTGGATCGACCGCTCGTCGGTGACGGTACCCGAGCCCGACGTGATCGTGCAGGTGATGTCGAGCCAGAACGAACTGACCTTGGTCGACGAGGTCGCAGGATCGGCAGTGATCACGCCGTCGGACTCGACGGTCAGATCGAAACTCTGGAGCGGAGCGTTCGGCGGCGAACCCGGTGCGGGGGGATTGAGGCGAACCCTCGGCGTGAATTCCATACCGACGAGACCGTTGCCCGTGGCCTGGGTGTGGTCGACGAAGGCGCCAGACGGGTCCTGGAACAGGAGCATCTCTGCAACGGAGGGCCCCGGCAGGGAGCGGACCAGATGGAGGTCTTCGCCCTCGTAGGGCCACGCCCAAAAGACTGTGAACGCTGCTGACACCGGAACTCCCCCACCCGCACGCGCCACCCTAGGTGCTTGGCCCAGGTGCCTCAAGCACTTCGAGGAATCAGTCGGCGTCGCGGATCAGCGCCCGGCGGTACAGCTTGCCGGTGGCGCCAGTGGGGAGCTCGTCGACGATGTGGAACGCCTTCGGCACCTTGAACCCGGCGAGCGCCCGGTCCTCCCGCAGGAAGCGATCGAGCACATCCGGGGCCGGTGGCTCGCCGACCGGCAGAACGTAGGCCTCGATGCGCCGCCCGTAGGTGGCGTCGGGTTGGCCCACCACGGCGCAACTGCTCACCGCGGGATGGGCGAGCAACGCGTTCTCCACCTCTTCGCCGTGCACCTTGATGCCGCCGGTGTTGATCACGTTGTCGTGCCGGCCCTGCACCCACAGATCCCCGTCGGCGTCGAGCACGCCGAGATCGCCACTCCGCCACCAGCCATCGACGAAGCGCCGGGCGGTCAACTCAGGGTTCTTCCAGTACCCGGCCGCGTTCGACGGACCACGCACCAGGATCTCGCCGATCTCCCCGGCCGCGGCCGTGTGGTCGACGCCACCGTCGGGGTCGACGATGCGTACTTCCGTGGCGTGGCCCGGCCGGCCCATGCTCCCGGTCTTGCCCGCCTCGTCGAGCTGGCGGGCGTCGCCGGAAACGGCGGAACCGGTGAGGGTCTCGCTGGCCACGTACGACAGCGACACCGTGGGGGCAATCCTCGTGGTGAGCTGGGCGACGTCGTCGCTGGTGGGGGCTTCTCCCCCGACGAACGCAACATCGAGGCTGGTGAGGTCGTAGTCCTCGGGGCCGGCGGCGAGCGTCATCCGCCACGTGGTGGGGACCAGTGGCGCGTGGGTGATCCGGTGGTCCTGGCACTGCTGCAGGAATCGCGCCGGATCGAAGCTCTGACCGAACCGCACCGTCATCCCGGCGGTGGCGCACGGCAGCACGAACACGGCCCATCCAGCGAACGAAGGCTGGAGGTAGAGCAGCAGACTCTTGTCGGCGCTCGAAACGTGGAAGTGCCGGCGGCCGTGGACGGCAGCCTGGGTGAGCGAGTGGTGGGTGTGGACGACCCCCTTCGGTTCACCGGTGGTGCCCGACGACAAGATGATGGCCGCAACGTCGTTCGGGGCTGGAGTGGCCAGGGCGAACACGTCGTGACTCGACGCCTCGTCGAAGGTGATCTCGGCGGCCTCCGCCGTCGCGAGCCCCACCATCGTGGGTGTGCTCGACGCGAGGTCGACCGCCTCGGCGGCCAGGGCGGCGGTGGCGTCGTCGAACACGAGCACGGCGGGTGCCAGCCAGTCGATGGTGGCGGCGAGCGACGCCGGTGGCTCACGAACGTGGAGACCCGAGACGGGGCGGCTGGCGATGAGGGCGCCGAACCAGGCCACTGCATGCCGGGCCGACGCCGGGCACAGGAACACCACACCGGCACCGGCCTCGCAGTTGCCCTCGAGCCATGCGGCGAACCCCGAGGCCTGCCGCCAGGCGTCGTCGCCCGAGATCTCATGGCGATCGTCCACCAGGAACGGCTGGCGCCCCTTGCGTCGTGCCGCCTCGATGAACAGCTCGGTGACCGTCACGGCACTCAACGCTCCAGGGCGCGGGCGAAGGCCTCCGCCTCCTCCGCGCTCATCGTGTAGGTGTGCTCGGCGTCGGGGAAGACGCCGGCGGCCACATCGGCGGCGAAGGCCGCCATGGCCTGGGTGGCCACATCGTTCACGTTGCCGTAGCGCTTGGCGAACTTGGGCTTGAAGGTGTCGAAGGCACCGATGAGGTCGTAGCCGTTCAGGAGTTGGCAGGTGCCAGCGGAGCCCGCCCCGATGCTGAAGGTGAAGATGTCGACCGCATCGTCGACGGCCTTGGCCACCTCGAACGGCACCGCCTCGATCTCCAGGCCGATGCCGCCGGCCTCCTCGATGGCTCGGGCGTGGTCCACGATGGCAAGCGCATCCACCGCTGTTCGCCCCTGGGTCTTGAAGCCGCCCATTCGATGCACCTGGTGCGGGATGAGGCCGACGTGACCCATGATCGGCACGCCAGCGTCGGCCACCGCCTTGATGATGGCGAACTTGTCGCGCCCACCCTGCAGCTTGATGGCGTCGGTGCCCGACTCCTTCATGATCCGCAGTGCGTTCACCACGGCGATGTCCTCGGTGGCGTAGGAGCCATACGGCATGGCGGTGATGCAGAACGTGTCGGGGGCGCCCGCCCGCACGGCCCTGGTGTGCTGGATCATCTGGTCGACGCTGATCTCGAGCGTGTTGGCGTGGCCGTACATCGTCATGCCGAGGCTGTCGCCGACGCCCACGATGTCGATGCCGGCCCGCTGGGCCCAGGTGGCGGTCATGAAGTCGCCGATCGCCACCATCGACAGCCGCTCCCCCGCCGCCTTCTTCTTGGCGAGGTCGGGAACGGTCAGCTTGGGCTTGGCGGGTGCGGAACCCGTCGGTGTTGCCATGTCGTCGTTGAACCCCCTGGCGTGTTCACATGATGGCGCGGAGCCGAGTCGTGGCGTTTCGGTGGCGGTCAGTCGAAGCGGGTGGTGGATACCGCCAGAGCTGCGAGCTTGCGGAGGGCGCGGCGGCCGTTGAAGGCGAACACGGCGCCGAACACCCGGCTGCCGATCGGCGTGAGCGGGCCGCTCCACTCATACGCGTAGCTCCAGTGGAGTTCGCAGCTGGCGTCGCCTGTCGGCACGATCAGGTAGTCCTCGGCGAAGGCCGCCATCGGCAGCGTGGTGCGGTCGAAGCGGAAGTTCATCCGCTGGCCCTCGTCCCACACGAGGAACGTCTCCTCCAGCGTCTGCCCGCTGGCTCGAACGGTGCGAGTGGTGCCGACGCCGAACGGCTCGGGCGAGGTCCACTCCACGTCGATGCCGAGCCACTCCTTCCAGGCGGGGCCGTCCTCCAGGATGCGGAACAGCACCGCGGCCGGCTTGTCGATGGCCTGCACGAGCGTGTTGCTGTTGGGCCCGCTGGTGGCGAAGTGTTCATCAACCGCACGCAGATCTCGGAGCTTGGGCATTCGGGCAGATCCTCTCAGTCGGCCATTCCAGCGATGATGGCCTCATTGGTGAAGGCCTGGAACTTGGCCGTGTCGAACCCGACCACGAGGTTGGCCTCGGTCTCGATGATCACCCGGTGGGGTGAGTCGAGGAACCGGCGGAAGGCCTTGATGTACTCATCATCGGGGTTCGCATTGATACCCGAGAGGGCGTCATAGAACCACCCCTTCAGCTCATCGAAGCCGTCGTCGCCGTTGGCGTGCACCACCGAGTCGCCCTTGAAGCTGGCCGTCTTCCCCTTACGGTTGATCACGATGGCTGACTGGGGTCGGGCCCGAAGCGCCGGCACCCGAGCCCGCCGGGCGGCGCAGGTGGTCCAGAACCTCCCGTCGTGCCACACGTAGGCCACCACCACACCCACCGGGTAGCCGGCCGAGTTGGTCCAGTTGAACACGCACTCGCCGCCGCGGCCCACGAGCTGGCTCAGCTCCTCCTCCGACAGTTGCATGCCGGTGAGATCCTCGTAGTCCACCTGGTCGTCGCTCATGGGCTCTCCTTCGGTGCTCGTGGTCGTTGCTCAGGCCTCAGCGCCGAGCGACCAGCGGATGGCCCGGCGGAGCAGCTCGTGGTACTCGGGCTTCTCCCACGAGCACCGCTCGATCGTCGGGTACCAACGCATGAGCGGGGCCATGTCCCAGTGGCCGCGGCAGTGGCCCAGCGTGTTGTAGAGCACGGCGCCCGCCCCGAGCGGTCGCAGATACTGCACCAGGTGCCGATCAGAACCGTCGCTCCAGTCGGCCTCGGCGAACCCGGAGGCCTCCCCTCGCCACGTGGTGTGGAGCAGCGGCACGAGGTCCGCCTCGTCGTGCAGCTCCATGAGGTAGAGCTCGTCGTCGGTTTCGAAGGCGTCGATCCCGGCCACGAGCCAATGCCCGGCATCGGTCGGCTCCACGAGGTACGGAGCGATCGGTGGATGGGCCACGAACTGCGAGCCGAGCGTCTCCGCCCAGAGCGGGAAGCAGCGTGGCGCCTCCACCCCGTTGGGGCGGGGCAGATCGAGCGCGGCGTTCGTGCCGTGGAGGGCCACCCACCGCCCTCCGCCCTCGACCCAGGCGCGGGTCGCCCGCTGCGCCGCTTCCGAAGGCCGCATATCGCAGGTGTAGCTCACGAGCACCGACGCCTCGGCGAGCAGGTCGGTGTTCTCGAAGGTCGACTCGACGCGCACCCTCACATGGAGGTGCTCACCGAGAAGTGCGAGGAGTTCACGGCGAGCGAAGTCGATGTCGTGGTAGCGACCGCCGGCCACGAGCACCGCATCCACTCGGGCCAGTCGATCGTCGGCAGCTCCGCTCATGGTCGCGGCCTAGTAGTCCACCCGCTTGAGGAAGCCACCATCCACGGTCACGTTCGTGCCGTTCACGTGTTTGGCGGCATCGCCGGCGAGGAAGGCAACCACGTTGGCTACGTCCTGGGCGTGCCCGAGGTCGCCGCCAGGATGGTTCTTCTGGGTGGCCTCGAAGAAGTCGCCCATGTGCTGGCGAATCATGTCCCAGTCGCCGCCCTCGATCATGATCGGCCCCGGCGACACCACGTTGCAGCGGATGCCCTGGGCACTCAGCACCTGGGCCTGGCCCAGGGTCCAGTTGGTGACGGCGGCCTTGAGCGCGCTGTAGCTGCCCGAGCCGGTGGCGAAGTGCTCGGCTGTGGCCGTGGTGCCGATCGAGATCACCGAGCCGCCGCCATCGGCCAGTGCCTCGCTGGCGGCCTCGACGCCGGCGACCAGGGCGATGAGGTCGACGTTGAAGTTGTTGATCCAGCCGTCCAGCTTGCGGGCCGGCTTGCCCGACGTGTTGTGGACGTACACGTCGACACCGCCGAGCTGATCGGCGGAGGTGTTCACCCAGTTCACGAGGGCGTCGGCATCTGCGGCGTCCACGGCGCTGCCCACCACCGTGCCGGCGTCGGCCAGTTCGGCGAGCGCAGCATCCACGTCCTCTGCCGTCCGTGCGCAGAGCGCTACGGATGCGCCCTCGGCGAGCAGCGTTTCCACCACGGCTCGACCGATGCCCTTCGTCGACCCCGTGACCAGTGCCTTCTTACCGCTCAGACCCAGATCCATCGAGGCTCCTTCGTCGCCGCTGCGGCAACATGCCGTGGTCCGTGTTCTACCCCAGCCGCCGCATGGCTGCCAGCGCACCCGCCGCCGGGGCTCGGCCGTTGGGGCGGCGCGGCACCTACGCCTGGGGTGAGCACGTGCTCGGAGCGCCCGGCTACCGGATCGCCGGTGGCTCCGACGAGGTGCAGCGCACCATCATCGGCGAGCGCGTGCTCGGGCTTCCGGGCGAGCCCAAGGTTGACAAGAACACCCCGTGGAGTGACCTGCCCCGCTAGAGCTCGGCCGGGGTGAGGTGCACGTCCAGTCGCATCAATCCCCGCAACATGAAGCTCGGGTGGTAGGCGAAGTCATTCGTATCGGCGAGGCGTAGCGCGGAGAACCGGCGTGACAGTTCCTCCGCTGCGACCTTCCCCTCGAGCCGCGACAACGCAGCACCGATGCAGTGGTGAATGCCCTTGCCGAACGCGAGGTGGTTGAGCGCCCCTTCTCGCCCGGGGCAGAACGAGTCCGGCGCGTCGAACACCGACTGGTCGCGGTTGGCGGCCGAGAACATCACCACCACCCGTGACCCGGCCGGTACCTCGACGCCAGCAACCTCGGTGTCGGTGGTGACCACGCGGAACATTCCCTGGGTGGGGGTCGACAATCGCAACGTCTCCTCCACGACGGCCTTCGCCCCGTTCTCGTCGCCCGCAAGCGTCGCCGCCCGCAGCGCCGCGAACTCGTCGGGGTGTTCGCCGAGGAGGCGCACCATCTCGGTGAGCATCTTGGTGGTGGTCTCGTTGCCGGCCACGAGGAGCTGTTGGATGATGCTGAGCATCTCGGCCATCGTGAGCGGCTCGGTCGACACCGGCTCGCCGTCGGCCGACACATCGATCCGGGCGTTCAGCAGGTTCGTGAGGATGTCGTCCTCGGGCTCGGTGCGGCGGCGGTTGATCTGGGCGGCGAAGTAGTGCTGGTACTCGATGATCTCCCGTTCCGCGGCGAGGCGCTCATCGGCCGAGATGTTGGTGCCGATGCCGGCGATTGAGGCATCGCTCCACCGCTTGAAGTCGTCGAGCCGATCGTCGGGCACGTTCAGGGCCTTGGCGATGACCGTCACCGGAACCGGAACGGCGAACGCCTCGACGAACTCGATCGGCTCGTTGGGCGCTGGCGCCATGAGGGCCAGCAGCTGATCGATGAGACCGACCGTGATCTCGCGTATCACGGGCTCCAGCCCTGCGATCACGCGAGGGGTGAAGGCCTTGCTCACGAGCTTGCGGTAGCGGGTGTGGTCGGGCGGGTCGGCGGTGAGCATCGTGCCGGGCCGGTCGTAGCCGCCCTCGGCCTCGTAGAGGGCCTTGAGCCGCGCCGCGTAGTTGCTGTCGCCAACCGCGCCGCCGGTGTCGAAGCGCGACGAGAACGTGTCGGTGTCGAGCACCACGTTCAGCACATCGGCGTAGCGGGTGACCAACCGCAATGGGGCGCCCGGGGCGGCCGCTTCGAACACGGGCGCCTCGGCCTGCATCTTGGCGTAGTAGGCGTG